>CAVTQL010000017.1:0-156593 GCA_963736845.1 uncultured beta proteobacterium
CTTCGGCCAGGCCTGCCTGGCGCCCGGCATGGCCAAGAACACCTACGGCACCGGCTGCTTCCTGCTGCTGAATACGGGCGCGCAGCCGATGTCGTCGCGCCATCGCCTGCTGAGCACGGTCGGCTGGCGCTTCGGCGGACGCACCACCTACCTGCTCGAAGGCAGCGTGTTCATGGGCGGCGCCACCGTGCAGTGGCTGCGCGACGGCCTCGGCATCATCGCCGCCACCGCCGACATCGAGGCGCTGGCCGCGTCGGTACCGGACAGCGGCGGCGTCTGCCTGGTCCCCGCCCACACCGGTCTCGGCGCCCCCTACTGGGATCCCTACGCGCGCGCCGCGCTGCTCGGCATGACGCGCGGCACCACGCGCGCCCACGTCGCACGCGCCGCGCTCGAGGCGATCGCCTTCCAGAGCGCCGAGGTGCTTGACGCGATGGAACGCGACGCCGGCCAGCCGCTGCGCGAACTGCGCGTCGATGGGGGCGCCGCCGGCAACGACCTGCTGCTCCAGTTCCAGGCCGACATCCTCGGCGTGCCGGTGGTTCGTCCCCGCGTCACCGAGACGACCGCGCTCGGCGCCGCCTGCCTGGCCGGTCTGGCGGTCGGCTTCTGGCGCGACGAGGAGGAACTGGCCAGCCTGTGGCAGAGCGAGCACCGCTTTGAGCCGGCGATGCCGGCCGACCGGCGCGAGTCACTGATGGCGGGCTGGCGCAAGGCCGTCCAGCGCACCCTGCGCTGGGCCGAGGAGGAGCGGAGCTAGGCGCGGCGGACGGCGACGACGCCGTTGACCTCGTGGATCAGCGCCAGGGTGCGCTGCAACTGCGGCAGGTTGGTGATCTCGACCGTGAAGCTCATGTGCGCCTTGTTCTGCTTCGACTGCGTGTTGACGCCGACGACGTTGAGCTTCTCGCGCGCGAAGATCTCCGAGATGTCGCGCAGCAGGCCCTGGCGGTCGTGCGCGTTGACGACGATATCGGAAGCGAACAGGCCGGAGGTCTGGCCGCCCCAGTCGGTCTCGATGACGCGCTCGGGATGCAGCGCGGCGAGATTGGCGAAATTCGGGCAATCCGTGCGGTGGATGGAAACGCCCTTGCCGCGCGTGATGAAGCCCTGTATCCCGTCGGGCGGCGCCGGCTTGCAGCAGCGCGCGAGCTGCGTCAGCAGGTTGTTGACGCCGACGATGAGGATGCCCTGGTTGCTGTTGACCGCGCGCCGCGGTCGCGCCGTCACCTCGTCCGGCGGTTCGTTGTCGGGCGGCAGTTCGCCGCGCGCGATGGACTGGAACTGGCGCAGGTTCATCTCGCCCCGCGCCGCCGCCACGTAGAGGTCGTCGGCGCGCGAGAAGCCGAGCTTGTTCGCCAGTTCGTCGATGTTCGCGCTGGTCTGCCCGGCGCGCTGGAGTTCCTTGGTGACGATCGCCCGCCCTTCGGCCAGCGTCTCCTCGAGCGCCAGGCTGGCGAACCAGGCACGCACCTTGACCCGGCCGCTCTTGGTGTGGATGTAGCCGAGCACCGGATTGAGCCAGTCGCGCGATGGACCGCCGTGCTTGGCTGTGATGATCTCGACGCGCTCGCCGGTTTCGAGCGCGGTATTGAGCGGCACCAGCTGGCCGTTCACCTTGGCGCCGCGGCAGCGGTGGCCAAGATCGGTATGGACGCGGTAGGCGAAGTTGACCGGCGTCCCCCCGCGCGGCAGGTTGACCACCTTGCCCTGCGGCGTCAGCACGTAGATCGTCTCGTCGAGCGCCGCCTGCTTGTAATGGCTGACCCAGTCCGAGCTGTCGGCAACGTCGTCCTTCCAGGTCAGCAACTGGCGCAGCCAGGCGATCTTCTCGTCGTACTCGTCCTCGTCAGTCCGCTTGACGCCCTCCTTGTAGCGCCAGTGGGCGGCGACGCCGAGTTCGGCATGGTGGTGCATGTCCCGGGTGCGGATCTGGACTTCCAGGCTGCGCCCGTCGGGACAGCGCACCGCCGTGTGCAGCGAACGGTAGTAGTTGCCCTTCGGATTCGAGATGTAGTCGTCGAATTCCTTCGGGATCGGCGACCACAGGTTGTGCACGATCCCGAGCGCGGTATAGCAGTCCTTGACGTCGTTGACGATGATGCGCAGGGCGCGGATGTCATAGACCTCGGAGAAATCGACCTCCTTGTTGCGCATCTTGCTCCAGATGCTGAAGATGTGCTTCGGGCGGCCATAGATATCGGCATTGGCGACGCCGGTCGCGACCAGCTCGGCGCGCACCTTCGCCACCGCGTCGGCGATGAACTGCTCGCGCTCGCTGCGCTTCTCGTCGAGCATGCCGGCGATCTTCTTGTAGAGGTCCGGGTGCAGGAAGCGGAACGAGAGGTCCTCCAGCTCCCACTTCAGTTCCCAGACCCCGAGCCGGTTGGCGAGCGGCGAATAGAGTTCGAGCGTCTCGCGCGCCACCTCGACGCGCAGGTCATCGGCGTGGGCGGCGTAGAAGCGCAGCGTCTGCGTCCGGCTGGCGAGGCGCAGCAGCACGACACGGATGTCCTCGACCATCGCCAGCAGCATCTTGCGCAGCACCTCGACCTGCGCCCTGACCTCGGCCGGATTGACCATGCCCGCTTCCAGGCTGGCGGCGACGAAGCCCTTGGTGATCGGCCGCAGGCGGTTGAGGCGCGAGATGCCATTGACCAGTTGCGCGGCCGCCTTGCCGAAGCGTTCCTCGATCCGCTTCATGGCATGCTCGTCATAGGCCGGCGCGGCGAAGAGCACCGCCGCCATGCGCGAGTCGGCGTCGAGGCGGAGACCGGCGACGATCACCGCCATGCCCAGCGCGTGCGACCAGATGCGCTCGCCGCTGCCGAGCACCGCATCGCCATAGATTTCCCAGGCGTAGGCGACCGCCTCCCTGAGCGTCGCCGCCTCTTCCGCCTCCAGGCCATCGGCGAGGGTCGCGAAGAACTGGTCGAAGTCGCTCTGCGCGGCGACCGAATGGAGGACGGAAACCATGCCGCAATTATAGCGTCCGGGGCGCCGTTCCCGGCTGAGGCATAATGGCCGGCATGAGCGAGAACCGCCGCAGCTTCCTCACCAACCCCTACCTGCTGTTCACCCTCACCGTCCTCTTCTGGTCGGGCAACATGGTGCTCGGACGCGGCATCCGCGCCGACGTGCCACCGCTGGCGCTCGCCTTCTGGCGCTGGGCGATCGCCTTCGCCTGCGTACTGCCACTCGCCTTGCCCCATTTCAAGGCGCAGTGGCCGCTGCTGCGGGCCGGCTGGAAGCCGGTCGTCCTGCTTGGGCTGGTCGGCGTCGGCGGCTACAACACCTTCGCCTACATCGCGCTCCAGTACACCTCGGCGACCAACGCGGTGCTGCTCAACTCGTTCATCCCGGTCGCGACGATCGCGATTTCCTGGGCTTTCCTCGGCAAGCACCTGCGCCCGCGCGAGGGTTTCGGCGTCGCCATCTCGCTGTGCGGCGCGCTGACCATCATCGCCCGCGGCGACCTCTCGGTGCTGGCGCACCTCAACCTCAATGCCGGCGACATCTGGATGCTCGGCGCCGTGCTGGTCTGGGCAATCTATACGGTCGGCCTCGCCTGGCGGCCGGCCGGCGTGCACCCGATGCTGATGCTGGCGGCGATGACCGCCGTCGGCCTCGCCGCCCTCGCCCCCGCCTGGGCCTGGGAGATGGCGCGCGGCCGGCACATCGACGTGCACCTCGGCTCGCTGGCAGCGCTCGCCTACGTCGGGGTCTTCCCCAGTTTCCTCGGCTACATCTTCTACAATCGCGGCGTCGCCGAAGTCGGCGCCAACCGCGCCAGCCTGTTCATCCACCTGATGCCGGTGTTCGGCACCCTGCTCTCGGCCATTTTCCTCGCCGAGATTCCGCAGGGCTACCACTACCTCGGCATCGCCCTGATCTTCGCGGGCATCGGCCTGACGATGAAGCGCTGATGGGCCTGTTCGGTTGGCTCCCGGGCAAGCGGCCGGCGCCCGTTCCCGCTGCCGCGTGGCAGCGCACCGTCGCGGCGCTGCCATTTCTCGCGGCGCTCGCGGTTGACGAACAGGAAGCGCTGAAATCGCTGGTCGAGGCCTTCCTCGCCGAGAAGGAATTCAGCGCCGCCGGCGGCCTCGAACTGAGCGACGAGATCTGCCTGTCGATCGCCGCCCAGGGCTGCCTGCCCATCCTCGGGCTCGGCCTCGCCGCCTATCGCGACTGGGTCGGCATCGTCGTCTATCCCGACGAGTTCGTCGTGCCGCGCCGGATCGAGGACGAGGACGGCGTCGTGCACGAGTACGACGACGTGCTCTCCGGTGAAGCCTGGGCCGGCGGCCCGCTGATCATTTCCTGGCACGATGCGCAGATGGCCGGCGCCGGCTACAACGTCGTCATCCACGAATTCGCCCACAAGCTCGACATGCAGAACGGCGAGGCGGACGGCATGCCCGCGCTGCATTCCGGCCTGACGCCGGCCGCGTGGGACGCCGTCTTCCTCGCCGCCTACGACGACTTCTGCAAGCGCGTCGACGCTGGCGAGGAGACCATCATCGACCCCTACGCCAGCGACGATCCCGCCGAGTTCTTCGCCGTCGTTTCCGAGCACTTCTTCGAGACGCCGGACGTCGTTGACCGCGAATACCCGGAACTCTACGCGCTGCTGCGCACCTACTACCGTCAGGATCCGCTCAGCCGCCTGACGAAGGCGTCGAGCGCGCCGAGCACCGCCGCCGGCTGATCGCGGTGCGGCGAGTGGCCGCACGCCGGGAGCTTGAGCAGCGTCGTATCGGCCACCTGCTCGGCGATGACCTCGATCTGGCGCATCGTCGCGTACTCGTCGTCCTCGCCCTGGATCGCCAGCACCGGGCAGCGGATCGCCGGCAGGCAGTCCTCGATGTTCCAGGCGCGGAATTCCGGACTCAGCCAGATCTCGTGCCACTCGGCGAAGACACGCGCCGCGTCGCGGTGATGGCGCGCCAGCTTCGCCGGCAGGTCGGTCGCGGTCCACGCCTCGCGAGCAGCGAGAATGCCGGCCAGCGTCACGTCCTCGACGAACTCGTGCGGCGCCAGCGCGACGACGCCGAACGGGACATCGGGAAAAGCGCCGGCGAAGATCAGCGCGATGCTGCCGCCGTCGCTGTGGCCGAACAGCAGCGGCCGCTGGATGGCGAGCACGGCGAGCAACTCCGGCAGCGCCGCGAGGGCCTCGCGGTGCATGTAGCGTGCCGTACGCGGCTCGTCATGCGGTTGCGAATGCCCATAGCCGGCGCGCGACCAGGCGATCGTCCGGCAGCCGGTGACCGCCGCCACACGCTCCGGGAAATGCCGCCACATGGCAACGCTACCGAGGCCTTCGTGCAGCATCAGGATGACCGGCAGTCCCTCCCGGTGCGCCGGATGATCGACGTATTCGAGGCGCAGGCCGCCGACCTCGAGGTGCTTCACGCCGCCAGCAGGAAGTCGCGGGCCAGGGCGATCTGGTCGTTGACCAGGAACATCGGCGCGTGCCCGACGCCCGGGATTTCGGCCAGTTTTGCGCGTGGACCGCGCTCGCCCATCCGCTGCCAGGTATCGCGCGTCAGCAGGTCGGACTCGGCGCCGCGGACGACCAGCGTCGGGCAGGCGATGCGCTCGTAGATCGGCCACAGGTCGATCGGCTGCCCGGAAAACGCCGCCTTGAAAGGCGCCGCAATCGCCGGGTCATAGAGGAAGCCCCAGCGTCCGTCCGAGCGCTGGCCGACGCTGTGCTCGGTGAGATGTTGCCACTGCGCGTCGTCGAGCGGCCCGAACGGCGCGCTGACCAGCTTGACGTAGGCGAGCGCCTCGGTGAATGTCGCCCAGGTCGGGTCGGTGCCGACGTAGGTCGCGATGCGCTGCAGCGATTCGACGGTGATCTCGGGGCCGACATCGTTGAGCACCAGCCGGCGTACCGGCGTTCCTTCCTGGCTGGCCAGCGCCATGCCGATCAGGCCGCCCATCGACGTCCCCAGCCAGTGCACGTCATCGACGTCGAGGCGCGCGATCAGCGTCACCATGTCGGCGACGTACTGCGCGACGCCGTAGCCGGACGCATCGCGCAGCCGGTCGCTACGCCCGCGCCCGACGACGTCCGGGCAGATCACCCGGTAATCGTCCGCCATCGCCTCGGCCAGCGCATCGAAATCGCGCCCGTTGCGGGTCAGGCCATGGACGCAGACGAGCACCCTGGGGTTGTCGCGGGCGCCCCACTCGGTGTAGGCCATCCGGTGCAGGCCGGACGGGCTGACGCATTGGACGGAATGTTGTGTATAGCGCATGTTGCCTCCTCCGGTCGAAATGTATCACCTGCCGTGCCAGTAGCGCCGCCGCTCCTGCCGCCAGGCGGTGATGCCGACGCCCTCGCCCGCCAGGCGGACCGTCACGGCGCCGTCGCGGTCGGTCCGCCACAGCCGCGCGCCGGTCGCGACGTAGCGGTCGACGACGTCCCCCTTGGGATGGCCGAAGCGGTTGCGGTAGCCGACCGGGATGACCGCCTCGCCGGCGGCGACGGCGGTGAGGAACTCGGGCGTCGATGAGGTGCGCGAGCCGTGGTGCGGCACCAGCAGCACGTCGGCGGCGAGGTCGCCGGGGTAGCGGGCGAGCAGCGCCGCCTCGTCGCGTGCCTCGATGTCCGAGGTCAGCAGCAGGCGCCGGCTGCCGGCGCTGACGCGCAGCACGCAGGAGACATGGTTGCTCTTGCCATTGACCGCGTAGTCCGCGGGCGCCGGGTGCAGCACCTCGAAGGCGACGCCGTCCCAGTCCCAGCGCTGGCCGGCGAGGCAGCGCCCGCCGCCGATCTCGGGCAGCGACGAGCGCACCTCGCCGACCTTCAGCGCCGCCTGCACCGAGGCCGTGCCGCCGGCGTGGTCGCTGTCGCGGTGGGTGACCATCAGCATGTCCACCGTGTTGACCCCGAGCGCGCGCAGGTAAGGCACGACGACACGCTGGCCGGCATCGGACTCGGCGCTGTAGAGCGGACCCGGGTCGTAGACCAGCGTATGCGTGCGGGTCTGCACCACCGCTGCCAGCCCTTGGCCAACGTCGAGCACGGTCACCCACGCCTCGCCCACCGTCGGCCGCGGCGCCGGCCAGAACACGGCCGGCACCAGCAGCACGACGCCGAGCAGGCGCCCCGGCATGCCGCGTGGCAGCAGGCAGACGGCCACGCCGGCGGCGGCCGCGACCCCCGCCCACAGCGGCGGCGCCGGCGCCTGCCAGACCGGCCAGGCTGCGCACCACTCGAGGAACAGCATCAGCCAGCCGAGCACCGCGTGCGCCAGCGCCGCGATCGGCCACCACGGCACGACCGCGGCAAGCAGCGCGAGCGGCGTGACGACGAAGCTGACGACCGGGATGGCGACCGCGTTGGCCAGCGGCGAGACCAGCGAGAACTGCTGGAAGACGAGCAGCAGGACCGGCAGCGAGGCCAGCGTCGCCGCCCACTGGACGACACCCCACGCGCGCAACCGCTCGCGCCAGCCAGCGGGCGCGCCGACCAGCGCCGAGCCGACGTAGAGCAGCACGCCGACGGCGCCGAACGAGAGCCAGAAGCCGGCTGCCAGCACCGCCCACGGGTCGATCAGCAGGACGACCGCGAGCGCCAGGCAGAGCGTGCGGCTGGGCGCCACCACGCGGCCCGAACTCATCGCCAGCACGGCGACCGCCAGCATGTAGACCGTGCGCTGCGCCGGCACCGCGAAGCCGGCCAGCAGCGCGTAGAGCAGCGCCGCCAGGCAGCCGCTCCACACCGCCGCGCGCTGCGCCGGGCAACGCAGCGCGAGCGCCGGCACCCGCCGCCAGACGAAACCGACGAGCAGCCCGAACAGCGCCGCGACCATCGTCACGTGCAGGCCGGAGATCGACATCAGGTGGGTCGTCCCGGTGCGGTTGAAGGTCGTCCACAGGTCGCCGTGGATGGCGCGCTGGTCGCCCACCGCCAGCGCCACCAGGATGCCGGCCCACGGGTAGTCGGCGGCCGGCAGCATGGCGGCGAACGAGGATCGCACCGCGTCGCGCAGGCGCTCGATGACGTAACCGGGCTGCCAGACCATGGCGTCCAGGCGCTCCGCCGGGGCCGGGCGCACATAGCCGGTCGCCCGGATGTCGCGTTCGAGCAGCCAGGCCTCGTAGTCGAAGCCGTACGGGTTGGCGTTGCCGTGCGGGCGCTTCAGCCGGACCGTCAATTGCCAGCGCTCGCCGGGACGCAGCGGCGGGCGCACGAAATCCTCGCCGTCGCGCCGCCCCTGGTACCAGGACAGCATCACCCGCGACGGGATCACCGCGGTTGCGGTTGACACCTTTTCAACGGCAAATTCGAAGCGGCTGCCCTGGGCGAACTCCTGCGGCAGTGCGGCGACGACGCCGACCACCTCGACATCGCGCCCCTCCCATTCGGCGGCCAGCGCGTCGGCAAGGCGGACCTCGGCCCGCCAGCCAGCCCAGGCGAAGCCGAGCGCGGCGCAGGCGACGACGGCCAGCACGCGGCCTGGCCAGGTGCCCCGCCAGCGCAGTGCCGGCAGCGCGCCGGCAATCCCCGCCGCCGCCCATGGCCAGAGTACCGGCAGTTCCGGCTGCATCTGCAGCGCGATGACACCGGCGGCGAAGGCGAGGATTTCTAGGCGCATCCTGCAATAATAGAGGCGAGACCATGCGCAAGCACCTGAAACGCTACCTGCCCGACCACACCGCGGTTCACGAGAGCCGCTGGCTGCGGCCGTTCCGCAATTCCCTGCTGCATCCGCGGCTGTGGCACCTGAACCGCCACTCGGCGGCCGGCGCGGTCGCCGCCGGCATGTTCTGCGGCCTGATTCCCGGGCCGCTGCAGATGATCGGCGCGGCAATCTGCGCGCTGGTCTTCCGCGTCAACCTGCCGCTGGCGATGTTCGTGACGCTCTACACCAACCCGTTCACGATCGTCCCGCTCTACCTGGTCGCCTACCAGATCGGCCGGCTGGCGACCGGCGACAGTGCCGGCTTCGTCAAACCGCCGGACTTCGAGATGACCCGTTTCGTCGAATGGACGCAGGCGATGCAGACCTGGATGCTCGGCGTCGGCAAGCCGCTCGGCATCGGGCTGGTGCTGCTCGCGCTGATCCTCGCCGGCATCGGCTATGTGCTGACCAAGGCCGCCTGGCGTTTCTGGCTGATCCGCGCCTGGCGGCGGCGCCCGTGGCGCTGATTTATTCTTGACAACCGTGTTGCAAGCCAGGGCGATCAACGCCAAGGCGCAGAGGGCATAAGACGGGGAGACGGAGGCCGGCGCCGCCGGCCTCCCTTGCACAAGCTCAGTAAGGCGGGTTGATCACCACATACTGGCGAGCCCTGCGGCTGGTACCAGGTGCTGCCGCACTGCTGGTAGACATAGCCACCGTAATTGACCGGCACGCAGCCGGCGGGAACGGTACGCACCATCGAACCGACGACGGCGGACGTGACGACAACCGCCGCCGTGACCGCTGCCGCAGTCGCGACCGGATGGTAGTCGTTGTCCCAGCCGCCACCGCAGCAACCGCCACGGTTGTTATCGACATTGACATTGACGTTCTTGTTGGCGTTGACGTTGGTGTTCCGGTTGCTGACGTTGTTCACGCTGGTGCTGCGGGTATTGTTGGCACGCACATCGCGATTGGAATTATTGACCTGCTTGGCGCCACCGCCACCACCGCCGCCACCGCCGCCACCGCCACCGCCGCCGCCACCGCCGCCACCACCGCCACCACGCGCCTCAGCGACCGGGGCCATGGCGAAGCTGGCCAGAACGAGAACCGTCAGGGGTGCCAGGAACAACTTGCTGAATGATTTTTTCATTTTGGCGCTCCTTTACTTTTTTTCCAGCGAACGAAGTTCGACTGCGGTCGCGCCCTTGGGCGGCGTGAATTTGAAGATGCTGTCCTTGAAGGTCGGCTTGAGGTTCCAGTCGAAATACTGGACCGACTGCGGACGCGCTTCGTCAGTGCGATTGGTGATCACGAGCTTGCGCGGCAGCGGCTTGTCGCCGGTGGTGATCCAGATCTGCCAGTCGACGTTGCCCTGACGGAAGGCGTAATGGTCACAGAGGTCGTTGTCGATGAAATCCTGGCCGGCATTCATCGCCGATTCGATCTTGTCGAGCGGCGCGGCCGGGGTGCCCCAGAGGAACATGTCGGCCATGGGCATCTCGACGCCGTACCTTTCCTCCAGCTTGTTGATCAGTTCGCCGAGGTTGCCGGTGAATTCGACGGTCGAGTAGGCCTTTTGCGCCGGGATGAAGATGGTCGCCAGCTTGCCGTCGTAGAAGATCTCGCGTTCGGCGCGGGCGCTGAACATGCGGGCGCGCAGCATGTTGGGACGCACGACCTCGATGTTCGCCGTCGCCGAGTGCTGCAGCTTCTGGCCGTCGGCGAGAACGCGCTCGCCGGTCAGGTCGGTCGTTACCTTGAAGCGCTTGAGGGTCTGCAAGATGGGCGCCCATGTTCTTGAGGGCCTGGATCGATGCCGGATCGACGGCATTTGCGGCGGGCTGGGCGCTGCCTGCCGGGGCGGTCTGGGCGTGGATGCCGGGTGCCACGAGCGACATGACCAATATGGCCGTAGCGAGTTTCCTGTATGTCAAGTTGATCTCCTCGAGGGATAAGCCATGCGTTGCTGGAAGGTTGCGGGAACTGGCGGCTTTGCAGCCGCTTGCCGAACCGGACGACGAAATGAAGTAAATCAGCGCCGAAACTGCTCGTCAAGGAAATCATTGGACAAAAAATGTTGCGCCGATTCCCGGATTGGAGGATAAGTCCAACCGTCGGCCGACCCGATTCACCTTCGGCCGACCCGGCACCGCTGCCAGCGGGCAATGCTTCGACATGATTGCGCTACGCGCTCTTTTGACATCAGGAGACCACAATGTACAAAGTACTGGCTGTCGCTGTCTCGATTGCCCTGGTTCCATCGCTCGGACTGGCCCAGTGGGCCGAAATCGAAGTCCGGGACTACAAAGGGAACACATCCCCCGCCGAGAAGGACGAGGCACTCCGCCTCAAGGGCGTCGCCAAGGCCGGCGAAGCCGATTTCAACAAATACTGTGCAGCCTGCCACCTGCCGACCGGCCGTGGCAATCTCGACGGCAGCATTCCGCAACTGGCGGGCCAGCATCCGACCGTGCTCATCAAGCAACTGACCGACATCCGCTCGGGGCTGCGCTACAACCCGACGATGTACCCGTTTGCCGGGAACTGGCCGGTCCGCAGGCGGTGGCGAACGTCGCGGCGTATGTCGCGACCCTCTGCATTCCGCTCGATTCGGGCAAGTACCAGGGGCCGGACGCAGCCAAACAGGTCGCCGACGGCAAGGCGCTGTACGAGAAGGAATGCGCCCAGTGCCACCAGATGAACGGCGAAGGCAACAGGGAAAAGCTCTACCCGGTCCTCGCTGGTCAGCATTACCGGTACCTGCTGCGGCAGATGACCGACATCCGCGACCGCAAGCGCCTCAACGCGCCGCCGGAGATGCTGGAGGTCATCGGCAAGTACAGCGACACCCAGTTGGTCGCCATCGCCGCCTATCAGGCGACTCTGGCCACGCCGAGCACGATGCTGATGCGGAGTGGCAAGATGTGCAAGACCAACCCGTCCAGGCTTTAGCACGCCGCTGACGGGTTCCTGATTCGTCATTCCGGCGCGGGCAGGATCCAGGAAAATCGAGGCGCTGCCGTCTGCGGCGCTGAACAGTCGAGTTCGGCCAGCAAGGGCAGGTTCCTTGCTGGCCGGCAGCCCGTTGGATCAAGTTCGTCGGGGTGTTGAAACGTCAGGCAACCGAGATCTCGATCTTGCGCGGCAGCGCATGCTCGGCTTTCGGGATACGCAGCTTGAGCACCCCGTCCGCGAATTCGGCACTGACCTTGTCGGCGTCGAGTTCGCGGGACAGCGTGAAGGTGCGCCGGTAGCGCGGCAGGCCCACTTCCGCGTGCGTCGATTCCATGGCCTCGGGCATTTCGAGCCCCAGTTCGCCCTCGATGGTCAGGGTGCCGGAATCCACGTGCAGATTCAGCTTTTCTTTCGGGACGCCAGGCAGGTCGGCGTACAGCGTGATTCCGCCCGAGTCCTCGATGACGTTGACCGGCGGTACCAGGGCGGCCTCTTCGCGCGGTGCCGTGCTTTCCTTGCTGACAGCAGTCGTTTCGCTCATGTCGTGACCTCCTTATTGAATGTTGATGCGGCGCGGCTGGGCAGTCTCGCGACGCTGGATGCTGATGTGCAGGACGCCATCGCGATACCTGGCGGCGACGGCGCTGGGGTCGATATCGTCCGGAAGGGTAACGACGCGACGGAAACGCCCGGCAAAGCGTTCATCGATATGGGTCGTCGCCTTGGCCTCGGCCGGCGGCAGCGCGCTCTTGCGCTCGCCGGCTACCGTCAGCACCCCCTTCTCCAGTTGCACGTCGATGCTGGCGGGGTTAACGCCGGGAGCAAAGGCGTAGATCTCGACCGACTTCACGGTCGAGCCGATGTTCAGCGCCGGGAATCCGCCACGAGTGAATCCGCGGATGCTGGGCGAGATGTCGAAACCTTGCCGCACTTCGTTCTGGAGGCGCTCCAGTTCAGAGAGGAAGTCGCGGGGAAACAGGGATCGATAGATCATGAGGTCTTCTCCTTTCGCAGCAAACCGGCACCGGGAGGTGCCGCCTGATTCCCGATATAAGCCCGCTTGCGCGAAGTTCAAGGGCTTGAAGTCAACTGCACTCGGGCGTATATATCCATCACATCGATTCGCGAAAAACAAGCACAGGAGGTTCCTCATGCAATTCAAGGACTACTACCAGATTCTTGGGGTAGCCCGCGACGCGACTGCGGAGAACATCAAGAAGTCATTTCGCAAGCTTGCCCGCAAATACCATCCGGATGTCTCGAAAGAGCCCGATGCCGATGAGCGGATGAAGGAGATCAACGAGGCCTATGCGGTGCTCTCGGACCCCGAGAAACGTGCGGCCTACGATCAACTCGGGCGCGGCTACCATTCCGGCGAGGACTTCCGCCCGCCGCCGGACTGGGATGCCGGATTCGAGTTTTCCGGGCACGGCTTTCCCCCGCACGAGGCGGCCGATTTCAGCGATTTCTTTGCCGAATTGTTCGGACGCATGGGCGGCCCACGCGGCGGATTCGATTCACGCCGCGGCACTTTTCACGCAGGCGGCCAGGACCATCACGCCAAGGTGCTCCTCGACATCGAGGACGCCTTCAGCGGCGCGACCCGGCAGATATCCCTGCGGGTGCCACAGGTTGACGCCCAGGGGCGGGTACAACTCGCCACCCGGACACTGAATGTCCGCATCCCGACAGGCGTTTACGAAGGCCAGGTGATCCGCCTGGCCGGCCAGGGAGCTCCCGGGATGGGTGGCGCGCCAGCAGGCGACCTCATGCTGGAAGTGCATTTCCGGCCCCACCACCGCTTCCGGCCCGACGGGCGCAACCTCCATATGGACCTCCCGGTAGCGCCCTGGGAGGCGGCTCTCGGAAGCGTCATCGCGATGGACCTGCCCAGCGGCAACGTCAAGGTCCGCATCCCCGAAGGCGCGCAGAGCGGTCAGCAGCTCAGGGTCCGCGGGAAAGGCATTCCAGGAAATCCCCCCGGCGACTTGTTGCTTGAACTCCTGGTCGTCCTCCCGCCGGCCGACAGCCCGCCTGCGCGGCAGATGTACGAAGACATGGCGCGGCATTTCGCTTTCAACCCGCGGAGTTGAATCATGCGCGACGACGAAGTCCTGATTGGCGACCTTCTGGAAGAAACCTGGATGCATCTGGAACAGGTTGCGGCCGCCTGCCGTGTCGAACCCGCGTGGCTGCTCCAGCACATCGACGACGGGCTCCTTCCCCATGTCGAAAGCGCAGCAGGGCTCTGGCGCTTTTCGAGTACCGCCGTGTTGAGGACGCGCCGCATGCGCCAGGTCGAACGCGACTTCGATGCGGGTCCCGAACTGGCTGCTCTGGTGGCTGATCTGCTCGAGGAAATCGACACGTTGCGAGCGAAGATCCAAGCCGGGCAACGATGATCTGATCCAGTCCGCAGGACACCAGCCTAACGGCCAGGAACACACCTCCCGGCACAAACCGCCTGCCCGTATGAATCGATCGCCGCGCCTCCGTAAGCCTCCGATGAACACATGACCTGCCCATGGGAGTCCCTGATGCACTGGCCGGGTCCGGTCTTTACTTGACCGTAGCTGTCCAATTCGGCACCGCCGCCGGGAGTATCAGCGCAAACGACCTGACCGTAGGAGTTTCGGGCGCATGCACCGCGGCCCGTAACGACCTGGCCGTCGCTGCCGACGACAGCACCACCGCCAGGCGTCTCTGCGCAAATCACTTGGCCGTACAAGTCTCGGGCACACTCACCGCGGCCTGAAACGACCTTGCCGTCGCTATCCACGGCAGCCGTCCCTCCGGGCGGCGCGCAAGTCACCTGTCCGTAGGAATCCCTCACACAACCCTGCTGGGCAATCGACGGGCCGGCGAGCATCATCGACATGACGAACACTGAAAACAGGAAGCGATATCCAGACATGAAAACCCCTTTCAACAAAACAATGACTCAGGAAAAGACCGGTTCCTCGAACAGCGAACGGATCGCCACCTTGCTGATCTCCGGCTGGTCCGGCACGGCGTAGAGCACCGGCGTGATCATTTCCTCGAAGATGCCGCGCAGGCTGCGCGCGCCGACCTTGTATTCGAGCGCGAGGTCGGCGATCTGGCCGAACACCGCCGGCTCGATGACCAGGTCGACGCCCTCGTTCTGCAGGATGGCGCGGAACTGGCGATAGATCGAATTGGGCGGCTCGACCATGATGCGCACCATCATGTCGCGCGACAGTTCGTTGAGGCGGGCGACGATCGGCAGGCGCCCGGCGAACTCGGGAATCAGCCCGAAGCGGAAGAGATCGGTCGGCTTGACGCGCGCGTTGAGGCGGTCGAGCACCTTCTGGTCCTCGCCCTGCGTGGTGGCGATGAAGCCGAAGGCATGCGTCTCGGCAAGGATGCTTTCGAGCCCGACGAAGGCGCCGCCGCAGATGAACAGGATCTGCGTGGTGTCGATGTAGGTGCCGCCCTTGAGGTGCACCGTCGCCCCCTCCATCAGTTTCAGCATCGCGTGCTGGACGCTCTCGCCGGCCGCCGCGCGCGCCTGCGTGCCGACCGCCTTGAGCTTGTCCACCTCGTCGATGAAGACGATGCCGCGCCCGGCCTTCTCCGGGTCGCCGCCGGCGCGATCGAGCAGGCGCTGGAGGATGGCGTCGAGTTCCTCGTTGACGTATTCGCTCTGCGCCAGCGAGGTCGCGTCGGCGGTGACGAAAGGCAGTTCGAGGATGCGCGCCAGCGTCTCGCAGAGCAGCGTCTTGCCGGTGCCGGTCGGGCCGATCAGCAGGATGTTGCTTTTGAGCATTTCCAGGCGGTCGACCGCAACCATCTCGACCTTGCGGAAGTGCGCATAGACGGCGACCGCGAGCACCCGCTTGGCGTCGTCCTGGCCGATCACGTAGCGGTTCATCTTGCTGACGATTTCACTGGGTTTCATCGGTGCATTCCCTGGCAGGCGTTGAAGCAGACGACAGGCTGCGAAAATCGGAAGAAGACGGCAATGCCACCATTGTGAAAGCGGCGCCAAAACTGCGCCAGCATTTTTGCCTGTTTTTGCGGGTTGACCGCATTCCAGTTCCTGAACAACTGGATCAACAGTCAGCAAGTGAGAGAATCGGCGGCATAATGCCGTCAGGTTGGAAGACGAAAAACCGAGGGAAGCTCACCCCGTGAACAACACTGTCCGCAACCACTGGCTCTGGATCCCGACGCTGTATTTCGGCCAGGGGCTGCCCTATGTGGCCGTGATGACGCTGGCCGTGGTGCTGTACAAGAACTTCGGCGTCGACAACACCGCCATTGCGCTCTACACGAGCTGGCTTTACCTGCCCTGGGTCATCAAGCCGCTGTGGAGCCCACTCGTGGACCTGGCCGGCACCAAGCGGCGCTGGATCGTCGCGCTGCAGTTCCTCGTCGGCGCTGCGCTGGCTGGCGTGGCACTGACGCTGCCGGGCAGCGACTTCTTCCGCATGACGCTGGCGATGTTCTGGCTGATGGCATTTGCCAGCGCCACGCATGACATCGCCGCCGACGGCTTCTACATGCTCAGCCTGCCCGAGAAGCGCCAGGCCGCGTTCGTCGGCGTGCGCAGCACCTTCTACCGGCTGGCCAACCTGGGTGGCCAGGGTGGGCTGGTGTACCTGGCCGGGCTGTGGACCGAGCAGCTGGGCAGTGCCGGCGCGGCCTGGGTGCGCGTGATGACGTTGCTGGCCGTGCTCTTCGTCGTGCTGGCGCTGTGGCATCTGTGGGCCTTGCCGCGGCCGGCAGACGATCGCCCGGCAGCGCGCCACGGCACATTCGTGGCCGATGCGCTGGAGGTCTTCGCCGCGTTCTTCCGCCTGCCCGGCATCGTGCGCGTGCTGACTTTTCTGCTGCTGTACCGCTTTGCCGAGGCCCAGCTGCTTAAGCTGGTGACGCCGTTCATCCTCGACCCCTTGGCCGCCGGTGGCCTGGGGCTGAAAACGCAGGATGTAGGCATCGCCTACGGCACGGTGGGCGTCACCGCTCTGACCGTCGGCGGGCTGCTGGGCGGCTGGGTCATCAGCCGCGTCGGACTGAAGCGGGCGCTGTGGCCGCTGATCTTCAGCATGCATGTGCCCAACGTCGTGTTCGTCGCGCTGGCGCTGTGGCAACCGCAGGCGCTGGCGCTCGTCAGCGTCGCCGTGGGCGTGGAGCAGTTCGGCTACGGCTTCGGCTTCACCGCCTACATGGTCTACATGCTGATGGTGGCTTCCGGGCCCGATGGCCACAACCCGCACAAGACCGCGCACTACGCGCTGTGCACAGGCTTCATGGCGCTGGGCATGATGCTGCCGGGCATGTGGTCGGGCTGGCTGCAGTCGCAGCTGGGCTATCTGAACTTCTTCATCTGGGTGTGCATCGCCACGCTGCCGTCGTTCGCGGCCGCTGCGTGGATCCGCATCGACCCGGAGTTCGGCCGGCGTAGCGAGTAGGCGAGGCTCACTCCCCGTCGAATGCAGCGTGGAAGCCGAAAGGCACGACCTGCGGCGCGCGCAACTCGGCACGGGCTAGCATCGTGTGGGGATCGACCACGGCGATGGCGCCTGCGCCAAACCGCAGAGGCTCCGGCAACGAATGGCGGGAAACGCCACCCTGTTGCGGTCAACCGGAAATTTCCCCCGTTTTTGGCAGGATGGTTTTTACACCGCCCTATTCGCCAACCAGCACGCCGTCCTTGAGGTGCAACACGCGGTCGGCGCGGGCGGCAAGCTGCGGGTCGTGCGTCACCATGATCAGGCTGGCCTGCTGCGAGCGCACGCGATCGAGCAGCAGGTCGAAGACGACGCCGGCGGTCTGGCGGTCGAGGTTGCCGGTCGGCTCGTCGGCGAGGATGGCCGAGGGCGAGCTGACCAGCGCCCGGGCGATCGCCGCGCGCTGGCGCTCGCCGCCCGACAGTTCGCCGGGCCGGTGTTCGAGGCGGTGGCCGAGGCCGACGGCGGCGAGCATTTCGGCCGCCGCCGCCAGCGCCGACTGGCGCTCCTGGCGACGGATCAGCAGCGGCATGGCGACATTCTCCAGCGCCGAGAATTCGGCCAGCAGGTGGTGGAACTGGTAGACGAAGCCGAGATGCCGGTTGCGCCAGTCGCCGCGGTCGACCTCGCCGAGGGCCGAAAAATCGCGGCCCATCAGCCGCACGCTGCCTGCCGTCGGCGCATCCAGCCCGCCGAGCAGGTGGAGCAGCGTGCTCTTGCCGGAACCCGAGGCACCGACGATGGCGACCGTCTCGCCGGCGCGCGACTTGCAAGGTCGACGCCGACAGCACCGTGCACTTCCAGCCCGCCGTTGCGGAAGCCTTGCCGAGCCCGGCGGCGGCCAGCGACAATGACTTCACTCATAGCGCAGCGCCTCCGCCGGATTGACGCGCGACGCGCGCCAGCTCGGGTAGAGCGTCGCCAGCAGCGCGAGCACGAAGGCGATCAGCGTGACTCCCCAGACGTCGCCCCATTGCAGGTCGGACGGCAGGTCGGAGATGTAATAGACCTCCTTCGACAGGAATTGCACGCCGAAGAGGTTCTGGATGAAGGGCACCACGACGTCGATGTTGAGCGCCAGCGCGACGCCGCCGGCGATGCCGAGGCCGAGCCCGATGAAGCCGACCAGCGCGCCCTGGATGACGAAGATCGCCATGATCGACAGCGGCCGCGCGCCGAGGGTGCGCAGGATGGCGATGTCGGCCTGCTTGTCGGTGACCGCCATGACCAGCGTCGACACCAGGTTGAAGGCGGCGACGGCGACGATCAGCGACAGGATGATGAACATCATGTTCTTCTCGATCTGCACGGCGCGGAAGAAGTTGGCGTGGCTCCGCGTCCAGTCGCTGATGTACGCGTCGACATCGACATGGCGGGCCAGCTCGCGGGCGATGCGCGGCGCCTGGAAGAGGTCGTCGACCTTGAGGCGGACGCCGGTCACGCGGTCGTCCATCTGGTAGAGCTTCTGCGCGTCGGCGAGGTGGATCAGCGCCAGCCCCGAGTCGTACTCGTACATGCCGACCTCGAAGATGCCGACGATCCTGAACGACTTCAGCCGCGGCACGACGCCGGCCGGCGTCACCGTGCCCTGCGGCGCGATCAGCGTCACCTTGTCGCCGACGAAGACGCGCAGCATGCGCGCCAGGTCGGCGCCGAGGACGATGCCGAACTCGCCCGGCCGCAGGTCATCGAGGCTGCCGCTCTTGATCGTCTTGCCGAAGTCGGCGACGCGGTCCTCCTGGTCGGGCAGGATGCCGCGCACCAGCGCCCCCTTGACGCCGCCGTCGAAGACGAACATCGCCTGCGACTGGACGAACGGGGCGGTGGCGCGGACGTCCGGATGCTTCGCCGCCTGCGCGGCGAGCGTCGGCCAGTCGGCCAGTTCGCCGTTGATGCCGGTGATCTGGATGTGCGAGGCGACGCCGAGGATGCGCGTGCGCAGCTCCTTCTGGAAGCCGTTCATCACCGACAGCACGACGATCAGCGCGGCGACGCCGAGGCCGATGCCGAGCATCGAGATCAGCGAGATGAAGGAGATGAAGTGGTTGCGTCGTTTGGCGCGCGTGTAGCGCAGGCCGATCAGCAGTTCGTAGGGCAGGGCCATGCGGCGGTGGGCTGGGTGGCGAAAACCGCTATGGTACACTCAAGCGCCTTTCCCGCAGCCTTCCAGTCCCCCTCGTGCACCTCACCCTGCTCGTCCCCGAACTGATCTGGCCCGAACCGGCCGACGAGCGCGCGTTCGGCCGCCTCGCCGCGCCCGGCTTCGGCTGGCTGGCGGCCCGCGCCCGCCGCGAGCGGCATCCGCGCCGCGCCTTCGAGACCGCGCTGGCCGCCGCCTGCGGCCTTGCCGCCGCGCCCTGCGCCCCGCTGCGCCTGCTCGGCGAGGGCGACGAAGCGGCGCGCGCCGGCCACTGGCTGTGCGCCGACCCGGTGCACCTGCGCTTCCACCAGCGACCGCATCGCCCTCGCCGACGCCAGCGCCTTCGACCTCGACGACGACGAGGCAGGCGCGCTGGTCGCGGCGCTCAACGCGGAATTCGCCGACCTCGGCGAGTTCCTCGTCGGCGATGCCCGGCGCTGGTATCTCCGGCTGCATGTCGCGGTCGACCACCCGGCCGAGCCGATTTCCGCCGTCGCCGGCCGCCGCGTTCGACGGCCGGCCGCTGCCGCTGACGCGCCGGCTCAACGAAATCCAGATGTTCCTGCACGGCCACCCGGTCAACGAGCGCCGCCAGGCGGCCGGCCAGCCGGCGGTCAACAGCGTCTGGCTGTGGGGCGGCGGCACGCTGCCCACCGCCGCCGCAGCGCCGTTCTCCGCCATCTTCGCCGACCATCCGCTGGCCGCCGGCCTCGCCCGCCACGCCGGGATGCCGCTGCACCGCCGCCCGGACAACCTCGCCGCCCTCCCCGCCCAGGCCGGCGAACGGCCGCTGGTCGTCCTCGACGAACTGCTGCCGCGCGTCGCCTGCGACGACGGCGACGGCTGGCGCGCCGCCTTCGCCAAGTTCGACGCCGACTGGCTGGCGCCGCTGGGAAACCGGCTCGGCAAGGGGGTCGACCGCGTCAGCCTGCTCGCTCCGACCGTCTATGGCGAACTGCACTACACGCTGGCCGGCGGCGACCGCTGGAAGTTCTGGAAGGGCAGCCGGCCGCTCGCCGACACCGCCAGGGAACTCGCCGCATGACCCGCATCGTCACCCGCAGCGTGCCGCCGCGCGTCGTCTGGCAGCTCGAACAGCAGGGCCTGCACCCGCTGCTCGCGCGGCTGTACGCGTCCCGCGGCGTCACCGACAAGGCCGAACTCGACTACGAGCTGAAGTCGCTGCTGCCGCCCGCCGCCCTCACCCATGCCGGCGACGCCGCGCACATGCTGGCCGACGCCATCGAGGCCGACGCCCGCCTGCTGATCGTCGGCGACTACGACTGCGACGGCGCCACCGCCACCGCGCTCGGCATGCGCGCGCTCAAGGCGCTCGGCGCCGACGTCGATTTCCTCGTCCCGGACCGCTTCAAGCTCGGCTACGGCCTGTCGCCGGAAATCGTCGATGTCGCCGCGCGGCAGTCGCCCGACCTCATCATCACCGTCGACAACGGCATCGCCAGCCTCGAAGGCGTCGCCCGCGCCCGCGAACTCGGCATCGCCACGCTGATCACCGACCACCACCTGCCCGGCGCGACGCTGCCCGACGCCGACTGCATCGTCAATCCCAACCAGCCCGGCTGCGCCTTCCCGTCGAAATGCATCGCCGGCGTCGGCGTCATGTTCTACGTGCTGCTCGCGCTGCGCGCCGAACTGCGCGAGCGCGGCTTCTTCGCCGAGCGCGCCGGAACCCAATTTCGCCGACCTGCTCGACCTCGTCGCGCTCGGCACCGTCGCCGACGTCGTCAAGCTCGACCGCAACAACCGCATCCTGGTCAGCCAGGGCCTGAAGCGCATGCGCGCCGGCCGCATGCAGACCGGCATCGCCGCGCTGTTCAGCGCCGTCGGGCGCGACCCGAAGCGCGCCACCGCCTTCGACCTCGGCTTCCTGCTCGGTCCCCGCCTCAACGCCGCCGGGCGGCTGGCCGACATGCGCCTGGGCATCGAATGCCTGCTCACCGACGACCCGACGCGCGCCCTGCAGATCGCCCAGGAACTGCACGCACTCAACGTCGAGCGCCGCGAGATCGAGTCCGGGATGCAGGAAAAGGCGCTGATCCTGCTCGAATCCATCGCCACCGACGAAACCGCCGCCGGCATCGCGCTGTTCGACGCGGAATGGCACGAGGGCGTCGTCGGCATCCTCGCCGCGCGCATCAAGGACAAGCTGCACCGCCCGGTGTTCGCCTTCGCCCCCGGCGAGGGCGGCATCGTCAAGGGCTCCGGCCGCTCGATCCCCGGCCTGCACCTGCGCGACGCGCTCGACCTCGTCGCCAAGCGCGCCCCCGGCCTGCTGCTGCGTTTCGGCGGGCACGCCATGGCCGCCGGCGCGACGCTGCGCGCCGAGGATTTCGGGCGCTTCCGCGACCTCTTCGCGGAAATCGCCAGCGAACTGGTCGACCCCGCCGATCTGACGCGCACGCTGGAAACCGATGGCGCGCTGGAGGGCGGCTACATCTCGCTGCAAACCGCCCGCCTGCTGGAGAACGAAGTCTGGGGCCAGGGTTTCCCGGCGCCGCTGTTCATGGACGAATTCGACGTCGAGCAGCAGCGCGTGCTCAAGGACAAGCACCTGAAGCTGCGGCTGAAAAAGGGCAACGCCCGCTTCGACGCCATCCAGTTCAACTTCTCGGCGCAGCCCGGCAACCGCGCCCGTGTCGCCTTCCGCCTCGCGGTCAACGAGTACATGGGCATCGAATCACCGCAACTGATGGTCGAGCACCTGGAAGCGCCGGAGCGCGGCTAGGACGCAGCCGGCAACCGGACGAAACCGTCCTCGTCGAGCGGGAAGAACGGATTGAAGCAGACCTCCCACAGGAAGCCGTCCGGGTCGGCGAAGTAGCCGCGGAAGCCGCCCCATGGCGCCGGCTCGCCGGCGCGGACCAGCCGCCCGCCGGCGGCGACCGCCTCGGCCAGCGTTGCCGCGACGTCATCCTCGGCGGCGACGTTGTGCGCCAGCGTGAAGCCGGGAAATCCGGAACCGGCCGCCGGCACGTCCGCATCCTCGGCCAGCGCGTCGCGTCGCGAACAGCGCGAAGGCGACGCTGCCGGCCTGGAAGAACGCCACTTCCGCCTGGCTGCCGGCGGATTCGCGCCAGCCCAGCGCGCGGTAGAAGGCACGGCTCCTGGCGAGGTCGCTGACGCCCAGGGTGATGAAGCTGATCGCCTGTTTCATGCCAAACTCTCCCGCAATGCCAACACCCGAACTGGCGCATTGCATCAGCAGCAGCCGACTGCGTCAACATCGGATACACCGGCACCGAGCGATGTTGCGGCGCAGCAAAAAAATTCACGCTTCTTGACAACCGAATCCCGTCTCGCGCGTTACTTCGACATTGAGGTTCTTTTTACGGGATAAATCGTCGTGCGTTGGTTGGTCCTGGCAGCAGTCGCTGCCCTTTCATCGCTGAGTGTCATTGCCGCCGAGCCGGTCGCTGAAGAAGCGCCAGCGGCAGTGGAGGCGCTCGCCGCCGACGTGGCGGTGATCGTCACGCCGATCCCGATGCCGGCCCAGGTGACGGAGTTGCTCGGCGCCCGCGCCAACCCGGCCAAGGCTCTCGCTGACAAGAAGGTCAAGGTCGCCGACCGCAAGCCCCTGCCGAAGATCCTGCTGTCGCGGACGGAACGGCAGCGGATCGCGCTGGCAAAGGCGGCGGCGCCGGCGAAGGCGGGCGACCCACCGCTGCGCAAGATCCTGCGCGACGAGGAAGGCGACGGCGGCTACGAAGACCTGCCGCTGCACCGCTCGTTCAGCCGCCCGCGCGTCGCCCCGGCGGACGCCGACGACGACGCCGATGCCGTCGCCGCGCTGTCGGATGGCGTCAAGCTGCGCCTGCTGCTGGCCCGCATGAAGGCGGTCGAGGCGCATGCGCTGACCTGGGCGGTCGATCAGCCGGGCGTTGCGGACGAACCCTTGTCCGAAGCGGTGCAGACCCGCCTGTCCCTGGCCCGCATGAAGGCCGTCGCGGCGCACCGCAGCCGCTTCTCCTGATCCCGGCGCGGCCCCGCCAGCGCGGCGCGGTCACGACACCGGCCAGCCCAGTCCCTCTTCCTCTTCCGCATCATTCCCGCTCGCATGGCGGGCGAAGACGCAGTACTGCATGTCGCTGTGGAAGATGTGGCCGATCGTCACGCCGAGGACGAAGTTGAGCACGAGAAAGCCCGGCTCGCCCTGCACCGTCCCCTGCCCCATGCCGTCCAGCCGGTCGCGGATCAGGCGCAGTTCATCGAGCATGACCTTGTGCTCGGCGCGGTGCTCGGCCAGCTTCGGGTAGCCGATCCTCGCCAGTTCCCGCTCCTCGTAGCGGAAATGGGCGTCGAGCACCCTGGCCAGCTTTTCGGCGGCGGCCCTGCACCTGTCCGACATCCGCATGCTTCTGCCAGAGGTCGGCAATGTGCGTGGCGAGATTGAAGATCGCCTCGTGCTGCGCGTCGATCTGCGCCTGGTCAACCTTGAGGTGGTCGCCCCAGGCGATCAGTTGCCGGAGCGAAAAATCGGTCAGTCCATGCAGGCCTGACAGGCGACCGAACATGTTGCGGGAGCCAAGGTCCATCGTGCCCCTCCTTATTCTGGTTATCGTTGCGGAGCCAGGAAAAACGCACCGACGACCGTTGGACAATCCTCCAGTTGGCGTGGCCTGTCAAGCTGTCGCGCCGTGCCGGTTCTCCGCTCCCGCCATCCCCGTTACACTGCCGGCATGACGCCCGAAGAATTCATCGCCCTCTGGAAAAACAACCCGCTCACCGAGCGCGCCGGCGCGCAGGCCTGGTTCGACGACCTCTGCGACCTGCTCGGCGTCGCCAAGCCGCGCGACCCCGACAACTACTGCTTCGAGCGCGGCGCCGGCAAGTCCGGCGGCGGCGACGGCTGGGCCGACGTCTGGATGCGCAGCCGCTTCGGCTGGGAGAACAAGAAGCCCGGCCGCGACCTGCCGGCGGCGCTCAAGCAGCTCACCGACTACTTCCTGCAGCTCGACAACCCGCCGCTGCTCGTCGTCGCCGACCGCGAGCGCATCGTCATCCACACCGCCTTCACCGGCTACCCCGACCAGCCGCGCGAAATCCGCATCGAGCAACTGGTCGACCCGCAGATCCGCCAGCTCCTGCGCTGGGTGTTCACCGACCCGGAAAAGCTGCGTCCGGAGAAGTCGACCGCGGCGATCACCGCCCACGCCGCCGGCCACTTCGCCGAACTCGCCGCCGCCATGCGCGGGCGCGGCGCATGCGAAAACTCGGCCAGCACGTCGCCCACTTCCTCGTCCAGTGCCTGTTCTGCATGTTCGCCGAGGACGAGGCGGTGCTGCCCGCCGGCATCTTCACCGACCTCCTCGCGCACGCCCGCAGCGACACCGACAAGGCCGCCCGCCGCATCGAAAAGCTGTTCCTCGCCATGGCGCAGAGCGGCGGCGAATACGGCGACCACGACATCCCCTGGTTCAACGGCGGCCTGTTCAAAACGGTCGATATTCCGCCGTTGACCGCAACCGACCTCGCCGCGCTGCACCGCGCCGCCGCCGACATGGACTGGCGCGGCATCGACCCGACCATCTTCGGCACCCTCTTCGAGCGCGGCCTCGATCCGACTGCCCGCGCCCCGCTCGGCGCCCACTACACCGACACCGAGACCATCGCCAAGCTGATCGACCCGCTGATCCGCGAACCGCTTCTCGCCGAGTGGGAAGCGGTCAAGGCCGAAATGCGGGCGAAGCCGAAGAAGGCGCGCGCCCTCCACCAGGGCTTCCTGCTCCGCCTCGACCGCTTCCGCGTCCTCGACCCGGCCTGCGGCTCCGGCAACTTCCTCTACCTCGCGCTGACCGCGCTGCGCGACGTCGAGAAGCGCGTCCACGTCGACGCGCAGGAACTCGGCCTCGGCGCCGAACTGGTCATGCATACCGGCCCGCACAACATCCTCGGGCTGGAAATCAACGACTTCGCCGCCGAACTCGCCCGCGTCACCGTCTGGATCGGCGACATCCAGTGGTGCCGGCGCAACGGCTACCCGCACGCCGTCAACCCCATCCTCAAGCCGCTCGACGGCATCGAGCACCGCGACGCGCTGCTCAACCCGGACGGCAGCGAAGCCGAATGGCCGGCGGCCGACGTCATCACCGGCAACCCGCCGTTCGTCGGCGACAAGCTGATGCGCGGCGAACTCGGCGCCGCCTACGTCGAGACGCTGCGCCAGACGCTTCGCCGGCCGCGTCCCCGGCGGCGCCGATTTCGTCACCTACTGGTTCGAGAAAGGCCGCGCGCAGATCGCCGCCGGGCAGACGCAGGCCGTCGGCCTCGTCGCCACCAACTCGATCCGCGGCGGCGCCAACCGCAAGGTGCTCGAACGCATCGTCGAAACGACGCGCATTTTCGAAGCGTGGAGCAACGAGCCGTGGGTCAACGAAGGCGCCGCCGTGCGCGTTTCGCTGATCGGTTTTGGCCCGTTTTTCGGGGTCGACCGCAGCAGCCGGCTGGATGGCTGCGAAGTGGCCTCGATTCACGCCGATTTGACCGCCGGCGATGGCATTGAACCTGACCAAAGCCAAGCCGCTGCCGGAAAACGCCAAGCACCGCTTACCTCGGCATGCCAGAAGACCGGCCCATTCGACATTGCCCGGCGAACTCGGCCCGCAGACTGGCTCGGCCAGCCCAACCCGAACGGCCGCCCGAACTGCGAAGTCGTCAAGCCGTGGTTCAACGGCATCGACATCACCGCGCCGCCAGCGCGACATGTGGATCATCGATTTCGGCACCGACATGCCGGAAGCCGAGGCCAGCCTGTACGAAGCTGCCGTTTGCCCACGCCAAGGAGCATGTTCAAGCCGACGCGAGTCGGAAACCGCGATAGCAGACACGCGCGAAATATGGTGGCTGTTTCAGCGACCACGGCCGCTGAATGCGCAACGGCCATCGAAAACCTGCCGCGCTATCATCGTCAACGCCAGAAGTTGCCAAGCACCGCGTTTTCGTTTGGCTTCCAGCCGACCGTAGTGCCAGACAAGAACCTGATCGTCATCGCCCGCGCCGACGACGCCACCTTCGGCATCCTGCATTCCCGCTTCCACGAACTCTGGTCGCTGCGCCTCGGCACCGTCGCTCGAAGACCGGCCGCGCTACACCCCGACCACCTGCTTCGAAACCTTCCCCTTCCCCGCCGGCCTGACGCCGCGCGACACCGCCCCCGTCGCCGGTCAGGCTTCGCCGCCGTGCCTGGCCGGCGCAGATCGTCGCCGACAACATCGCCGCCGCCGCCCGCCGCCTCAACGAACTGCGCGAAACCTGGCTCAACCCGCCCGAATGGGTCGACTGGGTCATCACCCCGGAAGAGGAAAAGGCCGGCTTCCCCAAACGCCCGGTCGCCAAGCCCGGCCACGAGGCCGACCTCAAGAAGCGCACCCTGACCAACCTCTACAACGCCCGCCCCGCCTGGCTGGACCTCGCCCACAAGGCGCTCGACGCCGCCGTCGCCGCCGCCTACGGCTGGGCCGACTACACCCCCGAAATGCCCGACGACGAAATCCTCCGCCGCCTGCTGGCGCTGAACCTGGAACGGAGCCAAAACAGCCATGTCGAATAGGCTGATATTCCGGAAACACGCCTTGCAGCGCATGTTCCAGCGCTCGATCAGCACCGGGGATATCCACGCCGTGCTCAGTGACGGCACCGTGCATCATCGCCTATCCCGACGATACGCCTTATCCCAGCCGGCTGATGCTGGGTTGGCGAGGCGAACGCCCGATCCATGTCGTGGCCGCCGACACGCCGGAAGGTGAGACAATCATGATCACCGTTTATGAACCCGACCCCGCGCTCTGGGAGCCAGGTTTCGAGAGGAAGAAGCCATGATTTGCCCGATTTGCAGATGCGGCCACACCCGCCCCGGCTTCGCCAGCGTCACGCTGGAGCGCGATCTGACGACCGTGTTGTTCAAGGATGTCCCGGCGCAGGTTTGCGATAATTGCGGCGAGGAATTCATCGACGAAACCGCCTCGGCCAATCTGCTTCACGCCGCCGAAGCGGCGGTCCGCGACGGCATTCAAGTGGAATTGCGTCGCTACGCCGCTGCCTGATGCCCTTTTCACGATGGCAACATCGTGAAGTGCCAAACGTGAATTTGCCATGATTCCGATCTCCGCCTGACACAAAATCCGGCCGGTTTTCGCGGTCAACCGCAGCCACCCGGCCCGCGCCACTGCGCCGCCACGAATTGAAGCGCGGCGCTCCAGCGTGCTACATTGCCTCCGCCGCCCTGTCGCGGCACGTCGCCGGCATCGCTGCCGGCCCCGTTCACCGCCGCCGAGAAGGAGATTCCCGATGAACGCCCCCCGCGAACCCGACCACGAACTGGAAGACCGCCTCGCGCGGCGCCTGCTCGACATCTTCATCCGCGCCGGCCTGGTGCTGGCGCTGGTGTTGCTGTGCTACCAGATCTTCTCGCCGTTCATGACGATGATGCTGTGGGCGCTGATCCTGGCGGTCACGATCTACCCGCTGCACCAGATGCTCGCCGCCCGCATCGGCGGCAAGCAGGGGCTCGCGTCGACGCTGATCGTGCTGCTCGCCGTCGCCGTCATCATCACGCCGACGGTCATGCTCGGCAGCGAGTTCGCCGACTCGGTCCAGGACGTGGTCAAGGGCGTGCGCGACAACACGCTCCAGGTGCCGGCGCCGTCCGACAGGGTGGCCTCCGTGCCGGTCGTCGGCAAGAGGGTGCATGCGCTCTGGTCGCAGGCGCACGCCGACCTGCCGGCCGTGGTCAAGAGCATGCAGCCCAAGCTCGGCGAACTGGCGACCAAGGCGCTGGGCATCGTCGCCGGGCTGGGCGGCGCCCTGCTGATGTTCATCTTCTCGTTCATCGTCGCCGGCATCATGATGGCCTGGGGCGAAGCGGGCGCAAAGGCGATGCTGGAGATCTTCGAACGCATCTTCGGCCTGGCGCGCGGCCAGGAGTTCGACAAGCTGTCCACCGCGACGGTGCGCGCCGTCGCCGCGGGCGTCATCGGCATCGCCTGCATCCAGGCGCTGATCATCGGCGTCGCGCTGATGATCGCCGGCGTCCCGTTCGCCGGCGTGCTGGCGGTGGTCGTCCTCGTGCTCGGCATCGCGCAGTTGCCGGCGCTGCTGGTGACGCTACCGGTGATCGGCTGGATCTGGGCGAGCGGCGACTACGCCACCGTCCCGGCCGCCGCCTACAGCGTGCTGCTGTTCGTCGGCGGCATGGCCGACAACGTCTTGAAGCCGATCATGCTCGGCCGCGGCGTCGATGCGCCGATGCCGGTGATCCTGATCGGCGCGCTCGGCGGCATGGCGACGACCGGCATCCTCGGCATGTTCATCGGCGCGACCTTGCTGGCGCTGGGCTACCAGATCTTCATGCGCTGGGTGGATGAGAACCCGGAACGGGCACGGCAACAGGCCGCCAGCGATTCATCCTCCACCGCCGCCTGAGCCGATGCGGCGACGCCTCGCCGGTGCGGCCGGTCCGCGCCTGCCCGCCCTCGCCGCCGCGCTGCTGCTCGGCGGCTGCGCCGCGGTCGGGCCGGACTTCAAGCGGCCCGAGGTCCCCGCGCTGGCCGACTGGTCGGGCGGCTCGCTCGCCACGCTGGCGGCGGAAAAGCGCGAACGACCGCGCGCCGCGAGCGAGGAATGGTGGCGCAATTTCGACGACCCGGTGCTCGACGCGCTGGTCGCCGAGGCGCAGCGCGCCAACCCGAACGCGCGCACGGCCGGCATGCGCATCCTGGAAGCGCGTGCGCAACTGGCGATCGCCGGCAGCCTGCTCTATCCGCAACAGCAGCAGGTCACCGGCACGGTGCTGCGCACGGGAACCGAGGCGAGCAGCGGGCCGGACACCGTGCTGACGGCGTACAGCATCGGTTTCGGCGTCGGCTGGGAAATCGATTTCTGGGGCAAGTTCCGGCGCGGCATCGAGGCCGCCGACGCCGCCTACTTCGCCAGCATCGCCCAGTACGACGACGTGCAGGTGCTGGTGGCGGCGCAGACGGCCTCTTTCTATGCCGCGATCCGCACCCTCGAGTTGCGCCTGACGATCGCGCACGAGAACGCCGCGCTGCAGAAGCGCAGCCTGGAGATCACCGAACTGCTGTTCAAGCACGGCAACGACTCGGAACTCGACGTGCAGCAGGCGAAGTCGCAGTACCTGAGCACGCTCGCCTCGATCCCGCAACTGGAGGGCAGCCTGCGCCAGACGCAGAACGCGCTCGCCGTGCTGCTCGCCCGCCCGCCCGGGCCGCTGCCCGAGATGGCGGCGGGCCGGGAACGCATCCCGCAGGCCGAGCTCGCCGTCGTCGCCGACATGCCGGCCGGGATGCTGCGCCGCCGCCCCGACGTGCGCGCGGCGGAGATGCAACTGGCGGCCCAGTCGGCGCTGATCGGCGTCAGCGTCGCCGATCTCTACCCGTCGATCGCGCTGGTCGGATCGCTCGGCCTTTCGGCCACGTCGCTGTCCGGTTCGCCGCGCAAGTTCGACTGGGCGAATCGGCCCGAGCCTGGTCTGGAACGTCTTCGACCACGGCCGCCTGAGCAACGAGGTGCTGGTGCAGGACGCCCGTTTCCAGCAGCTTTACGAGCAGTACCAGGGGACGGTGCTGCAGGCGGCGCGCGAGGTCGATGACGCCGCCGCCGGTTTCGTCGCCAACCGCGACCAGGTGCCCCTGCTCGAGGAGTCGGTCAAGGCGGCGCGGCGTTCGCTCGATATCGCCACCCTCCAGTACCGCGAAGGGATGGCCGGCTTCGAGCGCGTGCTCGATTCGCAGCGCGCGCTGTTCAGCCAGCAGGAGCGGCAGGTCAACACCATGGGCAACGTCGCGCAGAGCCTGGTCACGCTGTACAAGGCGATGGGCGGCGGCTGGCAGCAGGCGCGCGGCCGGCCGCTGGTCGATGACGCGACGCGCGAGACGATGGCCGAGCGCAGCGACTGGCGCGACCTGCTGGCGGCGCCGCTGCCGCCGCCCGACGCCGCCCCGCCACAGATCACACCGGAGAGGGAAGAACGATGACCCAGGAAATCGCCCAGCCAGGACCCGTCGACCGCGACCGGCGCCGAAGCGCAACCGGGCAAGGCGACGCGGGTCGGCGCGACGCGTCGTGCTGGCGCTGATCGCCGGCAGCCTGCTCTGGTACTTCGTCGCCGACCGGCTGACGCCGCATACCACGCAGGCGCGCGTGCAGGCCTTCGTCGTGCCGGTGGCCGCCGAGGTGGCGGGCAAGGTGCTGGCGGTGCACGTGCGCAACAACGACGAGGTGCAGCCCGGCCAGCCGCTGTTCGACATCGACCCGGAGCAATACCGGATCGCGCTGCAACGCAGCCGCTCGGACTTCGAATCGGTGCGCAGTTCGGTCAATGCCTCGGCGGCGACCGTGGAAGCGGCGCGCGCCTCGCTGCAGGCGGCGCAGGCCAATCAAGTCAAGGCCGAAAAGGATGCCGCACGGCACGAGGCGCTCTACGCCGAGGATCCCGGCGCGATATCGGTGCGCCGACTCGAGGTCGCACAGGCGACCGGGGTCGAGGCGCGCAGCCGGGCGAAGGCCGCCGAAGCCGACCTGCGCAAGGCCCAGGAAGCGGCCGGCGAAGCCGGCGACGCCAACGCCCAGTTGCGCAGCGCGCGCTCGGCGGTCGAAAAGGCCGAGCTCGACCTGGCGCGCACGAAGGTGGTCGCCCCGGCGCGCGGCACGGTCACCGACCTGCGCACCGATGTCGGCCATTTCGCCCAGGCGGGCGCGCCGGCGATGACGCTGATCGCCAACCACGACCTGTGGATCAGCGCCGACATGACCGAGAACAACCTCGGCAACATCGATCCCGGCGACGCGGTGGCGATCGTCCTCGACGTGCTGCCCGGCGAAGTGCTCAAGGGCCGCGTGCGCAGTGTCGGCGGCGGCGTCAGTTCCGGCCAGCAGCAGGCACCGCCGGGAACGCTGCCGACGATCCAGAACAGCCGCGACTGGCTGCGCCAGGCGCAGCGCTTCCCGGTGGCGATCGAGTTCGACGCCGCCGAAGCCGAGCGGCTGGGCCGGGTCCGCCCCGGCGGCCAGGCCGAGGTGATGGTCTACAGCGGCGACAATTTCGTCATGAACCTGCTCGGCGCGGCTACATCCGGCTGATGAGCCTGCTCTCCTACCTCTACTGAGCGGCCGATGATCGCCCCGGCGGACAAGGCGGTGCTGCGGCTGGCGGTCGGTCTCGGCCTCGCCGTCCTGGTCGCCTACGGTGCGGCGCTGCCGCTGCCCTATGTCGTCTGCCTGATGGCTGTCCTCGTGCTGACCAAGCCGGGCCCGCCGCTGCCGCTGGCGAAGGGCGCGGCGATCGCCGCCGTGCTCGCCGCGCTGGTGTCGGTGGGCGTGCTGATGGTGCCGCTGCTCGAGAACTACGCGCTGGCCGGCGTCCTGCTGACCGGCGTCATCCTCTACGGCCTGTTCTTCGCCGGCATCCGTACCGGCAATCCGCTGACCATGGTGCTCGTCGTCGCCTTCACGATGATCCCGGTCGCCGGCGTCGCCGAGCAGGCCCTGGTGACCGCCATCGCCGTGACGCTGGCGGTCGGCGTCGCCCTCGGCAGCCTGGTCGGCGGCGTCTCGCACGCGTTCTTCCCCGATCCGCCGCACCCGGCCGCAAAGAAGGCGCCGCCCGCCGTCGACCGCGAGACGGCGAGCTGGATCGCGCTGCGCGGCATGCTGGTGGTGCTGCCGGCCTTCGTGCTGGCGCTGACCGACCCGTCGTCCTATCTGGCGACGATCATGAAGAGCGCCCAGCTCGGCCAGCAGGCGGGTTCGACCGACACGCGCAAGGCCGGCGTGGAACTGGTGGGGTCGACGCTGGCGGCGGCCGGCATCGCGCTGGTCGTCTGGGTCGGCCTGTCGCTGTGGGCCAACCTGTGGATGCTGGTGCTGTGGATGACGGGCGCCGCGCTGTGGGTCGGCGCGCGCCTCTACCGCGTCGTGCCGACCGCGTTCCCGCCGGCTTTCTGGAACAACGCGCTGGTGACGACGATCATCCTGATCGGGCCGGCGATCGAGGACAGCGCCAACGGCAGCGCCGTCCTGCAGGCGTCGGCGGTGCGCGTCGGCACTCTTCGTCGGGGTCTCGCTGTACGCCTGGGCGATGGTCTGGGCGCTCGAACGCTGGCGCGCCGCGCGCCGCCAGGCGCTGTTCTTCGACCACGGCTGAAAATAGGAGAAATGAACGATGCTGCCGAACCTGATCGTGGGCCTGCCGGCCATGCTGCTCTGCCTGGTCCTGCAGGTGACCTTCACCTTCTGGGCCGTCCGCTACTACCTGCGCGCGTCGGACACGATCACCGCCGGCCGGAACGCGCGTCCAGATACGTCCGCTGCTGCTCGTGATGCTGATCCTGACCGGCGGCAACCTTCTCCAGATCACGCTCTGGGGCACCCTGTTCCTGGCGCTGGGCGAGTTCACCGAGTTCTACGAGGCGGTCTATCACTCGGCGGTGAATTTCGCGTCGCTGGGCTATGGCGACATCGTCATGAGCAAGTCGTGGAAGCTGCTCGGGCCGCTGGAGGCGGTCAATGGCGTCCTGATGATAGGAATGAGCGGCGCCGCGCTGATGGCGGTACTGCAGCAGTTGATCAGGAAGCAGCAGGAACCTGGATCCCCGCTTGCGCGGGAATGACGCGTACCGCGCCGCTCAGTAGCGCACGCCGGTCGGCGGCGTGAACGAGTCGAGGGCGTTGAGGTAGGCGGCGCGCGCGAAGGCGCTCGGGTCGGGCGCATTGTGCTGGCTCAGCGAGCCCTTCAACTGGGCGACCGACTCGTATTCGCGCTCCTCCATCCAGCGCGTAACGCCCGCCAGCACCTCGGCCAGCGCCCGCGGGCCGCGCTGCAGCAGCGCGCTCGCCATGTGCACGACGTCGGCGCCGGCGAGCAGCATCTTCAGCGCGTCGGCCGGTCTGTGCACGCCGCCGGTGGCCGCCAGCGTCAGGCGAGTGCCGCCGCGCAGGATGGCGATCCAGCGCATGGCGACGAGCGCATCGGCCGAGGACGAGAACTGGGTGCGGTCAACGACCTCCAGCGACCCGATATCGATGTCGGGCTGGAAAAAACGGTTGAACAGCGCCACCCCGGCGGCGCCGGCCGCCTCGGCCCGGTGCACAAAATTGGGCAGCGCGGAGAAGAAGGGCGAGAGCTTCATGCACACCGGCAGGTCAACCGCCGCCTTGAGCTGCTGTAGCAGTGCAATGTAGTGCTCTTCCAGCGCCTCGGAACTGAGCCGCGGGTCGCTCGCCAGGTACCAGGCGTTCAGTTCGAGCGCGTCGGCGCCGGCTGCCTGCAGTTCCCGGCCGAGTTCGACCCAGCCGCCCATCGACGCGCCGTTGAGGCTGGCGATCACGGGAATCGCGAGCCGCGACTTGAGGCCGGCGATCTGCTCGAGGTACTCGTCGAGCCGGCTGCGGTAGCCGGAACTGCCCGGCAGGTGGCCGGCCGCCTCGCCGAAGGCGTCGGGATTGACGAGAAAGCGGTCGATCATGCGTTCGTCGTTGCGCACGTCCTCCTCGAACAGCGAGTGCATGACGAGGGCCGCGGCGCCGGCATCCTCGAGGTGCAGCGCGCGGTCGAGGTTGCGGCTGAGCGGCGTCGCCGACGGCACCAGCGGGTTCTTCAGCGCCAGGCCGAGGTAGGTGGTGGACAGGTCAGGCATGCGGTTCCTCCGTGGTACCGGCTGCTTCCTCGGCTTGCGCCGCGATCATGGCCTCGGGCAGCGCCAGGCCGGCGAGTTCGACGTATTCCTGGTGGCGCAGGCGGGCGTCGCTGCCGGACTGCGCCATGAAGCGCTCGGCGGCCTCGGGATGCAGGCGTTCGAGCACGGTGAAACGCGCCTCGGTCCGCGCGAACTCGCGGAAGGGAATGCTCGGCGCCGCGCTGTCGACGCTCAGCGGGTTGCGGCCCTGCGCGCGCAGGCGCGGATCATGGCGCAGCAGCGGCCAGTGGCCCGACCTGACCGCGAGATCCTGCTGGCGGTGGTTGTTCGACAGATCGACGCCGTGCGCGATGCACGGGCTGTAGGCGATGATGAGCGAGACGCCGGGGTAGCTCTCGGCTTCGAGGAAGGCGCGCAGCGTATGGACGTCCTTGGCGCCGTAGGCGACCTGCGCGACATAGACGTTCTCGTAGTCCATGGCGATGCGGGCGAGGTCCTTCTTGCGCTGCGGCTTGCCGGCGGCGGCGAACTTGGCCACCGCGCCGCGCGGCGTGGCCTTTGAATTCTGGCCGCCGGTGTTGGAATACACCTCGGTGTCGAGCACCAGGATGTTCACGTCCTCGCCCGAGGCGAGCACGTGGTCGAGCCCGCCGAAGCCGATGTCGTAGGCCCAGCCGTCACCGCCGATGATCCAGACGCTGCGCCGGACCAGGTATTCGGCGACGTCGGCGAGTTGCTCGGCGGCCGGCGTCGCGAGGTGCGACAGCCGCGCCTGCAGGCGCTCGACGCGCTCGCGCTGGGCGTGGATGCCGGCTTCGCTGGTCTGGTCGGCGTTCAGCAGCGCGGTGACGACGTCGTCGCCGAGTTCGAGCGCCAGCGCCTTCAGGCGCGTGCGCGCCGCGTCGGCCAGCTTGTCGGTGGCCAGCCGCATGCCGAGGCCGAACTCGGCGTTGTCCTCGAACAGCGAGTTGCTCCACGCCGGGCCGCGGCCGGCGGCGTCGGTGCAGTACGGGGTGGTCGGCAGGTTGCCGCCGTAGATCGACGAGCAGCCGGTGGCGTTGGCGACCAGCATGCGGTCGCCGAACAACTGCGTGGCGAGGCGGATGTAGGGGGTTTCGCCGCAGCCGACGCAGGCGCCGGAGAACTCGAACAGCGACGGCAGCAGCATGGCACCGGGGATGGTGGTGCGCTTGACGTCGCGCCGGTCGTAGTCGGGCAGGCCGAGGAAGAAACCCCAGTTGGCCGCCTCGGCCACGCGCAACGGCGGCTGGTCGGCCATGTTGAGCGCCTTGCGCGAGGCGTTCGACTTGTCGCGGATCGGGCAGACCTCGACGCACAGCGTGCAGCCGGTGCAGTCTTCCGGCGCGACCTGGTAGCTCATGCGCCAGCCGGCCGGGTAGTCCTTGCTGCGGATCGCCATCTGCTTGAAGGTCGCCGGCGCCTTGTCGGCCAGTTCGGCCGGATAGGCCTTGGCGCGGATCGCCGCGTGCGGGCAGACGAAGACGCACTTGCCGCATTGCGTGCACAGGTCGGTTTCGACGACCGGGATCTGCAGCGCCAGGTTGCGCTTCTCGTACTTCGCGGTGCCGAGCGGCCAGGTGCCGTCGACGGGGAAGAAGGAGACCGGCAGCGCGTCGCCCTTGCCGGCGATCAGCGGCAACGTCAGGCGGCGGACGAATTCGCTGGCATCCCGCGGGGGCGGCGCGGCGGTCTCCGGCGGGGATTCCTCCAGGGCTTCCGGCACCGCCACCGGGTGCAGGCAGGCGAGCGTGCGGTCGATGGCGCGGAAGTTGAATTCGGCGATGCGCCGCCCCTTGCGGCCGTAGGTCTTCTCGACGGCATGCTTGATCGCGGCGATGGCCTCTTCCTGCGGCAGGATGCCCGAGATGGCGAAGAAGCAGGTCTGCATCACCGTGTTGATGCGCCGGCCCATGTCGGCCTCGGCCGCGACCTTGTAGGCGTCGATGACGTGGAAATGGATGCGCTTGTCCACCATCTGCCGCCGCAGGGCCAGCGGCAGCGTGGCCCAGACGCGCTCCGGCGGTTCCGCCGTGTTGAGCAGGAAGACGGCGCCCGGCGCGGCGTGCGCCAGCAGGTCGTGGCGTTCGAGGAAGAGCGGCTGGTGGCAGGCGATGAAGCGGGCGTCGCCGGCGCCGACCAGATAGGCGGAACGGATGGGATGCGGCCCGAAGCGCAGGTGCGAAACCGTCATCGCACCCGACTTCTTGGAGTCGTAGACGAAATAGCCCTGGGCGTGCAGATCGGTCTCGTCGCCGATGATCTTGATCGAGTTCTTGTTGGCCGACACCGTGCCGTCGGAACCGAGGCCGTAGAAGACGGCGGCGAACGCCTCGCGCGCCGCCCGCGTGCGCCGGGCCGGATCGACCGGCAGCGACAGGTGGGTGACGTCGTCGTCGATGCCGACCGTGAAGCGGCGCGGCGGCATGGTTGCGGTCAACGCCGCGAAAACGGCAAAAACCATGGCCGGCGTGAATTCCTTCGACGCCAGGCCGTAGCGCCCGCCGACGACCTTCGGCATCGCCGCGAAGCGTGGCGCCGGGCCGGCCGCGTCCTCGGCGAGCGCCACCAGCACGTCCTTGAACAGCGGCTCGCCGTCGGCGCCCGGCTCCTTGCAGCGGTCGAGCACGGCGATCGCCCGCGTCGTCGCCGGCAGCGCCGCCAGCAGCGCGTCCGGCGCCCACGGGCGGAACAGGCGCACCTTGAGGAGGCCGACGCGGGCGCCGTCGCGATTGAGGTCCTCGACGGTTTCCTCGACCGTTTCGGCGCCCGATCCCATCATGACGACGACCTGCTCGGCGTCGGGCGCGCCGACGTAGTCGAACAGCCGGTAATGGCGCCCGGTGAGTGCGCCGAACTGGCGCATGGCGTCCGCGACGACGCCGGGGAAAGCGTCGTACCAGGGATTTTGCGCCTCGCGCGCCTGGAAGAAGACGTCCGGGTTCTGCGAACTGCCGCGCAACACCGGGCGTTCCGGCGACAGCGCACGCTGACGGTGCTCGGCCACCCGCTCGGCCGGCAGCATTTTGGCCAATACGGCATCGTCGACCGCGACGATCTTGGCGACTTCATGCGAGGTGCGGAAGCCGTCGAAGAAATGCAGCACCGGGATGCGCCCGGCCAGCGTCGCCGCGCTGGCGATGGCCGCCAGGTCGTGCGCCTCCTGCACCGAGTTGGAAGCGAGCAGCGCGAAGCCGGTGCCGCGCGTCGCCATCACGTCGGAATGGTCGCCGAAGATCGACAACGCGTGCGTCGCGACGGCGCGGGCGGCGACATGGAAGACGGTCGGCGTCAGTTCGCCGGCGATCTTGTACATGTTGGGAATCATCAGCAGCAGGCCCTGCGACGCCGTGAACGTCGTCGCCAGCGCGCCGGCCTGCAGCGCACCATGCACGGTGCCGGCGGCGCCGCCTTCGGATTGCAGTTCGACGACCCTGGGCACGCTGCCCCAGATATTGGTCTTGCCCTGCGCCGCCCATTCGTCGGACAGTTCGCCCATGCCGGACGAAGGGGTGATCGGGTAGATCGCGATCACCTCGGACAGGCGATAGGCAACGCTGGCGACGGCCTCGTTGCCGTCGATGGTGAGCATTTGTTTCATGGGTTTTCTGACGGCACCGGCTGGATGCTGCAATGCAACAGGCGAATTTTACGCCTGCTTGCGCCGGAAAGTCGCCAGCAAATGCGGCGGCGGCCACTGGATGGCCGCCGCGCCGCGACTACTTGGCAGGCGCCCCGCGCAACTCGGCAAAGCGCTTGGCGACCAGCATCGACCACTTGTCGAATGCGTTCTTCGCGTACGACCACTGCTGGAACGAGTTCATGTAGCCGCTCGCCCAGGTCTGGGCCGCGTCAGCGCCGCCGGCATTCGCGTCGGCAGCGTACTTGCGACCGATCTGGGTGTCGCGGCATTCGGCGATGACCTTGCCGTCGGCGCCATCGCGGACCTGCATCTCCATGCCGGTCTCACCCAGGTACGGGGTAGAACCCGCCGGACGGCCGGTAGCCACGCCGGAACCGGCTTCGGCGACAAAGCCGTAGGGAATCAGCGTCCCTGCCACGCTGCGGGTCACCGCGGTCGGCACGAGGTTGGTCAGTGCGATCCGGATCACCACCACGCCCGGCCCCGCCTTGTTGACGACCTGCATCTGCGGCTTCAAGGCCTTGACCAGCGAATCGTGGAAGTAGTCGGTCAGCGTCTTGAGATCGTTCGGGTCGATCGTGTTCTGCTCGCCTTCGTTTTCAAGCTTCGCCGGCTTCAGCGAAACGAGGATGCGCGAAACCAGCACCTTGTCGAAGGTCTTCGGGTCAAGACGGGTGTCGCGCCAGCATTCGATGCCATCGAGCGCCGACATGGGCTTCAGGCGCGCGTAATCGCTCAGGAAACCACTCCTGGTCAGGCGCGCCGAATCGGTCACGGTCACGCTGGTGCCGCTGCCCAGCGCCGCGTCGTAGGTCTGGCAGCCGGCGAGCAGCAACGTCGCACCGGCAAAGAGGCAGATGCCGAGGCCACGCACGGCACCGGCAGAAGTCGTTGTCTTGAAGGTCAAGGGCATTGCGGTCTCTTCTCCTGATGTTCGGTCAATCAACGGCCGAGTTTATCCCATAAGCGCGGCCGGCGCCGCCTGCGGCACAGCGCACCGGCTATAATCGCGGCTTTGCACGAGACGAAGATCGCCATGGAAGCCGAACACCTCAACAGCATCTCCAACCAGCTCGACGATCTGGCGCAGCGCGCCGCCGAGCTGCGGAGGTATCTTTGACTACGATCACAAGCGCGAACGCCTGACGCTCCTCGACAAGGAGCTGGAAGACCCGAAGATCTGGGATGACGCGAAGCGCGCCCAGGAACTCGGCCGCGAAAAGAAATCGCTGGAAGACATCGTTCTCGTCCTCGAGGAAGTCCAGGGCGGGCTCGACGACGGCCGCGAGCTGTTCGAGATGGGCCGCGAGGAAGGCGACGACGCCACCCTGCTCGCCGTCGAGGCCGACAGCGCCCGCCTCGGGGAGAAGATCGCCGCCCTCGAATTCCGCCGCATGTTCAGCAACCCGCAGGACCCGAACCCCTGCTTCCTGGAAATCCAGGCCGGCGCCGGCGGCACCGAGGCGCAGGACTGGGCGGCGATGCTGCTGCGCATGTACCTGAAATACGGCGAACGCAAGGGCTTCACCGTCGAGGTCATGGAGGAATCCGAAGGCGACGTCGCCGGCGTCAAGGGCGCCACCGTCAAATTCACCGGCGACTACGCCTACGGCACGCTGCGCACCGAAACCGGCATCCACCGCCTGGTGCGCAAGTCGCCGTTCGACTCCAACGCCCGCCGCCACACCTCGTTCACCAGCGTCTTCGTCTATCCGGAAGTCGACGACTCGATCGAGATCGACATCAACCCGGCCGACGTGCGCACCGACACCTACCGCGCCTCCGGCGCCGGCGGCCAGCACATCAACAAGACCGACTCGGCGGTGCGCCTGACGCACATGCCGATCGGGCATCGTCGTCCAGTGCCAGAACGACCGTTCGCAGCACCGCAACCGCGACGAAGCCTGGGCGATGCTGCGCGCCCGCCTCTACGAGCTCGAACTGCGCAAGCAGCAGGCGAGCAGCAGAAGCTGGAGGACGCCAAGTCCGACATCGGCTGGGGCCACCAGATCCGCTCCTACGTGCTCGACCAGAGCCGCATCAAGGACCTGCGCACCAACCACGAAACCGGCAACACCCAGGCCGTGCTCGACGGCGACCTCGACGGCTTCATCGAGGCGAGCCTGAAGCAGGGGGTTTGATGGCGGCCGTCGGTGGCCGAACGAATCGACCTCGCCGATTTTTTCGCGCGCGGCGTCGAACCGGCTGACGTTGCGCCGCTCTACCCGCTGCTCGGCGCGCGCGGGCTGATTTCCGCCTGCATCGCCGTCTTTCGCGGCGGCGAGGCGGAAGTCATGGTTCGCCTGCTGGTGCTGCGGGAAATCGGCGCCCGCGCCGACAACCCGAGCTGGTCGCCGCGCGAGCTGGAAATGCACTTCGGCTTCATCGACCCGGTCAAGCTGGAAACGGTGTTGAAGCGCCTGCGCGAGCACGAATTGCTGGTCTGGGACAGCGGACAGGCGCACCTACCAGATTTCCCCCACCGGTCGCATGGTGCTGGCCGCGCTATCGACGCTGCTGCAATTTGCCGCCGAGGACGATGCCGAACTCGGCTACCTGACGGCCCAGATCGCTGCCGGCGGCGCCACCGGGCGCATTTCGCCGGAAAACCTGCAACATCTGCTGGCGCGCCTTGCCGAACTGGAAGATGAATTTTCCGGCGCCGTGGCATCGGGCTCCGAATTCCGCTTGCAGGCCGCGCAAACGAAGCTCGCTTCCGTCTGGCAATGGATGGAAAAGGGCACCGAAATCATGCGCGAGCTCACCGCCGACGGCCTGCCCGACGACGCCACCTGGCGCCTGGCGCAGGAAATCGGCGCCCGCCAAAGCCGCATCATGCGCATGACCGGCGTCTTCCAGCGCGAACTCGCGGCCATCGCCCGCCAGCGCGTGCACCTCTCGCAAGGCGGGCTGACCTCGTCCGAACTCGCCGCCTGGCTGAAAACGCGCGACATCGACCAGCTCGCCGACTTTGCCGTCGGCGCCACGCACCTGGTGCCGGAAATCCCTTTCGTGCTGGCCGACGTGATGGCCGATGTCGCCGAATTCGAGCTGCTCGAACGACAGCGCCCGGAACGCCGGCGCTCGACGCTGCCGGCTGCGGTTAACGCCGAAAATACCCGCGAAATCCCGCGCGAGCCGCCGCCGGAACTGGCGGCGCTGACCCGCCTGCTGGCCGACCTCGCCGCGCGCGATGACGGGCTGGCGGTAGCCGATGCCATTGTCGGCGACAGTTTCCGCGCCGCCGCCTACCGTTTCTCGCTGCTCCCCTTCCTCGGCGACCCCTCGGGCGACCCGGAACTGACCGCCTTCGGCGCCCTGCCGCTGACCCTGCGCTGGGCCGACGACGATACGCTCGACACCCCGCGACGCAACGAAGTCGCCGCCATCAGTCGCGGCCGGATTCTGCCCCGGAACACGCCATGAACGCCGATACGCCCGCCGAGTTCATCGCCCGCCTGCTCGCCCAGCGCTGGCTGCCCAAGAGCGATGCCGAGGTGCGCCGCCTGTTGATCGACGAAAGCTTTCCGCCAGGACATCGAACACCGCCTGGCCGCCGTCGGGCTGCGCCTGCTCGACAACCCCTTCGCCGGTCACGTCGCCGTCGGTCTGGCCGCAGGCGCAGAAAATGCCGTTTTCGGGCGCGGCGACGCCTGGCTGTCCAACAATGCCGGCCTGAACCGCGACGGCGTCGCGCTGCTCATCCTGCTCTGGGCGCTGATCATCCTGCCCAAGCGCGAACGCCAGCTTTCCCGCGAGGCCACCACCGACGAAGGCCAGACCGACCTCTTCGGCAACAAGCAGGCCGCCCCGCTGCGCGACGACGCCGCGCGCGGCGTGCCGGAAAACGTGCTGCTCGAAGATTACGGCAAGCTGCTCGGCGGCAAGGCACGGCTGCAATTCCTGCTCCCCGTGCTGTCGCGTCTCGGCTTCATCGAGCGGCGCAACAAGGTGCTGCACGAGGGGCCGCTGCTCGACCTCGCCTTCGATTACGCCGAACTCGCCCCGCGCATTCTCGACGGTGCGCTGGCCGATGTGCTTGGCTCGCGGTCAACGGCAAAAAAGAGGCAAAAATGGCGTCGACCGCAACCGGAGACGCCTGATGTTCCGCCTGGAAAAACTCGAAGTCGTCCATTGGGATTTCTGGCAGCGCCTGGTGCTGCCGCTCGATGCCGCCATCGTCACCATCGTCGGCCCCAACGGTTCCGGCAAGACCACGCTGCTCGATGCCCTGCGCACGCTGCTGGCGCTCGACTGCTCGAAGAAGCGCGACTACAAGCGCTACGTGCGGCGCAATGGCGAGGATTTCTGCTGGCTGCGCGGGGTCGTCGACAACCGGCGCCAGCCTTCGGGCAAGCGTCCGTTCTGGCCGCCATTTTCCAGCGACACGGTGACGCTGGCCTGTCGCATCGAGAAAAAGGGCGGCGAATGGGCGCGGCATTACCTGATCGCCGAAGGCGACACGCCGATCGAAGCCCTGCAGGGAAACGCCACGCAACTCGGTGTGCGCGAATACCAGCAGGTGCTGCATGGCGCCGGCCTGACACCGGCCATCGGCCAGGTGCTGTCGCTGGAACAGGGGCAGACCGACAAGCTCTGCGAACTCTCGCCCAAGGCTTGCTCGATCTGGTGTTTCAGGTCTTCGGCGACCGCGACGTGCTCGACCGCTACCAGGAGGCGCGCCAGCACCAGGAAGCGACGCGCCGCGAGCTGGTCGAACTGGAAGCCCAGCTCGACCGCCTGCAACTCAGGATCAAGAACACCGAACTCGACGTCGATAATTTCCAGACCTGGTGCCGGCTGAACGACGACCGCAACCGCCTGTTCAGCGAAACCCGCCCGCGGCTGGAATACCACCTGCTCGGCGATTCCATCCTCAAGGGCAGTTCGCAAATCATCGGCATGCAGCGCGAATGGCGCAGCTTTGCTGGCCGAAAAAACGGCCTTGCAAGCCCGTTGACCGCAAGCAGAAGCCGATCTTTCGGCCGCCGAAACGCGACGTACCGCCGGCGCGTTGCCGAAGAGCAACGCGCCATCGACGCGCAAGCGCCGATCAACCGCGAAGCCGGCAAACTGGAAAGCCTGCTCGGCGAACGCGACCGCCTGCTGCGCCTGGCCAAGGAAGCGGGCGGCGACCCGGAAGCCATCGTCCGCCAGCAGGGCGAAGCGGAAACCCGGCGCGACGCCCTGCGCCTCGAACTCGCCGGCTGGCAAAACCAGCAAGCGCGAGCTGGAAGCGGTCATCGCCGCCCTCGCCAGCGGCCAACGCGCCGAACCGGGGGACATCCGCGATTTTCGCGCGGCGCTGGACGACGCCGGCATCGCCCACGACCTGCTGGTCGATCTGGTCGAAATCACCGATACCGACTGGCAAAAGGCCGTCGAAGCCTGCTCGCCCCTTACGCGCACCTCGTCGTACTGCACCGCGAGCGCGATGCCGAAGCGGCCTTTGCGCTGGGCGAAAAGCACAAGTACCGCCATTTCATCGTCCCCGAACGCAGCGAGCCGACGCTGCAGGCGCCGGGCAGCGTCGCCGAGGTCGTGCATTTCCGGCGGCCGGTTCCGGGCTGGATCGACAAGCTGCTCGACCGCACGCAGCGCGTCGAAGATGCCCATGCCGGCGCCCGGCTGCCACGCGCCCAGGACTGGGTGACGAAAAGCGGCTACCTGCGCGAACGGCGCGGCGGTCGCCATGCCGCTCCGGAGTACGCCCGTTTCGGCGCCGCCCGCCTGGCGGCCGTGCAGGCACAACTGGCCGAACTCGCGCCGCGCATCGCCAGGCACGAAGCCGGCATCGACCGAATGCGAGCAAACCATCGCCGCCTGTCGTGCCCGCCTGGCCGGTGAAAGTGCGACGCAGAACCTGGCCGCCCGCGCCGCCGAATTCGCCGCCGCCGAAGCGCAGATGAGCCAGTCTGGAAAGCCGCCGCCAGCAGGTTCGGGAAAACCTGAACCAGACCCGCCAGCAACGCAACGAGGCCGACGATACCTGGCGCAAGGCGGAACGCGCTGTCGAAGACATCGCCTCGCAATTGCTGGAAATGCAGACAAACGTCTGGCCGAAAAGGCCAACAAGCCAGCCCGCCTGCAACAGGCCGAGCGGCTGAAACCCTGCGCCGCAGCCGCCGCACCCTGCCGGCCAACTGGCTGGATGAGACGGCCAATGCCGAAATCGCCCGGGAATGGGAAAGCCTCGCTGCCATCGACCGGGAAATCCACAAGGTCGACCGCGATCTGGCCGAAAAAACCTGGATCACCGACGCCGGCATCCTCGTCACGCGCGACAAGCTGAAAGCCGACGCCGTCCGGCAGGGCGAGGAACTGACCGAGCGCCAACGCGACAACCGGATGGCGGAAACGCAGACCACGGCGGCGCGCGAGCAATACGTCAATGTCCTGCGCGCCACCGTCCGCCGCTACGCCCGCAACCTGCGCACCCTGGGTGAAATGGCCAGCATCAAGGTCGAAGCCGAGTTGCCGCTGCTGGCCGACGACGACCTCGCGCTGACGCAGGCTGCACTGACGGTCAAGTTCGATTTCGACGAAAAAGGCTTCATGGGGCTGAACGACGGCGATGCTTCCGGCGGCCAGCAGGTGATGAAATCGCTGATCCTGCTGATCGCGCTGATGATGGAAGAATCCCACCCCGGCGGCTTCGTCTTCATCGACGAACCCTTCGCCCACCTCGACATCGTCAACATCGACCGCGTCGCCGGCTTCCTCAAGGCCACGCAGGCGCAATACCTGCTGACCACGCCGGTCACCCACAATGTCAATGTGCACGACCCGTCGCTGCTGACGCTGGTCACGTTCAAGAAGAAGCCGGGCGAACCGTGGGCGCCGCGCGTCGGCGTATTGGTGCGCGACACGCATAGCCAAGGCGACAACAATGCAGCTTGATCTCTTCGAGGACTCGCGACGACCTGCCCACCCGCCGCCAGCTTCTCGAACAACTGGAACAAACCGGCCAGCAAGCAGCTCAGATTTCCCAACGCGCCAAGCTCCGCGCCCTCGCCCCCGATCTGTTTGCCGACTTCATGCGCAGCCGCTAAACCAACGATGTCATCAATAGAAAGCGAACTCATCGCCGGTGCCTCGCTGGCCAGCCCGCAAGCCAGCCGGCGCCGCTTTGTGCGAGAAACGAGCGGTGCGCCGCTGGCCTTGCCGGGTGCGCAAGTCGACCTGCTGCGGCGCTGGATCAAGCCCAATCAGGCACGCCGCAAATGGACGACGCTGCTTGCCGATGCCGGTAGCCAGCAACTCGAGACCGCCATGCAACTCGCCGACTGGCTGCTGCGCCACGGCTGGTCGGTGCAGCACGAAAAACGTGCCGGTAGCCGCTGGAACATTACCTGGCTGGAATTTCCCCGCCTCGACGCACTGCGTGAAATGTTCCAACTGCCCGACCCCGAACAACTGGCCGACGATTGGGCGAGCGCCAGCGCGCACCGCTTCGCCGACAGCGGATATCGCCGCCGCCCAAACCGCACTGGGCGAGCCTGCCGCTCGCCCGCCGGCTGCAACGCTTCGGTCTGCTCAAAAGCCTCGCCCTCTGGCGCGATGAAAACAGGCAAGGCACCCGCCGCGATTTTTCCCTGCTCGCCCGTGGCGACAGCAAAGGCATCACCGCCGCCGAATGGAACTGGCTGGCTGCTGCGGTCGACCTCGAAAAAAGCGGCATTTTCGAGCACACGCCGCACCTGCTGGTCGCCGGGCCGATCCGCCTCCATACCGCCGCCGGCATCATCGATCTGAATGCCAGCGCCGACTGGGCCGCGCTGACCCCGGAAACCATCGCCACGGCGCAACGCTGCGACGGTCAGCCGCGCGTCTGGCGGCTCATCGAAAACCTGCACCAGCTTCGAGCGAAGCGCCCGCCAGCGCGCGCCGGACATGGCGGTCGTCTGGCTTCCCGGCTTCCCGCCCGGCTGGTGGCAGGAGAGCATGCGCCACCTCCTCGTCGGCGCCCCGGCCCCCGCCGAAATCGCCTGCGACCCCGATCCGGCCGGCATCGCCATCGCGCTACAGGCCGCGAGGCTCTGGGAAGCGCTAAATCTGCCGTGGCTACCGTTCGCCATGCGGCGCGACGATCTGCTGGCCGCGCGCCAGCGCAAGCCGCTGACCGAGCACGACCGCCAGCAACTCGCCCAACTGCTCGGCGGAACACTCCCGCCCGTTCTGCGCCAACTCGCCGCCACCCTGCTCGAACTGGGTGAAAAAGCGGAGCAGGAAGCCTATCTTTGAATCTGCCACATCGCTATAATGTATATACGTGCATGAATATACAGAAGGAGCAACGCATGCTGACTACCGCAAAAATATTTCATTCCGGGCACAGTCAGGCCGTCCGCCTGCCCAAGGCTTTCCGGCTGGCAGGCGATGAAGTATGGATCAGCAAGAACGAAGCCACCGGAGAGATAATCCTGACCCCCAAAAAGGCACTCAGCGAAATCGATGCCCTGTTTCAACTGATCGAATCCGCCGAGGTCCCGGAAACCTTCCTGGCTGAACGCGACAACGACAGCGGAGAGTTTCGGGAGATTTTCTGATGCTGCGTTACCTGCTGGATACCGACATCTGCAGCTATGCCATCAAGCGCAAGGAGGCGCGGCTGCTCGGCCGGATTCGTGAGGGTCTGATCGCCGAGGAAATCGCCATCTCGGTGATTACCCGTGGCGAACTGCTGTATGGGCTTGCCCTGCTGCCGGAAGCCATCTCTCTTGCCCGCGCGGTGCACGCCTTTCTCGACGCGGTGCCCTGCCTCGACTGGAACAAGGAAGCAGCCTCCCGCTACGCGGTGTTGCGCGCGGGCCAGAAGATGAGCGGCAACCCCATCGGCTACATGGACACCCAGATCGCTGCCCATGCCCTCGCCGAAAACCTTACTCTGGTGACCAACAACGAACGGCACTATGGCCGGATCGACGGCCTGCAACTGGTTAACTGGGCCATTCCAAAAGCTTGAGCCCAAAAAAACGATGACCCTTCCCCAACCGAAAAAGACACGCTGGCTCCTCGCCAGCCTGATTGCGCTCACCCTCGCCGCCTGCGGGGACAAGCCGCCCCCGGCCGCCGCCGCGCAGTCCAAGCCGGCGCTGACCGTCGCCGCGGTCCAGCCGCAGTCGGCCGAGTGGCCGCAGACGCTGGCCGCCGGCGGCAACATCGCCGCCTGGCAGGAAGCGATCATCGGCCCCGAACTGAGCAACACCCGCATCACGGAGGTGCGCGCCAACGTCGGTGACCGCGTACGCAAGGGCGACGTGCTGGCGCGCATCGCCAGCGACGCGGTCGACAGCGAACTGGCCGAAACGCGGGCGAGCGTCGCCGAGGCCGAGGCGACGCTGGCGGAAGCGCGCGCCAACCACGAGCGTGGCAAGCAACTGCGCGACAAGGGTTTCTACAGCGCGCAGCAGGGCATCCAGACGCAGACCGCCGCCGAGACCGCGCTGGCCCGGCTGAACGCGGCCAAGGCACGCATGCAGTCGGCCGAACTGCGCCGTTCCAAGGCCACCGTCGTCGCGCCCGACGACGGCATCATCTCGGCGCGCAGCGCGACGGTCGGTTCGCTGACCCAGCCCGGCGAGGAACTGTTCCGCCTGATCCGCGGCGGCCGGCTGGAATGGCGCGCCGAAGTCACCGCCGGCGAACTGGCCGGCCTCAGGCCGGGCCTGCCGGTGCGCCTGGAGACTCCGGACGGCGGCGAGATCGCCGGCGTCTTGCGCACCGTCGCGCCGACCGTCGATGCGCAGACGCGCATGGCGCTGGTCTATGTCAACCTGCCACCAGCGGCGTCACCCGCGCTCGGCGCCGGCATGTTCGCGCGCGGCCGCTTCGAGCTCGGCGCGCGCCCGGCGCTGACGCTGCCGCAATCGGCCGTCGTGCTGCGCGAGGGTTTCGCCTACGTTTTCCGCCTGGAGCCGGCCGGCGACGGGCTGGCCAGGGTCGCCCAGACCAAGGTCGCCATCGGCCGGCGCAACGGCGAGCGCGTCGAGATCACCGGCGGGCTGGAGGCCGGTTCGCCGGTCGTCGCCAGCCGGCGGCGGCTTCCTCGCCGACGGCGATACGGTGCGCGTGACCGACAGCCGGCGGGCAGCGATGAACGTTTCCTCCTGGTCGATCCGGAACCCGATTCCGGCGGTGCTGCTGTTCCTGATGCTCACCCTGCTCGGGGCGATGGCGTTCAAGGGCATGAAGGTCCAGCAGTTTCCGGACATCGACCTGCCGACCGTGACCGTCACCGCCACCCTGCCCGGCGCGGCGCCGGCGCAGATGGAAACCGAAGTGGCGCGCAAGATCGAGAATTCGGTCGCCACGCTGCAGGGCATCAAGCATATCTACACCAAGGTGCAGGACGGCACGGCCATCGTCACGGTCGAATTCCGCCTCGAAAAGCCGACGCAGGAAGCGGTCAACGACGTCCGCGACGCCGTTTCCCGCATCCGCGCCGACCTGCCCGGCGACCTGCGTGATCCGGTGATTTCGCGGGTCAACCTGGCCGGGGCGCCGATTCTCACCTACACCGTGGCGTCGAGCCGCATGGACGACGAGGCGCTGTCGTGGTTCGTCAACAACACCGTCACCAAGGCCGTGCTCAGCGTGCGCGGGGTGGGTGCGGTGGCGCGCGTCGGCGGCGTCACCCGCGAAATCCGCGTCGAACTCGACCCTGCCCGCCTGCTCGCGCTGCGCGCCACGGCAGCCGATGTCTCGCGCCAGTTGCGCCAGATCCAGCAGGAAGCCTCGGGGGGCCGCTCCGACGTTGGCGGCATCGAGCAATCGGTGCGCACCATCGCCACCGTGCAATCGGCTGAAGAACTCGGCGCCATGGAGATTGCGCTCGCCGACGGCCGCCGCCTGCGCCTCAGCGAGCTCGCCACGGTCAGCGACACCGTCACCGAACAACGCAGCGCGGCGCTCCTCAATGGCAAGCAGGTGGTCGGCTTCGAAGTCGTCCGCGCCCGGGGCGCCGGCGAGGTCGATGTCACCGATGGCGTGCGCGCCACGCTGGAGAAACTCAAGGCCGAGCACCCGGACATCACCATCACCGAGGCCTTCAATTTCGTCGATCCGGTGGTCGAGAACTTCGAAGGCTCGATGGTGCTGCTGATCGAAGGCGCGGTGCTGGCCGTCATCGTCGTCTGGCTCTTCCTGCGCGACTGGCGGGCCACCGTCGTTTCCGCCACCGCCTTGCCGCTGTCGATCATCCCGACCTTCGCCGTGATGTATCTCATGGGCTTCTCGCTCAATGTCGTGACCCTGCTCTCGCTGTCGCTGGTGGTCGGCGTCCTGGTCGACGATGCCATCGTCGAGATCGAAAACATCATCCGCCACCTGCGCATGGGCAAGACGCCCTATCAGGCGGCCATGGAAGCGGCCGACGAAATCGGCATGGCGGTGATCGCCACCACCTTCACGCTGATCGCCGTCTTCCTGCCGACCGCCTTCATGAGCGGCGTACCGGGGAAATTCTTCGTCCAGTTCGGGTGGACCGCGGCGATTGCCGTGTTTTTCTCGCTGGTCGTCGCCCGCATGCTGACGCCGATGATGGCCGCCTACATCCTCAGGCCACCCAGGGAAGCGCATCACGAACCGCGCTGGATGGCGGTCTACATCGGCTGGGCAGCCTGGTGCCTGAAGCACCGGATCAAGACGACGATCGCCGCCATCGTCTTCTTCTTCGGCTCTTTCGCCCTGGTGCCTCTGCTGCCGACCGGCTTCCTGCCGCCCGACGACCTGTCGCAAACCCAGGTCTATATTTCGCTGCCGCCCGGCAGCACCTTCAAGGAAGCGCTCGCCGCCGCCGAAGAAGCGCGGCGCATCGTCGACCAGAACCCCTATGTGAGGATGGTGTACACCGCCGTCGGCGGCGGCGCGGCCGGCAGCGACCCCTTCGCCCCGCGCGGCGCCGCCGAGGTGCGCAAGGCGACCCTGACGATCAACATGACGCCACGCAGCGAGCGCGGCGGCGTCAGGAAGCAGACGGTGGAGCGCCAATTGCGCGAGGCGCTGGCGGTGCTGCCCGGCGTCCAGGTCAAGGTCGGTTTCGGCGGTTCCAGCGAAAAGTACGTGCTGGTACTGGCCAGCGAGAACGGCGCGCTGCTCGCCGAGCATGCCCGTACCGTCGAACGCGAACTGCGTTCGATTCCCGGCATCGGCGCGGTCACCTCGACGGCCAGCCTGGTCCGCCCGGAACTGGTGGTGCGCCCGGATTTCGCACGCATGGCCGATCTCGGCGTCACCTCGGCAGCGATTGCCGACACGCTGCGCATCGCCACGGCCGGCGACTACGACCAGAACATTGCCAAGCTCAACCTCGCCCAGCGCCAGATTCCCATCGTCGTCAAGCTGCCGCCGGAAGCGCGCCAGGATCTGGACCTGCTCGAGCGCTTGACCGTACCCGGCAAGAACGGCCCGGTGATGATCGCCAACGTCGCCACCTTGTCGATCACCGGCGGCCCGGCCGAGATCGACCGCTACGACCGCCTGCGCAACATCAATTTCGAGATCGAGCTCAACCAGTTGCCACTTGGCGAAGTGGAAAAACTTGCGCTGGCGCTGCCCAGCCTCAGCCAACTGCCGCCCGGCATCCTGCAAACCACGGTCGGCGACGCCGAGGCGATGGGCGAACTGTTCCAGAGCTTCGGGCTGGCGATGCTGACCGGGGTGCTCTGCATCTACGTCGTGCTGGTCCTGCTGTTCAGGGATTTCGTGCAGCCGCTGACCATCCTCGCGGCGCTGGTGCTCTCGGTGCCCGGCGCCTTCCTGGCGCTGTTCGTCACCTCGACGGCCCTGTCGATGCCGTCGATGATCGGGCTGATCATGCTCATGGGCATCGCCACCAAGAACTCGATCCTGCTGGTCGATTACGTCGTGCTCGCCCGCCGCGACCACGGCCTCGACCGCTGGGACGCCCTGCTCGACGCCTGCCGCAAGCGCGCCCGGCCGATCATCATGACCACCGTCGCGATGGGCGCCGGCATGCTGCCGATCGCCATCGGGCTGGGCACCGACCCGAGCTTCCGCGCGCCGATGGCGATCGTCGTCATCGGCGGCCTGATCACCTCGACCTTCCTCAGCCTGCTGGTGATCCCGGTCGTCTTCACCTACGTCGACGACGCCATCGTGCGCGTCAAGGCGCTGCTGCGCCGGCGCCACGCCTGATGGACAACCTGTTCACCGACCTGCCGCGGTCGACCGCTCGAAAACGAGCAGTTTTGCGAACTGCTGGCGCGGCCGGGGCTGCGCATCGAGCGCATCGTCTCGACCGGCCAGGCCAGCCCGCGACGGTTTCTGGTACGACCAGCCGGACGGCGAATGGGTGACGTTGCTGATCCAAGGCGCGGCGCTGCTGCGCTTCGCCGACGAGCCGGAGGCCCGCCGCCTGCGCGCCCGGCGATTTCGTCGATATCGCCCCGCATCGCCGGCACCGCGTGGACTGGACAGATCCCGAACAGCCGACCATCTGGCTGGCAATCCACTACGCGGAATGAACCGGCGGCAGCCGGATCCCCGGCGCGACCCCGGCCGGTCGAACGGCAGCCTACGCTGCCGGCCCGCCTGACAGCCGGGCCAGCATGGCCCGCAGTTCCGCGACTTCGGCTTCAAGCGCCGCAACCCGCTCGTTGAGATGAAGAATCTCGTCGCCGGACGAAGCCGCCGCCGGGGGCGGTGCCGGCACGAACCCGGCCGCGGGCTGGCCGCTCAACAGGTGCGCCCAGCGGTTCTCGCGCGATCCCGGCAGGCGCGGCAGTTCGACCACCAATGCGCCCTCCGGGCGGGCAGCAAGTTCCTCAAGGAATGCCTCGACCGCGGAGATATCGGCAAACCGGTGCAGGCGTTCGCAATTCAGCCGCAGTTCCCCCGCCGTCTGCGGGCCACGCAGCATCAGCACCGCGAGCAAGGCCGAGGCCTGGGTCGGCACGCCCAGAGCCCGTTCCAGACCATGCGCAAAGCGGGCCACCCGACCGCCGCTCACTGCGGACACCAGGCCCAGCACGGTCAGGTTGTCGATGGCCTGGAGAAGTTCGCTGTCGCTGGCTTCCATCACCGGATGGCGGCTGGTCTTCTGATTGCACCCCGCCGCCAGCGCGTTCAACGACAGCGGGTAGGTGTCGGGTACCGTGCGCTGTTTTTCGATGAGGGTGCCGACGATGCGGGCTTCCAGCAGGGAGAGTGAAGGACGGGAATCGGTCATCGACGGGTCTTTCGTGATGAATGCAGCGTTGCTCGAACGGAAATTCAGCCCGGCGCGGGTTGCGCCCGCAGCCAGGCCCGATAGAGTCGCAAGGCCACGTGGGCATCGTTCGCCGCATAGAGCAGCTGACGTTCGCTCAGGCGCGGGTTCGCCCAGTTGCTGGTGCCGGTCTTCTTCGACTTCTGCAGACGCTGGCCGAAGAAATGGGCGACGGCCACCTTCGCCCCCACCGTGCCGCGATGCCCGGGTCCACGCAGTACCTCGCCGAGGTCGAGCAGGTGCTGCGCCTCGATGCCGAGCACCGATTTCAGCGCACTCCGGTCATTGCCAAGGCCGAGGCCGACCTTCAGAACGGCGGGTGACTCGAGGATCCTTTTCACGACCTCGGCGCCGGAGACTCGGGAAATCGGGAACAGGTAGGCATGGTCGTCGGTGGCAAGCTGCACCAGATGCGGGCCGGTCGACACCTCTCCCTTGAGGAAGGTCGGCTTCGACTCGGTATCGAAGCCGATGGCATCTGCCGCGATCAGGGCGGCCAGCGCCTGGCCGGCAAGTTCATCGGAGACGACGAGGCTGATCCGGGACAGCGGAATGCCCTCGTATATCGGGCAGTTCGGCACTGCCGGGCGCCGCTCGTTGCACCGCCCCGTTGCTCACTGCAGGCGTTCCCGGAGCCATTCCGCAAGCAGGCGGATTTCCTCGAGGCAGACCGCGTGCGGCATCGGGTATTCGTGCCAGTCGACCCGGTAGCCATGGCGGACCAGGAAATCCCGGGCGCGTCGTCCCAGTTCGGGGGAAACGACGTCGTCCGCGCGTCCGTGGGCGGCGAAGATCGCGATGTCACGGTTTGCCTCGGTCCGCTCGCGCGTCACAAGTTCACCGCAGGGAATGTAGGTCGACAGCGCGATGACGCCGGCCAGCGGCTCGTCATGGGTCAGCGCCGTCATGTAGGCGACCGCCCCGCCCTGCGAAAAACCGGCAAGGATGATCCTTGCGCAGGGAATTCCGCGCTGGTTTTCGCGGGCGATCAGGTGCCGGATCGCTTCCCGCGACTGCACGATGCCCGCCTCGTCGATCTCCCGGCTGCTGCTGTCGAGCGAGACGATGTCGTACCACGCGCGCATGACGTAGCCGCCGTTGCACGTGACTGGGATTTCCGGCGCATGGGGAAAGATGAAGCGAACGCCCGGCGCATCCGCCAGCCCGAGTTCCGGCACCACCGGCACGAAATCGGAACCGTCGGCGCCAAGGCCGTGCATCCAGATCACCGCATACTGCGGACTGTCGCGCGTCTCGACCTCGATGGCCGGCAATTGTTGTTCCACTGGAATCTCCTGCGTCAGGTCAGTTCTGGAAAGAGTACATCGGTGAACCCGAAGCGGGAGAAGTCCCGCATCCGCATCGGATGAACTCCTCCTCGTCGGCCAGTGGCGTGATCAGTGGATTGAGCAGGCAAGTACGGTGAATCAGGCGCGGCGGGCAGCCTGCCCTGCCGCCATGCGTGAACCGATTGCCGCCGCGGCCGGGATATTCTCGCCGATTCAGGTCATCGGGGACAACTCTTGACGCCCCGATGACCGACGCTGTCGGGTGTTCCGGACAGGGTCGGCAACTGGATTCCACGGCGGGGGGAACGCCGGCATTTGATGCACAAACGCATCGTTGACCGCAGCAGAGTCACGCGTCGCCCCCTCGCGGTCACGATGACCGCCGGGAGGCGCTGGCGCGTTCAGCCCTTCTTCTTCTCTCTTTCCTTGGCCTTTGCCTTGCGGCGCTTCGCGTCGATTTCCGGCGGCCGATAGACGAGAACCGGAACGCTGGAATGCGTCAGGACCCGGTAGGTTTCGCTGCCCAGCAACAGCGAGGTAAGCCCGCCGCGGCCATGCTTGGACATGAAGATGAGATCGCAGTCGTGGTCGTCGGCCGCGTTGATGATCGCCTCCCACGGCGTCTCGCTGACAACCGAGATCGCCGTGCAATCGACGCCGGCGTCCTTGCACAGCTTCTTGATGAACCCGAGGTACTCCTTGCTTTTCCCTTCAGGCCCCGTGGTCAGCCGTTCCAGCGCCTCGGGTTCGATCAGATCGCCGTAGTTCTCGGTGCGCCCGAGCGACTTTGCGTACAATGCCGTTATCCTGGCGTTGCTCGCCTTGGCAAAGGCAACCGCGCGTTCGGCGGTATCTCGGGACAGTTGGCTGCCATCGGTCGGCAACAATATATGCTGGAACATTCCTGGTCTCCCTCAAGTTGGCGCCACTCGCGCCTTACGGCGCGACAGATCATAGCCCAATTCCGTGCAGCAAGAGCTGCCTAGCCGAAAAAACCGCAGTACCTGGCGTTTGGGGGAACACCAGGCGCTTCTCCACGACTTGCGGCGACAACATTCCTGCAAACGACGTCAAGCCGAAGCGTTCCCTCGGCCTCTCCCCCAACAGCCAGTTGCTATTCCTGCATCGCCATGAGTTCCTTGTCGGCGTAGCGCAGGCGCATGGCCAGCACCTTGGCGAGTTCCTCGACCAGGGTGCACGCCAGCCGCTTGTGCTCCTCGCGCAGCACTTCGAACTGCTCGCGCTGGAGTACGTAGAGCTCGGTATCCTCGAGTGCCGTCGCATCGTTGAGGCGGGTCATCTGCGAAAGAAAGGCCATGCCGCCGAAGAAGTCGCCGCGCCCGTAGGTCAGCGAGTGATGCCCGCCTTCTTCGACGTTACTCGGCAGGGTGATGCGGACGGCGCCCTTGCGTATCAGGTACAGCTCGTTGCCGGGGTCACCGAACGAGTAGACCTTCTCGTCCTTGACCAGGGTGCGTCGCTCCATGGCCGCCTCGAGGTCGATCAGCGTCTCTTCCTTGTGCCCCTTGAACAGCTCGAGATCCTTGAGTTCCAGTGCCGCAAGCTCGGGCGCCTCGCCCTCGGCCTCGCCCTGGCCGAGAATCTGGTCTTCGACCCACTCCACCGCGTCGTCGAGCTGACCGAAGACCTTGACATGCTCGGTCATCGTCGTGAGTTCCATCTGATCGAAGAACTCGGCGATGTTCCGGCCGTTGGGCAGGGTATGCGTCAGGTTGCTGAAAACCAGGAAGGCGTCGCGCTCGATCAGCGAGTCACGGATCTGCTGCAGCAGGTGCACCGCCGTGACATCGACCGACTGCACACGCCGCATGTCGAGCAGGATGTACTTGCGCTTGCCGAGTTCCGGCTCGAGGGCGGTATACAACTGGTCCTTGGTCCCGAAGAACAGGCCGCCCTGCAGCTCGAGGATGACCGACTGATGGCCCTGTTTCTCGAGGACTGCCATGTCCTGGCGCAGACGCACGCGCTTCGAGAACCGGGTGCCACCGTCCATCTTGCGGCGGATCACCGTGCTGCTCAGTTGTTCGCGAATGAACAGGAACATGGCCAGCGCAATGCCGACGCCGGAGGCGGCGATCAGGCTGTAACCGACCGCGACGGCTACCACCGCCACGATGACGATGAAGTCGAGCACGGTCCATGGCGACCCGAGCAGATGCAGGCTGTGGCGGTCGATCATCCTGAAGCCGACGATCATCAGGATGCCGGCCAGCGCCCCGACCGGAATCCACGCGATGAAGGTTCCCAGGGCGAGAAAGGCGATCAGGGCGAGCACGCCCTCGACAACCCCCGAGACGCGGGTCTGGCCACCGCTCGCGAGATTGACGAATGTCGCCCCCATCTGGCCGGCGCCCGGCATCCCGCCGGCACAGGCCGACGCGACATTGCCAAGACCCTGCGCGACCAGTTCGCGGTTGGAATCATGGCGACTCCGGGTCAGCGCGTCGAGAACGACCGACGTCTTCAGCGTATCGATCGACAACAATACGGCCAGCGTGAACGCCGTTCCGAGCAGGCTGCCGATCTGGCTCAGCTTGAGGTCGCCGATTTCCTGCCAGCGCCCGGTGATCGCGTGCAGCATGCTCGAAGCCGTTCCGCCCAGCGGGCCGATGATCAGCTTGTTGCCTTCGATGACCAGCAGCGATTCGTCCATCGCGGCGAGTCCGAAATAGGTCAGCACCCCCGCCAGCAGGCCGAGAATCGCCGCCGGCACGACGCGCGTGACCAGTGGCGCGAAGACCATCACCACCGCCGTGGCGGCTCCGATGACGATGCTTTCCCACTGCCAGAGCTCCGGCGAGGCCAGTGCCTTCCACCACGGCGTGCCGCCGGGCAGACCGAGGAACTTGGGAATCTGACTGCCGATGATGATCAGTCCGACACCGGTCAGATAGCCGCTGACCACCGGAAAGGGAATGTACTTGATCAGGCTGCCGATGCCCATGAAACCCAGGGCCAGTTGCACCACCCCGGAAACCAGACCGAGGGCCGTCAGCATGAGGACGATCGACGGCGCCGGGGTGCCGGCCTGCACGAGTTCGATCGCAAAGGCCGAGAGCACCGCCGCGGCCGGCGCACAAGGCGCGGTGATCAGGCGATTGGTGCCACCGAGCGCGGGCGCCACCAGGCCGAGAGCGGTCGCCCCGAGAATTCCGGCCAGCGCGCCGAGGCCGGCGTAGGCCGGGCCGATGGCCGCATAGATGGTGACACCGAAAGCGATCGCCGATGGCAACGCCACCAGCATGGCCGCAAGACCCCCCCAGAAGTCACCGACCAGCTTGTCATTCTTGAACGTCATGGACAGTTCCATCGGTTCAGATCCTCCTTCAGTCCCTCTAGAAAAATACTTCGCGGCAGATCCAGACATCCGCCCCAACCCACGCGAAGCAAGCTTCCAAACCAAACGGCCCAGGATGCAAAACCCAGGCCGGCCGCGATGCTAACACGGTTGATTGTTTTTCAGCGGAAGGCGCAAGCCCCGCGGTGTGCCAGCGGACGACGTTGCAACGCGAAGCCGGCTCGCCCGAATGCGGTCGGGCAAGCCGGGCTGCAAGCCGCGATCCGCCAGGACGTCAATGCGAATCCCTGACGCCGGCAGTTGCCTGACCGGCCATGCGAGTGGCGCGAAGTTCCTTGTCGATTTCCTCGGCGTAATCCGCCACCCGATCGATTTCCTCGACGAATTGCGCCAGCGGGAGCTTCAATTCGAGGTCGAGCGTGTCATCGGCAAAGATCTTCTTCAGCACTTGCATCGAAAGAAGGTCGGCCTGGCTCTCGTGCCAACTGACACCCCGCTCTCCGGCCGCTGCCGGCGGCTGCTTCCACCAGCGCGTGGCTGGGCGATAGTCTTCAACCAGTGCGTCGACCGCGATGCAAACCTCGTCCGTCAATTCCTGGATGTCCGGCACCAGATGCGCGGGCACCCTATGGCCAGGAGCGGAAAGACCGGGCACGACGGCAAAGCCGGCGACCTGCCGCTTCATGTCCTTGAGCAGGCGGCTCACTCCGGTCAGCGGGTCGATCATTTCGCAGACCAGATCCCTCAACGGCGACGGCTGACGCACGCCGGTCTCGAGCTTCTGCTGCATGTCGTCGAGCGTGCGCATGTGCTCGGCAATCCTTTCGGCTTGCCGCCAGCGTGCCCCGTCGCTGCCACCGTTCAGGGTTGCATCGACCGCCTCCCTGAAGATCACGGTGGCGCCAGCGATGGCGTCCAGATAGCAGTCCAGATCGCCTTCGATCGACCGCGAAACAACGGGCCTCTCCGCCGCTTGCATTAACGTTTCCACAGTGAATTCCTCTGCATGAAGTAAAGAAATGGAACCTGGCTTGCCCGGGACAAGCTCTCCCGGACCGCCAGTGCTTCCTGAAATACTTGAAGTGATTTTCATCTCAGTTGGCCACCAGACGCTGCGCAATCGGTGCGCGGGCATCAAGCCCGACGTTCGCTTCGGGCAAGCCGCCAGCCAGTTGCCGTGACCATCCCTTGAGGATGGCTGCGGCGCGCGCAAGCTCGCGTGCGATGTCGTTGAGGTTTCCATGAAGCTCGTAGAGCCGGGACGCGTGGCCCGGGAGCGCGCCGAACCGGCCCGGCGACGGAGCGTGCTGCCGATCGCTGGCGCCAGGCATTCCCGGCGGTTTGCAGGACTGGTTGCTGCCCGATGCGTCCTTGCCCGCCATCGCGGCCTCGGCATCGAATTCGGCAGCCGGCGAGCCGTTCGCCAGTCGCGCGTAGCCATGGCGCAGGCTCGCGGCCGCCTTCTGAATGCTGGCCACGATCTCGCCGGTAGCTTCGTCCGGGCCCGGGAGAGCCCTGATGGCAGCGACGGGCGGTCCTGAACAGTCCGGCCGCCACCCGATCCAGCGTCTCCAGTGTCCACTGAAGCTCGTCCACCCCGACGCAAGCTTCGGGCATCGCGATCACGGCGGCCCGGTGGCGGCGCTGCAGTTCCTCGCGCCGCTGCTCCAGGTCGTGGAGGCGCAGCGAATGCGCCGACTCTTTCCCCTGCAGCACCTCGCCCAGGATCCTGGCCAGTTTCACAACCAGCCCGGCCTGCTGGTCGATCATGCTGAAAGGCTCAGGGCCTGCCACAGCCCGGACGCACTGCACGGCTTGCGGCGTGACGTTGGCGGTCACCGCATGCGGGCTCATTGTGTTTTCCACGGTGCCGCCTGCTCGCGAAATGCGCCAACGAGAGCGCCGAGTTCCGGCAGCAGCCGCGCGCTCTGCGCTTCCAGCCAGCAGCGAATGGCCTCGCCGTGCTGGTCAGGAAGCGCTTCCGCAGTCAGTTCCGTGGCCACCGCCAGGTCGTTCAGGCTGCCGAGTATTTCCTGCAGACCGCTCGCCGCCACGTGGTAGTCGCGCAGCACGGCGCCGGGAAAGAGCGGAGCGAAGAATTCGAGCGCATAACGCAGCCGCTTGTAGGCCACGCGAAGACGATGACGGGACGCCGCGTCGCCGCTCAACGCCTCTTCAGCCAGTTGGCCGACCTGTTCGGCGCGCTTTTCGAGACAACGTGGGGCGAAGACTTCGAGCCGACGCACCTTGCCCTCGGGAAGCGCCAGCACGGAGGCGGTGAATTCAAGCAGCAGTCGCGAGTAATCGACTGATTTGAGCGAAGCGCGTGCCGCCTCGCGATTGCTCACGCAACGCGCTGTCGCATAGTGTGACAGGCGGGCGGCGACGCCGCCTTCAGGGAAAGCCGCGAAGATCGACGGCAAGGTTTCGCCGGTAAAGACATCCCAGTTTCGCGCTTCTCCAAGCTGCCTCGCCAACGCCTGCCAGAGCGGGTCGAATCTGGCCACGAAGTCCTGCGGCAGGCGCGGCTTCCAGACGCGAATCGCCGAGCGCAGACGACGGATCGCGACGCGTGCCTGATGCACGAACTCCGGGTTGTCGTTCTCGCGGAGTCCCTGCTCGTTGCTCTGCAGATGATTCAGGCAGGCCAGCGCGACGGTGCGAAAGGCGGCGACTGTCGTCATTCCGCCGTCGGTGGCGATCGGCAACGCCTTGACCGGCTGCCGCGACTCATCGGCCAGAACGCGGTAGCCGCGCTGGAACTTGCTGGCAGCTTCCGGGTGCAGTTGCAGCTCCGTCTGCAACTCGCCAGCGACGGAAAAGAGATCGGCAACTTCGCCTGAGCGCAATTCGAGACCGACCTCGCATATCGCCTGACGCCTTCCCGCAGCCTCGATCCAGCCACGGTCGAGCGCCAGTTCGATGCGCACGCCGTCACGCGGCTCGAGCATCCAGGCGCTACGGGTGAAACGGGTGGTAAATGCCGGCTTGAGGTCCTCACGAACGGACTCGAGCAAGGGACGCAAGCTGCCGTCGACGACGTGCGAAAAATCGAGATCGCCCGGCGCACCGGCAATTTCCCGCTCGCCATTTGCGCCCGGGCTGTCGTCAGGCAACCCGACCCGGCCGACCGATGACAGCCAGGCGGAGCCCTGCTTGCGGTAGCCGACGACGACGCGCTCGCGTCGCAGGCGCTGGTCCGGGGTATCGTAGTACGTGTGGACGACGCGTCGGCGAACCGGCTTGGACTCGGTCAGCAACGGATGCCTGAGCAGCCGGACAGCAAGCTCGGGCGCTAGCGAGAGATTCAGTTCAGTTTCAATACCCACCTGACAACTCCTGAGAAGCGGCTGGGACCCAACCAGACCAGACTTTTCCTGACCGGACCGGCGGCGATCGGAGATCGGCCACCCAGTCTTTGGGCGATCATTTCAAGCACAAGTCATGCCAGTCCCGACTCGCCTGTGGATACTCACACCGAATCAGAGGGATAGCGTCTGTTGTCGAATTGCCTGGGAACCAAGGGGGGGTGTAACGGAATGAACCGGCATGGCACTGAAGAACCTGCCTGAGACCTGCATTAAGTCCAATTAAACAATATGTTGCAGATATATCGTGACAATTTACAAAAAGTCGAAACGTTACACCTGCGGCGATGGCCTGCCCGACCTCCGCCTGCGGCGGAGAACCGATTTTCGTCTCGGCGTGAGGTCGAGCCCCGTTTCGCCGGTTCAGGTCTCCGGCGGCAGGGCGCGCCGGGCCAGCCTCCTGTTGAGCGCCGGGCGGGACAGTCCGAGCAGCGTCGCGGCAACGCCCTGATTGCCCTTGGCGCGTTTCAGCGCCTCGCTGACCATCGCCTCCTCGACCTCGTCGAGAGTCGGAAAGCGCCCCGGAATCAGGATCGGCAGGCCTTCGGACGACTCCGCCTCCGGATTCTCGGCCCCCGTCTTCTGCTGCTTCTGGATGGCCTGGCGGAAGCTGTCCATGGCCAGCACCGGACCCGCGCGATGCAGCGCCATGGCGTTGAAGACCATCGCCCGCAGTTCGCGTACATTGCCGGGAAAATGATAGTTCGCCAGCAGGGTGAGCAGTTCGTTCGATGGCTCGGGGGCCGACTTGCCGATCGCAGCCGCCGCTTCGTCGAGAAAGTGCTGCAGCAGCAGCGGGATGTCCTCCTTGTGCTGGCGCAGCGGCGGCACTTCGACCTGATGTACCGACAGGCGGAAGAAGAGATCCGAGCGGAACTGGTTCTGACGCATCATCTGCGCCAGGTTGCAGTTGGTCGCGCAAATGACCCGCGCGTCACTGGGACATGCGACATCGGAACCCAGCGGGTAGTACATGTGCTCCTGCAGCAGGCGCAGCAGCTTCACCTGCGATGCCATCGACAGATCGCCGATCTCGTCGAGAAACAGCGTGCCGCCGGCAGCCTGGGCGATCAGGCCGGCGCGCGACTGGTCGGCGCCGGTGAAGGCACCCTTCCTGTGACCAAACAGGGTGTCGGAAAAGAGCGTGTCGTCGAGGCCGGCGACATTGACCTGGACGAACTGTCCGCTCAGACCGCTCAGCTTGTGCAGCGCATGTGCGAACATCTCCTTGCCGGCGCCGGTCTCGCCGGAAATCAGCACCGGTTCGGCGGAGACGGCCACCGCTTCGAGATACTGGAAGAGCGCCCGCATCTTGCGGCTGTTGGTGACGATGCCGGCGAATGCCTCGTTGTCTTGCAGGCAGTCCGAGAGCAGATAGCGCTTGAGCACGCCCATCTGCCGGCGCAGCGAGTGGACCTCGAGCGCATGGCGGACGCTCGCCACCAGCCGGCTTTCCTCGACCGGCTTGACGAGGTAGTCGAACGCGCCTTCCTTCATGCTGCGGACGGCAGTCTCGATATCGAGCGCCGCGGTCATGACGATCACCGGCACTTCCGGGTAGAGGTGGACGATGTCCGGTAACAGCTTGTTGCCGGTGACATGCGGCATGAAGAGATCGAGAAGGATGGCACTCGCCGGCTGCCGCTCGAGGGCCGGCAGCAGCTCCCGGCTATCGTTCACCATCCGGATGTTGGCCACGCCGGCACTCTGGAGCACCGCCGCGCTGGCGCGCAGGACCGACTCCTCGTCATCGACAAGAAAGACTGGCAGGCTGGCAAACGACCTTTCCTTCATTCACTCCTCCGTGGCAGCCGGCAGATCGATGCTGACCGTCGTTCCGTGATCATCGTTGGTTGCGAACCTTAGCACCCCGCCGTGCTTGTCGACGATCGACGACGAGATCGACAGTCCCAGGCCGGTTCCGCCGCTTTCGGCCTTGGTGGTAACGAAGGGTTCGCCGAGATGGGGCATGACGTCCTCGGCGATTCCTGTCCCCTGATCGGCGACCTCGACGATGACCCGGGTTCCGGTACTGTCCGGCCTGGCCGAAACCCTCACCGAACGATTGCGATCGGGCAGGGACTCGAGGGCATTGACGATGACATTGATGAACACCTGTTCCAGTTGCTGCACATTTCCCTTGACCGTCGGCAGTGCCTCCGGCAGGTCCAGGGCAAAGACGTCGGTGTGCTTGCGGATACGCGGTTCGAGCAGCGCCACCGCCCCGGACAGGACTTTTCCAATGTCGGCCAGTTCATCCATGTGCCCGCGATCCTGCCTGCCAAGGTGCTTCAGGTTGTCGATGATCTTCTGGATGCGCTTGGCGTTCTGACCGATGTCGCTCATTCCCTGCTCTATGGTCTCGCGCGCCTGCGCAAAGCGCAAGCCGGCCAGCATGAATGCTCCCTGCTCCTGTTCGTAATCATTCAGGATCGGCAATGCATCCTGCCAGATCCGCGTCAGCAGTGAAGCATTGGTCATGATGGCATGATTCGGATTGTTGATTTCGTGGGCGATACCTGCCGAGAGCACGCCCAGCGAGGCCAGGCGCGCGTTGCGGATGGCCTGCCATTGCAGCTTGCGATTCTCGGTGATGTCGGTGATCACCACCATGGCCGCGATCACCGCGGTCGCCGAAGTGATCGGCACCATGCGAATTTCCCACCAGGTGTTGTCGCTCGACGCGTACTGGAAATGCTCGACCCGCCCGCTCGTGAAGACCTGCCGCAGCTTCTGCAGATAACCGTCCCGCACATCGGGCGGGAGAATCAGTTCCGATCGCTTCTCGCCGGCACCGCCCACCGGATACAGCAGGGGCCGGTTGGTCAGCAGGATGCTGGCTTCACCGTCGACGGTGAAGATCAGGTCCGGGGAATGGTTGAACAGCGTACGCAAGCGCGCTTCCGAGTCGCGCAACGCGTCTTCCGCCAGCTTGTGCTCGGTGACGTCCTCGAAAAAGCCGACGATCCGACTCAATTCGCACCCGGGTTCGCGCACCGGAAAGCCGCAGACGCGCAGCCAGCGCACGCCACGGTCGCCGCGCGATACCGGCAGGACGATGGTGAACCGGCCACCCTCGGTCTGCAACTGGCGGATCGCCTCGTCCAGCGTGCGCCGGTCATCGGCTTCGAAGATGTCGAGCATCAGTGCGGGCGAGGGGTCGTCGAGCCTGGCCTCGTCACCGGCGATCTGCCGGAACGCCGGCCCGATGTACTCGAGCCGCGTCCCGTCGGCGTTGATCGCCCAGAAGACGACATCGACCGTTTCCGCCAACTGGCGAAACAGTTCCTCGCGCTCGAAGATGGTCTGGGTCAGGCGGATACGATCGTCGAGTTCGCGACGACTGCGCACCAGGTAGAAAGTGAGCAGCGCGGTGAACAGGATGCCGCCGAGCAGAACCAGCCAGTGCGCCCTGGTAAACGCCTCGGCACTGCGAAAGGCATGGGTCGCGACGCAGGTGACGCTCCACTCGCGATCGCCGAAGGGGATGGTGGCCGTCATCCGCGGCTGATCCGCATCACCCTCCGGTGGCAGGCCGGCGGCCGTCGCGGCGGCGCCCGGATCGAGCCGGCTGGCGTAAAAGTAGAGAAACTTGGCGTCGCCGACACCCGACTCGTCGCGCACCAGAACCTCGACGCCGCGCGGCTCGAGCAGGCTGATGGCGACGTGGATCATCTTCTCGATGTTGTAGATGCCGATCACGAAGCCGAGGGGGTCCGGCCGCTTGCCGGGTACGCCTGCAGCAACGGCACGCTGCGATTCGCCGGTCGCGTAGAGCGGCAATGCCGCATAGACGACGTGGATTGCCGCCCCGCCCGCCTGCGCGAGTTCCATTCGTCCGCTGACCGCGACAGTCCCGCTCTCTCGCGCCCGCTTGAAGAGCGCCGCAAGTTCGCCGGTGGCGTTCAGATCGACACCTGGCTCCACTCCGGGGCCGGTGCGCGATGCCGAAAGAAGTACCGGAACCCGCAGTTCGCCCGTACTCGCTGCTTCGTCAGGTCCGCTGCCGGCGGGGGCTGTTCGTGGCGACCCCTGGCGCGGGGAAATCAGCAGCGGCGCCCACAACAGGCTGTCGATGTAAGGTCGGCGCTCGAGCAGCGAACCGGCGAAGACCTGAAACTCGTTCTCGTCGACGGCCTGCGCCGAGTGAAACAGCGCGGGCATTTCCTCGAGCGCGTCAAGCCCCTGCCCGACCACCGACCGCACGGACTGGATGCGGTCCGCCGCGGCCCACTCGAATTCTCTCAGGTGGCTGGTCTGCAGTTCCTGCCGCACATTCCATGACGAAAGGCAGGTCAGGAGAAGCCCCCCGATCGCCACGGCATAGGCAGCGGAATACTTTGGCAGTCTATCGAACATGGGCTGTCACCAGAAGGTTGCCATACAGGGCTCCGCAGGCTGACTTTGCCAATCCCCACCACCCGATCCGGGGCAGCTTAGCAGAAAGCGTGGACGGCAAGAACAACTCGACGTCCGATCTTCTGCAACGTGCCTGCCCGGCCTCAAACGTGTTCATCGGTGTGGGCGAAGAACCGGCGCCGCTCGACGATGCAGTCACTGTCACCCATCCGGTACTCACGGCAGACACCCGGCCGGCGCTCATAGATGACGCAGCGCATGCTGCCGATCGCCATCGGTCTGGGCACCGACCCGAGCTTCCGCGCGCCGATGGCGATCGTCGTCATCGGCGGCCTGATCACCTCGACCTTCCTCAGCCTGCTGGTGATCCCGGTCGTCTTCACCTACGTCGACGACGCCATCGTGCGCGCCAGGGCGCTGCTGCGCCGCCGCCACGCCTGATGGACAACCTGTTTGCCGGCCTGCCGCGGTTGACCCTCGACAACGAGCAGTTTTGCGAACTGCTGGCGCGGCCGGGGTTGCGCAGCGAGCGCATCGTCTCGACCGGTCAGGCCAGCCCCGCCGTACAGTCTGGCTGGCGATCCATTATCCGGCCTGAAATACACTGCGTTGACTCAAGCGCCGCCCGAGGTGCTGGCGAGCGGATTCAGCGCCGGCCGAGCAAGCCGAAGTGATAGGGACAGCAGGATTGCAGATCGACGGTCTGGACAGCCGTGAAGCCAGCTTCCTGCATCCACTCCCGGCATTGCTCTGGTGTCGGACGGATATCAAGTGACGGGCCGCGCGGTGTGGGTATGTCGCTGCGCCAATGAATCACTGAAACCGCGCCACCGGTGCCAAGCACCCGATGTGCTTCACTGAGCAAGGCGACAGGGTTTTCCAGATGCAACAGGTTGAAGATCATGGCATGGGCCTGCGAGCCGGTTTCGAGCCCGGTGCCGTCGGCAACGAAATCCCGAAGTTCGACATGGATGTTGTCGCATGCCTCGGCATCCGCCTTCTCCCGAACGGTCTCGACCATCTCCAGTTCGATGTCGAGGGCGCTTACGACGCCAGCAGTTCGCCGGGCGGCTGGCAGCGTGAAGGTGCCGAAACCGCAGCCGAATTCAACGATGTTGCCGGGCGAGCCAGCCAGGGTCAGGAGTTGGTCCAGCGCCGCTTCCGGGTCAAAGAAAGTCGCCCAGAAAGCCTCTTCCGGCATGCCGCTTTCACGTCCTTTCATGCTTTGCCCCGACCATGTCCGAACGCCCCTTCATTCCAGCGCCTGCTCCAGATCGGCGATCAGGTCGGCTGCATCTTCGAGACCGACAGACAAACGCAGCATGGCATCAGAGATGCCGCGCCGTTGACGTTCTTCCGGGGTCAGCCCGTGGTGGGTGGTCGTACAGGGTTGGGTCACCAGGCTCTCGGCACCGCCCAGACTCGGCGCCAGGGCAAACAGCCGCAGGCGGTCCGCGACGCGGGTGGCCTCCTCCCCAGAACCCGCGATGTCGATACTGACCATGCCACCGAAACCATGCATCTGCTCGCACGCCAGAGCATGACCGGGAAACGCCGGGAGCCCTGGATAATAGACACGGGCGATCTTCGGGTGCCGGGCCATGGCTTCCGCCACTGTCTGGGCCGTCGCGTTCTGTTGCCGCACCCGGACAACCAGGGTACGCAGGCTGCGCGAAAGAAGCGAAGCAGTTTCCGGGGCGATCATCGAACCAAGATTCTTGCGCCAGTTCCAGACCGGCATCAGGTCGGCCTTGCTGCCCATCAGCGTGCCGGCAGTCAGGTCGCTGTGGCCACCGAGATACTTGGTGGCGCTATGCACGACGAAATCAGCGCCGAGTTCGAGCGGACGCTGATTGACCGGCGAGGCGAAGGTATTGTCCACCGCCACCCTGGCGCCGTGGGCATGGGCGATAGCGGCGATGGCACGGATGTCGAGGAGTTCCAGCGTCGGGTTGGTCGGCGTCTCGAAGAAAACCAGTTTGGCGCCTTCGGCCAGCAAGGCATCGAGCTGATCAATCTCGTTACCGAGAATGAGGCTGGTCTTGATCCCGAGCAGCGGCAACTGGCTGGCCAGCAGTTCCAGCGTGCCGCCGTAGGCATCGCCGATGCAGACCACGCCTTCGCGCCCGTGGGTCAGAAACAGCGCGGTCTCGGCAGCCATGCCGGAGCAGAACGCCCAGGCCATTTCGGCGCCCTCCAGTCCGGCCAGCGTTTCTTCCAGGGCAAAAATGGTCGGATTCAGGCCATAGCGGGTGTACAGGCTGCCGGGCTTTCTGCCATCGACCACGTCGAGCAGGTCAGCGGTCGACGGGAAGGCGAACGTGGTGGTGTTGTAGATCGGGATATGTGGGCTGCCGTGCGCGTCGCGGGCACTGTGACCGTGGATGGCGCGGGTGGATAGGGCGGCTTTCCGAGCTTCGGACATTGGGGGGGCTCCTCGGTTACGTGTATTTGATTCGCTGCAATGTGGCGTTGCGTAGCGCTTTGAACGCTACGGGCTCAGAACACCAGCACCTTGTCGGCTTCTGCGGTCCAGGCCGCCAGTTCAAGCATTGTGCTGCGCCTTGCCCCTTCGACAATTTCGTCCGCGCCAATGCCTCGGGCATCCATGCAAGTGCCGCACAAACCGACTTCACCGCCGACCATGCGCACCATGTCGCCAGCGTTATAGTAGCCTTCCGGAACCTTCTGACCCGCTTTGGCGCAGGCCACGGCGTCACCCATCAGAAAGACACGGACGGTTTCGCCATCGCGCTTGGCCAAGGCCTTGGCGAGGCGCAGCGCGTTGTAGCTGCGCTCGGTGCCATAAGGGGCATCGTTAAGTATGAACAAGGTTTGCATGGTCAATCTCCCTTTTGGGTCGATGAAATATCAATTTTTGCTGGTTTCGATGGGCAGTCCGCAGGCAGCCCACTCGCTGACCCCATCGCTGATCTTCTGGGCAGCAAACCCCCTGGCGCGGAGCATTTTCACGGCCTCGTCGGACATCAGGCAGAAAGGCCCCCGGCAGTAAGCGACGATGGCGCAATCGACAGGAAGATCAGCCAAGCGCTTTTCAAGTTCGCCGAGCGGCATGGAACGGGCGAATGGCAAATGGCCGGCTTCGTATTCAGCCGGTGGCCGAACGTCGATGACGATTACGTCGCCCTGCTTGGCTTTCTGCAACAGGCTGTCACGGCTCTCCGAGCAAAGACTGTCCGGTTCGCTGGCCATTTGATCAAGGGCGACGCGCAGTTCGACGAGGTGTTCCTCGGCCGTTTCCCGCAGCGTGACCCAAAGCTGGGCGACATCGGGGCCACTCAGGCGATAGTGGATGTATTTGCCGTCACGCCGGGTATCGACCAAGCGGGCTTCGCGCAGTGCCTTGAGGTGGGCACTGGCCAGGCGCATGTCGATGGCGGCCTGGGCAGACAGGGTTTCAACGGTTTTTTCGCCTTGCGCGAGCAGTTCGAGCAGTTCCAGTCGCTTGGGACTGGATAGCGACTTGCCGATGCGGGCGACGTGTTCGTAGAGGTAGGACTTGCCGGGTTTGGTTTTCATACGAACAATCTAACGTTTGTTGGATTGATCGTCAAGAAAACCAATGGCGGATTCAAATCCGAAGTGCAACAAGTTGATGATGCTGAACGAAGTCAAAGGGCTCTGGCGTGAACAGTTCACGCGTGGCGGCGAATCAGGGTCGATCAGCCTTTGCAGACGCACGCTCTATCCAGCGAAACCCGAAGGGACGTTCATGCTCTGCTCACAACCCGGCACCCCAGCGGTACTGCCAGGCAACTCCGAGCAGATCGTAGTTGTTGCCGGTGCGCGCCGATACGCCGCTGCTGACGTAAAGCTTGACGGAATTGCGGACGTCCACGGGAAACGCCAGCGTGCCGCCAAGACGCCAGTTCTGCTGGAGGTCATTGCTCTCCACGCCGTTGAGCGTCGTGCGGCCGCCGGTGAAATAAGTGGCGTCGAGCGAGGCCCAGATACCCGAGCGGAAGCCGTAGATCGCATGCCCCTGCAACGAGTAGATCGGGTCTTGTGAACGTGTGTTGCCGCCAAAGAAATCGTCATTGTCCGTGAAGAAGGTCGCTGCTGCCTGCAACTCCAGCGTCCACGGACCCATGGCCTGGGATATGCCGATCTCCGGCTTGAAGGACCAGCGATTCGTGCCGATGTTGACCACCCGGCTATCGTCGTACTGGCCTGCAGGCGCCGAGACCTGCAGGCTGGCCCCGATGATCAGGTCCTGCTCGAAATCCTTGAACTCCTTCAGTGTCAGCGCCGGCGCGCCGTAAAGGTTGACCGACAAGCGGAATTTTGGGTCGGCGAAACCGTTGACCTTGCGTTCGAACGGGTGGCCTGCTACCTCGGCTGTTCCGGACAGCATGGTATAGGGAACGATGACGTCGAATTTACCTGACTGGCCCCACAGGTCGAGCACCCGGGCGTAGGCGAGGACGGCGTTGGATGTCCTGAGTTGCGCGTTCTTGATCGGCAAGGCAGCGTCGAACGGCACCGCACCTTCCGTAAATGCATAGCCCGCGATCAGGAAATTGACGCCAATCGGCGCGTTGGAGTAGGCGCGCGGCTCGATGTCCTGCGCATGCGCGACCGATATGCTACCGGCAGCAATCGCCGTGGTGGCGATCGTCAACCAGATTGCGCGGCTGAACAGTAGTCCGAATCGTTGCCATCTTTCCGGCAGAATGCCTGTGCCCATCGTCTGTCCTGGGCTTTAACCCGTCGCTTTCGGTTCACGATTCATCCACGCTGCGAATCGCAAGGTCGCGCTGCGAGAACGGGGCGATTCCAGCCGTCCTCCAGCTTTTTCAGCATTGCGACACGCAACGCGTTCTGCGCCTGAAATCCGAGGTCCACAGTCGCCACCCAGGCGAGCAAGGTGAAATTGAGCGAGGTCTCGCCAAAGCCCTTGAAGACAACTCGCGGCGGGGGCGTCTTCATGATCTCCGGCACCTCCCCTGCCGCCTCGGCCAGCAGGCCCATCACACGTTCCGGCTCGGAACCCAGGGCGACATCGATATCGATGTCGTAGCGGCGCTGACGGTCGGACCGTGTCCAGTTCACCACCTCCTTCGACAGCAGATCCCCGTTGGGCACGAGGATCTCCGCCCCCTGGCTCGTACGCACGGTGGATGAGCGAATGCCGATTCGGGTGATGGTGCCCGACTTCGAGCCCCACTCGATCACGTCGCCGACACCGATGGGTCGCTCGACGATGAGGATCAGTCCGGAGACGAAGTTGTTGATGACATTCTGCAGCCCGAATCCGATACCCACGCTGAGCGCGCCGGCAAGCAGGGTGATCCTGCCCAGGTCGACACCGAGAGCGGCCATGGCGAGCGCAGCACCGACGATGAGCATCAACCAGCGCGTGAATGTCACGATGGCATACCCCGAACCCGGCTGCAGTTTCAGCCTCGGGCACGATTTCACGATCGAGAATGAAGCCGACGACACCGGTCAGCGCAACGGTCGCGAAGATAACGGCAAGCGCCATTACGACCGACTTGAAGGTAATCGATACTGTGCCCACTTCCAGCGTAGCCCCCATCAATGACCCGACCGCCGAGAGCATGGAGGGCACGAGACCCAGACTACCGATAGCGACGATCCCCACGCTGCCGATGGCAAATGCGCCAAGAGTCAGGCGTAGCACGCGCAGCAGTGCGGGATCCGGGTCGCGCGCACTATTGAGCCACTGGGCCAGCGGCGTGGCAAGAAGCGCCCGCACTGCGCCGTAGAGCACCAGCGCGGTCGTGCCGAAGACCAGTATGGCTCCCAGAATGCTGCCCATCCCCGCCCGCACTGAAGTCGCCGGGCCGATGAATCCGAAGACAACCTGGAATGCGGTCACGCCTGCCGCGGCCAACATCAGCAACGCGACTACGCGCACAACTCCGGGACCGGGCCAGCGGAATGCCCGCTGCAATCTGCCATGGCGCAGGTCGATGGCGACCGGAACCACGATGCAGAGCACTTGCAGCATCAGCAGGATCCGGTTGGCAAGCGGACTCGCATCGACCAGGACGCGCACGGAAAGCAGCATCGTGGACAACGCGATACCGTAGAGCGTCAAGGGAATCGCCACTTCTGTTGCCCGCCGTGCCACCATCGCTGCCGGCAGGGGAATGAGCAGGGCCAGAACCGCGTAGAAGAGCCGCGGCGGGTTGGGCGCGAGCCACCCGAGCAACACCAGTGCAATCAGCAAGGCGGCGGCGAACGGTCGCCCGTAGGCGCGCTGGACCGGCTCGACGACCAGGGCCGGGCGTCTGGTGAAGAGCCAGGCGGTCAGTACCAGAATGGCGAGGAACAACCCGACAAGCCCCGCTCCGTCCTGCACCAGGTAGTCCCACTGCATCTGCCAGGCAGATCTCAACTCGGCACCGACGCGTTCGAATTCTGCCGATGGCGCGCCGAGACGCCATATCGGGGCGTGCTCCAGCGACATCCGTTGCGCATTGATGCGTTCCTGCCGTGCGACGATCAGCGCCCGTGCATCTTCGAGACCCGCTTGCAGAACCAACGCGCGGTTCAGGACGAGCAGCATGCTGTCGCGAAACTCCCGGATGCTCGCATTCGCGTTTTCAAGCCTGGCCTTGATCGATCGCGTGCGCTCCAGCACTGCCGGGGGAACACCCTGGCTCTCCAGAAACTGTGCCCGCTCCTGCCAATTCCGGGCGCTCGCTTCGAGCAGCTTGCCATCGTGTTCCAGGCGCCTGACGATGCCGGCGAGGTTTTCGCCGATAGTCTCGGCCTCGCGGTGCAAGCCCCTCAGGTGACGATCCAGTTCGATCGAATTGATCAACTCTGGCCGGTTCACCGCACCTGCGCTGAGCGCGTCGAATTTCCCTTCCAGGGCCGCAACGTGCTCCGCAAGCCCTCGCCACTGCCCGGCCTGTTCAAGGCGAGCGAGCGCCGAGCGATGCAAATCTTCGCTGGCGATGGCCTGCTTGACGGTGTCGGCCACGGTCGTGGAGGCCACGCCGGTGCTTGGCTGTGTCGCGCTGGTGCTTGCCTCCGCGCTGACGACTCCAGGCACGAATGCCAGTGTCGCCGCCAGCATGATCACCAGCGCCCGACACATGACGGCCCTACTTGTCGACAACTTTGCCAAAGCCGTGGAGGACCGTCTGATAGTCTGCGGACTGACGCAGCAACACCCCCGCAACGTCGCGCAAGCGGTCCACATCCTCCGGAGGGAGCACGAAGCTGGTCGGCAAGTTCATGAAGTAAGCACGCTCCTTCGCTTCCTTGATGGTATCGAAGCTGACGTCAACGACTTCCAGTGTAACCCTCGGCACGCTTTTCTCGGCCTCTGCCTCGGTCGCACCCGCCAGTCGTGCCTTGGCAACCAGCAGTTCACGTTGGCGCGCCATGATCTCGGCGCGGTCCTTCATCGTTTCGACGGTTTCGAACGAATAGCGGTCGATCGGTACCCCCGAAGCCTGCATCAATTGAACAGCCATGCCAGGCGGCGTCTCCTCGCGATCCCATTCGGTCTTGGGCGACGAATGGGAGTTCACGACCAGCAAGATGACCCGTTTAATGGCGCCGAATCCCACCTGCCCCTGGAATGCCGCGCTCGCCGCCGCCTCCTCAAGGAACTCCAGGACGCCGCGCACGCCGATGTTGTCCGATACCCCGCCGTCGACCAGATGGATGTAAGGGCGATCCTTGCTGTTCTGGAACTCCTGCATCTCGAGGTAGCGCTGATAAGCGCGTCCCGCCGGCCGGACACGGGTATCAGGATTGGCGACGGCTTTCACCCAAAACGGATACTGGAAATTGCAGTTGCCGCCGTAATTGTTCAGGGTGACCGGCGACAGCACCACCGGAACAGCGGAGGACGTAGCGGCCGCACGCGACAGGCGAACCTTGCTCAGATCCGAGCACAGCAGGTCGAAATCGTTCTGATAGAAGGCCAGTCGCGAGCCGGTCAACAGGTCGGTTCCTGTCGCCAGCGCCACCGGCCCGTTCTTGGTCAGAAGATCACCGAAGGTCGCCCCCTCGAACAGGATCTCGTCGTAGTACTCGGCGGCGAGTTCGGAGCGCCCGGCTGTTCCGCCGATGTACTTCCCCCAGTTTAGCGGATTGGCGGCACGCCCAACCAGGGTGCCCTGCACGTCGCGTTTGAGGAAACGCTCCTCGTATTCCGAGAACAGGCGGTCGCCATAGAGCGCATAGGAGAGCGCCGTGAAGCTTCCCCCGAGACGCCGGTGATTACGTCGACTTCGTCGATCAGCCGCCGCCGCTGGCCGTTGACGTCGATTTCAGTACGGCGCAGTTCTTCCAGAACACCGTACGAGAATGCCGCAGCCCGCGTGCCACCGCCCGAGAACGACAACACGAACAACGTGGACAGCTCGTTGTTCTGGCGCTTGGGGATCAGGAGATACGGCCGGTAACCGCTCTTTGGATCGACCTGGGTGATCGGCTCGTTGATCGGGCGGCTGGCGCAACCTGCCAAAACCAGCCCGGCTATGATCGACAGCAAGGCCAGACCGAACCGCATGAATGTTCCTTCTCCAGCTACTCGGTTGAGAATGAATTTGCCCGTTTTAGTGAAATCATTGGCGTCCTTCCGGCAAGCGTGACTAGCGGACGACGCGCCCCCGGTTGCCGGCAGCGCCAGGCTGGTTGATACCGGGATCCACTACCCCGGCTCCGGGCGCTCCCACGCCGGGTGCTCCCACACCGGGTCTCCCGACATTGCCGGCCGCGCCAGGTTGGTTGATACCGGGGTCGACTACGCCGGCTCCAGGCGCTCCCACCCCGGGCGCACCCGCCTTCGGCCGCCCGACATTGCCGGCCGCTCCTGGCTGGTTGATACCGGGGTCACTGCGCCGGCTCCAGGCGCGCCGACTCCAGCCGTTCCGCCGACCGGCCCGGGCTGGTTGATGCCGCGATCCCGCGCAGTGGCGACACCGGACAGCGTGCCGATGACCGCGCACATGATCAGTGCCCCCGTCCATTTCGGCCCGAAGCCGGCCAACCGATTGTTTTCCATGTTCGTTCCAGATATCGATGCCATCATTTTCTCCATTGCGATGTTTGCGGACTGACAGTTTACAGCCCGTTCAGGATTTTCGTCTTTGCCGCCTGGTAATCGGCGGCACTGATCAGCTTCTGGTCATAAAGCGACTGCAATTCCTGCAACTTCTGTTGCGGCGACTTCTGCATTGTCTGCGCCGCCGCCTGCTGGGCAGCGGCGGCTGACGCAGCAGACGCTGCTGCAGCTTGCTGGGCCGACGCGGCCGCAGCGGCTTCCCTGGAGGCGTTGGCGTTGGCGGCAGCGGCTTCCGAGGTGACGACGGCGGTGGAGACCACGGCGGTCGTGACTGCCGCCCGCCGCCAGACGCCCAGGACCGCCCATGCCGGCTCTGTCAGGGTAATCAGCGCCAACGCACCAACCACAAGCTTTACCGAGAGGCTCAAACGCGAATTTACTCGTATCATTTTTGGCTCCTTGTCTTGATTCAGTTACGGCTTGATTTTGGTGTACCGTGAGTTCCATCAGCCGGGTCAGCTTGGCTGCCATGACCCAGTCCCCACAACTCCGTCACATGATCCCCGTTCGGCGCCATCGAGAGGCGCAATTCGACGGGTGAAGGCTTGGTCGTAAGCGGGTTCGGGATCGTCGCCTTCATCGTCGCGGCTTTGCCGGACGCATCGAAGTTGCCCGTGTACCAGACCATGCCGGTGCTGCCGTTGTCCATCCACGCTGTCTGATACATTTTGGCGGTGTTGTCGTAGCCGATGTAGCCAATGCCACTGAACGGTGCGCCACCCACCTGCCCGACCAGCATCGACTGCACATAACGGCCATCCAGAACCCATGTACTGACCATGCTTGCCGTTGATTCAACCGGCGTACCGGAGGGTGTGACCCAGGTCCGGATCTTGACGTCAAACGTCCCGACCATCGGGGCCAATTTCTTCTGGCCTTCGCCCGGTGTCATGGCCATTTCAAGGGCTTTGGCCATGGTCGCTTCATTTTTTGGGGGCGTCTTGCCAGTGTTCTCGGCAAAGACAGGATTTGCCAAACAAGCGGACATGGCCAGGAGGCACAGCCCGCGATCAAATGTCTTCATCTTGAAATCTCCATAGTGTGCAAAGTGATTCATCGCGACGACAAGCCATGCCAAATCCGGAAACGCCGCACTCCCGATTCATTTGGCACGGGTGAAATAAACATCGAACTTCTGCTGCGCCACCGCCTGGTAATAGACGCCCTTCAGCACATCGGCCGCCGGGTCGTAGGCCAGGGTGTAGGTCGATCCGTTGTAGCCGCCGGCGCGGATCTCGAAGAAAAGCTTGATGGCCTTGCCGTCCCATGCCGCCTCCGCCCTGGCAAACGGCAGCGGATTCGGATTGGCGTAGGCCGCGTCGAGCTTGCCGCCTGGCATCGACGCTCTTGATGTTGATGACGTAGCCACCATCGGGCCGCACCCAGCGCCCCGGCAACGCACCGAAAGCGGATTCGGACTGGATCTGCGCCTTGGGGGCAACCTGGGCAACAGCCGCCGCCGGGAAGGTGCCTGATACGAGCGCGGCAAGAGAAAGATAGAGCGCAGTCGCTGTCTTCATGGTTCACCGCCAAATTGAAATGGGCGAGGCTGGCGCCCCCATCGGACACCAGCCGCTTCGCTTACTTGCTTGTCGGCGGCTTGCCGTCCTGCGCCTCAGCCATCGCTGCTTCCAGCTTCTTGATGTCGGCAGGCGACAACTGCGGCCGATCGACCTTGATCGTCAGCTTGTTGAGCTTGGCGGTCAGCGCGAACGGTGGCTTGTAGTCGGCGTCGTTCACGCCGGTCAGCGTGTCCGAGCCGATGTCGAAGCTCTCGTCCCACTGCAGGATCATCGGCAGCGTCTTCGGCATCGTCTTCGTGGCAACCACCTTGCCATCGACCTTCAAGGTGCCGGTGCCCGGCCGGCCGACGCCGCTGAAGTCGTTGAACGCCAGCGTCCCGGCGCCGAGGCCGTCGTACTTGAAGTCGAACTCCACCGTGTGCTGGCCCGGCGTCAGCGCGTCGGGGCCTTCCCACTTGATGCGCTCCAGATCGACCATGTTCCACAGCCACACCGGCTTGCCCTTGAGCAGGTAGAAGCCATAGCCGGCGAAGCGGCCGCCGGAGGTCAACATCATGCCCTCGGCGCCGCCTTGCGGCACCTCGATGTCGGCGGTGACGGTGTACGAAGTGTTCAGCAGCAGCGGCGAGTCGCCCTGCGGCAGGCCGACCATGGGCCGCGTGTAGACGAACTCGCTGCGCCCGGCGGTGATGTTCGGCCGCGGCGCGACGATGCGCGCCGCCACCGAGCCGTCGAACGGCAGCACCTGGTACTTCTTCGCTTCGGCGACGAAGGCCGCTTTCATGGCCTTGACCTTCTGCGGGTTCTTCGCCGCCAGGTCAGTGGTCTGGTTGAAGTCGGCGTTCAGATTGAAGAGCTGCAACACCTGGTTGTTCAGCGGATCGGGGTTGGCCGCGCCGAAAGCCTCCCACGGCGCGCGGTTGACCTTGGTGCTGAGGAACCAGCCGTCGTCATACAGTGCCCATTGGCCCATCATCTCGAAATATTGCGTCTTGTGCCGCGTCGCGACCTTGGCGTTCTTCGCGTCGAAGGTGTAGGCGAAGCTGGTGCCTTCGATTGGCGCCTGCTTGATGCCGTCCACCACGTCCGGTGCGCGGATGCCGGCCGCCTCGAGGATCGTCGGCACGACGTCGATCACGTGCACGAACTGCTCGCGCAGCCCGCCCTTGTCCTTGATGCGCGCCGGCCACGACACCACCATGTTCTGGTTCACGCCGCCCAGTTGCGAGGCGTTCTGCTTGAACCACGAGAACGGCGTGTCGAAGGCCCACGACCAGCCGGCCGACATGTGGTTGTAGGTCTGCTCGGTGCCCCACACGTCGTACCACTTCAACTGCGTCTCGGCGGGCATGTTGTTGACGCCGTTAAACCACGCGACCTCGTTCGGCGTGCCCATCGGGCCGCCTTCGGCACTGGTGCCGTTGTCGCCGTTGATGTAGATGATCAGCGTGTTGTCGAGCTTGCCCAGGTTCTCGAAGGCCTGGATCACGCGGCCGATCTCACTGTCGCTGTAGGCCGCATACGCGGCGAAGACCTCGACCTGGCGGATGAAGAGCTTCTTCTCGTCGGCGCTGAGCTGGTCCCAAGGCTTGAGCACGTCATTAGGCCACGGCGGAAGCTTGGTGTCGTTCGGGATCACGCCCAGGCGCTTCTGGTTCTCGAAGATGGTCTCGCGCAGCTTCTCGTAGCCGCCGTCGAACAGGTGCAGCGCGCTGATCTTGTCCACCCACTCCTTGGTCGGGTGGTGTGGGGCGTGCGTGGCGCCGGGCGCGTACTTGACGAAGATCGGCTTGCCGGGCTGGATCTGGTGCATGCGCGTCACGTAGTCGACGGCGTCGTCAGCCATGCCGGTCACCAGGTTCCAGCCCGGCTTGCCCTGGAAGGGATAGATCTGAGTCGTGTTGCGGAAGAGGTTCGGCTGCCACTGGTTGGCGTCGCCGCCGACGAAGCCGTAGAAGTACTCGAAGCCCATGCCGCCGGGCCACTGGTCGAAGGGCCCGGCCTGGCTGGCCGCAAACGAGGGGGTGTTGTGGTTCTTGCCGAACCACGAGGTGGCGTAGCCGTTGTCCAGCAGCATGCGCCCGATGGTCGCCTTGTCCCTGGCGATGATGCTGTTGTAGCCGGGGAAGCCGGTGGACTGCTCGGAGACCACGCCAAAGCCGGCCGAATGGTGGTTGCGCCCGGTGATCAGCGCGGCGCGCGTCGGCGAGCACAGCGCGGTCGAGAACATGCGGTTGTAGCGCAGGCCCTCTTTGGCGATGCGGTCCATCGCAGGTGTCGGGATGACGCCGCCAAAGGTGCTGGGCACGCCGAAGCCGGCGTCGTCGGTGATGATCAGCAGCACGTTCGGTGCGTCCTTGGGCGGCACGACGCGCGGCGCCCACCAGGGCTTGGATTGCAGCGCGCCCGTCTTGATCACGCCGCCGAAGGCAGGGTCGGGCGGCGGGAGTTGCTTGCCGCTGAGGGTGGTCGTGGCGCTGGGCGAGCCCAGGGTGCCGGTGACCTGCTGCGCCGTGCTCAGTCCCGGAACTGCTGCGGTCAACAGTGCTGCAGCAACTAAAATCAGAATTCGACTGTTCATTTTTTGCCCCTTCAGGGTTGGGGGTCAGACGCCAATGAAGGATGCCGCGCCCCCAGCGCCGGCATCCCGATATTTCCTCAGAACCGGAAGTTGGCCCCAAGCGCCAGACCGCCGAAATTCATGTTGTCGATCAGCTTGCCTTCATCCTGGCTGTAGTACAGGTAGCGGTAGTCGAGAATGACGTCGCCCCATTTGAAAGCGTAGCCCACACCGGCGACGCCCTGCCAGGTGAACACCGACGAACTGCCACCGACATCGACATAGCCGTTGGCGAACCAGTTGCTGTCGCCGAAATTGAAGCGCCCGCGCACGCCGACGATGCCTGCCCAGATGTTCTCGTTCTTGTCCACGCTCCCTGAGCGGGCGAAGGCCGCGGTAGCCCCGCTGGGGCCGCTACCGGTCACTGCGGCGGTCAGGTTCCACGTCGTCTTGGTATCGAGGTCAAGGTAACGGAAACCACCGATCAGGTCAACGTTCGCCTTGGGCTCCAGGATGACCGAGTAGCCGCCGGTCGTGGTCCACACCAGGCCCTTGATGTCGGCGTTCGTGCCGGCGTTGAGCGACGACGTGGAAATGTTGATCGGGCCTTGCCCGGGATTGATACCCACGCTCTTGACCGTGCTTTCCATATCGGAAAAGTGCAGGTAGATGACATCCGTGCCCATCACCCAACGCCCCTTGCGCGCAGTACCTGCGATCATCATCGCGAAATCGAGGCTGTCCAGGTAGGAGTCCGGATTGGTTTCCACCTTGGCGGCAGCGCCGCCGGCCGATGGCTGGCCATAGTTGAGACTGGCATTGATGCTCGGTAGCCATAGGTAGGGCATCACCGAAAACTTCCAGTTGTCGGCGTCTGCGGCGGTTTGCGCCTGGGCGCCCAAGGGCGACAGCAGCGTTGCCGCGGCAAGCGCGGCGGCGGTCAGTTGTTTCTTCATCTGTGCGCGACTCCTCTCATAGTGAACACGCTTCATCGGACACCTCGGCACCGTTGCTGGCGCACCAGCCGCCACCCTGCACAAGAGCGTCATTCTAGGCAAGAACGCGCAACAATTCCTGACAAATGGCGACAACAAATTGCCAGTTTGCGACAAGCAGCCCATCCCGGCTCCGCGGCCTGCGTGATCGCTCACATGTCAGCATGAAAAGTATCGCACCTTGATGAATGACGACTCGGCATTGATAATCCGCGCCATCGGCAATTTCCAGGCAGCTCAGGATGGCGAACAACGAACCGATCTGGCATGCGCCCCCGCCACAGGGGATGCTGCGCGTTGCCCCGATTCTCTGCGTGCCGGAGCTGCTGCGTGAATTCGGTGTCGATCCGGGGCCGCTGCTGGATCAGGCCGGAATCGCCGCGGACCTGCTCGCCAATCCCGACAACGTCATTGCGATGGCGAAAGTGGGACGCTTGACCAAGGCCTGCGTGCGCGCGACCGGGTGCGACCACTTCGGGCTGCTGGTCGGCCGCCGCAACGACGCCTCGGTGCTGGGGGCCGTCGGTTTCCTGATGCGGAACGCGCCCGACGTGCGTACCGCCATCGACGAACTCGTCGCCAACGCCGACCTGCACGACCGCGGCGCGACACCGTTTCTGCAGGTCGGCGAGACGACGACAGTGCTCGGCTACGAACTTTATCACCATGACATCGACGGCGCGGAGCAGATCATCGACGGCACGATGGCGGTCGTCTGGAACCTGCTGCGCAACCTGTGCGGCCCCGACTGGCTGCCGGTCGAGGTCCGCTTCCGGCGGCACGCGCCGGCCAATCTTGAGCCATACCGGCAATTCTTCCAGGCGCCGCTGCGCTTCGATGCCGACCAGACGGCGATGGTTTTCCGGACATCGTTCCTGGCGCGCAAGGTCTACCTCGCCGACCCCCTGCTGCGCCAGCATTTCGTGCAGCACCTCCTGCAGGTTCGCCGCTATTCCAGCCAGGCCTTCCCGGAAAAGGTCCATCAGGCGCTGTTGCTGCTGCTGGGCTCGGAACGCTGCTCGCTGGAGAAACTGTCCGCGCAATTCTCGCTGCACCCGCGGACGCTGAACCGCCGTCTCCAGGAAGCCGGTACGAGCTTCCGGGAACTGTACAACCGGGCGCGCCACGACATGGCCTGCCAGTTGCTGCGCGACTCGAACAGCAGCATCGACGCGATCGCGGCGCTGCTCGGCTATTCCGGCGCGACGGCATTCAACCGCGCCTTCTCGCAATGGGAGGGGACGCCGCCCTCGACCTGGCGGCGGCGCCAGCGCGGCCCCTGAAGCGCTCAACACGGCAGGACGATCGGCCCGGAATATGCCGGGCCGGCCTTGTCCCGGCGGGGTGAAATCGGCGAGAATCAACTGTTTTGCGCGGTCAACCGCAGCGCACCCCATTTCCCGAGGAACCCGATGTCCAACGCCGAACAGCAACCCCCGCCCCCGCCGGACGAGAACCAGCTCATCGCCGAGCGGCGCGCCAAGCTCGCCGAGTGGCGCAAGACCGGCAAAGCCTTCCCCAACGACTTCCAGCGCGAGAACACGGCGATCCGGCTGCACGAGGGCTACGGCGACAAGACGGCGGAGGAACTCGCCGGCCTGCCGGTCGAGGTCAAGGTCGCCGGCCGCATGATGCTCAAGCGCGTCATGGGCAAGGCGTCGTTCGCGTCGCTGCAGGACCTCTCCGGCCGCATCCAGATCTATGTCGCCCGCGATTATGTCGGCGAGGAGGTCTACGCCGACTTCAAGACCTGGGATCTCGGCGACATCCTCGGCGTCGTCGGCACGATGATGAAGACGCGCACCGGCGAACTGACCATCCAGGCCAGCGAAATCCGCCTGCTGACCAAGTCGCTGCGGCCGCTGCCGGACAAGTTCCACGGCCTCGCCGACGTCGAGATGAAGTACCGCCAGCGCTACGTCAACCTGATCATGAACGAGGAGACGCGCTTCACCTTCCTCGCCCGCAGCCGCATCGTCGCCTCGATCCGCAACTACATGGACGGCCACGGCTTCCTCGAGGTCGAGACGCCGATGATGCACCCGATCCCCGGCGGCGCCTCGGCCAGGCCCTTCGTCACCCACCACAACGCGCTCGACATGCAGCAGTTCCTGCGCATCGCCCCCGAGCTCTACCTCAAGCGCCTCGTCGTCGGCGGCTTCGAGAAGGTCTTCGAGATCAACCGCAACTTCCGCAACGAAGGCCTCAGCCCGCGCCACAACCCCGAATTCACGATGATGGAGTTCTACGAGGCCTACGCCGATTACCGCAGCCTGATGAATTTCACCGAGGGCCTGCTGCGCAACGCCGCGCGCGAGGCGCTGGGGCGCGAGGTCTTCGAATACCAGGGGCGTGAACTCGACCTGTCGCGGCCGTTCCTGCGCATGACGATGGTCGAGGCGGTGCGCCATTTCTGCCCCGAATACCGCGACGCACCGCTCGCCGACGCCGGCTGGCTGCGCGAGCAGCTCGCCGCGCGCAAGGTCGCGACCAAGGGCACGCCGGGACTCGGCACGCTGCAACTGATGTTCTTCGAGGAAACCGCCGAGCCGCTGCTGTGGGAGCCGACCTTCATCATCGACTACCCGGTCGAAGTCAGCCCGCTGGCGCGCGCCTCGGACGCCAACCCGGAGATCACCGAGCGCTTCGAGCTGTTCATCGTCGGCCGCGAGATCGCCAACGGTTTTTCCGAGCTGAACGACGCCGAGGACCAGGCGGCGCGCTTCGCCGAGCAGGCCAGGGCCAAGGAAGCCGGCGACGAGGAAGCGATGTACTACGACGCCGACTTCATCCGCGCCCTCGAATACGGCCTGCCGCCGACCGGCGGCTGCGGCATCGGCATCGACCGCCTGGTCATGCTGCTGACCGACGCACCGGCCATACGCGACGTGATCCTGTTCCCGCAGATGCGGCCCGAATGAGCGTGTGGCCGGCGGCGCCTCGCCCTGACGGCGCTCGCCGACGCATCGTCTTCTGGTGAACGAACACCTCGATTCCCTTGAAGCCGCCGCCCGCGCCGCGTTGGTCGGCCACGACGGCCGCACCCTCGTCTTCGAAGACGATGGTCAGCGCTATGTCGTCAAGCGCCTGGCCGACAAGCCGCGCCGGCTGTTGCAGACGCTGTTCATGCGCTGGCTGGTCAAGCGTGTGACCGGGAGCCCCTTGCCGATGCGCACGCTGGCGCTCTCCGAGGCGGCCAACAGCATGGCGTACGAGGCCAACCGGCTGAAATCGCTGGCCACGGCAGGGGCGCGGGTGCCACATGTGGTTCTGGCAACACCGGAACTCTTCGTCCTGACCTATTGCGGAACGGAAGTGACCGCCCTGGTCAGGACGTGGCCCCGAGAGGTATGGCGCGCCAACCTGAGCCGAATGGCAACCGAGCTGGGCGAATTCCATGCGGCGGGTCACTGGCACGGTGGCGCCCAGATCAAGAACCTGACACAGCATGACGGCCTCACCTACCGGATCGACTTCGAGGAGAATTTCGGCGAGTTTCTGCCGTTGACCGCAACACAGACCGCCGACCTGATACTTTTTCTCAATTCGACTTCGCTGACCGGGCCAATCGATGAACAGCGAGGCGAGAGCACTTCTGCCGCTGCTGCTGGACCGTTACTTCGCGGCCAACCCGAACCCGGAAATCCGCGCGATCATTCACCGCAGTCTGCCGCTGCTGCGGATGCTGGCCCGCATCGCCGGCGTTTTTGAACGCGTGTCGCGCAAGCGGATACGCCGCGTGCGGATTCTCGTCAACGTCATGAGCGAGGTATCCTGATGCAGATCCGCCAGATCCAGGTTGCCGGCGACGCGCTGCAGGACCGTCTGGTGCTGCGCATCGGCACCGGCGCCGACGAGGAAATCCGCGTCTTCTTCACCCGCCGCTTCCTGCGCGAGTTGTGGCCGCACCTGACGGCGATGCTCGCCGGGCATCTCGACGCGCGGTCGCTGCCCGCCACGGCCGCCGAGGCGGAGCGGGCAACACCGTCGGCGACCTTCGCCGATCCGTTCCGCGCCGACAACCCGTCTTTCCCGCTCGGCAGCAACCCGCTGCTGGCCACCGAAGCGACGCTCGAAGCGGCCGGCGAGGGTCTCTGCCGGCTGATCCTGCGCGAAGGACGCGAACGCAGCTTCACGCTGAACATGAACGCCGAACTGCTGCAGGCGCTGTGCGCGATGCTGCGCGCCGCCGCCGAGCAGGCGGCGTGGAATCTCCCGCTCGACTACACGCTGCCGGCCACCGGCAGCAGCGCCCAGCCGGGCAAGCAGCTACTCCACTGAGGCGGCCGGCCGGGCGACGACGACGCGATCGCGCCCGGTTTCCTTGGCCATGTAGAGCGCGCGGTCGGCGGCGCGGACCAGGAGTTCGGCGTTGTCACCATTTTCCGGCACCGTCGCGACCCCGGCCGAGAAGGTCACCGGCAGCGACTCGCGGCCCATCACGCGCGCGCCGATGTTGCGCGCCCTGGCGGAAATCGCCGTGATCCGCTGCACCGCCTCGCCGGAGTCGGCGCCCGGCATGACCACCAGCATTTCCTCGCCGCCCCAGCGGCAGGCGATGTCCGACGCCCGCAGGCCGTCCAGCAGCGTCTCGGCGACGCCGATCAGCACCGCGTCGCCGGCCTCGTGGCCGCATTCGTCGTTGAAGCGCTTGAAGTAGTCGAGGTCGATCATCACGACGGCGAGCGACGCGTTCTCGCGCAGCGCCCGCGAGATTTCGCGCGGCAGCGTCTCGTCGAGGTAGCGCCGGTTGAAGAGGCCGGTCAGCGGGTCGCGGATGGCAAGCTGACGGAGTTCCTCGGTGCGCTGGCGCACCTTGTCCTCGAGCCGGCGGTTCATCGCCTGCAGGTTCTCGGCCATCACGTCGCGCCGCCGGTGGGTGCGGGCAAGCATGAGGCTGCCGGCGAACAGGGTGCCCATGAACAGCAGCATGATCAGGATCCACCCGCCGAGATTGCTCCTTGCCGCCTGGCGCAGCGTGCGGGCGGGAATTCGCGAGACCGCCTTCCAGACGTACTCGTCGCCGGCAATCGCGGTTGCCGCGGCGACCGTGCCGGCGCTCGAAACCATGCCGGCGCGCAGCGGGCGCACCGTCACGAAGGACCACAGTCCGTCTTCGTCCTCGAACTGGCCGCGCTCCTCCGCCACGATCCGCTGCCAGGCGAGCGGGAAGCGCGTGCCGAAATGCTCGCTGCGGCCGAACATGAAGCCCCACTCGTCGGCCGCCTGCGGCGCCTTGAGCCAGTAGCCGTCGCGGTTGAGCAGGTTGACCCGGATGCCGCTGTCGTGCGCCTCGGTCACCTCGGCGAAGTCTTGCAGCAACTGGCTGGCGAAATAGTTGACGATGACGATGCCGCGCGCCCGCCCTTCCCTGTCCCACACCCGCATGGCGACCCGCAGCATCGGCTTGTAGGGGGTCTCGACGCGGTCCTGTTCGACGTTGAGGTCGAGCGGCGAGACATAGATGCCGCCCCGCTCCAGTTGCATCGCGCCGGTGAAGAAATAGCGCTGCGCCTTGTTCTGCAGGCGCTCCCCGGGAACGACATAGGGCTCGTTCTGGACGTAATCGACGCGCACCCGCTCCATGCCGGTCTCGTCGATCCAGCGCAACTGGTCGTAGAAGCGCCGGCTGGCGGAAAGCGTCACGAGGTCGGCGGTGAAGCGCCCCACCGAGCCGGCATCGCCGTTTTCCAGCAGCGCCGCGAGGCTCTGCAGGCCGGCGATCAGCCGCACGTCGCTGGCGATCATGCCAATGTCGCCGCTCAGCGAACGCGCGCCCGCCCCGAGCCGCAGTTGTTCCGCCGCTTCGAGGTTCTGTCTGACCCGGGCCTGTTCCTCGTGGTAGAGGGACGACAGAAAGATGATGCAGAGCAACCCGGACGGGAGAATGAGTGTCAGGAGGTAGCGAGCCAGCCGTGAGCGCATGGTTTTCTCGGATCCGCTTTGATTATCTGCCCGCCCCCGGCGCTTGGCAACGTCGACCGGCATCCCGGCGCAATTCGCCGGCGGGGTAGAATCCGCCCATGCCCGTGCACTCCGCCCGTTCCGATTCCACCCCGGACGGCAACCCTTATTCCGGCGCCTGCGGCGACCTCGACCACGCGGCTGACGGCGGCGCAGCCGCGGCGCGCCACGTCTTCCTCGCCGGCAACGATCTGCCGGTGCGCTGGCAGGAGCGCGAGCGCTTCGTCATCCTCGAAACCGGCTTCGGGCCCGGCCTCGACTTCCTCGCCGCCTGGCAGGCCTGGCGCGACGACCCGCGCCGCTGCCGGCGGCTGCATTTCGTCGCGTTCGCGCAGCACCCCTGCACGGCCGCCGACCTCGCTGTCGCGCAGGGCGCCTGGCCCGAGTTCGGTGGCCTTGCCCGCGAGTTGCAGCGGCGCTGGCCGCCGCTGACGCCGGGCATGCACCGCCTGCACCTCGATGACGACCGCGTCATCCTGACCCTCGTCTTCGCCGATGCGGCGACCCGGCTGCGCGCGGTCGACGCCGCCGTTGACGCCTTTTTCCTCAACGATTTCGCGCCGGCGAGCAACCCGGAGCCGTGGTCGCCCGAGTTGTGCCGCGCGCTCGCCCGCCTGGCCGCACCCGGCGCGACACTCGCCACCGGGTCGGTCGCCGCCGGCGGGCGGGCGGCGCTGGCCGAAGCCGGGTTCGATCTCGACCGGCGCCCCGGCGTCGCCGGCAGGGGCGAAATGCTGGTCGGGCGCTTCCGCCTGCGCCGCCCCGATCGCCATCCAGCTGCCGGGCGAGCGGCGCGCCATCGTCGTCGGCGCCGGTCTCGCCGGGTGCACGGCGGCGCACCGGCTGGCCGCCGCCGGCTGGCACGTCACCGTCCTCGAGCAGGCGGAGGCGCCCGCCGCCGGCGCCTCCGGCAACCTCGCCGGCGTCCTGCGCCCGCTACCCAGCGCCGACGACAACCGCCTGTCGCGCCTGACGCGCGCCGGCTACCTCGCCATGCTCGCCCTGCTGGAAGAACTGCCGGACGTCCGCTGGTCACCGTGCGGCGTCCTCCATCTCGGCCGCGAGCCGGCGCACGAAGCGCAGCAGCGGCGCACCGTCGCCGCGCTCGGCTGGCCGCCGGAAGTGCTGCAATTCGTCGACCGCGCCGAAGCCAGCCGCCGCCTCGGCTGGCCGGTCAACACCGGCGGCTGGTGGTTCCCGCAGGGCGGCTGGGTGCAGCCATCCTCGTTGTGCCGCGCCGCGCTGGCAGCCTTCCCGGAGCGCATCGCCCTGCGCCCGATGGTTGCGGTCGACCGGCTGGAAAGGGCGAAAACCGGCTGGCGGGCGCTCGCCGCCGACGGCGCCCTGCTCGCCGAGGCGCCGGTGCTGGTCATGGCGTCCGGCGTCGCCGCCCCGCGCTTCGCCCAGTTCGCCTGGCTGCCGCAGCGCGCCGCGCGCGGCCAGGTCAGCCACCTGCCGGCCGCGACGACGCCGCCGCTCGACGTCGTCGTCTGCAAACTCGGCTACGCGGCGCCGGAAGTCGACGGTTTCCGCCTCGCCGGCGCGACGCTGACCACCCACGACGACGACCCCGATCAACGTGCGACGGACCACGCCGATAACCTCGCCCGCCTGAACCTGATGCTGCCCGGCTACGCCGCCGGCCTCGACCCCGCCACGCTGGGCGGCCGCGTCGGCTTCCGGCCGCTGTCGCCCGACCGCCTGCCGATCGTCGGCGCCGCCCCCGACGCCGCTGCCGCCAGCGCCAACCGTCGCCTGCACGCCCTGCCCCGCCACCCCGGCCTGTGGTGCGTCCAAGGTTTCGGCGCGCGCGGCATCGTCTGGTCGGCGCTGATGGCCGACCTGCTCGTCGCCCGCCTTGAAGGCGACCCGCTGCCGATCGAAAGCGACCTCGCCGACGCCGTCGACCCCGGCCGCTTCCTGGTCAAGGCCAATCGAGAGCCTGGCGGCACGTCAAGCCAGGAGAGGTGACGCCGGAAGGAAGCCCGTTGGCGTGGCGTAGGGCGGCAGCCGGCAGCAAGGGGGGCGGCCATGCACGGACGCCAAAAAAATCTGCCCAAACCAGTCATTGGGGCGGGGTAGGTGTAAGCTAAAACCCGTATCTTGAAGTGCCACTTTTGGCGTTTAAATTGGTGTGCGGGAGTGAATGATGAACCGTTTATTTGTAACTTCAGTGCTGGCTTTTGGCCTTGGTTTCGCCGCCATGCCCGCGAGTGCCGTCGTTTATTGCAAGACCGTTGGCGTGCCCAAAGGATGTGTTGCGCGCCCAGTAGCAGCCCCTGGTGTCGGCGCTCCGGGCGTGGGGGTTGCACCCGGCGTTGGTGTAGGCGCACCCGGCGTAGGCGTGCGGGACCCCGGTATCAACCAACCCGGAGCGGCTGGGAATGTTGGCGCGGCAGGGGCTAGTGCAACCAACCGGAACGGGGGAGCTAACCGCGTGGGCGTTCGACGCTGAATCTTGGGTGACGTACGCCTGTAGCGCGCTAGAATGGCGCGTACATGCCTTTTTCGTGCTCAACACCAGCGGCCACAAATTCTGACCGCACCCAGATCGTCTGGCGCGCAGAAATGCCTCTGAAATCGGTGCAGAACAATGGTGGCGACGAGACCCCGTTTGAAAACTGAATTTCACATATTTTTCACACAAACAAAAAAGCCACCCGGTTAGGTGGCCTAAGTGATTGATTTTATGGTGGGCGGTACTGGGATCGAACCAGTGACCCCTGCCGTGTGAAGGCAGTGCTCTACCGCTGAGCTAACCGCCCGTTCGCGAGGCGCGCATTTAATCACAAGTCGGCGGACGGGTCAAACGCGGGTCGGATAGAATACGCGCCTTCGTCTTTCACCCGGTTGTCGCGTTCCATGAAGCCCGTCCGCACCCGTTTCGCTCCCAGCCCTACCGGTTTCCTGCACATCGGCGGCGCCCGCACCGCGCTGTTCGCCTGGGCCTACGCCCGGCGCCACGGCGGGCAGTTCATCCTGCGCGTCGAGGATACCGACGTCGCGCGCTCGACGCCGGAGGCGGTCCAGGCGATTCTCGACGGCATGCGCTGGCTCGGGCCTGGCGCACGACGAAGGCCCGTTCTACCAGATGCAGCGGATGGAACGCTACAAGGAAGTGATCCGGCAGATGCTCGCGGCCGGCACCGCCTACCATTGCTACACGACGCGCGAGGAACTCGACGCGTTGCGCGCCGAGCAGGAGGCGAGGAAGGAAAAGCCGCGCTACGACGGCCGCTGGCGGCCGGAACCGGGCAAGGCCTTGTCCGAACCACCCGCCGGCGTGCCGCCGGTGGTGCGCTTCCGCAACCCGAAGGACGGCGTCGTCGCCTGGGACGACCAGGTCAAGGGCGACATCGAGTTCGCCAACGCCGAGCTCGACGACCTGATCATCGCCCGCGCCGACGGTACGCCGACCTACAATTTCTGCGTCTGTGTCAACGACTGGGACATGGGCATCACCCACGTCATCCGTGGCGACGACCACGTCAACAACACGCCGCGCCAGATCAACATCCTGCGGGCGCTGGGCGCCGAAGTGCCGCTCTACGCGCACCTGTCGATGATCCTCGGCGACGATGGCACCAAGCTCTCCAAGCGCCACGGCGCGGTGTCGGTGATGCAGTACGACGAGGACGGCTACCTGCCGGAGGCGGTCATCAACTACCTTGCCCGCCTCGGCTGGTCGCATGGCGATGACGAGGTCTTCTCGCGCCAGCAGTTCGTCGAATGGTTCGACCTCGACCACATCACCGCCTCGGCCGCCCAGTTCAACACCGAGAAACTGCTGTGGCTGAACCAGCACTACATGAAGCAGATGCCGGTCGCCGAACTGGCGGCGCAGGTTGCGGCGAGGCTGGCCGCGCGCGGCGTCGACACCGCCGCCGGTCCCGATCTCGAAAATGCCGTCGCGCTGTACGTGAACCGCAGCAACACGCTGAACGTGCTGGCCGACGCCGTCGAAGTCTTCTACGTGCCGGTGCACCCGTCGCCCGACCTGCTCGCCCAGCATCTGTCGGCCGAGGTGCTGCCGGCGCTCGCCGATTTCGCCGCCGGCCTCGCCGAGGTGACCTGGGACGCCCCGGCCATTTCCGCGCTGATCAAGGAGACGGTCGCCCGGCACGGGTTGAAGATGCCAAAGCTGGCGATGCCGCTGCGCGTGATCCTCACCGGCCAGGCGCAGACACCGTCGGTCAACGCCGTGATTCTGCTGATCGGCCGCAACCGCGTGCGGCAAAAGCTGGCGGCGCAAAAACTTGGGTAAAACCCCGGGCGGGTGTTTACAAGCGCCATGTGACTCCCTATAATTCGCGCTCTTTCACGGCACCGGGGGTATAGCTCAGCTGGGAGAGCGCTTGCATGGCATGCAAGAGGTCAGCGGTTCGATCCCGCTTACCTCCACCAGGCAACCGTGGAAGAGTGAGCAAAGTCCGGGTCCCCATCGTCTAGAGGCCTAGGACACCGCCCTTTCACGGCGGTAACCGGGGTTCGAATCCCCGTGGGGACGCCAAGATTTCTGTGTGGAGTGGTAGTTCAGTTGGTTAGAATACCGGCCTGTCACGCCGGGGGTCGCGGGTTCGAGTCCCGTCCACTCCGCCAACCATTTGCAAGAAACCGGCTTCGGCCGGTTTTTTGTTGCCCAAGACGGCGACCGGGGTATTTTCGGATTTCAGGGTTATAATCGTTCGGATTTCAGACCAACCCCCGTTCCGACGCAGGAGTTTCTCCCTAATGCAGCATCGCAACGTTCTGTCGCTGGTCAAAGGCTTCGCCGGAGCCGCCCTGTTCTCCCTTGCCGCCGCGTCGCCGGCACAAGCTGACGGCATCCCGCAGCCCTACGTGCTCTCCCTGCTCTCCCCCTCGCTCGCCGCGCCGACACCGGTCGCCGACAGTGTCCTCGCCGTGCACGAACTGCACACCGCGCCGGCCGTCTCCGCCACCATCGACCTGACCGCCCAGCACGACGACCTCTGGATCCGCCTGCGCAACGGGTTCGCGATGACCAACCTGAACGACGACCTGGTGCTGCACTACCAGCAGTGGTACCAGAATCGTCCCGACGCCATGCGCCGCATGGTCGAGCGCAGCCGCCCCTACCTGCACCATATCGTCGAGGAACTCGAGGCGCGCGGCATGCCGACCGAGATCGCACTGCTGCCGATGGTCGAGAGTTCGTTCAACCCGATGGCCTATTCACGCTCGCATGCGTCCGGGCTCTGGCAGTTCATCCCGGCCACCGGCAAGCGCTTCAACCTGGAGCAGAACTGGTGGCAGGATCAGCGCCGCGACATCGTCGCCTCGACCAGCGCCGCGCTCGAATACCTGCAAACCATCTACGAGATGCACGGCGACTGGCACCTGGCGCTGGCTTCGTACAACTGGGGTGAAGGCGCGGTCAAGCGGGCGATCGAGAAGAACACCGCGCGCGGCCTGGCGACCGATTACTCGAGCCTGACGATGCCGTCCGAGACCCGGCATTACGTACCCAAGCTGCAGGCGCTCAAGAACATCTTCGGCAACGCGGCGCTGATGGCGCAACTCGGCCTGCCCGAGATCATCAACCGTCCCTATTTCGCCACCGTCGAAACCTCCCGGCCGATGGACGTCAAGACCGCGGCGCGGCTCGCCAACATGCGCGTCGACGAATTCGTCGCGCTGAACCCGTCGCACAACCGGCCGGTCATGAAGGCCGAGACGCCGGTCGTGCTGCCCGCCGAGAAGGTCGCCACCTTCCAGAACAACCTCGAGAATCACGACGCACCGCTGACCGAATGGGAAGCGTACACGCTGAAACCGGGCGAGAAGCTCGACCAGCTCGCGCCGCGCTTCGGCATTCCCCTCGCCGACCTGCTGCATGCCAACGGCCTGCAGGGCAAGGTTCGGCTGGGCAGCGGCGCCACCCTGCTGGTTCCCGCCGGGAATGGCAGCGAGGGCCTGGACGTGATCGGCAACGAGCCGCGCCTGCCCCAGATCGTCGATCCCGAGCCTGTCGCCAGAGCGCCGGCAGCGCCAGCCCCGACGGCACGCGCCGGCAAGGCGGGCAAAACCGCTGTGGTCGCCGGCAAGGGCGAGCGGGTGCACCTGACGATCGCCGCCAAGTCCGCCGGCAAGCCGGCGACCAAAGCAGCCGCCGGCAAGGAAGCGACCAGAGTTGCCGTGGCCGCGAAACCGGCCGCCCAGTCGGTCAAGACCGCGGCCGGCAAGCCCGCGACGACGGCAACGGCGACCAAGGTCGCCCGCTCGGGCAACGGCCGCCGCAGCTGATGCCGAGCCGGCGAGCGATCGCCGGCCCCGGTCGCCCCTGCCCTCCCCGCCCTGCCTGTTGATTGCTGCGTAGGTGGTAGCCCGGCACGGGCCGGTTCGTCCCGACACCCGTTCCCAGGAATCGTGGCTACCGCTGCTGCCGCTTCATTCGCGCGCCAGTCTAGCGGCGAAGTGGCAGTTGACCGTGTGCGTCGCTGACAGGCTGGTGGTTTCCGGGTAGCGCTGCCGGCAGGTTTCGGCGGCGAGCGCGCAGCGCGGGTGGAAATGGCAGCCGGCCGGCGGGTTCGCCGGCGACGGGGTTTCGCCAGCCAGCCGGATCACCGCCACCTGCCCGTCCAGCCGCGGCGCCGGTACCGCCGACAGCAGCGCCCGGGTGTACGGATGGCGCGGCGAGCGCAGGATCTCGTCGGCAGTGCCGCGCTCGACGATGCGCCCGAGGTACATCACCGCGACGTCGTGGGCCAGGTATTGGACGACGGCGAAGTTGTGGGTGATGAACAGGTAGGCGACGCCGAGTTCGTCCTGGATGCCCTTGAGCAGGTTGAGGATCTGCGCCTGCACCGAGACGTCGAGGGCCGACGTCGGCTCGTCGCAGACGAGCAGTTGGGGCTGCACCGCGAGCGCCCGGGCGATGGCGATGCGCTGGCGCTGGCCGCCGGAAAACTCGTGCGGATAGCGTCCGGCCGCCTCGGCGGGCAGGCCGACCTGCCCGAGCAGCGTGGCGACCGCCGCCATCCGTCTGCCGGCATCGCGCTCGACACCGAGCGCGCCGATGCCTTCGGCGATGATCTCGCCGACGCGCAGCCGCGGGTTGAGCGACGCGAACGGATCCTGGAACACCATCTGCAGGTGCCGGCGCATCGCCCGCAGCGCCCTGCCCTCGAGGCCGACCAGTTCGCTGCCGCCGAGGCGGACGCTGCCCGCCGTCGGCCGCACCAGTTGCAGCAGCGCCTTGCCGACCGTCGTCTTGCCGCAGCCGGATTCGCCAACCAGCGCCAGCGTACGGCCGGCGGAAATGGCCAGCGAAACGCCGTCGACCGCGCGCACGTGGCCGACCGTCCGCTGCAGCAGGCCGCGGCGGATCGGAAAATGAACCTTGAGATCGCTGACGGCGAGGAAAGCCGCCGAATCCTGCCGTTGCTCACCCAGCCCGGGCGCCAGCCCTTCCCCGCCCGGCGCCGCCGCCGTTCCCGACCAGTGGCAGCGCAGCGCGTGCGCGCCGGCAGCGTCGCGCCAGGGCGGCGAAACCTCCCGGCAGAGCGCCATGGCATGCTCGCAGCGGTTGGCGAAACGGCAGCCCGGCGGCATCTCGGCCAGCGCCGGCACCTGGCCCGGGATGGTGGCCAGCGCCGCGCCGCGCCGCGCGATGTCGGGCAGCGCGGCGAACAACGCCTGCGTGTAGGGATGCCGCGGTCGCGTGAAGAACGCGTCGCGGCTCGCGACCTCGACCAGTTCGCCGGCATACATGACGCCGACGCGGTGCGCCATGCGCGCGACGACGCCGAGATCGTGGGTGATCAGCAGGATGGCCATGCCGCGAAGGCGCTGCAATTCCGCCAGGAGGTCGAGGATCTGCGCCTGCACGGTGACGTCGAGGGCGGTGGTCGGCTCGTCGGCGATCAGCAGTTCGGGTTCGCCGGCCAGCGCGATGGCGATCATCACGCGCTGCTTCATGCCGCCGGAAAACTGGAAGGGGTATTCGCCGAGGCGCCGCTCGGGGTCGGCGATGCCGACCTGGCGCAGCAGTTCGAGCATGCGCTGGCGGGCCGGCTCGCCGCGCAGGCCGAGGTGGCGCGCGAGGACTTCGCCGATCTGGTCGCCGACGGTCATCACCGGGTTGAGGCTGGTCGCCGGTTCCTGGAAGATCATCGCCATGCGGGCGCCGCGCAGCCGGCGCATCTCGGCTTCCGGCAGGGTCAGCAGTTCCTCGCCGGCAAGGCGCACGCTGCCGCCGCCGACGTGCCCGGCCGGCGGCAGCAGGCGCATGATGCCCTGCGCGGTGACCGACTTGCCGCAGCCCGATTCGCCGAGCAGGGCAAAGGTTTCGCCGGCCGAAACGGCAAAGGAAATGCCGTCGACCGCGGCGAGCAGCGCTTTGCCGGCGACGAAGCCGAGGCGGAGGTCGGTCACCTGCAGCATGCTCAAGCCGCCCGTGGATCGAACGCGTCGCGCACGGCGTCGGCGAACAGGTTGGCGGCCAGCACGAGGATGAACATGGCCGAGAACGCCGCCGCCAGCGACCACCAGACGACCGGCTCGCGGCCGAGTTCCATGCGCGCGCTGTTGATCATCGTGCCGAAGCTGATCATCGTCGGGTCGACGCCGATGCCGACGTACGACAGCACCGCCTCGGCCAGCACCAGCCCGGAGAAATCCATGACCAGCGCGATGATGACGATGTGCATCAGGTTGGGCAGGATGTGGCGGACGATGATGCGCCAGCTCGACACGCCGAAGGCCTGCGCCGCCTGGATGTATTCCAGCTCTCGCAGCTTCAGCGTTTCGCCGCGCAGCAGTCGGCACAGGCCGGTCCACGAGGTGATGCCGAGGATCAGGCAAAGGGCCAGCAGCCGGAGGTCGGCGCGCTCGGCGGCGGTGGCGAACCACTGCGGATGGGTGTCGATGATCACCTGCATCATCAGCACCGCGGCGGCGATCAGGAGCACGCCGGGGATCGAGCTGAGGACGGTGTAGACGTACTGGATGACATCGTCGACCCAGCCGCGGAAATAGCCGGCGACGATGCCGAGCAGCATCGGCCACCGGCAGCATCACCAGCGTCGTGACGAGGCCGATGATCAGGCCGGTGCGCACGCTCTTCAGTACCTGGTAGAGCACGTCCTGGCCGACCTTGTCGGTGCCGAAGACGTGGTAGCGGCCGGCCAGCGCGAAGAGCGGCACGGCGACCAGCAGCATGACGAGCAGCGTCGTCAGCACCGCGTCCCAGGCGAAGGCGGTTTCGCCGCGCCGGATTTTCTGCCATCCGGGCCGGTCGACCGCGGCAGCGCCGCGCGCGACCGCCGCCGACGCCAGGGCCGCGATGCCGAACCAGGCGACGAAGGCGAGCGCCGCCATGCGCAATGCAGTGAAGCCGGCGTCGGCCGCCACCGCGTCCTCGCGCTCGCCGAGATGCTTGCCGCCATGCTTCAGGCGCGGGTAGTCGCGCACCGTGCCCTGTCCCGGCACGTCGATCGTCTCCCTGGCATAGAGGCGCGTCGCGAAGGGCTCCGAATAGGTCTTCTCGTTGCGCATCCGCAGCGGCGCCGCCAGCGCGTCGAGCAGCGACAGCACCTCGACCGCGTACTGCGTCTTCTGCCCCGGCTTGCCTTCCAGCGCGACGCGGTAATGCAGCGAATCGAGCAGGCCGATGGCGATGAAGGCGAGCAGCACCGTCGCCGAGGCCATGCCGACCCGGTTGGCGCCAACCCGCCGCCAGGCGGAGAGCAGCGGCGGATCCCTGGCAACGAACACGCCGATAGCGACGCCGGCCGCAACCAGCAGCCAGACCAGGATGTCCGACCAGAGGACGACGATCTCGAATCCGGTCATTCGAAGCGGATCCGCGGGTCGACCACGGTGTAGGAGATGTCGGTCAGGATCAGGCCAATGATGTAGAGCACCGAGCCGATGAAGACCATCGAGCGCACGACGGCGAAGTCCTGCGCGTTGATCGCGTCGATGGTGTAGCTGCCGAGGCCGGGAATGCCGAAGAACGACTCGGTCAACAGCGAGCCCATGAAGAGCAGCGGGATGACGACGACGACGCCGGTCAGGATCGGGATCAGCGCGTTCCTCAGCACGTGGCGGAAGAAGACGACGGTTTCCGGCAGGCCCTTGGCGCGAGCGGTGCGCACGTAGTCCTTGCCGACCTCCTCGAGGAAGATGGTGCGGTACCAGCGCGTCGACGAGCCGATGCCGGAAATCACGCCGATCACCACCGGCAGGACGAGGAAACGCCACGCGTCGAGGCCCTCGCCGAAACCGGAGATCGGCACCAGGCGCCACACCTTGCTGATCAGGAACTGGCCACCGATGATGTAGAAGAGGCCGGAAATCGACATCATCGCCACGCACAAGACGACGCCCCAGAAATCGAAGGCGGTGGCGCGGAAGAAGGCCAGCGTCAGCGCGAAAGTCACCGTCACGAACAGGCCGAGGATGAAGGTCGGCAGCGCGATGGCCAGCGACGGCCCCATGCGCGCGCCGATTTCGCGCGCGATGTCGCGGCCGTCCTCGGCGCGGCCGAAATCGCCGACGAACATGCGCGCCGATTTCTGGAAGAAGACGGTATCGGTCACGGCCGCCAGCCCGGAAGCCCCGGAATTGAACAGCAGCGGCTTGTCGTAGCCGCGCTCGACCTTCCATTTCTGGATCGCCTCCGGCGTCACCCGCTTGACGCCGAGTTGCATGCGCGCCATGTCGTCCGGCGTGTTGACGACGAAGAACAGCACGAAGGTCAGCACACTCACCCCGATCAGGATCGGGATGGCGTAGAGCAGGCGGCGGACGATGTAGGCGAGCACAGGCGGATTATTCCCAGATCTGCCGCAAAATGAGCAACGCCGCCCCGAGCAGGGCCACCCCCCAGGCCGCCGCGGCGTAGTCCGAGCGCAGCGGCGGCTCGCGGGGCGAGCACGGGTCGCGCAGTTCCGCCGGAAACGGCCGCGGCGGCAGCGGGATGATCCGGTGCTGTGCCGGATCCTTCGGCACGCACGCCGTGTATTCGCCGCTCGATTCGACCGGCCAGTCTCCCCACGCGCGGCTCGACGGGAACTGCGGCACGCGGACCAGCAGGATCTCGTCAACGTCGGCCGCGAGCAGGCGCTCGAGTTCCGACAGCGGGCGGCTGCCCTCCCCGGCGACCAGGCGCAGCAGGTCGGCGGCGATCTCCGCGAAAGCCACCGCCGGATAGAGCAGCGTGCGGTCCTCGGTCAGGTAATCGAACACCGCCTTGCCCCGGGCAAGGCTGGCGTGCCTCGCGGCCACCAGCGGCAGCGCCGGGATCGCCTTGAGCCAGCTTTCCGCGCCGCGCACCGGCACCTGCCAGCCGAGCGTGCGCAGCGTCGTGACGCTGATCCCGGCGCAGTTGGCGCGGCTGTGCTGGTAGGCCAACTGGTGCCGGTAGAACTGGTTGTAGACCCGGGCGAGCGCCGAATGCAGGTGCGCGGCGACGCGCGGCTCGGCGAGCGTGGCCAGCAGCAGGTACGACGGGCGGTACCAGGCCTGGCCGCTGTTGAGGTCGCCGAGATAGTTGTCGAGCGGCACCGGCGCCGCGATCGTACCTTTCTCGCTCTCGGCATCGAGGGTGTAGAAGTTGTAGACGAGCAGGTCGTCGAGCGCGCCGGCGGCGCCGACGCGGCCGGTGATCAGCGCGAAATGACCGCCGTGCGCCTCATCGTCGTCGCCCTGCGCACCGTTCAGGATCATGCCGAACAGCGGCTGGCCGGGCTGCGGCCCGCCTGACTCCGGCCGCCGCCAGGCCCGCTCGACGGCAAACGGGCTGCGCGCCCCACCCTGCGGCTGCGCGCGAACCCAGGCGCGAACCGCCGCCGGATCGGCGGCGAGCGCGACGTCGGGCGGCGCCTCCGGCAGACGGAAATCCTCCGGCCACAGCGTCCGCGCGACGAACGAGCCATCCGCGTGATTTCCGCGCAGTTTGACCGGTCGAACCGCAGAAGAACGTCGCGCTGCTGGCGTCGAACCACGACTGGTTGAGCGGCAGCCTGGCCGCCAGCTCCAGCGCGACCTCGCCGCGCGATGTCGTCACGGCGGTCGCCACCCGGCTGATTCGCGCCGCCCGCTCGACGGCCGGCGCGCCGATCCACACCAGCGGCGGATAGTCGAGCGCGCTCCCCGGCGGGTTGGCGCGCGCCCAGTTGGCGAGATCCTCGCGCACCGGCAGGTCGCGGGCGAAGCCCGCGAGCGGCAGGCCCGGCTTCGCCAGCGCGATCGTTTCGTCACGGAAGTACCACAGCGCCTGCGGCAAACCGCCGGCGTCGGTGCAACGGCCGGTGGCGATGCGAAAGTTCTCGGTAGGCAGCAGGCCGCAGAAGTCCATTCCCGCATTCTGCCCGAAAGCGGCCACCGTCATCGCCTCGCCGGAGGCGGGCGGCACGGCGTTTGGGGAGGCATCAGGCAGGGTTCTCACCGACGATTCGAGCCGTGGATGTGGGTTACAATGGCCTGAACGGCACCGGGCCGGGAACAAAAAAGCCCGTGGAATCACGGGCTTTTCTGCAATGAATGGCGGAGAGGGCGGGATTCGAACCCGCGTGCCGGTATTACCCGACCATCCGATTTCGAGTCGGCGCCGTTATGGCCACTTCGGTACCTCTCCGGGGCGGCGCGATGATAGCACAAGAGATGCGCTGGAATAAGTGGTTCCTGCCCCTGATTGCCGTACTGTTCGTGACGGCCTGCGATGATGCCGGCCCGCTGTCGCAGTCACGGCCGCTGCCGTTCCCGACGCCGGGCCAGCAGGATCTGGTCGTCGTGACGACCAGCGGCCCGCTGACCTCGAGTGCCGACGAAGCGGGCAAGCTGAGCGGACTCGCGGTCGATCTCGCCACCGCCTTCGCCGAGGAACTCAATGTCGGTGTTCGCTTCGTCGTCGTGCCGCCCGACCGGGTCGATGAGGAACTCGCCGCCGGCAAGGCGCATCTGGCCGCCGACTGGCGCTCGCCGCCGAGCGACGGGCTGATGAAGACGACCCCGCCGATCGCCCTGACCGAGGACCTGCTGGTGCAGCACGAGGCCTCGTTCCCGCTCGACGAACTGTCCGACCTGCGCGACCGGACCGTGCATGTCGTCGCCGGCACGCGCCAGGCCGAAACAATGCGGCGCCTGGCGAAGGAGATACCCGGCCTGCAGATCGTCGAGGAAACGGAGCGCGGCATCATCGAACTGGTCGAGGCGGTCGGCCGGCGCAAGATCGAGCTGACCGTGATCGAGTCGCGACTGGAGGACATCGCCACCCAGTTCGTGCCCTCGGTGCAGATCACGCTGGAAGTCGGCGCCGAGCAACCGGTCGTCTGGCTGCTCGGCGAACACCCGAATGTCGAACTTGAAGCGCGGCTCGCCACCTTCATCGAACGAGCCAGGCGCGACGACACACTGAACCGGTTGGAGGATCGCTACTTCGGACATACGCGGCGGCTGACGCAGGCCGACATCACGAAATTCCTCGGTCAGATCGAGACGGTTCTGCCCAAGTTACGCAAGCATTTCCAGGCCGCCCAGACCATTTCGGGGATCGACTGGCGCCTGATTGCGGCGGTCGCCTACCACGAGTCGAACTGGGATGCGAACGCGACCAGCCCGACCGGCGTGCGCGGGATCATGATGCTCACCGAGGAGACTGCCGATCGCCTCGGCGTCGGCAACCGGCTCGACCCGCGCGAGAGCATCCTCGGCGGCGCGCGCTACATCAACCTGCTCAAGGACATGCTACCGGGGGAGGTGCGCGAACCCGACCGCACCTGGCTGGCGCTCGCCGCGTACAACATCGGCCCCGGCCATTTCGGCGCGGCGCGGCGACTGGCCGAACTGATGAAGGCCGATCCGAACGTCTGGTACGAGATGAAGGACATCCTGCCGCTGCTCGCCCAGCCGAAATACTACGAGAAGGTCAAGTCAGGCCGCGCCCGCGGTGGCGAGGCCGTCCTGCTGGTCGAAAACATCCGCGCCTACAACGACATACTCGCCCGCCACGAACCCGCCTACCAGGCGGTTTCGGCGAAGATGGAAAGCATGGCCGGCATGTCCGGCAACATGCCGGGGCTGAAGCTGAAGCGCTGACCGCGCGCCAGAACCGGCAGGTCAGCGCGACGGTACCAGCAGTTCCAGACCGCCCATGTAGGGGCACAGTGCCGCCGGCACAACTACGCTGCCGTCCGCCTGCTGGCAATTCTCGAGGACTGCGACCAGCGTCCGGCCCACCGCCAGCCCGGAGCCGTTGAGCGTATGCACCAGTTCGGTCCTGCCCTTGTCTTTGCGGAAGCGCGCCTGCATGCGCCGTGCCTGGAAAGCGCCGAAGTTGGAGCACGACGAAATCTCGCGATAGGCGTTCTGTGCCGGCAGCCAGACCTCGAGGTCGTAGGTCTTCTGGCGCTGGAAAAACCCATGTCGCCGGTACACAACACGACACGGCGGTACGGCAGTTCCAGCCTTTCCAGGATGACCTCGGCGTGGCGGGTCAGTTCCTCGTGCGCTTCGGCGGACTTCTCCGGGTGGACGATCTGCACCAGTTCCACCTTGTCGAACTGGTGCTGGCGGATCATGCCGCGCACGTCGCGCCCGCCCGAACCGGCCTCGGAACGGAAGCACGGCGTGTGGCAGACGAACTTGAGCGGCAGCGTCTCGCCGGCGAGGATCTCGTCGCGGACGATGTTGGTCACCGGCACTTCGGCGGTCGGGATCAGGTAGAGCGGCTCCTGCTCGCCGCGCGGCACCTTGAACAGGTCTTCCTCGAACTTGGGCAACTGGCCGGTGCCGAACAGGCTGGCGGCATTGACCAGGTACGGCGCATAGACTTCGGTGTAGCCGTGCTCGGCGGTATGCGTGTCGAGCATGAACTGGGCGAGCGCGCGGTGCAGGCGGGCGACGCCGCCCTTGAGCAGCGAGAAGCGGGAACCGGAAATCTTCGCGGCGGTGGCGAAATCGAGCTGGCCGAGCGCCTCGCCGACATCGGTGTGGTCCTTGACCGGGAAATCGAAGGCACGCGGCGTGCCCCAGCGCTTGATCTCGACGTTGGCGGACTCGTCGTCGCCGACCGGCACCGACTCGTCGGGAATATTCGGCAGCGTCGCGAGGATGGCGTTGAACTCGGCCAGCAGGTCGTCGAGCCGCGCTTCGGAGGCCTTCAGCTCGTCGCCCAGCGCGCCGACCCGGGCCATGACCTCGGACGGCATCCTTGCCCTGCCCCTTGAGCATGCCGATCTGCTTCGACAGGCTGTTGCGCTGCGCCTGCAACTCCTGGGTGCGGGTCTGCAGCGTCTTGCGCTCGGCTTCCAGCGCCTTGAATTCGCTGAAATCGATCGGCTTGCCGCGCCTGGCGAGCCCTTCGGCCACGGCGTCGAGATTGGAGCGGAGCTGCTGGATGTCGAGCATGGTTTTTCCTGTTTTCCGGCGGTCGACCGCAACCATCAACCCAAAAGCGCGGCCGCAAAGCCCGCAATTATACGCGACGCAACAGGCGGCCCAGCAGACCCCAGAGCTTGTAGAGCACGAAGCCGGCAAGCAGCAGAAACACCGCCAGCAGGGCGAGAAACACGCCGGGCGCGGCGAGCATCGCCCACAGCCCGCCGAGCACCATGCCCTCCTCGCCGAACGAGGCGATCCAGTTGGAAAACGGCTCGGGCGAGGTGTTGATCGCCAAGCGGCTGCCGGCCTTGGCGAAGTGCGTACCGGCGGTGATCGTGCCACCGATCAGCCCGGCCGCGACCATCCAGGCCGGATCGACCTCGCCCAGCGCGAAGGCGGCCAGCAGCGCCCCCGCCGGGATGCGGATGAAGGTCTGGAAGCTGTCCCACACCGAGTCGAAGGCCGGCACCTTGTCGGCGATCAGTTCGGCGAAGGCCATGACCCCGGCGACGCCGATGACCAGCGGATTCTGCAGCACGTCGAGGGTCAACGGCAGATGCAGATAGCCGAGGTGGGACAACACCCCGGCGAGGAACACGACGAGATACAGCCGCAGCCCGCTGGCCCACGCGAGCCCCGCGGAAAGAGCGATGGTTTGCGCCATGTCCATTATTTCTTCGCCTTCTTGTCGAGTTCGCGCAGATGCGCCAGCTTTTCGCCGATCTTGCCTTCCAGCCCGCGCGGCGTCGGCGCGTACCAGCCCGGCTCGGCCATGCCGTCCGGCAGGTAGGTCTCGCCGGCGGCGTAGGCTTCCGGCTCGTCGTGGGCGTAGCGGTATTCCTTGCCGTAGCCGAGTTCCTTCATCAGCTTGGTCGGCGCGTTGCGCAGGTGCACCGGCACCGGCCGCGAGCCGTCCTGCTTCACGAAGGCGCGCGCCGCGTTGTAGGCCACGTAGGCGGCGTTCGACTTGGCGGCGACGGCCAGGTAGATCACCGCCTCGGCCAGCGCCAGTTCGCCCTCCGGCGAGCCGAGGCGCTCGTAGGTCGCCGCCGCGTCGTTGGCGATCTGCATGGCGCGCGGATCGGCCAGGCCGATGTCCTCCCAGGCCATGCGCACGATGCGCCGGGCCAGGTAGCGCGGGTCGGCGCCGCCGTCGAGCATGCGGCAGAACCAGTAGAGCGCGCCGTCCGGGCTGCGAGCCGCGCACCGACTTGTGCAGCGCCGAGATCTGGTCGTAGAAGGCGTCGCCGCCCTTGTCGAAGCGGCGCAGGCTCTGCGCCATGGTTTCCTCGACGAACGGGCCGTCGACCGCGACAGATGCCCGCCGTACGGGCGCCGATCCGCACCTGCTCGAGGGCGTTGAGCAGGCGCCGGGCATCGCCGTCGGCCAGCCCGACCAGCCGCTCGCGCGCCGTCGTCGTCGAAGCTCAGGTCGGCCAGCGCCCGCGCGCAGGCGCGGTCGAACAGTTGCCCCATCTCGGCGTCGTCGAGCGAGTTCAGCACATAGACCGAGGCGCGCGAGAGCAGCGCGGAATTGACCTCGAAGGACGGGTTCTCGGTCGTCGCGCCGATGAAGGTGAACAGCCCGCTTTCGACGAAGGGCAGAAAGCCGTCCTGCTGCGCCTTGTTGAAGCGGTGGATTTCATCGACGAAGAGGATGGTCCGCCGCCCCTGCCCGCGCCACATCTCGGCCTGCGCCACCGCCTCGCGCACTTCCTTGATGCCCGAGAACACCGCCGACAGCGCGATGAACTCGCACGAGAACTGCGTCGCCATCATCCGCGCCAGCGTCGTCTTGCCCACCCCCGGCGGCCCCCAGAGGATCATCGAATGCGGCTGGCCCGATTCGAACGCCAGGCGCAGCGGCTTGCCCGGCCCGAGCAGGTGCTGCTGGCCGATCACCTCGTCCGGCGTCTGCGGGCGCAACTGCTCGGCGAGCGGGGCACTGCTCATCAACACCGGCGCGGGAAAACAAGTCGCTCAAGACAACTCCTGTCAATTCCAGGCGCGGGAGAACAATTCGTCCAGCGCCGCCACCACGACATCCCCTTGCGCCGCCAGCGAGCCGACATGCTCACCCAGTGCATCCAGCGGAATCGAGACAATTTCCAGCGGATTCAGCACCACCGGCCGCCCTTCCACCTCGAACACCGGATTGACCGGCGAGGCCGGCAGTTGCGCCACCCGCCCCAGTATCTCGACCGACACCAGCGGCACCACCACGCGCCGCTGCGCCCGGGAAAAAAGCGATGACTGAACGACGAGCACGTAGGGAATCGCCTCCCGATTGCGGCCGGTATTGCGGTGAATGTCGAACTGGCTCACAAGGTCGAATACTCGTCGGCAAACGAACCCTGCGCCGCGTGAAAGGCGTTCCACGTCTCGGCCACGGCGTCACCCAACTGCTGCCGTACCGACTGTTCCGCCTGCTGGCGAGCCACATAGTCGGCCAACAGGACATCCACGGTCGACGACAAATTGCGGGTAAAAACCCGCGCCTGCTGGACGGTCGCTTCATTGAGCAACAAATTCACCGGGCGCTTGGCCGGCTGCGTCTGGGCAACGGGTTTCATGGCAAGACCTCCTCTGCGCATGGTATGCGCATCGATCGGAAAAATCCACTCAACGCACCGCATCCCGCGGCGACACCACGCCGCGCCCGCGCCGGTCTATACGCACCGGGTGGCGATTTCCAATGAACGCATCGTCGGTATCGAGAACGACCAGGTGGCGTTCCGGGGTCGCGCCGATGCCGATGGCCGGAAACGCACGCTACGTTTGTCGGGCAGCGAATTCATCGCGCGCTTTCTGCTGCATGTGCTGCCCGCCGGGTTCAAGCGCATCCGGCACTATGGACTGCTCTCGCCGGCGAGGAAGAAGACGGGGCTCACGGCGGCACGCTCGGCACTGGCCGTCCCGCCGCCGGAACCGGCAATGATCGAATCGGTGGCCGCATTCCTGCGCCGGGTGGCCCGCCTGGGGTCGATGTGCTGTCCGCGTTGCGGTGGGCAACTTCAGGTCACCGGCACGCTCTTGCCGCTCGCCAAGGCCAATGCTCGGGGACCGCCATGAAACGAGGTTTCCATCGATTGCTGCGAGTCTCTTGCCGGACGCTCAGGCCGTTCGCGGGCAAGCTCATCCGAATGATCGCCAACCCCCTTGCCGAGCGCCGGACTGCTGCTCACGGAGGGTCTGTTCCCGACGATTTCGGCGTTCTCGCAAGCGGAATACGCCAGTCCGCACGACGGCTTCATGCCATGCGATTGACTTCGGGTAGTCTCCCCTTACAATCCCCATAACCACCGTCCGTCCGGCGGTCCAGTCCAACGAGGTTTATCCGCCGATATGCCGTCCTGCCCACTTCAAACTCATCCGCGTCGGCGGATAAACGCTATTCGTTGGGCGGCGAAGCAGCAAGCGCGTTACGGAGGAGCGGGACAGATATGGGTGACACCTACGATCTGATTATCGTCGGCGCCGGAACGGCGGGCTGCGTCTTGGCCGAACGGCTCACCAGCTCTGGAAAACTCCGGGTTCTCCTGCTCGAAGCCGGTGGACCGCCGAAGAATCGCTTCGTTTCGATCCCGGCAGGGATGGCTAAGCTCTTCAAGAGCGACGTCGATTGGGCGTTTGAGAGTGAGCCGCAGACTTCGATCGGCGGACGTCGCATCTTCACGCCGCGGGGCAAGATGCTGGGCGGCTCGTCTAACATGAACGCCCAGATGCACCAGTGGTGTCATCCGGCCGACTTCGACGGCTGGGTCGAGGCCGGCGCTTCCGGATGGGGTTGGATGGACGTCCAATCGGTCTTCCGGTCCCAGGAGAGCTGGCTCGGCGAGGACGATGATCCGGGACGCGGACGCCAGGGACCCATGACCATCTCGCCGAACCGCAATGCTCGTCCACTGTCGCGCGCCTTTGTCGATGCGGCGCGCCAAGCGGGTCTTGGAGGTTCGCAACTCTACAACGGCCAGGCCTACCAAGGCGCGTGGATCGCCGAGCTGGCTCACAAAGACGGAAGACGATTCAGCGCCTATGACGCGTACCTCGTGCCGGCGATGCGGCGCAAGAACCTCGAGGTCATGACTGACGCGCACGCGACGAAGGTCGTGATCGACCGCGGACGAGCCGTCGGAGTCAACGTTAGGCGTGGGGGCAGCGTCGAGACCTTGACCGCCCGAGGTGTCGTACTCTCGGCCGGTGCGTTCGCATCCCCGCAGCTTCTCATGCTGTCGGGCATCGGCCCGGCTGGGGTGCTCGCACAGTTCGGGATTCCCATGCACGTCGATCGGCAGGAAGTCGGCGAGAACCTGCAGGATCACCCGACTGCCGGAATCGTATGTCGTACGCACAGCAGGGACACGCTCAAGAGCGCCGAGTCGCCGCTCAACCTGCTCCGCTACGTGTTGTTCAAGCGTGGCATGTTGGCGTCCGGAGGTGTCGAGGGATTCGCCTTCACGCAGGTTCGCCCGGGCCCCGTCGCCGCGCCCGACTTGGAGATCCTGTTCCTGCCCTTCGAACGGCGCGAGGAGTTCCTCGAGCCCCCTCGAGAGCACGCGTTCACCATCGCATCCGCCGTCGTGGCCCCGCGGTCCCGGGGTCGGCTGTTCTTGCGATCCCCCGATCCGCTGGTCCCGCCGGGCATCGACTTCCGCTTGCTCAGCGATCCCGACGGCATAGACGCGTCAGTCTTGTGGGCGGGCATACGCCTCTGCCGGAGGATCGCCACCACTGCCCCGCTCGCGGCGTACAACGCCGGCGAAATACGCCCAGGAGCATCCGTCGAATCGGACCGTGATCTCCTCGCCTATGCGAGTAAGGATATGCAAACCGTCTACCACCCGACGAGTACCTGCAGAATGGGATCTGATCAGGGCGCCGTCGTCGATTCCGAGCTTCAAGTGCGAGGGGTGGAGCGCCTCTGGGTTGCCGATGCGTCGGTGATGCCCAGCGTACCACGCGGACATCCCAACGCGGTCGTTGCGATGATCGCGGAACGCGCGGCGCGGTGGGTTGAACCCGCCATGCTGAGGTAAGCGGTCCCGTGCGATCTCGCGTAGCTCTGCAAGCCACATACATGTGGGATTCGCCGCCCAACACGCCGCTGCAGCCGACCGGCTCCGCCGGCGGCTGAGCGCCAGCACGTTGGGCGTCAGACACTGGGAGTCCTTATGCAGATTGACCGCCTCGATCACTTCGTACTTACCGTGCGCGACGCGGAGGCAACGATTTCGTTCTATCAAAGGGTTCTTGGCATGGCCCCGGTTACGTTTGGCGCCGGACGGAAAGCGCTTGCCTTTGGGCAATCGAAGATCAACCTGCATCCCACTGATGCACCCATTGCCCCTCACGCAAACCATCCCGTCCCCGGTTCCGCCGACTTGTGCTTCGTTACCAGTGAGTCGCCCGAGTCAGTCATCGACCATCTACGCAAGTGCGACGTAAAGGTCGAAGAGGGGCCTGTTTCTCGCACTGGCGCTCTTGGCCCGATAACGTCCGTTTACTTTCGCGACCCCGATGGCAATCTCATTGAAGTATCGTCTTATCAGCCGTAATCGAAACGGTGCGGTGCTACCTAGCCTTATCGCAACGGGCGCCGTATGACGCCCAACCCTGCGGTCAATCGGACCTTGAACGTCGGGCGTCCAAGCTCGCTATTCAACAATTCAACTGAAGGGAAAAGATCATGCAATCCAACAACAGCGTTGTCCTCCAATTTATTGAGAAGGTTCTGAACCGGGGAGAAGTCGATGCTGCCGGGGAGTTCTTCTGGGAAGACATGGTCGAGCAAGTTCCGCTTCCTGGCCAAGGGCCGGGTGTTGAAGGGTTGAAGGACGCATTGCGTGGCTTGAAGGAGGCGTTTCCCGACATGCATTGGACGGTCCTGGAACAGATAGCCGAGGGCGACAAGGTGGTGTCACGCTTCGAGTGGACAGGCACGCATCGTGGGACATTTCTAGGCGTGCCAGCCACGGATCGAACTGTGACGGTCTGGGGCATGGTTATCGACCGCCTGGATGGCGGAAAAATCAAGGACACGCGCATCATCATGGATACACTCGGACTGATGATGCAGTTGGGCGTGGTTCCAGCGCCAAAGGGATGACTCCGACGCCGCCCAACAAGGCGCTGCAGCAAGCCCGCAGTTGGGCTTCGGCGTCAGTCCCTTAATTTCGACGAAACCGGAGCCAAGAAAATGCATACGGGAATCCTGTCGTTTTGGTTTCAGGAAATTGACGCGAAACTGTGGTTCGCATCGGACAAGAGCTTCGATGATCTGATTCGCCAGCGTTTCCTCGGTGTCATGCAGTCTGCTGCTGTCGGTGAGTTGTATCCGTGGCGTTCTTCGGCAGAAGGCCGTCTTGCTGAAATAATCGTGCTGGATCAGTTTTCCCGTAACGTGTATCGCAACACTCCACAGGCATTCGCCCAGGACCCGATAGCGCTTGTTCTTGCTCAGGAGGCAGTTGCTTCCGGGGCGCTGCCGTCACTCACGCCGACTCAGCGTGGATTTCTTCTCTTGCCCTACATGCACAGCGAGTCGAGACGGATACACGTTGTGGCAGAAGCACTCTATAAAGAGTTCGCGCCTTCCGGAAACTACGAGTTCGAGTTGATGCACAAGGAAATCATTGATCGCTTTGGCCGGTATCCGCACAGAAATGAAATCCTGGGGCGTACGTCCACGCCAGAGGAGGCAGAATTTCTGACGCAACCGGGGTCACGGTTCTAGGTGTCAGCCTTCGGTATTCTTCGCAGGGGGCCATCCATTCGTTTCAGGGCCGCCAGCCCTGACGGGCCGCGCCCTGAGTTCAAGCGTTGGGCCGCATTCAGCACGTCGTGACGAAAGAATGGTTTTCCCGCAACCGCAAAGAGGAGAGCAAGCATGGAACTGCCCGACCTGATCACGCTTTACACGGGTGCGTGGGCCGAACCTGACCGCGAACGCAGGCAGCAATTGCTCGAACGCGTATGCGCCTCTTTGATTCCGCCAGGAGTATGGTTGCGGTTATTCGCGCCAACTCCGCTTTGGTCCGCTCCCATCGGTTGCAGGCACGCGGAAAGCTGGTGGCGGCCCTGGCGCTGGCCCAAAGGGGCCTGAATGTTCTCGGAAAACCTTATGTCCTCCGCCGGAACCCACAGGAAGGTCTGGCGCTTGCTTCCCTGACGATCCTGGCAGAGCAGATTTCATCTCATCTGGATGCCACGGGCGCCACTGCCGATGATCTGGTCGACTCAATTGCTTTCCTGAAACAACTCACCGATGACCCACCGCCTGATCTGTGTGCATCCATCGAATTCCTGGAGGCGCGTCTTGCAGCATCAACAGGTCAAACAAACGCTTAGCGCTTCATTCGAGGGGGAGGGGACGCTCTCCTGAGCTTGAACGTTGAACGAAGCCGCTGCGCGGGGGCGCGGCCAGCTTCCACTGAGTCAGATTGCGCCGCTCGTGCGCAGCGCGGCGATGCGTGCCGGATCGTAGCCCAGCCCGGCGAGGATCGCGTCGGTGTGGGCGCCAAGGGCCGGACCCAGCCATTCGGTGCCACCCGGCGTCGCCGACAGCTTGGGCACGATCCCGGGAATGCGGAAGGGTTTGCCGCCGGGAAGCATCGCCGCTTCCAGCATCCCGCGGGCGAGGAATTGCGGGTCGGCAAACATGTCGACCGCGGAATAGACGCGCGACGACGGCACCTCGGCCGCCACCAGGGTAGCCAGCACGTCCTCCTCGTCGTGTCCGCCACACCAGGCGTCGATCAGCGCGTAGATCTCGTCGCGCCGCGCATCGCGGCCGGCATTGTCGGCGAGCGTCGGGTCGTCGGCGAGATCGGCGCGGCCGATCGCCCGCATGAAGCGCTGGAAGATCGCATCGCCGTTGGCGCCGATCGTGACGTGCTTGCCGTCCCGCGTCGTGTGCGTGCACGACGGCGTGATGCCCGGCGAGATATTGCCGGTGCGCTCGCGGACGAAGCCGAAGACGTCGAATTCCGGCACCAGCGATTCCATCATCGCGAACACCGCCTCGTAGAGCGCGACATCCACCACCTGCCCGGCCCCGCCATTGACCTCCTTGTGGCGGAGTGCCATCAGCGCGCCGATCGCTCCCCACAGCGCGGCGATCGAATCGCCGATGGAGATGCCGGTACGCACCGGCGGCCGGTCGGGGAAGCCGGTCACGTAGCGCAGGCCGCCCATCGATTCGCCGACCGCGCCGAAGCCCGGTTGCTCCTTGTACGGCCCGGTCTGGCCGAAACCCGACAGGCGCACCATGACCAGCCCGGGGTTGTCCGCCTTCAGTTGCTCCCAGCCCAGACCGAGCTTTTCCAGTACGCCGGGGCGGAAATTCTCGACCAGGATGTCGGCGCCGGCGATCAGGCGGCGCACGAACGCGCACCCGTCGGGATGCTTCAGGTTGGCCGTCACCGATTTCTTGTTGCGCGCCTGCACGAACCACCACAGCGACGTGCCTTCGTACAGATTGCGCCACTTGCGCAGCGGATCGCCGCCGTCGGGCGACTCGACCTTGACCACCTCGGCGCCGAACTCGGCCATGATCCGGGTGCAGAATGGCCCGGCAATCAGCGTGCCGAGTTCGACGACCTTGAGGCCGGCCAGGGGCTTTTGCGTTTCGCTCATGTTACGGCTCCCAGTGTACGACCGGCAATTTTGCCCCCCACAGGCGGTCGACCGTGGCAGTCACCTGCAGCGGCGCGCCGCTGGTCGCCACCGTCAGCCGGCCGTGGCCGCCGCCCAACCGGTTGCCGGCGGCGAGCAGGCGCTCGAGTTGGCGCGCCACAGCCTCGCCGGTGTCGAGCAGGGTCGTGCCGGGCGGCAGGCGCCGGGCGATCGCCCCGGCCACCCACGGGTAGTGCGTGCAACCGAGGACGACGACGTCCGCCCCCGCTTCGGCCAGCGGCGTGACGAAGGCGTCGAGCAGGCGCTCGACCGTCGCGCTCTCCGGGCCCTCCTGCTCGATCGCCTCGGCCAGGCCCGGGCACGGTTGCGCCACCACATGGTGGCCGTTGCCGTGCTGCGCCACCAGCCGCGCGAAGCGCTCGCTGGCCAGCGTCCGGGTCGTCGCCAGGACGCCGACGACGCCGGTCGCGGTCAACGCCGCCGCCGGCTTGACGCCCGGCTCGAGGGCGACCACCGGCAGCGATGTCGCCGCCCGGATCGCCTCGGCCGCCGCCGCCGTCGCCGTGTTGCAGGCGATCACCAGCGCCTTGACGCCGCGCTCGGCCAGCGCCCCGGCGATCAGCACGCCGCGTTCCTTGAGGAAGGCCTCGGGCCGCTCGCCGTAGGGCAGGAAGCGGGTGTCGGCGAAATAGAGGAAGTCCTCCCGCGGCAGCCTGTCGCGCAGGGCGCGCAGCACGGTCAGGCCACCGAGGCCGGAGTCAAAGACGGCGATGGGCAGGGGATTCACGCCCGCCATTTCACGCTGGTCCGGCACGCCATGTCTTCCGGAAGCGGTCGATGATGTTGCGCGTCGCCAGCGAAAGGTTCAGCGGCGACTCGTGCGGCCGCTCACCGAACAGAAGGAGGTCGGCGGCGTCGTCGTCCGCCTGCGGATCTCCACCGGCGACGGCATGGAACACGTGATGGAAGTTCGTCTCGGATTCGTGGGTAAACAGGAAGGTCAGCGCGGTCGCCCGCAGCCCCGTCTCCTCGTGCAATTCGCGCGCCGCCGCGGCGATCGGCAGTTCGCCGGGATTGCAGCCGCCGCCCGGCAGCAGCCACAGGCCCTGGCGCGTCTGCACTAGCAGCAGCGCACCGTCGCGCTCGACGATCACGGAGGAGCGCTGGCGCTTCGGGCTGGATGGCTTGTTCTGGACCGGGTTGTTCACAGCGAGGTTGCGGACGAAGGCACGACAGACGGCAGACAGCCCGCCCGGAAAAAACGAAGCCCCCGAACGGGGGCTTCATTCAACCACAAAGCGGCAGCGATTACATCCGCGCGATCATCGCGTCGCCGAAGGCCGAGCAGGAGAGCTCGTCGGCGCCTTCCATCAGGCGGGCGAAGTCGTAAGTCACCTGCTTGTCGCCGATGGCGGCTTCCATCGACTTGATGACGAGGTCCGCCGCCTCGACCCAGCCGAGATGGCGCAGCATCATTTCGGCGGAGAGAATCAGCGAACCCGGGTTCACCTTGTCGAGACCAGCGTACTTCGGCGCCGTGCCGTGGGTCGCCTCGAAGCAGGCGTACTTGTCGGAAATATTGGCGCCCGGGGCGATGCCGATGCCGCCCACCTGCGCGGCCAGTGCATCGGAGATGTAATCGCCGTTGAGGTTGGTGGTGGCGATCACGTCGTACTCGGCCGGACGCAGCAGGATCTGTTGCAGGAAGGCGTCGGCGATGGAATCCTTGACGATGATCTCGCGCCCGCTCTTCGGGTTCCTGAACTTGCACCACGGACCGCCGTCGACCAGTTCGGCGCCGAACTCGTCCTGGGCCAGCTTGTAGCACGTGTCACGGAACAGGCCTTCCGTGAACTTCATGATGTTGCCCTTGTGCACGATGGTCACTGACTTGCGATCGTTGGCAATGGCGTAATTGAGCGCCGCACGCACCAGGCGCTGGGTGCCTTCGACGGAGATCGGCTTGATGCCGATGCCGGAGCTTTCCGGGAAGCGAATCTTCTTGACCCCCATTTCCTTCTGCAGGAAATCGACGACCTTCTTGCAGGCCTCGGTGTTGGCCGCCCACTCGACGCCGGCGTAGATATCCTCGGTGTTCTCGCGGAAGATGACCATGTTGGTCAGCTCCGGGTTCTTCAGCGGCGAAGGGACGCCCTTGAAGTACTGCACAGGACGCACGCACTGGTAGAGGTCGAGTTCCTGGCGCAGGGCGACGTTCAGCGAGCGGATGCCGCCACCGACCGGGGTCGTCATCGGGCCCTTGATCGAGACGGAGTATTCCTTCAGCGCATCGTAGGTTTCCTTCGGCAGCCACTCGTCCGGACCATACAGGCGGGTGGATTTCTCGCCGGCGTAGACCTCCATCCAGTAGATCTTCTTTTTGCCACCATAGGCCTTGTCGACCGCGGCATCGATGACCTTGATCATCACCGGGGTGATGTCGACGCCGATGCCGTCGCCCTCGATGAACGGAATGATCGGATTGTCCGGAGTCGCCTGACCCGGAACGATTTTCGAACCACCTTGCGGAACCTTGATGTGAGATGCCATATCAACTCCATGCGTTGTTATCGGGCGACCTGAACTTGCGTCGAACTTCCCCTTTCCGGGGTGATCCGCCAGAGCACTGGCCGCGACGGATAGCACGTGCGATTATGAAGCAAAAAAAGGGGAAATGTCAGCCATTTCCCCCTCGATCCGGACAGCGCAAGTCCCTGCCGACGAACAAGAATCGTGGTTCGCCCGTCGGGACGCCCGATCAGCCCATCGCCGCCTTGAGGGCGGCATTCAGCGTCGGGCTCGGACGCATCACCGCCTTGCACTTCTCGGCATCGGCCTTGTAATAGCCGCCGATATCGACCGGCTTGCCCTGGACCGTCTTCAGCTCGGCGACGATCTGCGCCTCGTTGTCGGTCAGGGACTTGGCCAACTTGGCGAAGTGGGCAGCCAGTTCCTTGTCCTCAGTCTGGGCTGCCAGTTCCTGCGCCCAGAACATGGCGAGGTAGAACTGCGAACCGCGGTTGTCGAGTTCACCGGTCTTGGGCGACGGCGACTTGTTGTTGTCGAGCAGCTTGCCGGTGGCGGCGTCGAGCGTCTTGGCCAGCAGTTTGGCGCGCGGGTTGTTCTCCTTGATGCCGAGTTCCTCCATCGACACCGCCAGGGCCAGGAACTCGCCCAGCGAATCCCAGCGCAGGTGGTTTTCCTCGACCAGTTGCTTGACGTGCTTCGGGGCCGAACCGCCGGCACCGGTTTCGTACATGCCGCCGCCGTTCATCAGCGGAACGATCGACAGCATCTTGGCCGAGGTGCCCAGTTCCATGATCGGGAACAGGTCGGTCAGGTAGTCGCGCAGGATGTTGCCGGTCACCGAGATGGTGTCGAGCCCGCGCATGACACGCTCCAGGGTGTAGCGCATGGCACGGACCTGCGACATGTGCTGGATGTCGAGACCGCTGGTGTCGTGATCCTTGAGGTACTTCTCGACCTTCTTGATCAGCTCGTTCTCGTGCGGACGGTACGGGTCCAGCCAGAAGATGGCCGGCATGCCGGAGTTGCGGGCACGGGTGACGGCCAGCTTGACCCAGTCGCGGATCGGCGCGTCCTTGCACTGGCACATGCGCCAGATGTCGCCGGCTTCGACGTTTTGCGTCAGCAGCACTTCGCCGGTGGCGATGTCGACGATGTTGGCGATGCCGTCTTCGGTGATCTCGAAGGTTTTGTCGTGCGAGCCGTATTCCTCGGCCTGCTGAGCCATCAGGCCGACATTCGGAACGGTACCCATGGTCTTCGGATCGAAGTTGCCGTTGGTTTTGCAGAAGTTGATCATCTCCTGGTAGATGCGGGCAAAAGTCGATTCCGGCATGACGGCCTTGCAGTCGTACTGCTTGCCGTCGGCGCCCCACATCTTGCCGCCGGAACGGATCATCGCCGGCATGGAGGCGTCGACGATGATGTCGTTCGGCGAGTGGAAGTTGGTGATGCCCTTGGCCGAATCGACCATGGCCAGGCGCGGACGGTGTTCCTGGCAGGCGTGCAGGTCGCGAATGATCTCGTCGCGCTGCGATTCCGGCAGAGTCTTGATCTTTTCGTAGAGGTCAACCATGCCGTTGTTGACGTTGATGCCGAGCTCTTCGAAGGTATTGGCGTGCTTCGCGAAGGCCTCCTTGTAATAGATCTTGACGCAGTGGCCGAAGACGATCGGGTGCGAGACCTTCATCATCGTCGCCTTGACGTGCAGCGAGAACAGGATGCCGGATTCGCGGCAGTCCTCCAGCTGGGCTTCGTAAAAGTCGCACAGGGCCTTCTTGCTCATGAACATCGAGTCGATGATCTCCCCTTCGAGCAGGGAGAGCTTCGGCTTGAGCACAGTGGTCTTGCCGCCCTTGGCGATCAGTTCCATGCGCACGTCGCGGGCCTTGTCGAGGGTCAGCGACTTTTCGCCGTGGTAGAAGTCGCCATGATGCATGTGCGAGCAATGCGTCTGCGACCATTGCTTCCATACACCCATCGCGTGCGGATGCTTCCGGGCGAAATTCTTGACGGCGCCAGGGGCGCGGCGGTCGGAGTTGCCTTCCCGCAGCACCGGGTTGACGGCGGAGCCGAGGCACTTGCCAAAGCGGGTCCGAAGGGCCTTCTCTTCGTCGGTCGTCGGGTTTTCAGGATAGTCGGGGATGGCGTAGCCCTTGTCCTGCAGTTCCTTGACGCAGACCTTCAGCTGGCCCACGGAGGCACTGATGTTCGGCAGCTTGATGATGTTGGTTTCCGGCAGCAGGCACTTCTTGCCCAGTTCGCCCAGGGTATTCGGCACCTTCTGCCCGTCAGTCAGGAATTCCGAGAATTCGGAAAGGACGCGGGCGGGCACGGAGATATCGGCCTTCTCGATCTCGATGCCGGCCGGGCCGGTGAAGGTCCGGACGATCGGCAGGAACGCACAGGTCGCCAGCAGCGGCGCCTCGTCCGTCAGCGTGTAAATGATCTTTGACTTTCCTGAAGCCATGCTACCCCCGTCGAATAAGGATTGAATTGCGCAACGGATAATTATACCCAACCCCTATCGCCACGCTTACACGCACGATCCGAATCGGCGGCTTCGCCAATGCCGCTTTCGGTGCTGCCCGGGGCATTCATCGCGGGTCGCAAGTGCTAGTATTTCGCTTCCCCATGGACCAAGTTCAATGAAGATATCAGTTGGCCTCTACGGCACCAACGCCCACCAGATCGCGCTTGCCCTGATCCAGGGCTTCAACAAGCACTACTCCCTGTTCCGCGAAACCAGCAAGGCGGCCAAGACCCGCTTCGAGGAAGGCGACTGGCTGGGCGTGCACAAGGCGGTCAGGGAGCGCATCCGCTTCTACGACGACCGCGTCGACGAATGCGTCGAACGCCTGCGTCATGAATTCGATGCCGGCAACATCGACCAGCCGACCTGGCAGCAGGTCAAGCTGCTGTACATCGGCCTGCTCCTCAACCACAAGCAGCCGGAACTGGCGGAAACGTTCTTCAACTCGGTGACGACGAAGATCCTGCACCGCAACTATTTCCACAACGACTTCATCTTCGTCCGCCCGACGGTGTCGACCGAGAACATCGAAGCCGACCACGAGCCGACCTATCGCAGCTATTACGCCAACGAGGACGGCATGCGCGGCGCCATCCGCAGCATCTTCGAGGATTTCCGCTGGCAGCGGCCGTTCGCCGATATCGCGCGCGACGTCGAACGCGTCTATCTGGCCATCCTGCGCCACGTGGCGGAAATGCCGCGGCGCGAGGTGAATTTCCAGATCCAGGTGCTCGGTTCCGCCTTTTACCGCAACAAGGCCGCCTACATCATCGGCAAGGCCACCAACGGCGCCCAGGAATACCCGTTCGCGGTTCCCGTGCTGCATGACGACGACGGCAAGCTCTACCTCGACACCATCCTTCTCGATCCCTGGCGGATCGGCCTGCTGTTCTCGCTGTCGCGCGCCTATTTCATGGTCGACATGGAGGTGCCGTCCGGCTACGTGCAGTTCCTGCGCGCGATCATGCCGAACAAGCCGCGCTCGGAGGTCTACGTCATGCTGGGCCTCGGCAAGCAGGGCAAGACCATGTTCTTCCGCGACTTCATCTACCACCTGCACCATTCCGCAGACAAGTTCATCATGGCGCCCGGCATCCGCGGCCTGGTCATGCTGGTATTCACGCTGCCGTCCTACCCTTACGTCTTCAAGATCATCAAGGACGTCTTCGGCAGCTCGAAGGAAATGGACCAGGCCACCGTCAAGAAGAAATTCATGATGGTCAAGCAGGTCAACCGCGTCGGCCGCATGGCCGACACGCTGGAATTCTCCAACGTGCTCTTCCCGCTCGACCGTTTCGACGACGAGGTCATGGAGGAACTGCGCACCCTCGCGCCATCGAAGTTCGAGATCGACGGCGACCAGCTGATCATCAAGCACCTCTATATCGAACGGCGCATGGAGCCGCTCAACATCCACCTCGAGCGCATGGAGCGCAGCAACAACGTCGAACGGGCTCGAGCATGCGATCAGGGAATACGGCAGCGCCATCCGCGAGCTGGCGCAGGCCAACATCTTCCCCGGCGACATGCTCTGGAAGAATTTCGGCATCACCCGCTACGGCCGCGTCGTGTTCTATGACTACGACGAGATCGAGTACATGACCGACATCAACTTCCGCAAGATTCCGCCAGCCCCCGATTTCGAAACCGAGATGTCGGGCGAGGTCTGGTACCCGGTCAATCGCGGAACGATGTCTTCCCCGAGGAGTTCGCCACCTTCCTGCTTGGCTCGCCGCTGGTGCGCAAGATCTTCATGAAGCACCACAAGGACCTGCTGCAGCCGAAGTTCTGGCAGGATGCCCAGCAGAAGATCCGCGAAGGGCACGTCGAGGACTTCTTCCCTTATCCGCAGGAGCTGCGTTTCTGCAATTTCGCGCCGGCTGCGACCTGATCGTCCGTCCAGCGCCGGATCTAGGCGAACGTACCTACTATTGGCCGGCGGGACCGGCAGAATACGACAGAATTTTCAAGGAGAGAACAGCATGCCGCTGACCATTGCGGTGACCAGGGAGCGAACCCCCGGGGAACACCGGGTCGCCCTGGTACCGGAAACGGCGAAGAAATTCGCCGCCCTCGGTGCGCAATTGCGCATGGAACAGAGCGCCGGGACCGACAGCCACCTCCTCGATTCCGACTACACCGACGTCAACCTCGTCGACGGCATCCGTGAAGCCTGTGCCACGGCCGGCCTGGTCCTGCGCGTCACCCCGCCCTCGCCCGAGGAAATTGCCGCAATGCCTGAAGGCGCGGTCCTCATCGGCCTGCTCAAGCCCTTCGAGGACAAGGCCCGGCTCGCCGCGCTGAACGCCCGGAAGATCACCGCCTTCGCCCTCGAACTGTTGCCGCGCATCTCGCGCGCCCAGAGCATGGATGCCCTGTCGTCGCAGGCCTCGTGCGCCGGCTACCAGTGCGGCCTGATCGCGGCCGCCCGCTGTACCAAGTTCTTCCCGATGCTGACCACCGCCGCCGGCACCATCCGCCCGGCGCGCGTGCTGGTCATCGGTGCCGGCGTCGCCGGCCTGCAGGCGATCGCCACCTGCAAGCGCCTCGGCGCCATGGTCGAAGCCTACGACGTGCGCGCCGCCGCCCGCGAGCAGATCGAGTCGCTCGGCGCCAAGTTCGTCGACACCGGCGTTTCGGCCGATGGCACGGCGGTTATGCCCGCGAACTGACCGCCGAGGAAAAGGCCGCGCAGGCCGAGAAGCTCGCCAAGGCCGTCGCGCTGGCCGACGTCGTCATCACCACCGCCGCGATTCCCGGCAAGAAGGCGCCGGTCATCATCACCCGCGACATGGTCGCCCGCATGAAGTACGGCGCCATCATCGTCAACATGGCCGCCGAGTCCGGCGGCAACTGCGCGCTGACCCAGCCCGGCGAGCACGTCATCGCCAACGACGTGAACATCCACGGTCCGCTCAACCTGCCGTCGCGCATGCCGACCCACGCCTCCGAGCTGTACGCCAAGAACCTGTACAACTTCCTGTCGCCGTGGATCAAGGACGGTGAACTGAACATCGACTGGAGCGACGAGGTCGTTGCCGGCACCTTGGTGTGCAAGGATGGCGTTACGGTCAACGCCACCGTCAAGAACGTTTTCGGAGAAGGATGATGGACGGCATGCTCGCGCTGTACATCTTCATGCTCGCCGCCTTCACCGGCTACGAGATCATCGCCAAGGTGCCGGTCATCCTGCACACACCGTTGATGTCGGGTTCCAACTTCATCCACGGCGTCGTCGTGGTCGGCGCGATGATCGTACTCGGCTCGGCCGACACACCACTCCAGCAGGCCATCGGCTTCTTCGCCGTGGCGCTCGGCGCGGCCAATGCCGCCGGCGGCTACGTGGTCACCGAGCGCATGCTCGCCATGTTCAAGAAGAAGGAGGACTGAACATGACGGTGCCTATGTACGTTCAGGGCGCGTGGTTCGTCGGCGCCCTGCTCTTCATCGTCGGCCTCAAGGGCATGAGTTCGCCAGCCAGCGCCCGCAGGGGGATCGTCATCGCCGGCTACGGCATGCTGATCGCCATTGCCGCCACCTTCCTGATTCCCGGCCTGCAGAACCTCGGCCTGATGACCCTGGCCCTGGTCATCGGCGGCGCCAGCGCGTGGATTTCCGGGCAGAAGGTCAAGATGACCGACATGCCGCAGATGGTCGCCATTTACAACGGCATGGGCGGTGGCGCGGCGGCGGCGATCGCCGCCGTCGAATTCGCCAAGGGCGACGTGCATGCCGTCACGACGACCGTTCTTGCCGTCGTCGGCGCGCTGATCGGTGCTGTTTCCTTTACCGGTTCCTGCGTTGCCTGGGCCAAGCTGCAGGGTGTCCTGAAGAAGGCCTATCGTCTGCCGGCGCAGAATGCGGTCAACATCGTGCTGGCCTTGATTTCCGTCGGCCTCGGCGTGGCGATGGTCATCATGGCGCCGAGCCGGCCGGAGCTGATCCTGGCCTTCTTCTTCGTCGCTCTGGTGCTCGGCCTGATCGTCACACTGCCCATCGGCGGCGCCGACATGCCGGTGGTGATCTCGCTGTTCAATGCCTTCACCGGCCTGGCCGTGGGCTTCGAGGGCTACGTGCTCGGCAACCCTGCCCTGATCATCGCCGGCATCGTCGTCGGTGCGGCCGGCACGCTGCTCACCCAGCTGATGGCGAAGGCGATGAACCGGCCGATCTCGAACATCCTGTTCACGCCGATGACCGGCGGGAGCGGCAGCGGCGAGGCGATCAGCGGCTCGATGAAGGAACTGAGCGCCCTCGATGCGGCAGCCATGATGCGCTACGCCAGCAAGGTCATCATCGTGCCGGGCTACGGCATGGCGGTCGCGCACGCGCAGCACAAGGTGTGGGAGATGACCTCGATCCTCGAGGAAGCCGGGGTCGAGGTGAAATTCGCCATCCACCCGGTCGCCGGGCGCATGCCGGGCCACATGAACGTGCTGCTGGCCGAGGCCGGTGTCCCCTACGACAAGATCTTCGACCTGGAAGAAATCAACGGCGAATTCGCCCAGGCCGACGTGGCGCTGATCATCGGCGCCAACGACGTGGTCAACCCGAGCGCGCGCACCGACAAGTCGAGCCCGATCTACGGCATGCCGATCCTCAATGCCGACATGGCGCAGAACGTCATCGTCGTCAAGCGCGGCAAGGGCACCGGCTACTCCGGGGTCGAGAACGCCCTGTTCTTCAACGACAACTGCCGCATGCTGTACGGCAACGCACAGCCGATGGCCGGCGAGATCATCCAGCACCTCAAGGCGATGGGGTAATCTGTACGCTTCACGCTCGTAACCCCGAAAGGAGACAAACATGTCGAACACCGTAACCCTTGGCGGCAACCCGATCCAGGTTGCCGGCAGCTTCCCTGCTGCGGGCAGCCGCGCCCCGGCCTTCTCGCTCGTCGGCAAGGATCTCGCCGATGTGACCCTGGCGGGCCTGGCCGGCAAGCGCAAGGTCCTCAACATCTTCCCGAGCATCGACACGCCGACCTGCGCGACCTCGGTGCGCAAGTTCAACGAAGCCGCCGCCGGCCTTGCCAACACCGTGGTGCTGTGCATTTCCGCCGACCTGCCCTTCGCCCAGGCGCGCTTCTGCGGCGCCGAGGGGCTGGACAACGTGCAGACCCTGTCGACCATGCGCGGCCGCGAATTTCTCGAAGCCTACGGCGTCGCCATCGCCAGCGGGCCGCTGGTGGGGGTCGCCGCCCGCGCCGTGGTTGTCCTCGACGAGAACGACCAGGTGCTGCACAGCGAACTGGTCGGCGAAATCAAGGACGAGCCGGACTACGCCGCTGCCGTCGCCGCGCTCGGCAAGTAGATCTCGGCAGACCCGAAAACAGGAATGCCCGCCCGGGACACCGGCGCGGGCATTTTTCTTCGTGGGCGGTTCACCGCAAGCGGCCGGCTCAAGCGAGCGTCACACCCAGGAAACCGGTCGCTTACTGCTTCCCGGTGCTGCCGAAGCCGCCCTCGCCGCGATGGCTGGCAGCGAAATCGTCGACGACGTTGAAGCCGACCTGCAACACCGGCACGACCACCAGTTGCGCGATGCGGTCGAGCGGATGCAGCGTGAACGGCTCCTGGCCGCGGTTCCACACCGAGACCATCAACTCGCCCTGGTAATCGCTGTCGATCAGGCCGACGAGGTTGCCGAGCACGATGCCGTGCTTGTGGCCGAGCCCGGAGCGCGGCAGGATCATCGCCGCCAGGCCGGGGTCGGCGAGGTGGATGGCCATGCCGGTGCGTACCAGGATCGTCTGGCCGGGCCGGATTTCCAGCGGACCATCGACGCAGGCGCGCAGGTCGAGCCCCGCCGCGCCGGGCGTCGCGTAGTGCGGCGGACTGTCGCGCAGGCGCTCGTCGAGAATCTTGACGTCGATCCGGTGCATCAGCCTTGCCCCATCAGTTGCGCGACATGCTCGACCAGCTGGCGGGCCAGCACCGACTTCGGAGCCGGGGCCAGCGGATGGGTGCCGTCGTCGTCGAACAGCACCAGCCGGTTGTCGTCACCGCCGAATCCTTCCTGGATCAGGTTGCCGGCAATCAGCGGGATGTTCTTCCGGCGCCGCTTGTCCTGCGCGTATTCCTCGAGATTGCGGCTCTCGGCCGCGAAGCCGACACAGAACGGACCATTCTTCAGCGCCGCGACCTCGGCCAGGATGTCCGGATTCTCGACCAGGACGATCGACGGTATGCCGCCGGCGTCCTTCTTCAGCTTGTGCTCGGCGGCATCCGCCACGCGATAGTCGGCCACCGCCGCGACGCCGATGAAGATGTCCGCGTCCGCCGCCCGCGCCATCACCGCCGCGTGCATCTCCAGCGCGCTCGTCACGCTGACGCGGTCGACCCCCGCCGGCGGCGGAAAACCGACCGGCCCGGAAACCAGCGTCACCGCCGCACCGGCGTGCCGCGCCGCGCGCGCCACGGCATAGCCCATGCGCCCGGACGACAGGTTGGTGATGCCGCGCACCGGGTCGATCGCCTCGAAGGTCGGGCCGGCGGTGACCAGCAGCTTGCGGCCCGCCAGCACCTTGGGCGTGAAGAAGGCGACGAGCTCCTCGAGAATTTCCTCCGGCTCCAGCATGCGGCCGGCACCCACCTCGCCGCACGCCTGCTCGCCGCTGGCCGGGCCGAGAATCGTCACGCCGTCGGCCGCCAGTTGCGCGATGTTGCGTCGGGTCGCCGGGTTCTCCCACATCTGGCGGTTCATCGCCGGCGCCACCAGCAGCGGGCAGTCGCGCGCCAGAACCATGGTCGTCAGCAGGTCGCCGGCCAGCCCGTGCGCGGCGCGCGCCAGGAAATCCGCCGAGGCCGGCGCCACCAGGATCAGGTCGGCCTGGCGCGAGAGGTCGATGTGCGCCATCGCGTTCGGCATCCGCGCATCCCACTGGTCGGCAAATACCGGCTTGCCGGAAAGCGCCTGGAACGTGGTTGCCGTCACGAAATGCGCTGCGCCGCCGGTCATCGCCACCTGCACGTCGGCGCCCTGCCTGCCCAGCAGGCGGACCAGTTCGGCCGCCTTGTAGGCGGCGATGCCGCCGGTGACCCCGAGGACGATGCGCTTACCCTGTAATTCCATAGTCTTGCCAGTAGAATGATCGACGGTTCATTCTACTGGAAAGACCATGGCGATCACCGACTGGCCGGAGGGCGAACGTCCGCGCGAAAGGCTGCTGGCTCTTGGTCCGGCAGCGCTGGCCGATGCCGAACTGCTGGCCATCCACCTGCGCGTCGGCGTGCGCGGCAAGAGCGCGGTCGACGTCGCCCGCGACCTGATTTCCGCTTTCGACGGCAATCTCGGGGCGCTGGTCGACGCGCCACTGGTGAATCTGGCGAAAATTCCCGGCGTCGGCATGGCCAAGGCGGCGCAACTGAAGGCCGGGTTCGAACTGGCGCGGCGGGCGCTGGCGCAGGAACTGGCGGTGCGCGACAATTTTTCGTCGCCCGGCATGGTGCGCGACTGGCTGCGCCTGAAACTCGCCGGCGAGCGGCACGAAATCTTCATGGCACTCTGGCTCGATGCCCAGAACCGGCTCCTCCGCGCCGAGCAGTTGTTCGCCGGCACGCTGACGCAGACCTCGGTGTATCCGCGCGAGGTGGTCAGGAAGGCGCTGGAGATCAACGCCGCCGCGGTCATCCTCGCGCACAACCATCCGTCCGGCGTCGCCGAGCCCTCGGTCGCCGACGAACTGCTGACGCGCAGCCTCCGGGAAGCCCTGGCGCTGGTCGATGTCAAGGTCCTCGACCACTTCATCGTCGCCGGCAACCAGCCCCCGCTTTCCTTCGCCGAACGCGGCCTCCTGTAAAACACGAAATGGCACTTGATACATCCGGGTGCTTTTCGTTATACTCTTCGGCTTTCTTCTAGCGATTTCTGGAGCACCAATCATGGCGCGAGTCTGCCAAGTAACCGGGAAAGCCCCGCTGGTCGGGAACAAGGTTTCCCACGCCAACAATAGAACGAAGCGTCGCTTCCTGCCGAACCTGCAGTACCGTCGCTTCTGGGTCGAAAGCGAGCGTCGCTTCGTCCGTCTCCGCGTTTCCAACGCCGGTTTGCGCATCATCGACAAGAACGGCATCGATGCCGTCCTCGCCGATCTGCGTGCCCGCGGCGAAGTCTGATCAGGAAAGGATTGAAAAATGGCTAGCAAGGGCGGTCGCGACAAGATCAAGCTGGAATCCACCGCGGGTACCGGGCACTTCTACACCACCTCCAAGAACAAGCGGACGACGCCGGAGAAACTGGAGTTCATGAAGTACGACCCGACAATTCGCAAGCACGTGGCTTACAAGGAAGTGAAGCTGAAGTAATCCGGCTTCTCCCACCTTCGACAGACCCGCCGCCCGGCGGGTTTTGTTTTTTGGTGCCAGCCACTCAATCCCTGCGCACGATCAGCAGGACGGCCAGGACGACGACGCCGGCGAAGACGAGCAGCGACCAGTTGGCCAGCGACAGGCCGATGAACACCCAGTCCCGGCCGGTGCAGAAGCCAGTGGCCAGGAACATCGCCGGCCACTGCATGCCCAGCCAGTTGACCAGGCGCTCGATGGCGTTCGGGTCGCTGTAGCCGCATTCGGTGGCGAGATGCGGAAATGCCTGCATCCAGCTCTGGTAGCCGGCCACCGCGCCCCCTCCGGTGGCGACCGCGACGATCAGCGCCGCCAGCGGCAGGCGGGCGACAGGCAGCAACGCCCCGCCCAGCGCCAGCACGCCGACGACCAGGAAGAGCAGGCGCTGGAAGATGCAGAGCGGACAGGGTGCCAGCCGCAGCAATTGCTGCAGTTCCATGCCGCCTGCGACCAGAGCCGAAGGCGCCCAGCGCGAGGGCAGCGAACCAGGCGCGGACGGGGATTTCAGACCAGCGCATGACCGATCCCCGGCAAGTGTCCGATGCTTGACTCGTGCCGGCGAGCCGGGCAGGCTGGCCGAGGCGGCAAAGCCATCATGAATGTCGTGCCGGTCCTCGGCACGCGACAGTGGCGACAGGTCGAAAACGCCGGGCAATATGGATACTCCGCAGAAAGTGGCTCGCGCCGGCCATTCTAAGCCATGCGCCCGCCGACAACCACCGCCGGGACGGGCGCGCCGGCGACGCGGAAAATGCCGCACCGACGGCGTTGACCGCAACAGGGTGGACCGCCGCCCGGCGGGCCGTTAAGATTACGCGATGAACACACGCATCCTTCTCGTCGAGGACGACGAACGCCTGGCCGAACTGACGGCCGAATACCTCACCCGGAACGACATGCAGGTCGCCATCGAGCCGCGCGGCGACCGGGCCGAGGCGCGTATCCTGACCGAGCAGCCCGATCTCGTCATTCTCGACGTCATGCTGCCGGGCAAGGACGGCTTCGAGGTCTGCCGCGCGGTGCGCCCGCATTACCGCGGCGTGATCCTGATGCTGACCGCGCGCGACGAGGATTTCGACCAGATTCTCGGCCTCGAGATGGGCGCCGACGACTACATCGCCAAGCCGGTCCAGCCGCGCGTCCTGCTGGCACGCATCAAGGCCCTGCTGCGCCGGCTGCCGGTGGCCGGCGAGGGCGCGGCCGGCGAAGCCGAGAAGATGGTCTTCGGCCAGTTCCGGATCAGCCAGGCGACCCGTATCGCTTCGCTGGGCGACGAAGCCATCGACCTGACCACCGCCGAATTCGACCTCCTGTGGCTGCTCGCCTCGCATGCCGGCAACGTCCTGTCGCGCGACGACCTGCTGCAGGAACTGCGCGGCATCGGCTTCGACGGCCTCGACCGCTCGATCGATGCCCGCATCTCGCGGCTGCGCAAGAAGCTGAACGACGACCCCGAGAATCCGACGCGTATCAAGACCGTTCGCGGCAAGGGCTACCTGTTCAGCAAGCATGACTGGAACTGAGCCCGGCAAAGGGATCACCGGCGGCAGCGACAAGAGCGACGAGGGGCTCGCCCGCTCGCTCTTCCGCATGGCGCCGCCGCGCTGGCGGGGCGCGCGCTACAGCCTGTCGCGTCTGTTCTTCAATTTCTACCTGTTGGCGATGGGATCCTTCGTCGCCATCGCCTTTACCGCCGACTTCGTCATCTCCACGGCGCAACGCGGCATCACCGACGACTATGCGCGGCGCTTCATGCGTGGCACGATCACGCTGATCGAGGACGAGCTCTACCGCACGCCGCGCCGCCTGTGGCCGCTCAAGATCGAGGAACTCGACGAGAAGTTCTCCTACAACCTGGGCATCGTCGAGCGCATCACCCTCGACCGTACCCTGACCCCCGCCCAGGTTCTCAAGCTCGACGCCGGTGACATCGCCATCGACCACGACGGCGACATCATGTACCACCGGCTCGGGAACAGCAGCAAGGTGCTGGTCGTCGGTCCGCTGGCCGCCGGCCGCAACCCGGAACTCCAGGACCGCCTGCCACTCGACCTGCGCCTGCGCCTGCTCACGTGGAGCCTGATCGGCGTCATCTTTGGCGTCGCCCTCTGGTTCTGGGTACGGCCGGTCTGGCGCGACCTCGAAACCCTGCGCCAGACCGCGCGCGACCTCGGCGACGGCGACTTCGAAGCGCGCTCGCCACCGGCCCGCAGCCAGCTTTTTGCGCCACTCTCCGACACCATGAACAGCATGGCCGAACGCGTGCAGCAACTGATCGCCACGCATCGCGACCTCTCCTCGGCGATCTCGCACGAGCTGCGGACACCGATCGCGCGCCTGCGCTTCGCGCTGGAGATGCTCACCGAGACCGACGAGGAGGCCGAGCGCAAACGCCTGTGGGCAATGATGGAAGCCGATCTCGAAGAACTGGACCACCTGATCGACACCAGCCTGACCTATGCCCGTTTCGAGCGCGAGGCGCCCGAGCCCCACTTCTCCGAAGTCCGCTTCGCCGAATGGCTGGCTGACGAGGTCGATGCCGTGCGCCTGCTCGGCCGCGACCTGGCGATCACGGTCGACACGTCCAGGTTGCCCGAAAACCTGGTCGTCGATCTCGACCGCAAGGCCATGCCCTACGCGCTGCGCAACCTGCTGCGCAACGCCTTCAAGTACGCCAGGCAGCAGATCGTCGTCAGCGCCAGCCTGGAGGATGGGCGCGCCGTGATCAATGTCGACGACGACGGTATCGGCATCCCGCCCGAGGACCGCGAAAACGTGTTCTCCGCCTTCACCCGCCTCGACCGTTCGCGCGACCGGGCTACCGGTGGCTACGGCCTCGGCCTGGCGATCACCCGGCGCGTCCTCGAACTGCACGGTGGCACCGCCACCGCCGACGCCGCCCCGCTTGGCGGCGCGCGCTTCACGCTGGCCTGGCAGGTCCGGCAATAGCATAGCCCTCGTTACAGAGCGTCACAGTTGCTCAATGCGTGTTACGCCGGCGCCACGCGCGCGCCACAGACGATGCCCCGGCCCGCCCGTAGAATGCAAGGCATGAAAACGCAGCAACACCCGCCAGAGGAAATCAACGAAATGACACAGAACCATGTTCGACCAGTTCATCGCCGCCGCCCGCCAGTACCTGTTCGGGCTGAGCCCGTCCGAGTCGGCGCTCGCTACCATCCCGGCCGTGACCCGCCCGGTGCGCTGATGGCTTTCGCCGACAACCTGCCGCTCAGCGAAACGCTCGGCGTGTTTGTCGGCGTTGCCGGCCTCGACTGGCTGAGCGACGGACACGCCGAACCGATCAATGCAGCGCTCATCGCGCTTGCCGCCGGCGCCGTTCTCCTGGCAGCCCGGCGCTGGCTCAAGACCCGCCGCAAGGAATAACCCCCGTACCCTCCTCTCGAAATCCCCCGTTTCGAGATTCTTTGACCTCGCCCGAGTGGCGGGGTCTTTTTTGTCCGCCTGACGACGCCTCAAAAAAGAAGGGGCCATTACGGCCCCTTCCACGGCACGGGTCGCCCCGCTTACGAAACCTGCTGGATCCCGGCCAGCACCCAGCCGCGGCTGCCGTCACGCGGCTTGACCATGTGCCAGATCTCGTCGAACGGCTCGGCCGCGGCGTTGGCCGCCTCGCGGATCAGGCCGTTGAAGCGCACGCTGACGACATAGCGGCTGGCCTCCTCGGCGACGTCGAGGACCTCGCCGTTGATCGTGACGACATCGGTCTGACCGCCGGCGCCATGGTCGGCCATTTCCATCTTGATCTCGGCGAACATCTCGGGCGTCGTGAATTCGCGGATGTCGTCCAGGTTGCCGGCGTCGTTGGCGGCCTGCAGGCGGATGAAGTTCACCTTGGCGTTGCGCACGAAGCTCTCGACATCGAAGCCAGCCGGGATGTTGCCGGTCGTCGCCGCCGACGTGGCGGCCGGTTCGCCACCAGCGAACGCGGCGGGCGCCGAATAGCCCGGGGACACGTCATGGCTGCGCGGAAGCTCCCGGTCGGGACCGGCATATTGCATGCCGCCGGCTCCCGCCAGCGCGGGCTGCTGCGCCGCCGCGCGGCGGCGCATGACGAAGCCGATCACGGCGATGACGGCCATGACCAGCAGGCCGATCATCAACATCGAGGCGAGTTCTTCGCCGAAGCCGAAGTGGGAAGCCAGCGCGGCGAGGCCGAGACCAGCGGCAAGGCCGGCCAGCGGCCCCATCCACGAGCGCTTCGGTTGCGCCTGCGCGGCGCCCGGCGCGGCGGCCTGGTTGGGTGCCGGTGCGGCGGCCGGAGACTTCTGCGCAGTCACCGACTCGCGTTGCATGCCGGAAGATTTACCACCGCCGAGGCGCTTCGCCGCTTCGGCATCTCCGGTCACCAGAGCAAGGCCGAGCACGAGTGCAGCGGACATGAGGGCAAGGGATTTCATCAGTGTCTCCAGTCAGGGTTGGTATGTGGATTACAGGGTAAGCGCATCATAAAGCAATTAAAACCGAGTTAAATCGGAATATCACTTCGACAATCTCGAAGCATCGGAAGTTCGCTGCGGCGGTGCCCGGGACCGCCCGCCCTCAGGCCGCTTCGCCGAACCAGTTGGCGCCGAGGCAGGCACGCAGCGCCAGACGGGCGCGGTGCAACTGGACATAGCAGTTGTTGGTGGTGATCTTCAAGGTCCGGCAGATTTCGTCGGTATCGAAGCCCATCACCTCGCGCATCGTGAACACGCGGGCGCAGGCCTCAGGCAGCCGGTAGAGACACGCTTCCAGCACCTCCCAGAAGCGCTTGTTCTCCATCGCCTGCTGCGGCGTCAGCCCATTCCGACGGCCGCGTCTCTTCGCCCCAGTGGGCCCGATGGTCGAAGTAGGCGTCGAGATCGCCGTCCTCCCCGGCGTCGGCGACAGGCTGCTCGCGCACGCGGCCGCGCAGGACGTCCACGATCTTGTTTTTCAGGATGCCCAGCACCCAGGTGCGCAGCGACGCGCGCGACGCGAATTTCTCGCGGCCGGCCAATGCGCCCGCCAGCGCCTCCTGCACGGCATCCTCCGCCTGCGCCCGGTTGCGCAACTGGAGATCGGCGAAGCGCAGCATGTCGCGCCGCAGGCTTGTCAGGAACTCGGTATCTTGCAGCAGGTCGTCGCTCATCGTGGCCATCGGGTCGCCTCGGGATGCCCGATAATACGTGAAAAAATCTTGTAAGTTTTTCCGTGCCGCCCCGACTAATCGGACAGGTACCCTGCCTTCGGCAAGAAACAGGAACTGGAATGATCACCTGCAAGGAAGCCTCGCGCCTCGCGTCACAGCAACTGGATCGCAACCTGAGTTTCGGGGAACGCTGTCAGCTGAGACTGCATTTGATGTACTGCGCTGGCTGCAGGCGGATGGATGAACAGTTCCGGTTCCTCCGCCAGGCATCGGGCGCCTGGATCAATCGAGCCGATTGATTCGTGCACCTCAATTTCAACGCAGAAAATCATGACAAGCAAAAAGGTCGTTTCCCTCGCCGTCGGTTCCGCCTTCGTCGCAACTGCCCTGACCCCGCTGGCCCATGCGGTCGGCGACAACCCTTTCGCCGCGACCAAGCTGCAAGCCGGCTAGCAACTGGCGCAGGCCGACACCAAGCCGAAGGACGGCAAGTGCGGCGAGGCCAAGCATGGCGCCGACAAAAAGCCGGCTGACAAAAAGCAGGACGCCGGGAAAGGCGCGCGGGTGGCCGGTCCGCCCGCCGCACGGCAAGGAAAAGTACGATGCAGAGCCTCAAGACCCGTCCGTCCGCCCCCCTCACGACCGGAGTCTTCTGGCAAGGGGCGACTGCCGGAGGCTGGTCGTCTCCACGGCGCAGGCCTTGGCTTCCGGCGCGAACTGATCGAGCCGCTGAAGGCGGGTGTGCCGGAAGCCATCTCCTTCTTTGAGCTGGCGCCGGAAAACTGGGTCGGCATGGGCGGCCGCTCAGGTGAGGATTTGCGCTACTTGATCACGCCACGGAATGGCAACAACAGCATGCCTTCGCGACACGCGGCTTCGCGGGGGGTCGCGGCAATCGCTGATGCCGATAGTCATGCCGATGTGCCCGGCCCGGGGCTGGTCGCGGCAAGTTCCGAGCAGACTCTGGGCGCTGCGGTACGCCTGGGCGATGCTGCTCGCGCGCATCGATGAAGGGTTGACGACGGGTAGCAAGAGCGGAAATACTGGCAGAACAGCGATTGAATATCCTATCCTTCCCGATGACAAATCTCTTGTTCCCAAGCGATCAACAGTGGCCAGAGCCGCCGGGCCGCTCGGTACGAACACGGGTGGGGTCTGGCCAGCGCAGGATCCTTCGCTGATGCTTCGGTGGCCCTCGAGCGTGCTGTGCGCCGGTCTGGGCCTGCTGATGACCGCCAGCAGCGTTTGGGCCTTCAAGCCGCGGGCCGTTCGCGAGCCCGAGGCGCGATTTGTCCGCGAGATCTGGCTGGATCCGGCCCGGCAGCGGCACGTCAATGTGCGCATCGCCCTGCCGACGAAGGACGCGCTGCAGCATAAGAAGGACGCCATGCCCGTGCTGTTGTTCTCCGCACCCCAAGGCTACCGATGGGGCGGCTACGCAGACAACTATGAAGACCTGTCCCAGGAGATGCTCAAGCGCGGCGTGGTGACAGTGACCGTGTCGCACTACGACATCGACGAACCGATGGGCCCCAACGAGCGCTTTGCCGATGTCTACCCGGGTGTGCGGACCGGCACGCGCAACGACCCGGCCGTTGACCGCTACGAAGACTGGCAGTTCGTCCTCAACGAGCTGAACACACTGAACCAGCGCAAGACCAAGGACTGGCCGGTTCTGAATCTGGACAGGCTGGCCGTAGGGGGGCATTCGTCTGGCACCTTGACCGCCTTGCATCTGGCGGGAATGCCGGTGAGAGATCGTGACGGCCGAGTCGTCGCCAGTCACCGCGACCCGCGCATCAAGGCCTTCGTGGTGTACAGCTATCCACTGGAGTACCGGGGACCGAGCCGGGACGACCTGAAGCAGGTGGGTGCCGTTGCGGGCCTGCATGTGGCGGGGTCCGAAGACCATCCGGAATACCGCAACACCGCCTATCGGTACATCGGCAGTGCACCTCAGCACTGGCTGGTGGCCCAAGGCGACCACAACGTCGGCGCTACCGGCTCTGTAGATCTGATTCTGGAAGTGACCGGAACCTTCATCGATGCCTATCTCAATGACAAGCCCGAGCAGCGCAACCGGCTGTCTCTGGCCGCGTTCGAGTCCTTCCGGCCTGAGCTCAAACAATTCGTGAGCAAGCCTGCCGGAGCCTTCAAGTCACCCGATCAGCGCGACTTTGCGGCCTGGGCCCGTGATGCGCTGCCCTGGGGCCGCTGGGTGCACGACCGCGCGATCAGCTACTACCGCAACCGGGACGCCGCTGCCAAATGATCTCATTCGCAGCCCTGGTTCTCGCCGCCGTCCTGTTCAAGGTGCTCGGCAATCAGATTTTTACGCCGCTGAGCGTTGTGGTCGCGGGCTCCCTGTTTGTCCTGCGCTATCAGTTGCAGGCCCGCCGCCGTGAACAGGTCGAGAGCTTTCTGCTGCAGTTTGGTGTACTGCTTTATGCCTTGGCCAACCAGGACCCCAGCTACTACGAGCATGCGGCACTGTTGCTGTGTCTGGTTCCAACGGTCGAGCGCTGGCGGCGCATCCGCCAGACCGCCGTGGCCGAAGGGTCCATCCTGTTGGTGTTTCTCTTTATCGTTTGGTCCGTCTGCTGGACATCGAATGTTGACATGAGCCTGGCTGGCTTTGTGATGTCAGCCTTGTGCTTGATGTTCTTGATCGGCTACGTACTGGCGTTCGATGGCGACATGAATGTCATTCTGGGTCGCATCCTCACCGTGCTGGTCGCCGTGATGGTGGGCTCCTGGATCGTGGGGGCCATGGGCCATGGCGCTGCCGGCAAGACCTTTTCCGGTGTCACGCTTCATCGAAACCAACTGGGCTTCTTGCTGGGGCTGCTGATTCTGATCAGCCTGTTTGTGCTGCGTTTCAGGTTTCGCTGGCCGCATGTGCTGAACTGCCTGGCGGCCGCGGGCCTTCTGATCTACATCGATTCCAAGAGCGCCATCATCAGCATCGCATTCACCGCGCTGGTGTTGTTCGTCCTCAGCGCGAGGAAATGGAAGGTCTATCTGGGCTTGCTGGCTTTGGGCATCGTGGTGTTCATCACAGCCTTGCCCAGCCCCAAGATGGACAACTTTGCGCTGTGGATGGGACGGGACCCGACCTTTACATCGCGCACTGAAATCTGGGCTGATAGCGTCAAGCTCGCCGCGGAGCAGCCGTTCACGGGGTATGGCTACAACGCGGTCTGGAGCGCGCACGAAAACCGTTTGGCACAGTATCGCAACGCACCGGGCCCGCTCTATGCCCACGCGCACAACGCCTGGATTGACTGGGTGCTGCAGCTTGGCCTCGGCGGTCTGGCGATCTATATAGTGTTTCTGGGGGTCCTGCTCAAACGTGCGCTGGCACATGCACGTGACTCAGAGCGCGTTTCTTCACACGATTCATCAGGCGAGTCGGACGGGCGGCCGCTCGCCATACAGGCGGTGTGCCTGTTGATCTACATCCAGATCTACGACCTGGCCAATGTCAGCACCGTGCCGGTGACACGCTTCGGCTTTTTCATGCTGGCGGTCGCTTCGCTGAGCCTGTGGCTTGGTGCCACGGCTGCACGCGCCAAGCAGCCGGAAACGTCGCGCCCGGCTGGCCAAGGACGTTCGGCTTCCAGTTTTCCGGCGTCGACGCCCGCGGGGCCCAAAGGTCACCGCATCTTGACAGGCGTGGCCTTGGTGCTTGCGGGGTTTGTGGCCGTGTCGGCTTATGCGGTCTGGGAAGATGGGCGTCGGTTCTCAGCGGCCGAAAAGCGGTCCTCTCCAGCGCCCAACGGTGTGGCGGCAGCCAGCCTTCTGGACCCTGGGCAGTTCCAGTGGAAGACCCAGGAAAAACTGCGCGACTACGCGCGCCGGCACCGGTTGGCACTCCAAGAGATGATGAGAAGGAGTGAATCGCCGTGAGGCTCAAGCGAACGCTCGCGTTTTGCCTGGGTGCAGCCCTGGGCGCTGGACTGCTGGCCGGCTGTGCGCCCAAGGTTGACCAGTCAGGATGGGAGATTGCGCGCAAGAAGAGCCCGACAGAGCGGCTTGAATCCTTCCCGGAAATCCCGGTCGTCCTTCCCGGGACGCCACTGCCGCCGCAGACAGGCGCGACCGGTTCACCGATGGAAGGGGTCTTGAAGAAGTCGTTGGACGTGGGCAGTCTGTTCCGACGCGGCTACACCGCGCCGTCGCCATGAGGAGCAAGGATTGAAGCGCCTCTTGCTGACTCTGATCCTGGCCGTCCTGTCGATGTGGGCCAGCGGTCTTCGAGCGCAGCCGGGCGCCACGGTGATTTTCATCGCCTCCGAGCGGCTGACCGATCTGGCTCTGGGCTACCCGCACTTTCCGCAGGTCGCCCGCCTGGGCTTCGGAACGGCGCTGAAGCCCTGGCATGCCTGGTACGGCGGCGGCGTCGATATGCGTCCTCTGGTGCACATGCCAGGCTACGAGCCCGGCCAGCCGGTGCGTTTGCAGTCGCCGATGCTGATCGGCAATCGATTCAACGGAAAATCCTGGGGCGACGCCTTTGCCGCACTCGCTTCCTTCGACCGCGATGGCAATGGCATCGTCGAAGGCCGGGAGATGCGCGATCTGTATGTCTGGGTGGATTTCGACGGCGACGGAACGATTGCCAACCGCGAAGACGCGCTGCGCCCGGCCTCGTTCTACTACTCGGGGTTTGACCTGCGCGCGGGAGCCAAGACGAAAGCCGGTCACGCACGCGAGGGGCGACTGATGGCCTTCTCGGTGCTGGTGCCGTATGCCAGTCGGATCCATCTGCTGGAACTCGATGTCAGCGCGTCCTACGCTGCGCGCCATCAGGGCTTCTTGCCGCCCGCAGCGGCGGCGGCGTCGGACATGACCGATGCCCGCAACCCGTTCAACGGCCATTGGCGCTGGACAGTGACCAATGCCGACCAGTGGAAGGACGCCACCCGACCTTGGGGCAAAGAAGCCGGTGGGCAGTTGATGCTGGTGGCGGGCAAGAGCCGCATCCAGGGCGTGGTCCGGTTCATAGGGCCGCATGCGGACCTCATCAATCTGCCACTGGAAGGCAACTGGCGCGACGGAAGCGCCCAATGGACCTCGGTGTCCCCGCTGGGGCTTACTCGCAGCGAAGTGCGCCTGGAATCGCTCTATGGATATCCGGTGCTGCGCGGCAGGTCCTGGAGCAACCGCAACGGCAAGGTGAGTGAATGGACCTGGGAGGCACGCTATGACCAAGCACTTGACTAAGAAGGAGTGGTTCATCTTTGCATCTGCGCTGGTCATCCTGGTGTTGTGCAGTTTGTGGCAGAACCAACGCCTGAGGGCCGCGCAGTTGAACGAGAAGAAAGCCCTTTATGCAGAGCGTCTGCGCACGGCGCAAGTCATTCTCGAGAACGAGATGCTGGCGGCGGCCTATCTGACCGCCACCGACCAGCGAACCCGCGAACGTGCGCGCTTCTATCTCGAACGGAGTCCTCAGTGAACCGCCACTTCGCCCTGGCCCTGGTAGGCGTGATGCTGTTGGTGGTGAGCGGCCAAGCCATCCAGCTTCTGGGCACCCAAAGCCACCCGGTCACGGAGATCGTGCTGCACGAAAGCCGGCTCGTGCCGTTTCTGCAGGAGATCCGCAGCGACAACCCGAATAGCTATGACAGCATCCTTCTGAATATCCAACGCCTACGCGACGGCCAAGCTCAGGGGCAGGCTATCGAGCTCGAAGAAGCGGTGATTGCCGAACAGCTTATGGCTCGCTTGACAGGCCAAACCCCCATGTCCAGCGTCACGGATGCACGGCCGAAGCTGCCCTGACTCCTGAAGCCGCCACAAGTCGGGGCTTTACCGGTTGGAGTAAGGGCGTGAGCAAGTTCTGGCGTGCGCTTCTGGTGTGGTTTGTGGCCTTGTAGCTTCCGCTGCAAGGGATGGCGGCAGCGACCATGTGGCACTGCACGGGTGCGCGAACTCTTGACACCGCGCCAGCGTCAGGCAGGTTCCGGGTAGCGGGCATCGTTGGGATAGGAGGCAAAGTCTTTGCCGCCCGCCCGCCAGTCCGCCAGCCACTGTTCCGCAACCGCTTTTCCTTCCTCGCGAAGTTTGGCGAAATGGCCAGCGCTGCGGTCGAATTTGGACGTGTGCTGGAGACCCCAGGCGGTTTCGCGCCTCATCTTGATGGTCCGGACCTCGACGATCTTGCGGCCCTTCAGCGGCGGATGGCTGTTCCCATGTTCTGCGATCCAGCGATTGATCGTCAAGATGTGGTCCAGTTCCTGGTTCAGCGAGACATTGCCGGCCAGGTCGTTCTCACGATCCTTGATATCCTCGAGGCTGACCTTCTGGGATTGCGGTGAGATTTCTTGCGGATTGATGCGCACGACCCAGATTTCGTCGGGCTTCTCGGCTTTTGTTCCGACGTCCAGGAGGTTGCGAACGGGGGGGTTCTGCGAATACAGGCCATCCCAATAATACGCATTGCGGGTCACGACTTTGTCGGGTTCACAGGTGGGAAACATCGTGTTGCCGATGACTTGCGCCGGCAGAATCTCGGGCAGCGTCCCTGACGCTGCCACGCCCTCGAGCGAGATCGCACGGCGCATGCGCCAGCGAGTGTCGTCGTATTGATCGACCTTCGGTGTGCTGGCCAGCAAACCGAGTTGTTCGAGGGTCTTGTTGGAATCGAAGACCTCGAAGTTGCCGCTGAGAACCTCGATCGCGCCCACCAGGATGCGCCGGTCGGCCTTTGCCACCGCCGCCCAGTCGATCGTCTTGAAATCCGGACAGAGCGCGTCGAGCAGATCCGGAAAACCCAGGTAGTCGCTGCGGGCACCCATCATCGCAAGAGCCGACAAGCCCACATTGCCGTGCCCGGCGTAGGGATTCGATCCCGGGAACGGCATGCCCTTCGCTTTCCACTGCAAGAGCGTACCGACCATCTGGTTGTGGGCGATTTCGACCGGCGTGGTCGCAGCGAAGTTGTTCCACAGAAAATCCAGGCGCTCAATCGCCTTGTTGACCGTGCCGCAGTCTGCGTCGGCAGCGTTGGGGACCAGTCCGTACCACGTTGCCAAAGCGCAAAGCGCTCCGGCAGAAGTGCCGCTGATGGCAATGATGTCGAACTTTTCTCCCTCTCCAGCGTCGGCGTCCCACGCCTTCTTGGTTTCCAGGATTTGCGTGAGAACGCCCCAGGTAAATGCTGCGTGCGTACCACCACCCTGACAGGCGATTGCGACTTTCTTCGTGCTCATGTCCGGCCTTTCATGCTCATCAAAAGAAGGAAAACACAACGGCGTCTTCCTGAGTAACCGAGCCCCCTATCGGGAGCCGTCAACCTCGATCTTGACCACGCGAGCAACACGCTCCGAGAACAGTCCGGCCGCGGCTAGAACGAACCGACAGTGGCGCCCAAGGCAATGACCACAGCGAGCGCCAGCAAGGCGCCGACAATGGCGACCATGACGATGTCGAAGTAGCTTTCCCGGTGCGTTGCACCGCAGACGGCAAGCAAGGTCACGACGGCGCCGTTGTGCGGCAGGCTGTCGAGCGTGGCCGCGCCGATCACCGCCACGCGGTGCATCAGCGCCGGGTCAATGCCATGGGTTGCGGCGAGCTGCATATAGGTTTCGCCAAGCGCGCTGAGGGCAATGGTCAGGCCGCCCGAGGCCGAACCGGTGAGCGCCGAGAGCACGTTGGTGGCCAGCGCCAGGCCGACCAGCGGGCCGCCTTCGATGCCCAGTACCCAGTCGCGCACAACCTCGAAGGCAGGCAGCGATGCGACCACCGCACCGAAGCCGACCAGGCTGGCGACGCTCAACACGGGCAGCGCTGACGCATTGAGGCCAGCGTCCACCGTGTCGCGCAGCGCCAGCAGGCGACCCCGATTGAAGAGGTAGAGCACGACGATCGCCGAAGCCAGCGCGACGATCACCGACCAGACGCCGCCGACGCTCGCCAGCGAAGTTTCGCCCCAGCGCAGTTCTGCCAGGTAACTCGTGTCAAGGCGCGGCAGCACCAGCAGCGACATCGTCAGGTTGACCAGCATGACGACGATGAGCGGCAACAGGGCAACGCCGATTCCCGGCAATTGCGGACTGCGCGCGCCGTGCTCGACCTCCGCGGGATCGAACTCGTGCGACGCCGTGGCGCGCTCGCGCACGACCGGGTCGTGCGCTGCACGGGAGGCCGAGCCGATCGGGCCGGCGAAACCTTCGCCGGCGCGGTGCGCGGCAGACTCGGCGCGCACCAGCCACCACAGCCCAAAGCCGAGCATGATGGCGGCCGCTATGAAGCCCAAGCCGGGCGCGGCGAACGGCGTGGTGCCGAAGAACGGCATCGGGATCGCATTCTGGATCGCCGGCGTACCCGGCAAGGCCGACATCGTGAAGGTCGCGGTGCCCAGCATCACTGCTCCGGGCAGCAACCGGTTGGGAACTTCGGCTGCGCGGAACAGCGCCTGGCCCATCGGAGCCAGCACGAACATCGCGACGAACACGCTGACGCCGCCGTAGGTGACCAATGCACCGGCCAGTACCACGGCCAGGATGGCGCGGTGTGGTCCGAGTCGCTCGGTCATGAACTGCGCAATGGCGGTGACCGAGCCACTGTCGTCCATCAGCTTGCCGAACAACGCACCAAGCAGGAACAGCGGAAAAAACTGGGCAATGAAGCCTGCTGCCGAACCCATGAAGGTCTGGGTCCAGTTCGCGAGCAGTGGATCGCCCGCGAAAGCCGCCGCGACCAGCGCGGCGACGGGTGCCAGCCCGAGCACGCTCCAGCCGCGAAAAGCCAGCCAGACGAGCAGTCCGAGGCCGAGAAGGATGCCGAGCAGGCCCATGGTCACAGTGTCTTCAGCAGGAGTGAACGTTGAGCAGGGGCTGTTGGCCACCGCTTTCGGTTTGCGCGTCGAAAATCATGGTGAGCGCCCAATCGGAACAAACTCCTTTCCGGATACGGATCATGAGCGCGGTAAACGAGTGAAAATGCATCATTTTCGCCCGGACCGCAACTCGGCGAGCGGAATTCAGGCGAGAGCCTTTTCCTTGAGCTTGGCAAACTCTTCCGGAGTGATCGTGCCTTTATCGAGCAGCGCCTTGGCGTCGGCGATCTGATCGGAAGGCGATTTTCCGGCCACCTGCCTGATGTAGGACTCCGCCTCGGAGCGCGACCGTTCGAACGCGGCTCGCTGCCGCTCCGCCATGCTCTTGCCGCGGGCAATCACATACACCAGGGCCGTCAACATCGGCAGGAAGATCAGGCAGATCAGCCACAGCGCCTTGGAGCCGCCGCCCAGTTCGCTGTCCTGGAAGAGATCGGCAATGATCCGGAACAGGATCAGGAGATACGCCACAAAAAGGAAGGTTAACGCGATAAGCCAGATGAAGTCCCAAAAATTGCTCATTACAGATACCACCTTTCAATCAGAACAAGAAAAAATCGACCGTGAGGGCGCTGTGTCATTCGCCTTGACGCATTGCGCCCTTGACCCAGCCGCGCAGCAAACCGAGCAATGCACTCCCCGAGACCATCCCGAGAGCGTACACGACAATGATCAGCAGGGACGTGGGCATCGTAATGCCCGCGCCAAAAAGGGAGACCGTGACCGCCTCGAAGTTCTGGATCTTGAACAGCAACACGACCGCCGTTACCACGACAATCAACGCTATATAGACGTAACGCATACGCTTCCTTTCCGGGTGTTCCCAGTTTCCATCAACAATCGGTCGGGTTTCCAGTCCTTGGCACTCATCGTACCGATACGGAACCCGCTTTGAGGTTTCTGTTCGCCAACATGTAACAGACAACGAACGCAGCGGCAGCAGCCGCAAGGTGCTTGAGCGTATGGCCACTGACGAAATGAGCGATTGCCAGTACCTCGCGATCGAAGGTCTCCAGGAGCTTGCTGAGTACGTACCAGCCAAAAACCCAGTAGATATCGCTGCCACGCGTATAGCGGGACGGGTTCAGTCTGGCCAGCAGGAGCAGGACAATGACAGAGTAACCTTGCAGAATTCCGTAGGGCAGGACATTGCCCGCCCCCATGCGTTCCGTCGCCCGCCAATAGACGACCGACGCCACGCCGAGCAGCAGCATCGGCAGCAGCAACATGAGTCCCGCCCGCACATTGATGCGATCAACGATCTGGCTTGAAACCAGCGCCATGAAGGCGATCGTCATCGGCAGACGATCCCAGAACAGGGTCTCGTTGTCTGGCGCGAGGTGATAGTAGGCCGATCCGAGCGCGGTCAGCAGCACCCCAAGAAAGAAGACCACGAATGGCCAGCGCTCGCTGGCGAACTCGAAGCGCACGCGGCCGCCGATGACGAGCACAAGGCCCATGACCCCGGCGATCAGGAAGGCGAGGTTCGAGACGACATCGAGGAAGTTGTCGATCCCGTGACGCGTGCCGATGATCGGCGAAATCATGGTATTCGACGGGTTGTCGCATGGCGGGCAGCAGAAACGCCGCGGCGATGGCCAGCAGGGTTAACGCAACGATCCATCGCGTGCGCGTATTCATGAGCGCCGACCTCCTTCGACGGCGAACAGCTGGTCTGAATCGGCTCCGGCATGGCTATCTGGCGACCGGGTTCGCCATCAGCACCCGCTCGCCATCGGCGCGGTGCATGTCCAGCATGCCATCCTGAATGGTCCACACCGTCGTCGTTTCCAGTGCCGCCAGGAATTCCCGTTCCTGCTGCATGACTCCATCGCCGGCACATGCCATGCGCGTCGCGGCCGCCGGCCCGATGACCAGACGATCCCCGTCGCGCTTGAATGTGGCGCGGAAGGTGTTGCACCCGCTGTGCCCCTGCACGACGCCCTCCTGGAAGGAAAGAGTCAGCCTGGTGCCGGACAACGTACCGACCACCGCCTGCCGGCCATTGTTGAAGACGGTGACTTCCCAGGTGATGCCCTCCAGTCTGGGTGGCGGCGCCTTCTGGAAAGTCAGCGGCGATCCGGACACCGGCGTCAAGGTCAGGCGATCGTCGCTGATCGCGAAACGGAAAGTGCCGGCCAGCGCGCGCTGGAAAGCACTCTCGAGTGCCATCTCAGGCTCCGGACAGGCCATCATCGTACCGGCCAGCGTTCCGATAACCAGCTTGTCGCGGTCAACCGTGTAACCGCCCATGAAACGGTTGCACCCGGAGAAACCACTGATGCGCCCCGCCTCGAAACGCGCCGTCACGGGACGCTTCGCGCCGCCGAGCGCGCTGGAATCATGACCCGGCAGGCCGACAAGCTTCCAGGTCGATCCCTCGATCGTTGCCGCCGGGGCCGGCATGGCATTGCGCGCGGCCGGAATGCGGCAGCACCCGGCGAGGAAGCGTCCGTCAGGCAGCGAAACACGCGCCGTCACGGGATGCTGGACGTCGGACATGGTGTCGCTGCAGGCCGCTTCGCGCAGGAAAGCCACGAGGTTGCCGCCCTTGCCCCCCGCGACCTTCCCGCGCCAGGCCCTTTCCTTCAGGAAGTCGAGACGCGTCTCGCTGCCCCGGTAGTACATGGGGCGCTGGTCCGGAAGGATCAGCCGCGCGGAACTTCGTCCAGCGAACTCGAGGCCCCACGATGGCTCGTTGCCGAAACAGATCAGTTGCGGGTCCTCGGCGCTTGCGGGTAACGCAGATGCCATCAGTGCGAGCACCGCGATGCACGTTCTTATCATATTCACGTTGGCTCCTTGTCCGGTGATACTCCGCGCCTCGGGACGTGCAAGGTCATCAATTACCTACGCGACAGCAGTTCTATTCCGTTGTTGCCGACACGCACGCGGTCGCCGATGCGCAACCCCGGGGAGGATGACTGCTGGACGGTCGCCAGCGAACCATCGTCGTAACGGACGCCGATGATCCACACCAGGGAACTTCCGCTGGTCATCCGGTTCCCTGCGTAGGCTCCGCCAGCGGCGCCTACCACGGTCGCCGCGGTCCGACCTCTGCCGCTGCCGATCTGATTGCCGAGCAGGCCGCCGACCAGCGCACCGCCGACCGTGCCGACGGCAGTGTTGGGATTCTCCACCGTTTGCGACCGGATGGATTCGACGGTACCGACGCGAGAGGACGGTTGTGAAACCTGGAATGCAGGCTGGGTCTCGCAGCCCGACAGGAACGGAACGGCGAGAATGACGGAGAGCGCAAGGGCGCGCCCGAACTGGTTGAATTTCATTCCTTGATCCTCATTCGACATGGTGGCGCACAATCATTCGGGAATCGAATACAGCAGGTACATGGCGGACAACAGGGTGGTCGGACGCCCGAGCACGCCCAGCCAGCGCGCGAAAATGGCCTCGATATCGCCGCTCAGATACACCTCGGTCAGGGCACGATTGACTTCCAGGCGCAATGCGGCATCGCCTCGCGGCAACGCCATCGCATAGGGCTCGAACGAAATTTCCTCGGCCAGCATCACGAATTTTCCGGGATCCTTGGCCTGCGCCGCAAGGCCTACCAGTTTGATCTTGTCGCCGGCGTAGGCATCGACATTGCCGGATTCAAGCATCGCCACGGCTTCGTTGGCATCGCCAACCTTGACGACACGGGCATTCACCAGATACTTCTTGACGATGGCATTGAGGCGCGCCTCGGTCGTCGTGTCCGTCAGCACCGCGATCTTCTTGCCATCCAGATCGGCGATGCTGTTGAACGACGAGTCGGCCCTGATCATGACGCCGCCGGCGTCGATGAAGATCAGGCTGGAAAAATCGACATTGGCCAGCCGACCCAGCGTTTGCGTGGTATTGGCACAATCCAGGTCGGCCTTGCCCGTAGCGACCATCCGCAGGCGCTCCGGAGTGGAACCGGCGAGCCAGTTCACCTTGAGGTTGGGCTGCCCCACTGCCTGCCCGATTCGGGCAATGACACGCTTGCAGAGGTCGATCGAATAGCCGGCCGGTTCGTTGTTGGTGCCGACAAATGAAAACGGCAGCGCATTGCCGGCAAACGCGACATTGATGGTCTTCGCCGCCTTGATCTTGCCGAGCGTGTTGGGCACGGATTCGGCGATGGCGCCGGTTGCAAACAAACTGCCCGCAACGAGCACCCCGATGAGAAATCTTTTCATGAAAACCCCTCTTGAAAGTGGATCCGGCAATAACGGCCATGCCGATTGAAGGAACAGCGGGCAAAGCTAACAAACGCCTTTGGATCGGTAAACACGGAAAAACTCACGGGAAAACTCAAGGAAAACTTCCGGCCGGCTGCCCGCCCGCGAATGAAGGGAGGGGTTGTCCTCAGGGCCGGATTGCCTTTGGGCGCCGACAACCGGCCGCGAGCGGAAAAGCAGACGCTGGAGAACCGCCCTCGACGACTACTGGCCGCTGAAATGCCTGCGCAGGCAGTTCATGTGCTCTTCGCCGCTCTTGCCTGAGCAAGCCACATACGCACTCTGGTTCAGTTCGCACTGCTGGCGATCCCTTGCTCGCAGCGTGCTGCAATCGACCTCCGGTATCATTCGCTGGGTGCACTGGCGGAAGTCCCAGCCGAACAGGCCCGCGCATTGCTGCGACGCCCGTTTGCGCGCTTCGCACTGCTGCCGGTTGCCGGCGTTGGTGCAGTCGAAGTTCCGCAACTGCTGGTTGACGCAGATCTTGAAAGCGGAACCGGTCTGATCCGCACAGATCTTCTGCGCAAGTTCACGGTCTTGCGCAGTTTGCGCCATGGCCGGAAGGCTGATGAGCGAAGCCATCAGCGCGCCGGCGAGAATCATCAAGGGGGATTTCATGCGTGTCTCCTTGCAGGTTTGACGTGGCGCATGCCAGCCGAACCTGCTGCCAGTGCGATGGGCCATTATAAATGCATGCCGGTTCGCAAATGAAGCAGCCGGCCGTGCCTCTTGGCCCAAGGCCACACCGGGCGTGCTGCCTTTGCGTCCCGACAGCGCCCGGGAGGTATTCCTTGCGGGCGGGATGCGGTCAACCGGCCGGGAAGGGCAGAAACGGGGCGGCAGCTTTTTCAGAGAGCCGGGGTAACCTGGGTGGAAATCTCCGGTTGACGACGGGTAGCAAGAGCGGAAATACTTGGGGAATGGTGGTTGAATTCCCTGTCCTTGGAAGCAGACACGGAACGATGCCTCCGCAAATAGCCATCAAGGGACTGCTTGGCGTCCTACAGGAAGGAGTCATCACGTGATCTATTTCGCTGCTCTGGTCGTGCTCGCAACCCTCGTCGCCATGGCGTCGGGGCGGGTTCCCGCGGTCCTCGCGCTGGCTACGGCAATCTGCGTCGCCGGTGTCACCGGGCTGGCCCCGGTGCCGTCGCTTTTCGCCGGATTGAGCAACGGCGGGATCATCACCGTGGCGGCGATGCTCGTCATCGCCAAGGGCATCGTCCATACCGGCGCGGTGACGCGGGTCACCTGGGCGCTGCTGGCGACCGTCACCAGCGCCCAGCACGCCTTGCGTCGCCTGGCGCTGCCCATCGGCGTCGGTTCCGGCCTGATGAACACCACTCCGATCGTCGCCATGCTCGTCCCGGCAGCCAAGGAACTGGAGCAGAACCGCGGCATCAACGCCCGGGAGTTGCTGCTGCCCATCGCGCACATCACGACTCTGGCCGGCTCGGTAACGCTGATCGGCACCAGCTCGAACCTGCTCATCGCCGGCATCGCCGCGCCAGCGGGCGTCAACATGACGATGCTGTCGTTCGCCCCGGTGGCGTTGCCGGTCGCCATCGTCGGCGCGGTGATCGTGTATTTCACGGCACCGCTGATGCTGCGCGGTCAGGGGGAGACAGCAGCAGCGACTCGCGACTGGCGAGTCGAGATCCCGGTCTCCGGGAAGGCGCTGGCGATTGGCCGAGTGGCCGCGGATTTCGGGATCGATGAGACTCAGCAGTACGCCCTTGCCGCGATCCGGCGTTGGGATGCCGACCTTGATCCGTCCACCCCGATCGAAGCCGGCGACACCCTGATCTTCTCGGCGACCGAGGGCGGCGTCACCGGCCTGTGGGGCAGCCCGCTCTTCGGCCTGGCCGAACAGCGCCTTTACCGGGTTTCCGTCGGCTCGGGCGCCAACGGGACGGTGCGCGACTTCGAGACCGACGGCGGCATCCGCGTCATCGCGGCGCGGACCACAGGCCCCCTGCGTGACACCGAGGTGCGCCCGGGCGCCACCGCCTTCGTGACCGCGCCGACAGAAGTCCCTGCTCGTCAACCAGCCGGATGTGACGCTGTTCGAGCGCGCCGCCGGGCTGACCCCGCAACCGGCCAAGACCGCGTTCGCTGTCGCCATCCTGATCGCCGTCATCGTCTCGGCGTCCTTCGGCCTGGTTCCGGTCGAGCTGGCTTCAGTGACCGGGGCGGTACTCATGGTGATCACCGGCATCCTGACGCCGAAGTCCGCCGTGCGGGCCCTCGACTGGAACGTGTTGTTCATCCTCGTCGGGTCGGTGGCGCTCGGCGCAATCGTCGTCGAGAGCGGGCTCGCCACAGTGCTCGCCGGCGCAATCAGGCATCTCGCGGGAGGCAGCGTGCTGCTCGTCGTCATCGTCTTCGCGGTAACGACCGCGATCGTGACCAACCTCGTCACCAATGCCGCAGCCGCGTCCATCCTTACCCCGGTGGCGATCGGCATAGCCAACGAACTCGGCATCAACCCGGTGACGCTCCTGGCGCTGATCGGGACCTGCATCTCGTTCACCTTCATCAACCCGTTCAGCCACCAGTCGAACCTGATGGTCATGCAGCCCGGCGGCTACACCTCGGCCTCGTTCGCCAGGTTCGGCATCCCGCTGGTCGCCGGATCGCTGGTGACGGTCGTCATCGTCGCCTACCTGCTGCTGCACCTGCAGATGCGGTTTTAGTCCACGCTGACCCGGCGAGCGTCTCGCGCCACGGGTTTCATGTTTTCACCGCAACCCTTCTGGCTACACGCCAGAAGCACTTCGAGGACTGCCTCAATGACGAAGACCGACCCCGGGACGACTTCGCCGGCAACGGCTCCGGTGCATGACCTCCGTGAAACCATCGAGGAGCGACGCGCGACCGGCAAGGCCGCCCGAAAGCAGGCACCGCGGAGTGCGCATGCGCATTGGGACGAGACAACACGCGGGCACGACGCCCTCGACACGATCATGGCCCAGAACGCGATCCGGGTCCCCGAGCTGGTCCCCATCCGACACGGACGCATGGTCCGCCTCGCCGTGGAACTACTACCGCGGCGCGGCCGCGGTGATGGCGGCCGATCTCGCGTCCCGGCCCCACAGCGGGCTGCGGGTCCAGCTCTGCGGCGACGCTCACGTCCTCAACTTTGGCCTGTGGGCGACGCCAGAGCGGAACCTGCTGTTCGACCTGCGCGACTTCGACGAGACGCTGCCCGGGCCCTTCGAGTGGGATGTGCAACGACTCGCCGCCAGCCTGGTGGTGGCAGCTCGGGAGGACGGTATCAAGGCGGCGACGGCGGATGAGGCGGTGGTCACGGCAGTGGAGGCCTACCGGGACCGCATGGCCCGCTATGCGACGATGGGCGGAGCTTGACCTCTGGTACGACGGCACGCATGCCGACAGCCTGATCAGCTACTTCACACCGGCCGACCGTGGGCTGATTTCGGTCCACATCGAGAAGGAGTCCGAGCGCCGTACCCACCTCGGGGCGTTTGCCAAGCTCACCACGATGGTCGACGGCCGGCCCCGGATCGACGAGGACCCGCCCATCCGCGTCACCATCGACGACGACGAGCAGGACGCGCTGACCGACCAGCTCCTTGCCGGCTACCGGATGACCCTGCAGGAGGATCGGCGCCACCTGTTCGACCGCTTCACGCCGGTTGACCTGGTCCGCCAGGTCGTCGGTGTGGGCAGCGTCGGCATGCGGGTTTACCTGTCCCTCCTCGAGGGCCGTAGCGGCAACGACCCCCTGTTCCTGCAGATCAAGCAGGCCGGCCCGTCGGTGTACGAGTCCCACCTCGGCCCCAGCCAACACGATAGCCACGGTGCCCGGGTGATCGCCGGAAAGCGGGCGCTGCAGAGCGCAACCGACATCTTCGTCGGCTGGGGCTCGTTCCAGGGCAGGGACTACTACGTGCGGCAGTTCCGCGACATGAAGATCGTCCTCGACATCGAGTTGCTCGCCCCCGTCCTGGTCGAGTTCGCCGCCGCCTGCGGCGAGACGCTGGCCCGGGCCCACGCCCGCTCGGGAGACGCCGTGGCAATCAGCGCTTACCTCGGCAAGGGCTCGCAGTTCGCCACCGCCCTCCGCGACTTCGCCCGCCTCTACGCCGACCAGAACGAGCGCGACCACGCGCAACTCGAGCGCGCTATCGCCGCCGGCACGGTCGCGAGTGCCCCCGGTTGGTAGGAATTCGCTTAGAATTTCTGCCTCAGGCTCGCGCCAATTCAACGAAACTTTGACAAGGAGTCGCTCTGTGTCACGTCAACTTCACCACCAAGCGAACTGCTTTTCTGTCCGGAACGAACGCCTTGCTGACGCTCACCACGTTGGTTCTGCTGGCGGCCTGTCAGCGCGCTGACGAAGCGTCGGCGCCGGAGATACGCCCGGTGCGCGTGACCACCATCGAAAACCGTTCCGCCAGTGGCAGCGTATCGCTGACCGGAACGGTGCAGGCGCAGACCGAAATCAACCAGTCGTTCCGCATCGACGGGCGACTGATCGAGCGCATGGTGGACATCGGCGACAGCGTAAAACCCGGCCAGCTCGTCGCCCGGCTCGATCCGCAGAACGAGGAAAGCAGCCTGCAGTCGGCGCGTGCGCAACTGACCGCAGCGCGGGCCCAGTTGGTCGAGGCGCGCACCAACCACGGGCGAATGCGCGACCTGGTCGCCCAGGACGCAGTCCCCCGCGCTTCGTTCGACCAGGCCGTGGCGGTGCTGCAGACGGCCGAGTCGCAGGTCGAGTCGGTGCAGTCGCAGGTCACCCTGGCGCAGAACCGTCTGAGCTACACGCGGCTCCTGTCCGACGTGGCCGGCGTCGTGACGGCACGCGGAGCGGAGCCCGGCGAAGTCGTTTCGGTCGGACGCATGATCGTGCAGGTGGCGCGCGAGGGCGCGCGCGACGCGGTGTTCGACGTGCCGGGCCGCATCAAGGACGTCGCGCCGAAGAATCCAGAGATCACGGTGGCGCTGACCGACGACCCGCGGGTGACGGTTGCCGGCCGGATACGGGAAGTCGCGCCGCGCGCGGATCCGGTGACCGGCACCTTCGCCGTGCGCGTACGCCTGATCGACCCGCCGCCGGCCATGCGCCTGGGCAGCACCGTTACGGGCAAGATGCAACTGCCCGAGGCGCTGGCCATCGAGGTGCCGGCCTCGGCGCTGGTACGCGCCGACGGCAAGACCGCGGTATGGGTGGTCGACCAGGCTTCGAGCACCGTATCGTTGCGCAACGTCCAGCTGGGCGGGGGCGACGCCAACACCGTGCAGGTGGCCGCGGGGCTGAACCCGGGCGACGTCGTCGTCATCGCCGGCGCGCAGGCGCTGCGCCCGGGACAGAAGGTGCGCGTGCCGGAGGCCCGCTCGTGATCGGACCGAACCTGTCGGAATGGGCGCTGAAGAAGCGCTCGCTGGTCGTCTTCCTGATGATCCTGGCCGTGGTGGCCGGCGTCATGTCCTTCTTCAAGCTGGGCCGCGGCGAGGACCCGGCGTTCACCACGCGCACGATGGTCGTCGCGGCCGGCTGGCCCGGTGCGACGGTGGACGAGACGATGAAGCAGGTGACCGAGCGGCTCGAGCGCACGCTGCAGGAGACCGACTACCTCGATCGCTTGCGCAGCTACACCATCGCCGGGCAGACGACGATCTTCGTCGACCTGAAGCAGTCGACGCCGCCGCAGAAGGTGCCCGACATCTGGTACCAGGTGCGCAAGAACATCGGCGACATGCGCCACACGCTGCCGCAGGGCGTGCTCGGGCCGTTCCTCAACGACGACTTCGGCGACACCTTCGGCATCATCTATGGGTTCACCGCCGACGGCTTCGGTTTCCGCGAACTGCGCGACCACGTCGAGGCGGCGCGCTCGCGGCTGCTGCAGTTGCCCGACGTGTCGAAGATCGAGGTCATGGGCGCGCAGGACGAGCAGATCTTCATCGAGTTCTCCACCGAGCGACTGGCCGGCCTGCGCCTGAACCTGAACCAGATCGTCGCCACGCTGCAGGCGCAGAACCTGGTGCGCCCGGCCGGCACGATCCAGGGCGAGCAGGAGCGCGTGTTCCTGCGCGTGTCCGGCGCCTTCGACTCCGAGCGCGACATCGAGGCGGTGAACATCGTCGCCGGCGAGCGCATCTTCCGCCTGGGCGACATCGCCACGGTGCGCCGCGGCTTCACCGACCCGCCGCAGCCGATGTTCCGCGTCAACGGCAAGCCGGCCATCGGCCTGGCGATCGCCATGCGCGACGCCGGCGACATCCTGGCGCTCGGCGAGAACGTGCGCAAGGAGATGGCCGAGATCAAGGCCAACCTGCCGGTCGGCATCGAGCCGGTGCTGGTGGCCGACCAGGCGGTCACCGTCGACCATCGCGATCAACGACTTCATGACCTCGCTGTGGCAGGCCATCGTCATCATCCTGGTGTGCAGCTTCGTCAGCCTGGGGATGCGCCCGGGCACGGTGGTGGCGCTGGCCATTCCGCTGACGATGGCGATCGTCTTCGCGGTCATGGACGTGGCCAACATCGACCTGCACCGCATCTCGCTGGGTGCGCTGATCATCGCGCTCGGGATGCTGGTCGACGACGCGATGACCACGGTGGACGCGATGCTGCGCCGGCTGGGCGCCGGCGACACCCCGGACCAGGCCGCGACCTTTGCCTACCGCACGCTGGCTGCGCCGATGCTGATCGGCACGCTGGTCACGATCGCCAGCTTCGTGCCGATCGGCTTCGCCAAGAGCTCGGCCGGCGAGTACACCTTCTCGATCTTCTCGGTGGTCGCCATCTCGCTGATCGTCAGCTGGCTGGTGGCGGTGATCTTCGCGCCGCTGATCGGCAAGGCGCTGCTCAAGCCGCCGAAGCAGCAGCAGACCGAGGCCAAGCCGGGCAAGCTGCTGCAGGTCTACAGCGCCTTCGCTGCAGGGGGCGATCCGCATGAAGTGGCTGACCATCGGCGTCACGCTCGCGGCCTTCGTCGCCGCGCTGGTCCTGTCGAGCCACGTGTCGCGGCAGTTCTTCCCGTCCAGCGACCGCCCCGAGCTGACGGTGAACCTGACACTGCGCCAGAACGCGTCGATCTTCGCGACGGAGCAGGAGGTCAAGCGGCTGGAAGAGATCCTGAAGACCGACCCCGACGTCGACCACTTCAGCAGCTACGTCGGTCGCGGCGCGATCCGCTTCATCCTGACGCTGAACGTGCAGCTGGCCAACCCCTTCTTCGGCCAGTTCGTCGTCGTGACCAAGGACCTCGAGGCGCGCGAGCGGCTGCAGGTCAAGCTCGAGAAGGTGCTCGCCGAGCAGTTCCCCGAGCGTCGTCTCGCGCGTGTCGCCGCTCGAGCTGGGGCCGCCGGTGGGCTGGCCTCTGCAGTACCGCGTGTCCGGCCCGGACAAGGACGAGGTGCGGCGTCTTTCGCTGGAACTCGCCAACGTGGTCGGCACCGACGCGCGCACGCGGCACGTGCACTTCGACTGGATGGAGCCGGCGCGCCAGTTGCGCGTCAAGATCAACCAGGACCAGGCCCGGCAGCTCGGCGTCAGTTCGGCCGCGATCGCCGGCGTGCTCAACGCCGCCATCTCCGGCACGCCGGTGACGCAGGTGCGCGACGACATCTATCTGGTCAACGCCGTGGTACGCGCCGCCGATGGTGAACGCGCCTCGTTCCAGACGCTGGCGTCGCTGCAGGTGCCCACGCCGAGCGGGCGCATGGTGCCGCTCCAGCAGTTCGCGACGCTTCGTCGAGGAGCAGGAGTTCCCGGTGGTGTGGCGCCGCGACCGGGTGCCGACGCTGACGGTGCGCGCCGACGTCAACCCTGGCGTGCTGCCCGACGACGTGGTGTCCGCGCTGGCACCGAAGATCGCCGAGTTCGGCGCCAAGCTGCCCAAACCCTACAAGGTCGAGACCGGCGGCCTGTTCGAGGAGAGCCAGATCTCGCAGGCCTCGGTGTTCGCGGTGGTGCCGCTGATGATCGTGCTGATGCTGCTGGCGATGATGGTCATGCTGGTCAGCTTCCGCCGCCTGGCCATGGTGGTGGCGATCATGCCGCTGGGGCTGATCGGCGTGGTGCTGTCGCTGCTGGTGTTCAACCGTCCGCTGGGCTTCGTCGCCATCCTCGGCATCCTGGCGCTGATCGGCATGATCGCCAAGAACGCGGTGATCCTGATCGTCTCGATCGAGGAGGAGCGCGCCGCCGGCCGCAGCGTGCGCGACGCGGTGCTGAGCTCCGCCACCAACCGGTTCCGGCCGATGATGCTGGCCGCGATGTCCACCGTGCTCGGCCTGCTCCCGATCGCGCCCACCGTGTTCTGGGGCCCGATGGCCTTCGCCATCATGGGCGGCCTGCTGGTGGCCACGCTGCTGACGCTGGTCTTCCTGCCGACGCTGTACATGGCGGTGTTCGGCAACGAGAAGACGCCGGCGGCTGATGCCGTGGAGCAGTCGTCATGACGTCGCAGCCGGCGGCGACCGTGCCGGCGCCGCGCCGGCCCGTTCCCGCGCTCATCCCGGAGCGCGCAGCGCGGAGGGTTGTCCGGTGACCGCCGTGCCCGAAGGTGGTCTGACCCGTGCTGCTGGCCGTGCGTGCGCTGTTGTACTTTGCCCTGTGGATCGTCGTCGACCAGAGCGCCAAGCCGGCGAACCTGGTGTTCGGCCTGCTGGCCAGCGCTGCGGCCACCTGGGCCAGCGTCAGGCTGCTGCCGCCGGCCAGCGGCCGCGTGCGCCTCGGCCAGCTGCTGATGCTGCTGCCGCGCTTCCTGTGGCAGTCGCTGGTGGCCGGCACCGATGTCGCGCGCCGCGCCTTCGCACCGCAGCCGCGCTTGCAGCCGGGCTTCGTCGACTATCCCGTCGGGCTGCCACGCGGCGCGGGGCGCAACGCCTTCGAGCTGATCGCCAGCCTGATGCCGGGCACGGTGGCCAGCGACGGAACACCAGACATGATCGAGTTCCATTGCCTCGACACGGGGCAGGCGGTGGTCGAGCAACTGGCCGCCGAGGAGCGTGCCTACGCCAGGGCGCTGCAGCCGGAGCCGCGCGATGGCTGATTTTCTGCTCTCGGCGGCGGCCTTCGTCGTGCTGATGGTGGCCGTCGGCCTGGTGCGCGTGGCGCGCGGACCGGGCCGCGCCGAGCGCATGATGGCTGCGCAGTTGCTGGGCACCGGCGCCATCGGCGCGCTGCTGCTGTTCGGCGCGGCCTCCGGCGACCGGGCGATGTTCGACGTGGCACTGACGCTGGCGCTGCTCTCCGCCTTCGCGTCGATCGCCTTCGTCAAGTTCGCGCTGCGCCAGGACCAGACAGTCGCCGACGACGACGACACGGAGGGTGCGAGGTGAGCGTTGTGCTCGACGTCTTCAGCATTGTCGCCATTGTCGCCGGCCTGGTGTTCTTTCTCGCGGGCACGGTCGGGCTGTTGCGCTTTCCCGATGCCTACACGCGGCTGCATGCGCTGACCAAGGCCGACAACCTGGGCGTCGCGCTGGTGGTCACCGGTCTGCTGCCGCAGATGGATGGCGTGCTCGCGGCGCTGAAGCTGGTGCTGGTGTGGCTGCTGGTGATGCTGTCCAGCGGGGCGGTGTCGCAGCTCATCGCGCGCTCGGTGCGGCGCCGGGAATGCAGCGAATGAGCGCGCCGGGCCGTTCCTCGGTGCTCATCCCGAAGCGCGCAGCGCGCAGGGTAGTCGAATGACGGCGCTCGTCAGCCTGGTCGTTGCATTGCTGCTGCTGTGGCTGGCGCTGTGGACCGTGGTCGCGCGCGACGCCTTCGTGGCTGTCGCCGGTTTCGTCGTCTACGGCTTGCTGCTGTCGCTGGTGTGGGTGCGCCTGGCCGGCATCGACGTCGCGCTGACCGAGGCGGCCATCGGCGGCGGCCTGACCGGCGCGCTGTTGCTCGGTGCGGTGGGGCGGCTGCGCGGCACCGAGACGGCGGCGTTGTCCGAGCGCAGCGGCGCCGGTACGCGCGCATTCGCCGTGTTGCTGTCGGTGGGCGTCACCATGGTGCTGGTGCTGTGCGTGCTGGCGTTGCCCGAACCCGCACCGACGCTGGCGCCGCAGGCGGTCGAGAACCTGGCGGCCACTGGCGTCGGCAACCCGATCACCGGCGTGCTGCTCGCCTTCCGCGCGCTGGACACGCTGCTCGAGGCGATCGTGCTGGTGATCGCGCTGATCGGCGTGTGGTCGCTGGCGCCGGACCGCTTCTGGGGCGGCCGCCCGGGGCCGCGCTACGGCGCAGACCCCGACGGCATCCTCACCTACCTGGCGCGCGTGCTGCCGCCGATCGGCATCGTCGTCGGCCTCTACCTGTTCTGGGCCGGCGCCGACCACCCGGGCGGCAAGTTCCAGAGCGCCACCATCCTGGCGGCGATGTGGATGCTGGTGCAGATGGCCGGCCTGGGCGATGCACCGCGCATCGACAGCCGCTGGCTACGCGCCGGCATCGTCGTCGGGCCACTGGTGTTCGTCGCCGTCGGCTTGCTCGGTGCGTGGCAGGCGGGCGCCTTCCTCGGCTATCCGGACGGCTGGGCCAAGCCGATGATCGTGGTTATCGAGCTGGCGCTGCTGCCGACCCTGGTGCTGGTGCTGGCCTTGCTGTTGAACGGGGCACCGGCGCGAAGCGCCGACTCCTCGCCGGCGCCCGGCGAAACTTCCATGTCAGCGCGCAACACCAGGCCCATGCCAACCCGGAGTACCGGGCGATGAACGTCGAGACGCTGTTCGCGCTGTGCGCCTGCGCGCTGGTGGGCATCGGCCTGTACGGGCTGATCGTGCAGCCGCACCCGCTGCGCAAGCTGGTGGCCTTCAACATCATGGGTTCGGGCGTGTTCGTGCTCTTCGGCGCGCTGGCCAAGCGCGGCGCCGCGGCCGGCATGGCCGCCGACCCGGTGCCGCAGGCGCTGCTCATCACCGCCATCGTCGTCGCCTTCGCCGCCACCGCAGTGACGGTGGCGCTGCTGCTGCGGCTGATCGAATCCACCGCTACCGCGTCGCTGGCCAACGAGCCGCCGTCCGGCGACTGAACGGAAGCACCGGCGATGGAACTCTGGACGAGCACCCACGGAGGCGCGCTGCTGGCGGCGGCGGTGCTGTTGCCCTTCGTCGGCATGCTGCTCGGCCTGGTGCTGGGCGGGCGGCGGGTGCAGCGCGTGGCCTTCGTGCTGATGCCACTGGGGCTGGCGCTGGCGCTGGGCATCGCCGCCGCGTGGCTGCGCGAAGGCCAGACGCTGATCTACCTGCTCGGCGGCTGGGCGCCGCCGCTGGGCATCGCGCTGCGTGCCGACGGGCCGGCGGTGGCCATGCTGCTGGCGGTAGCCGGGGTGGTCTGCGGCATCGGCATTTACGCGCGCGCCGACTTCGGCACGCCGCCGGGCGTCAAGGAATCGCGCGCCGCGTTCAGCTACTGGCTGCTGCTGATGGCGGTGTGGGGTGCGCTGAACCTCGTGTTCGTCAGCGGCGATCTATTCACGCTCTACGTCGCGCTGGAACTGCTGACTTTCGCCGGCGTGCCGTTGGTGTGCCTGGCCGGCAGCGGCGAGACACTGCGCGCCGCGCTGCGCTACATGCTGTTTGCACTGTGCGGCTCGGTGCTGTACCTGCTCGGCGCGGTGCTGCTGTACGGCGGCTACGGCACGCTGGACATCCCGCTGCTGGCCGACGCGGTGCAGCCCGAACCGATCGCCTGGACGGCGCTGGCGTTGATGACCGCCGGCCTGCTGGCCAAGACCGCACTCTTCCCGCTGCACATCTGGCTGCCGCCGGCGCATGGCGGCGCGCCGGCCGCAGCCAGTGCGGTACTGTCGGCCTTGGTCATCAAGGGCTCGTGGTTCCTGGTGCTGCGGCTGTGGCTGGACGTGATGCCGGGCGTGGCGACGCTGCCCTCGGCCCAACTGTTGGCCGGCATGGGCGCGGCGGCCATCGTCGTCGGCAGCGTGGTGGCGTTGCGCCAGCAGCGGCTGAAGCTGCTGGTGGCCTATTCGACGGTGGCGCAGATCGGCTACCTTTTCCTGCTCTTCCCGCTGGCCTTCGATGCCGCCGGCGACATGGTGCTGCGCGAGGCGGCCCAGGCGGCCGGGCTGCTGCAGGCCATTGCGCATGCCACCGCCAAGGCCGGCATGTTCATGGCCGCAGGCCTGGTGTATGCAGCTCTGGGCCACGACCGCATCGACGACCTGGCCGGTGCGGCGCGTGCGTTGCCGGTGGCCGTGCTGGCTTTCCTGGTCGGAGGCGTGGCGCTGATGGGCGTGCTGCCCAGCGGCGCCTATCTGGCGAAGAAATTGCTGCTGGCGTCGGCCGACGCCTCCGGCCAGTGGTGGTGGACGCTCGTGCTGCAGGGCGGCGCGGCCTTCACCGCAGCCTACGTGGTGCTGATCGCGGTGCGCGTGCTGCGCCGCCCGGTCGCGCCCTTGAGCGGGCTGAAGCCGGTGTCGATGCTGTCGCAGTGCGCGGCGCTCGGCCTGGCGCTGGCCTCGCTGGCGTTGTCGCTGGCGGCGGTTTGGGGGCCACTGCCGGCCGAGCTGATCGCCAACCCGCTGTCGCCCAAGGAACTGGGTAACACGCTGACGATGTTCGCACTCGGCGCGCTACTGGCGTCAGCCCTGTCGCGCCGACCCTTGTTCGCTGCCGCTCGCGTCGGCGACGCTGCCAGCGGCGATGAGGACGGCGGCCCGCTGCGCCGTGCCACGGTCGCGCTGGGCGTCGCATTCGAGCAGGCGGACGCATTCCTTCGGCGCTGGTCGTCCGCGAGCCTCTCATTGCTCACGCTGGCGGCGCTGTTCGGCGGGCTGCTGCTCGTCGGGGCACCGAAATGAACTCTGCGCACGTTTGCTCGCTCAAATGGAGCGCTGGTCGCGATCGACATTTAACAAGGAATTGCAGCCCATGACACGGCCCCTCATGAACACTTTGGCGACAATGAATATTGCTACAATGCGCGTCAGGGCATCCGGCCCTGCACGGCGTTCGAACGGTGCTCGGCGCCTGCCTCTGCCACGCATTGCAAAAAGGAAATCGATATGAAGATCAGCGCGCTGGTGGCGCTGCTTGCCACCGGGCTTGCCGCCTGCTCGGTCGGGCCGGATTATGTGCGCCCGACCGTGGAGTCGCCCAGTACCTGGCGCATCGACTACCCGACGGCGGTCGAGGTGGCGAACACCAAATGGTGGGAGCAGTTCGGCGACCCGGTGTTGAACGAGCTGGTGGACAGCGCGTTGCGCGAGAACCTCGACGTGCGCATTGCCGCGGCACGCGTCGATCAGTTCATCGGTGCGCTGACGTCCACCCGCTCGCAGTTGTACCCGCAGCTCGGCTACGGCGCCGAGGCCAGCCGGACGCGCGCCAGCCGCGTCGGCCAGCCGCCGCTGCCGCCCGGTGCCGACCCGTATTTTTCGCTCTACCAGGCCTCGCTCGGCGCGTCCTGGCAGCTCGACCTGTTCGGTCGCGTGCGCCGCCTGAGCGAAGCTGCGCAAGCGCAGGTCTATGCCAGCGAGCAGGCGCAGCGCGGCGTCGTGCTGTCGCTGGTATCGAGCGTCGCGACCAGCTACATCGCGCTGCGCGCACTCGACCGCCAACTGGAAATCGCGCAGGCGACGGCCAGGAACTTCGGCGCCACGGCGCGGCTGTTCGAGTTGCGCTTCAAAGGCGGCATCGTGGCCAAGACGGAAGTGATGCAGATCGATTCGCAGTACCAGCAGGCGCTGGCCGCGATTCCGGCCTTCGAGCAGGCGATCGCCGCGCAGGAGAACCTGATCTCGATCCTGCTCGGCCGCAACCCCGGGCCGATCGAGCGTGGCAAGACCATCGACCAGCTCGTCGCGCCGCTGATCCCCGCCGACCTGCCCTCGGCGCTGCTGCAGCGCCGGCCCGACATCCTGCAGGCCGAGCAGAACCTGGTGGCGGCGAATGCCAACGTCGGCGCCACGCGCGCGCTCTACTACCCGAGCGTCTCGATCACCGGCCTGCTCGGCAGCGTCAGCACGGCGTTCAGCAGCCTGTTTACCGGCCCGGCAAGCGCCGGCCTGATCGCTGCCGGCGTCAGCGGCCCGATCTTCACCTTCGGCGGGATCGAGGGACAGGTCAGCTCGGCCGAGGCGCAAAACCGGCAAGCGCTGCTCCTTTATCAGCAGACGATCCTCAGCGCGTTTCGCGAGACGAACGATGCGCTGACCGGGTCGCAGAAGAAGATCGAGGAAGTCGCGCTGCAGGGCAAGCGGGTGGACGCCTTGCGCGAGTTCGCCCGTCTGTCGAAGCTGCGGTTCGACAAGGGGGTGGCGGCTTATCTCGATGTGCTGGTGGCCGAGAACGAGTTGTTTGCAGCCGAGCTGGCAGGGGTGCGCTTGCTTGCCGATCGCTACACGCAACTGGTCAATGTGTACCAGGCGATGGGCGGTGGCTGGGTGGACATCGCGGCTTCAATGACGCCCACCCCACAGAGCACGATCACCGCGGAAGCACAGTAGCGTCAAGACACCGTCTGCATGACTCTCCTGCCGACAGCGCGCAGGTCGGGACAAGCCTCAAACCAACTCGAGGCAGCCTTGAACCAACTGCGCGCGGGAGAGGCTACCCGGTGAAGGACGAAGACGTGGCGCGCCTGTCTCCATGGCTACACGAACACATCAACATGTTGGGGCGGTACCCGTTCTCGGTACCGGAGGCAGTGGCCAAAGGCGAGTTGCGTCCCCTGCGTGACCCCTCCGATGGCGATTAGGACAAACGCCTAACCGCTTCTTCCATTCCACTGCACCCCAAACCCCATTCCTGGCCTGGGCCGGATCGGCGGTGGGCGGGCGGATGCCGAGGTCACGCCGCGGCAGACTATAATTTCCTCCTGTTCATTGCTGGCAGCGACACGGCGTTGCTGCAGTCCCTTTCGATCCAACGATTCCGCGGTGACCTCCTTGGCCAGAATTCAAATTGACCTTCCCGATCGCTTCAGCTTCTCGACGACGATCACGATCTACGACCAACACATCAATTACCGCAACCACCTCGACAACTCGGCGCTGGGGACGCTGGTTTCCGAGGCGCGCGTCCGTTTTTTCAAGGCGCTCGGCTACACGGAACTCAATGTCGAAGGTGCCGGCATCATCGTCACCGATTCGGCGATCCAGTATCGAGCCGAGGCCTTCCACGGCGAGGTTCTGGTCATCGAAATGACGCCCGCCGACTTCAACAAGTACGGCTTTGACCTCGTCTACCGTGTCGGCGAGCAGGCCAGTGGCCGCGAAGTGGCGCGTGGCAAGATCGGCATCATGTTCTTCGACTACGCGGCGAGGAAACCGATGGCGGTGCCGGACGCCTTCCGCGGGCGCTTTCCGGCATGATCCCGATCCGCTACGTCGAGCCGGTCTTCCGCCCGCCGAGCGAGGCGGAATCGCTGATCCTGCCGGTGACCGACGGCTGCTCGTGGAACGAATGCACCTTCTGCGAGATGTACACCGCGCCGCAGAAGAAATTCCGCGCGCGCGACGAGGCCGAGGTGCTGGAAAGCATCCGCCTGACCGGCGAGCGCTATGGCGACCAGGTGCGCCGGATTTTTCTCGCCGACGGCGACGCCACGGTGCTGCCGACGCGGCGCCTGCTGACCATTCTTGCCGCCATTCGAACCCATCTGCCGGTGGCGCGGAGGATTTCCAGCTACTGCCTGCCGCGCAATCTGCGCAAGAAGTCGCAGGCGGAAGTCGACGAACTGGCTGCAGCCGGCCTGTCGATGGTCTATATCGGTGCCGAATCCGGCGACGATCAAGTGCTTGCCGCGGTCCACAAGGGAGAAACCTTCGAAACTACGCGCGAGGCGCTGGACAAGCTCGGGGCGGCAGGGATCACGCGCTCGGTGATGATCCTCAACGGCCTCGGCGGCAAGGTGTATTCGCGCCAGCACGCCGAGAATTCGGCGCGGCTGGCCAATGCGACGCAGCCGGAATATCTGGCGACGCTGGTCGTCAGTTTCCCGCTGGGCGAGCAGCGCTTTCGCGCGGGATTCCCGGAGTGGGAACCGTTGAGCCAGCATGAACTGTTCGTCGAGACCGAGCAGTTTCTCTCTGGACTGGAACTCAAGCGCACGGTTTTCCGCAGCGATCACGCGTCGAACTGGCTGGTGCTCAAGGGCACCCTGGGCGCCGACAAGGCGCGCCTGCTGGCGCAGGTACGGCAGGCCATCGAAAATCCTGAACAAGGCGCATCTGCGCCCGGCGTGGGCGCGCGGCCTGTAGGCTATTCCGGCTCCAGCTTCAGCGACGCCGAATTGATGCAGTAGCGCAGCCCGGTCGGCGCCGGGCCGTCGGGAAAGACATGGCCGAGGTGGGCGCCGCACTCGGCGCAGGTGACCTCGGTGCGGACCATGCCGAAGCTGCGGTCGATATGTTCGGCGACCAGGTTTTCATCGTTCGGCGTGTGAAAGCTCGGCCAGCCGCATCCCGAGTCGAACTTTGTTTCCGAGCGGAAGAGCGGGGCGCCGCAGCAGATGCAGCGGTAGGTGCCATCCTCGTGGCAATCCCAGTACTTGCCGGTAAAGGCGCGCTCGGTGCCCTTTTCGCGGGTCACGTGGTACTCGGTCGGACTCAGCTGGGCGCGCCACTCGGCGTCGTTTTTCTCGATTTTCGGCATGGGGAAGCCATCTCCTGTTTGGCGATGGGGTTTGAGACACCTATACTGAGCCATGATTCACTCAGGTAATCAGGAAAAGGCGACATGAACCCGGCACCCCTCCGCGACAGCGATTTCGACCGTCTCGAGCAACTTCTCGAAGCCGAGGTGTTTCAGGGAGATGCAATGCGGCTGGACGAAATCCAGGCGATGCTCTG
>CAVTQL010000018.1:0-142224 GCA_963736845.1 uncultured beta proteobacterium
AAAACAGCATCACGTCGCCATAAAACTGGCGCTCGAACTCGCCGCTGATGTCGATGACCGGCGCGATCTCCGGCGCTGCGGTCGCGATACCGGGGCGGAACTCGGATTGGCCGCCGCTTTCCAGCGTACGTTTGTGCAGCATCGGCAAATTGGCGGAGACGAAGCGTGCCCCGATTTCGGCCTGAATGATGCGCCCGAGCGTCGGCCCGGACATGCGCAGGCGCAGCGTTGCGAACGGGGCGAAATATTTCAGCGCTTGCGGACGGAAAACGTAATTGCCCTGATAGACGGTGCGGGCCGGCTGGACGCTGCCCAGCAAATCGGCGGGCTGATAATACGAAACGCGGGTTGGATGTTCGCCGTAGAAGAAGCTGTTCAGCCGCGCGGCGAAATGCGCGCAGCAATCCGCCTCGCCATGCGCGCCGGCGAGCGGGCAGCGATAGTGGAAGGCGGTCGCCGCCTGCGTGAAGCCGAAGAGGTCGGCCATGTCGTGATAGGTCGCTTCGCCGCCAGCGTGCCCGGCATCGCCATGCTGACGGCAGGCTGCCGCCGGATCGCTGGCCGCCATCCGTTGCAGGAAGCCGAGCACGTCGGCGAGGAAATTGCCGGCCATCACGGCCGGCGAAACCGGCGGATCGCCGACCACCTTGCCGGTCAGCACCAGCGCATCGGTGCGCGAGAAAATGGTGTCGAGGTCGTGGAAGTAGTCGATCGCATACACTTCCCGGTCGCCCTCGGGCGTGGCGACCTTGACGCAGAATTCCTGATCGCTGTCGAGCGACCAGATGAGCAGCTTGTCGGCTGGCGTGCTCCTGATGAGTTCGGCGACCTTCAGGTAGGCGATGTTGCGCATCACGCCCTGGCCCTTGTGACCGAAATTTTCGCGGTACGCCGCGCAGCAAGTCCCCTGGCGGGACGCCGTACCGCAGATGCCGGGCAGATCCGTCTTCAGCGCAGCGAGCAGCGCCATCTGCTCGTCCGGGCCGAAATGGAGGGTGGTCAATCCGCGCCGGCTGAATTCACGCGGCGAGCGCGTGGTTCGCGGCGACATGGACCGCCTCGGCGCTGTCGTCGGCGATGAGGACGCTGATCCGGTCGCCATCGCCATAGGGATAGCGTTGCAGAAGCTGATGCAGGCTGTCGAGACAGGCCCGGATATGCCGCGGCCGGTCGGCTACCGGGATGACGATGATGAAGCGGTGCTGCGCGCTACTTGCCGGTTCAGCGGTCGGACTTGTAGGCGGGGAAGACATTCTTGTCCCAGAGCATGTCGATGAGGTTGATGGTTCCGGCGAGATCGGCGTTGGCGAACAAATCATCGACGTCTTCGCGGGTTTCGATGCGCCAGTACGCGATGCCGAACGAGCGGGCGAGCAGGGCGTAGTCGGGATTGACGAAGTCGCAGTCGATAAAGCGCCCGTGATAGAGCTGGGACTGGTTCTTGCGGATCAGGCCCAGCGTGCCGTTGTTGATCATCAGCACATTCAGCGGGATGCCATGGTTAACCGCGGTCATCAACTCCATGCAGCACATCTGGAAGCCGCCGTCGCCGAGGATCGCGAAACTCGGCGCGGCGACGGCGCAGCGCGCACCGATGGCGGCGGGAATCGCGTGACCGAGCGACGAAATGCCGGAATTCGGATAGTAGCGGTGTTGCGGCGAGGCCTTCAGATAGCTCTGCGCAAGGATGATGTTGTCGTCGAAGATCTGCGCGCCCTGCGGCAGCCGCTCGACCAGCCGGGCGTAAAAATGCGCGATGACGGCAAAATGCGGCGGCACCGGCGCGGGTTCCGGGGTTGGTCCCGACGGCACAGTGTTGCCAGTGCCCAGCAATGCCAGCAGATCCTCGAGCAGCGCACGGATGTCGCCGTGGATGGCAAGGTCGGCCTGAAACACCTTTTCCAGCTGGCTGGCATCGTTGTCGATCTGGATGACCTGCTTGCCGGCCAGCAGGCGGGTGTCCCACAGGTAGCTCGTGCGTTCGTTGAAAGCGGCGCCGAGAAAAATCACCAGGTCGGCATGGTTGACGATCCGGCGATAGGCGCGGCCGTCGGAGGTGACGCCGAGGCAGCCGAGCGCGAGCGGGGTTTCTTCCTCGACCACGCCCTTGCCCTTGAGCGTGGTGGCGACCGGGATACCCAGTTGCCGCAGCGCATCCTGTGCACCGGAGAGCAGGCAGCCGTAGCCGGCGACGATCACCGGATGCCGGGCGGCGCGGATCATGCGCGCCATCGTTTCCGTTGCCGCGGAGCCGTTGCCGCTGGCCGGCGCTGTCACGCTGAAGCGGATCTCATCGAGCAGACTGGCGTCGACCAGTTCCTTCTGCACGTTGTAGGGAAGGCTGAGCAGCACCGGGCCGGGGTTGGGCGACAGCAGAATCTGCGCCGCCTGGCGCAAGACCTGGAGCAGGTAGTCGGTGCGCTCGACGATCCTGTGGTAGCGCGTGATGCTGCCGAACAGGGCCGCCTGGTCGATGCTGCCGCCTTCGCCGGAGCTTTCCTGCAGGCCGCCCTTGCCGAAAATGAAGGTCGAGGTTTCGCCGGTGACGATCAGGATGGGCAACTTTTCCGCATAGGCATTGGCAATGCCGGTGACCAGGTTGGTGGCGCCGGGGCCGGCCGTCGTGATGCAGGCGCTGATCCCGCCCGAGGCGCGGGCGTGGCCGCCGGCCATGAACGCCGCGCCCTGTTCGTGCTTGACCAGTACGCTCGCGATACTCGAAGCGAAAAGGTGATCGTAGACCGGCAGGATGTGCGAGCCGGGCATGCCGTAGATATGGCTGATTCCCAGGCGCTCCATGAAGCGGACGATGAGTGCGGCGACGGTGATCTGCATTGGGTTGCGGAGCGCAAAGCGCGCATTTGAGCACAAGCGGGCGCCGAGCGGAATAGCCGTTTGGATTGGCTGGCGACTGTTTCCGGCTTTGCGGCTGCCCGAAAACCTCGACGTTTCACCGAACGGCAGGTCGCGCATGACCGGGCCGCACGCCGCACTTGGGGCTTGTCCGACACGAGTCCCGCATTGACGATGACTGAAAGGCACGGAATACTGCCGAAAGTGGCACTTGAAATTCCTGTCCTTCATTGACGCCGGTTTGCCGTTGCCACCCGGAACAAACCTGCGCTTCCGAGGTTGCTTGCAATGCGCCAACGCATTCTTTTCGTCTGCATGGGCAATATCTGCCGTTCTCCGACAGCCGAGGGCGTGACGCGGACATTGGCCGAGCGCAGCGGGGTGGCGGCCGGTTTCGAATTCGATTCCGCCGGCACCCACGGCTACCACATCGGCAAGGCACCGGATGCCCGCGCCACGAAGGCAGCGGCACAGCGTGGCTACGATTTGTCCTCGCTCAAGGCGCGGCAGGTCGATAGCGCCGATTTCCTGCGTTTCGATCGCATCCTGGCCATGGATCGCGACAATCTTGAGCTGCTGAGGCAGGCCTGCCCGCCACAGCATCATGGCAAGTTGGGGCTGTTCCTGGAATTCGCTTCCCGCCACGAGGAGAAAGAAGTGCCTGACCCGTACTATGGCGGCCCCGAAGGGTTCGAGCGTGTTCTCGATCTGATCGAGGATGCGGCGCAGGGACTGCTTGTCCGCTCCGGCAGGCGTTAGCCGGTGTCTCGCTCTTGGATGTCCGGCAAGCGATCACCTGGCAACAGCCAGATCGTGTCAGCCGGTTTATGCGCTGAATTCGAGTGTTGACCGCAGCACGCGCTTCGAGGTCCGGAGCGATCACCGATTCATGCCGGCTGGCTGGGCCGGGCGGTGCTGGCATTGATGACCCGACCGAGCGGACCGTGCTCGACGTAAAGGATCTGCGCCTGCTGCCAGCGCTCGACGTTTTCCGGGTCGAGCGCGGCGTCACGGGCGAGGCGCGCCATGCCGACCGGGCGCCAACGCTCGTCGGGCTTGCCGAAGCGTGCCTTCAGCTTTTCGCGAAGGTAGCTGGCGATGAGGATTGCAGCGGCGAAGGCGAGTACGTAGGGCATGACGTGCAGCAGCGCGAAGAACGAGTCGAGGCTGATCTGGCTCGGGAAAAATATTTCCGGCAGGTCGAAGCCGAAATGACGGCCGAGCGCGGCGATGAACGGTATCCACATCACCAGCCACAGCAGCCAGGCGAGCGTGGTGGCGAGCAAGGCCATCACCCGCCGAACCGGATGCGCGAGATCGGGCCGCTCGATGATCAGCGGGAGTCGGGCTTGATGCCCCGGTCGGGACTTGTCCATCGTGCGCGCTTTTCGGTGTCTCGAAAAAGGATTTTGGGCAGGGCGACCACCGAGGTGGCGGCGGTGATGACCCAGTAGATGGCAGGGATACCAGATCATCCAGAAGTAATTTTTCAGCAGGCCCCGGTCGTAGGGCCGGTCGAGGACCAGGCTGAGCATCATCTGGAGCAGGCAGGTGGTGCCGATCAGCAGCCCGGCCCAGCCGAGCATCAGGATCGGCGCGCTTTGCAGGTCGATCCGGAAGAAAATCAGGTCGATGACCCGGTAGACCGCGAGCAGCGCGAAGAGGCAGGCCCAGGTGATGCTCATCCCGTATTCGATGAACAGCGGCCAGAGCCGGGCGTTTTTCGGTGACAGCAGTTGCGGCCAGTAGTCGAGCAGCACCTGGGTGCCGCCCATCGACCAGCGCAGCCGCTGCTTCCACAGGCCGCCCAGGGTTTCCGGCATCAGTATCCAGCACAGGGCACGCGGCTCGAAGCGGACTTCCCAGCCGGCGAGTTGCAGTTTCCAGGAAATATCGACGTCTTCGGTCAGTTTTTCCGGGCTCCAGTAGCCGACTTCGTGCAGCGCGCTGCGGCGGAAGGCGGTGATGACGCCGGAAACGGTGAAGATCAGGCCGACCGAGCGCTGCGCGCGCTTGATCAGGCCGACGATGGAGGAGAATTCGCCGACCTGGATGCGCCCGAGCAGCGTCGAGCGGTTGCGCACGCGCGGGTTGCCGGTGACGGCGCCGACTGCGTGGCTCGTCGAAGTGGCGCACCAGCCAGTGCAGCGAATGGGGGTCGAGGCGGGCATCGCCGTCGATGCCGACGAGGATTTCCGCGCGTGGTCAGCAGCGCGGCGGTATTGAGGCCGACCGCCTTGCCCTGGTTTCGCAAGCTGGTGAATGACGCGCAGTTTCGGGAAACGGGCGGCCAGCGCGTTGAGCAGTTCGCCGGTGCGGTCCTTGCTGCCGTCGTTGATGGCGATGACTTCGAAATTCGGGTATTCCAGCTCCATCAGCGCTTCGATGGTTTCCTCGACGTGCGCCTCCTCGTTGTAGCAGGGCACGAGCACGGCGATCAGCGGGTAGTCGTCGCGCACCGGCGGCTGGCTGACGATGCGGTGCGGTTGACGCTCGAAACGCAGGTAAAAGGCGATGCCGCCGATCATCCAGATCAGCGACATCAGTACCGGGTAGAAAAAGACGTAGGCGAGGATGGCGCCCCAGAAGTCGCCGAGCAGGACGGGCAGTGGTGTCATCGCAGTTGCGGCTGCCAGCGCAGCGAGAGGGAGGGGAAGAGGGGGCCCATCAGGCTTTCCGGGAACCCGGCGACGCCGAACTGGCGGAAGCCCTCGGCTTCGAGGCGGTTCATGCGGCGGGCGATGGTCGCCGGCGGCAGCGACGGGTCGAATTCGAAAAGGACGCGCCCGGCCATTTCCATCGGGCACGGCGGCGATGTTCTCCTCGCTCGCGGGCAGAACGACAAGATCGCCATTGCGCAAGCGCGCCCATTGTTCCGGCGTGGGCGATTGTTCGAGGACATAGGCCATTTGCAGCGGCCAGACCCAGCGCTCGGCGGCCTTGCGGATACGCTCGGCAGCATGGGCTGCCCGGCGTGGCGGGAACGCGCAGGCCGGCGAAATTGACCTGGCGGGCGAGGTCGGCCACCAGGTCCGGCTCGTCCAGCCAGGCGGCCGGCAGGTCGATGAAGACCGGTACGCCGGCCCGGCGCTCGGTCTGCCAGGCGATGTGGTTGAGCTTGTCGGCGGCGACCGGGCGCGTTTTGGTCGGGAACAGGGTCATCTCGTGGCCGTCGCGCATGACGCTCGGCTTGATGAAGGCGATGTTGGGGCTGAGCGTCAGCAGGCGGTCGAGGGTGGGCGAAAGGCCGTCCTCGCCGGGCGGCCAGGTGCCGGGGTCGATCCTGACGCTGCGGGCAGGGTTGGGGTCCCAGGTGACGCGCAGCATTTCGGCGAACGCCTGAAGCGACGGACTGTTTTCGATCAGCTGACGTTTCCAGACCGCCTTGGGCGTCGTGGCATCGTTGAAGCCGTCGACCAGCGTCAGGCCGATCGGCATGCCGAGTTGGGCGGCGACTTCCTGCGCGGCCAGGTTGCTGCGGCCATAGGGCCAGACGATGATGCGCGGCGCCTTGCCGGTGTGCTGGCTGATGCTGTCGCGGAGCTCGAAGCGCAGGCGGGCCAGGTAGGCGGCATCGTCCTCGTAGTGGCCATTGGCGTAGAGACGGGAGGTCGTCGCCGGCTGCGTATTGCCTTGCGGATTGGCGAGAACGCCATGGTGCAGATCGTAGGAGTGCGATGCGACTTCGACGAGCCCGGATGCCTGCATTTCGCGCACCTGTTCCCAGCTCAGGAACTTGCTGCGCGGCACGGGCTTGCTGTCGTAGTCGACCATCTGGCCAGCGGGCACATCCATCCATCTGCCGACCAGGGCGATCACCGCCGGGTAACCGAACAGCTTGAGCAGGGGGAAGACGCGGGTGTAGAAATCGAGAAACCCGTCGTCGAAGGTCAGCAGGATGGCCTTGGGTGGCAGCGGCGGGCCGTCGGCGCGGGCGGCGAGGATCTGGTCGACACTGACCGGATGGTAACCGTTGGCCTGGAGCCAGGCGAACTGCCGGGCGAGATCGCTGGCGCGCACGGCGGTCGGCGGTCATCGGCTCGTTGTCGGCGAGCACTTCGTGGTAGCTCAGGGCCATGAAGCGGGCGTCGGCTGCCGTTGCCAGCGCAGCGGCAAGCGCCAGCAGGACGCCGAGGAGGGTGCGGATCAGAAGCGCCATAGCAGCACCAGGTTGGCGAAGGTGCGCCCTTCGCGTTCGCCGTCGTAGGGCCGGAGCATGCGGCCGATGCCGTAGCGCAGCGAGAGGTCGCGGTCGAGTTCCCAGCGGTGGCCGTATTCGATGGCCTCGATGGCGCCGGAACCGTAGAATTCCTGCCAGTAGGTGCCGGCGGTCAGCGCCAGGCGCTGGCGGAAGGAATGGTCGTAGCTGCGCCAGGTCAGGTTTTCGACGGCTGCGGTCAACCACAGGGAACGGTCGCTTTTCGGGTTGAAGTAATTGACGCTGGTATCGAGCGAGTTGCGCGAGGCATCGGCACCCAGCGTCGTCTCGAACATCCATTTCGGGCCGCTGGCCCAGCGCTCGAACCAGGAGGCGTTGACGCCGCTGCGCAGGTTGCCGTCGGAGAAATCGCTGGCAGCGACGGCCAACGCCAGTTTCCGCGATTCGTTTTGCCGCCAGTCGGCACCGAGGCTGGCCCGGCTGGCATAGATTCCGTCGGCCACGGCACGCAGCGGAATCTGGTTGGTCACGCTTTCGGCGCCACCGTAGAAGGTCCAGGTGTCGTCCGGCTTCCAGCGCACGGTGCCGGTGGCGCCGGCCTTGACGCCATTGCCGCCGTTGACCTCGCCGGTCAGCCGCCAGTCCTTCTGGCGCCATTCGACGCCGGCACCGCTGCGGATCCAGGTTTGGCTGTCGCCGTCGAAATCGGCGCTTGCCGAGTAGTTGTGGGCGAAGACGCGCCAGTTGTCGGCGATCGGGCGGCTGTAGAGATAGCTGTCGATGGACCAGTCGCGGCTGCCGAAGTAATTGACCTCCCCACCTTCGCCGTAGCCGGCCTCGACATAGAGTTCGTAACTGTCGTAGAGCGCGTAACTGCGGCGGGCGCGGCGCACGGCGCCGTTGTCCGGATCGAGGTCGGTGGCGGCGTCGAGCGCGGCGCGGGCCGCCGGCCAGTCCTGCAGGGTGAGCAGGTTTTCGGAAAGGTCGGCGCGCAGCGCCGGATTGATCGGGTCGGAGCCGATGGTCCGGCGCAGCATTTCGTTGCCCTGGCGCGGCCAACCGCGGGCCAGCGCCAGGCTGGCGGAGGACTGGCGGGCTTCGCTGTTGTAGGGAATGGCAGTATGACGGGCGTCGATGCGGATCTGCGCTTCGCTGCAAGCCGGTCGGCGAAAATGCGCACGCGGTCGGCGGTGATGTCGGCGCTCAGGCGCTCGCCGTTGTAGCGGCCGTCGAGGTGGCGGCGTTCGGGCAGGCGGGCGGCATAAGCGTCGATATGCTCGGTCGCGGCGTCGAGTTGTTCGGTTTCGACGAGGGCAAAAAAGAGACCGAGATTGGCGTCGAAGTCGTCCGCGTTGGCGTCAACCGCCCGCTGGTAAAGGGCCAGCGCCTCCTGGGGGCGGCGCAGTTCGAGGTAGCTGCCGGCCACATCGCGCTCGGCCCAGAGCGGAACTGGAATGCCTCTGGCGAGCAGGGTTTCGTAAAGCGCGACGGCATCGGCGGCGCGGCGGCGGGCGGCGAGGGCGCTGAGCCGGTCGGTCAGGCGGCGCGTGTCCTCGGCGTCGGGCATCTTGCCGGCAAGGAACTCGGCGGCGAGCGGGTCGGTTGCGGTCAACGCCCGGTCGAGGCGCAAAAATCTCTCCGGCCCGCGCAGGGTGTTGCGATCGACGATGCCATAGCGGATGTCGAGGGCGATGCGGTCGCCCTCCATGGCGCGCTGATCGGCGGCGGAAAGCGGCGCGGCGAGCGCGGCGGCCTGTTCGAAGAGACCGAGGCGCATGGCTGCAACCCAGGCAGCTTTGCGCGCTTCCGTGTTCGCAGGTTGCTGCTTGAGGATGGCGAGTTGGCGGCCCAGTTCCGGTGCCCAGTCTTCGCCGCCGACCGCGTTGGTCGGTGCCGGGGCCGGATACTTCGCTTTGGGCCGCATTACCCAGTCCTCACCGGCATCGGCCGTCGCTGGCAGCAAGGGTGATGGAAAGCAACAAGGCGAGGCGCGGACGATTCATGATGGCAAATTCTAGCGCTTTAAGAGCAACGTGTGGGCGGCCCGGCGACCGCTGCGCACGGCGCCTTCGAGCGTTGCCGGGTAGTCAGCCCAGGTGTAGTCGCCGGCGAGGATGACGCGCGGATCGGCGGTCATGAAATCGGGGCGGGCGATGCCGGGGCGGCAGGCGAAGGTGGCGCGCCTTTCGCGGATGACTTTTTGCCAGGTGGACCGGGCTGGACAGGGCCAGTTCCGCTTGAAGCGCGGTGGCGAGTTCAGAGTCGTTCAGCGCTTCCCAGTCGCCGTGGCCGCTGAGCACGCAGGCGAGCAGGCCGTCGCCGCGGTCGACTACCCATTGGCCGTATTTCCCGGATTGTTTTTGCAGCGGGAAGGCAAGTCTGGTTTTGGCCTCGAACTGGAGGTAGACCGTGACGATCGGTTCGTAGTCGAAATTGCAGGCCAGCGCCGGCCACAGTTTTGCGGCGTGCTGCGGGGCGGTGGCGATAATGCCGGCGTCGTAGGTTTCGCCATCGATGACGATTCCGTCCACGTTTGCGGACAGGCTGCTGACGCGAGTGCCAAAGCGCAGCGTGGCGCCGTTGTCTCTCAGCCAATGGCTGGCCGGTTCCGGGAACAGCTGACTGAGGTCGGTGCGCGGCAGCAGCAGGTCGGTATCGCTGCGCCGCGAGCTGCCGAGGCTGTCGCGCAGCACGTTGGCGAAGATCTGGGCCGAGGCCCGTTCGGCCGGCGTGTTGAGCGCGGCGAGGCAGAGCGGTTCCCAGAGGTGGCGGCGCAGGGCGCCGGTCTGGCCGGCGCCGTCGAGCCAGGCGGCGACCGTGCAGTCGCCGGCAGGACGAAGCCGGCGCGCCTTGACGCCGTGCATCCAGCGGGCGGTCGCCAGCTTTTCCCGCCAGGCCGACACGGCGTGCGGCCAGCAGCCCCCAGGCGACGTTGAGCGGCGCCGGCAGGTGCGGCAGGCAAGGCGGAAGCCGCGTGGCATCGACCACGCACAGCGGCAGGCGGTCGAGCAGGCGCTCGGGGTCGGCGCCGACGCGGCGCATCAGCGCAGGGTTTCGCGGTAGGCGCCGAGCAGGATGTGCTGGCCGTTGTCGAGCGTGCGGCCGTCGATGTTCGACCGCGCGGGCGCGGCCGCCGAGCGTCGCGGCCGGCTTCGAACACGGTCGTGTCGATGCCGGCGGCGGTCAGTTCGACGGCGGCGGCGATGCCGGCCCAGCCGCCGCCGATGACCGCGACCTTCATGCGAAGACCCAGGTCCTCCAGGCGATCCAGAGCTTGCGCACCGGCGTCAGCGCGATGCGCTGGTTCAGCACCTGGCAGCCGTCGCGCCTGATTTCGTCGAGCAGGGTGCGGTAGATCGCCGCCATGATCAGGCCGGGGCGCTGCGCTCTTGCGGTCGGCGGCCGGCAACTGGGCGAACGCCTGGGCGTAGTATTTCTCGGCGCGCTCGACCTGGAATTCCATCAGCGCGCGTGAAATTGTCCGAATAGCGCGGCGTTGAGGATGTCGGCGGCGCGGCACGTCGAAGCGCTTCAGTTCGTCCATCGGCAGGTAGATGCGGCCGCGCCGGGCATCTTCGCCGACGTCGCGGATGATGTTGGTGAGCTGGAAGGCCATGCCGAGATCGTGCGCGTACTTCTGCGTGCTGGCGGTCGCTGTAGCCGAAGATCTCGGCGGCGAGCAGGCCGACGACGCTGGCGACGCGGTAGCAGTAGAGCTGCAGCGCCTTGAAATCGGGGTAGCGCGTCTGCTGCAGGTCCATCTCCATGCCGTCGATGATTTCCAGCAGCTGCTCCGTCGGCAGGTCGAAGCGGGCGGCGGCCGCTGCAGCGCCTGCGCCGACCGGGTGCTGCGGCTGGCCGCCGGCGAGCGCGGCCGATTTCCTGGCGCCACCAGGCGAGCTTGGTCGCGGCGACCGACGGGTCGTGGCATTCGTCGACGACGTCGTCGACTTCGCGGCAGAAGGCGTAGAGCGCCGTGATGGCGCGCCGGCGTTCGGCGGCAGGAAGAGGAAGCTGTAGTAGAAGCAGGAGCCGCTGGCGGCGCACTTCTCCTGGCAGTATTGGTCGGGCGTCATGGCGTCACATTGTAAGCGAGCGGCCGGCGACGCACGAGCCAGTCCAGCTTGCCGAGCACCGGCCGGCGAGCCGAAGACGTCGCCGCGCGACGCGCCGGATGCGCTCCAGGATGCGCAGCCCGCCCTGGACGGTCAGGCGGATCTCCCAGCCGATGCGGCCGGGCAGGGCATGGACGAGCGGCGCGCCGCGCAGCATCAGGTCGCGCGCGCGGTCGATCTGGAAATCCATCAGCGCCGCCCAGTTGGCCGACCAGCGGCCGGCGGCGATGTCGTCTTCGGTGACGCGAAAGCGCGGCAGTTCGTCCTGCGGCAGGTAAACGCGGCCTTTTTGCCAGTCGACCGCGACATCCTGCCAGAAGTTGATCAGTTGCAGCGCCGAGCAGATGCAGTCCGACTGCGCCAGTTGTTCCGGCGCCGTCCGGCCCGTCAGGTGCAGCACCAGCCGGCCGACCGGGTTGGCCGAACGGCGGCAGTAGTCGAGCAGTTCCGGGTAATCGGCATAGCGCTTCTTCACCACGTCCTGGGCGAAGGCGTCGAGCAGGTCGCGGAAAAGCTGAACGGGCAGCGCGTGCGCCGCGATGACCGCGGCCAGGTCGGCGAACAGCGGCGTCAGTGGCGGCATACCGGCGGCGATGCGGTCCAGTTCCGCCTGGTAGGCCGCCAGCCCGGCGAGACGTTCCGCGGGCGTCGCCTCGCCTTCGTCGGCGATGTCGTCGGCGCTGCGGGCAAAGCGGTAGATCACCTCGATCGGCCGCCGCAGAGGCGCCGGGACAGAGAAAGGAGGCGACCGGGAAGTTTTCGTAGTGATCGACGGGCATCGGCCGCGAAGTATAGGGTCAAGTCATCCGCGGTGGTAAAATCCGCCCGCTTGCCCAGGTGGCGAAATTGGTAGACGCAGCAGGTTTAGGTCCTGCCGCCGCAAGGTGTGGGGGTTCGAGTCCCTTCCTGGGCACCAAGTAGCTGTTTCATTACAGTCCATGCAATCCACTAAACCCGCCTAAGTGCGGGTTTTTTATTGGTTTTTTGTGCTAATTGTGTGTAACATGGTCCAACAACATCCAGCCCTGAGTGTGTATAACTGTGGGTGTAACTGGGTGTAGGTCGGAAGGAGTTACACACAATGCCCTTGAGTAACACTGCAATCATCAATGCCAAGCCAACGGACAAGCCTTATGTACTGACTGACGAGCGTGGACTGTCTGTTCAGGTGCAACCTTCCGGGGGTAAGTGGTGGCGCTTCCGCTATCGCTTTGACGGCAAGGCGAAGATGCTATCGCTCGGAGTATATCCGGACGTTGGCCTGAAGGACGCCAGGGAGAAACGCGACGAAGCGCGCAAGCTACTGGCGGCTGGCGTTGATCCTGGCGAACATCGGAAGGCGCTTAAAGCAGCCAAGTCCGAACGCTCAGCCAATTCATTTGAGGTAATTTGCCGAGAGTGGCTTGAACAGCGAAAAGATACCACGGCTGGCGTGGCGAATGATCGACACATAGCCAGCAGATCGCCCGGGATGCCTTCGCTGGCCGGCACAATGACCGTGGTAGCAAACCCATCGTCATTGCTGATGAAGACCATTTCGTAGATACGGTGCTGCGTTTTCATAGGTGTGTTCCTCCAGGATGTCGAAACAAGGGGTGAAGTCGGGATGACCGAACGGCACGTCATCGAACAGGCCATGCAAGAGCGGCAAGCCGATTTCCTGCTCCAGCTGCTCGACGGTGTCGCCCGGTTCGACCACGACCATGTAGCCGTGCCGGTCGTAGTCATAGGGCTCGCCGGCCAGGACCTGAGACCAGCGCAGGGAAACCAGCTCGTGGATATATGGATCGGTGATCTGGCTTGTGGCCTGCGGATCACGAAGGACGATCATTCCGTTCCTCCATGTCGTTACTGGCGATAGTCGCGCTTCGCTGCATTGCGAGCGTTTGGCCAGGACTTCGCTGGTGATGGCGGCGAAGCACGGTGACTGCCAGATCGATTACTGCCTTGGGGATAGGGATCATGAGGTTCTCCGGAAAGTGGACGAAAAAAATGCCCGACTAAGCGGGCAGGGCGGGTGATGCAGGGTTAGGGAAGCGGCTGAGCGTTACTTGCTGTTCAGCTTTGTCGTATCGCTGCCAGAGGAAGTAGCCGGCACCGATCGAGTTTGTGATGGCGTTTGTTTTGGTCACCAAAACGACCCATCTATTCGGTATGGCACCGGTAACTCATTGATCAGACGTTGAAAACAGCGGTTTTGCCGTGGTTTTTTGCGGCAGGAGGCGGCCAGCAAAAGTCAGGTCGCCTGTTCGCCCAAGGTGCCATACGAGAGGCCGGTCTGCTCTGGAACTATGACAAATGGCCTACGAAATCGGGTTGGACAAGACTGCCATTTCACGTCGGCCGCCAAGTGTCTATTGAAACCGGGGAGATTCACGGTGAGGCTTACGAATTGTTCAGCATTCAGGAGCGGATCATCGCCATAACCTGGCTGACATCCAGTGTCGCGGCCTTTTGCTCGATCTGCGGGAGATAGCGTGTCTGCAATTCCTTGGCCGGGCCGAGCAGCGATTGATAGGTTTCGCGCAGAAGCTCGCCGTTCATCTGCCGTCCACCTGCGTAGTAGCGCTTGGCGAGGTGCCCCAAGGCATAGGTCGTTGCGAAGGAAAACGCCATGCCGGTGGCGGCCCGACCAATCTTGCCTGCTGTCTTCCCAGCTACTTTGCCGAGCAGGCCACCGAGTAACTTGCGCCCGAACTGCTCGAGATACTGCGACGTCAGGCCGACGCCGGCGGCGGCGATGAATTCCTTGATATGTCCTTGGTCGAGCGCGACCCCATGCGTCTGTCCAATGCCATAAACCATCTTGATCTGCAGCGGAATGATGGCCATCGACGCCCAGGACTGCGGCAGCAGTTCGAGCGCACCGTTGAGCAGGGCGTAATTGAGAATCGACTGATCGATTTCTGCATTGTTGCCGCCGGAGTTGGAAGCAGTGACGGTGCTGGTAGCGGCGACAATGGGATCAACCTCACGCTCAATCGCTCGCGCCTGGTCGTTGCCGAGACCCAGGCTCACCTTAAGTTGGTCCAGGAAGCGCCGTTCAGCCGCCGTCGTCTGGCCATCTGCCTCGCAAACGCAAAGTGCCATTTCGTAGGCGTAGTTACGAAGGCCATCATCACTCAGGGCAACGACAGCCTCATCGAGGCCGAAGCGCTTCAATAGCACATCCTGATACAGTGTTCGCAGGTCGATCGCCGGCGAAGCCGTGGCAAGCGATTCGGCAATGCGCCGGACCTCCTCGCGTTCACGGTCGTCCTTTGCCCCATCGGCGAAGGCAGCGAGAAGTGCGATGGCAAGAATGGCTTTCTGGTCTTCGGCTCGCATCAGAAATCTCCTCTTTCAGGTCGGGAATATGGTTTGGCTATGGGGGAGTCTGCGATTGAGCAGTCCGGCCAATATGCTCAAGTCTCTTCGGAGATAGCCCCGACAGGGCCTGCTAAGCGCAGGCAGCGGTTGGCTGAATGGGCATCAGCGAGCGGGCAGAAACAATCAATCGCTTCCTGAGCCCGGACCCCAAGTGGCGCTCGACTTCCCACATGGGCAGTCCCTTGACGACGGCCACTTGCTCAATGGCAGTCACTACCTCACCGAACTTGACGTATATGTAGTTTGCACCTCGCTGGATTGAAGTCGTTACTTTCATTTTCCATAGCCTCCTGGGTCGTTGGTGAAGCGATCATCCTACCGAAGTCGTGGGGTAAGTTGGTTCGAAGAAATATGAGCTGTAGTTCCTGTTTTTTCGAAGATCAAACCGCACTCAGTCTATGCGTCGTGAGCTGATCCGCTTGGAGGCACGGAGTGCGAGTTTTAGAAGCGCCCGACGAACGATTGGTCGAGCAAATCTATATCGACAGTCGTGGCTCAGTCGATACGCAGCAGAACGATGCGATCGTTGTAGGTATCGATAACCCAGACGTAGGGCGCGCGGGCAAGCACGGCCTCGGGCTTGTGGAAGGCATCGGCGGCGCGGCCGCGCTTGCCGCTGCCGAGCACACCGAGGAGTTGATGGCTGCGATCAAGTAGCAGGATGCGATGGTTGTACTCGTCGGCCAGCCAGACGCGATCGCCGTCGATGGCAAGGTATTTCGGCCCGCTCAGGCCGAGCACAGCGCCAAAGCTGGCGCGATGCTTCAGCGCGGCGTCGAACACCTGGACGCGGTTATTGCCCGAATCGACGACATACACAGTGCCGTCGCTTGCGGCTTCGACGTCATGCGGGTTGCGCAACTCGCCGTCCCTGGTGCCCGGGCCACCGGCTGTTTGCACCAGTTTGCCGTCGCGAAATACGCTGAGCGTCGCGTTGCGCGTGTTGGTGACGAGGATCCGGCCGTCGGGCGTGACCGCCACGCCCTCCGGACCCGCGAGACCCTTCAGTTCGCCAACCAGCTTGGCCTGCGCGCCATTGACCGCGTAGATCGCTACGCGGTCGTTGCCGGTGTCGGCGACGAGCAGTCGTCCGGATTTGTCGAACTCGGCATCGTGCGGATAGGACAACTCACCGGCACCGAAGCTGCCGACCAGTTTCAGCGTCATGGCTTCGAGAATCTGGATGCGGCTGTTGCGCATGTCGGTCAGGTAGATGAGTTTGCCGTCGGGCGAAAAAGCGGCGTCGTGAGGTTGCGAAAGCCCGTCGGCGAACTCGGCCAGCTGCGTTGCGCGCAGGGCCGGTTGTGCAAATGTTGGCAGAGACAGCAGGAGGAAAGCGGTCAATACGAAAATGCGCATGATCAATTACCTCGCAGGTGCGAATTCAGTTGGGTTTGATCGAACCGAGCAAGCGTGGTTCGCCCGATCCGTTCAGCTCGAACAGACTGCCGCTGCCTGTCGCCGCGCCCTCGCCGGTGAAGGCAGTGATGGTGACCTGATGCGTGACCAGAACCACAGGTGCGCCCGTTGTCGGAAGTCCAGCCAGGAATACACGCAAAGCAGCCAGTGTGGTCTCGCGCTCATGGGAGCGTGCGTAGAAGGAATTCAGCGCCGGCAGCGGCTCGACGGGACCCAGGTTGAGCAGCCGCGCGGTATCCAGGCAACGGCACCACTGGCTGGAGTAGACCTTGGCCTGCCTGACACCCGCCTGAGCCAGGCGTTTGCCGAGCGCTAGCGCCTGGGCTCTGCCGGCCTGATCGAGATTGCGCTGAGTGGAACAGTCGTCAAGGCTGAAACTTGAGGGGTCGCCGGTGCCAGGTGCGTTGGCGTGGCGCAGCATGAGCACGCGCCCCGGCTTGGCGAGTTCGGCGAGGGCTACCGTTTCCGCTGCCCGGGTACCGTCGCTTATCGCGCACATGAATCCTGCGAGTATCAAAAGACCGTAACGCATGTGCCGACATGCTACTGGAAGACGGCAATACTGGGAGAAGCAAACCACGGTCGCCGACATGTTCGGATATCCTTGCAGCCTCCAATAGCGATCGCATTGTCAGGATCAACCATGCCGAAATCCCGCATCGTTCTCATCACCGGCGTCAGTCGCGGCCTCGGTCGCGCCATGGCAGTGAAATTCGCCGAGCTCGGCCACGTTGTCGTTGGCTGTGGCCGCTCCAAACAGGCCATCGCCAGCTTGCAGAAGGAACTCGGCGCCCCGCACCGCTTCTCGGTCGTCGATGTCACCCGGGATGCCCAGGTATCGAAGTGGGCATCCGAAGTCATCGAATCCGTCGGCGCTCCGCACCTGCTCCTCAACAATGCCGCCCTGATCAACCCGGTATCCCCCCTGTGGGAGATCGCCGGGAAAGACTTCGACGAGGTGATCGACGTCAATATCAAAGGCGTGGCCAACGTCATCCGGCACTTCGTGCCCGCCATGGTCAAACGCAAGTCAGGGATCATCGTCAATTTCAGTTCCGGCTGGGGCCGGGACACCGATGCCGGTGTCGCCCCCTACTGCGCGACCAAGTGGGCGATCGAAGGGATGACCCGCGCCCTGGCACAGGAACTCCCCAAGGGCATGGCCGCCATCCCCCTGAGTCCCGGCATCATCGACACCGACATGCTCAGGAGCTGCTTCGGCAACGAGGCGGGAAACTATCCGACAGCGGAAGTCTGGGTCGAGACGGCCGTTCCCTTCCTGCTCGGCCTCAAGGCCAGCGACAACGGCAAACCGCTGACAGTGCCAGAGTAGACCCCGATGGACTTCACCAGAACACTCAAAGAGTTGCAGGGTGCGTCAGCCTTCGACCTATTCCGGCTCCGTGCCGCCATCGACCGCGTGTTGGACCAAGCGGGCTGGATGCATGCTGTCCAATCACGCCTCCGCGTTGGCCAGGCCATCGAATACTTCGATCCGCAAACCAATCGGGCCTACAAAGGCCAAGTCCTCGAATTGCGCCGCAAACAGGCCGTCGTCCTCGACCTGGAACGGCAGCAGCGGTGGCTGATCTCCTACGCGGCGATCAATCTGGACGGCGCGGATATCGAAATCCGCGAACAACCCAAGCAAGGCCTTGGGCGCAATAGCGTTGCGATCGGCGATGTCGTCGGCTTCGTCGACAAACACCATCAGCAACGCAGCGGCAAGATCGTGCGTCTCAACGACAAGACCGTTACCCTGTCGGTCGGCCAGCAGCAATGGCGCGTCTCCTATGGCCTGCTCCATCGTGTCGTGGACGGCAGTGTAGAAAATACCTCCGGGCGCGACCTCGGATTCATCGCCGGCGAGGCAGACCTCATCGACGACGAAGCATCGCTGTAACGATGATGCCACGCACGCAATCCGACAGTGCTAGTTCAACGACCCCGACATGCTGGATGGGACGCAGTGGGAGTTTCGGCTCAAGACGGCTGATCTCAAGATCAAGACGGGCGGAAGCAACGCCTATCCACCCGATGAGCAGTGGGCTCTGTTGATGCAGGCGCTTCGTAATTTGACAGGCAGAATACTCGCTAGTCACGGCCCAGAAAGGCGAAAGCCCCGCACCAGGGAGGGAGTGCGAGGCTTTCAGGACGGCCAGATTGGGGGAGGGAGGGGGTTGGCCGTCAGGCTGATGTCTGGTCAGCGCATGGAGAGAAGATAGCGGCGCAGGCTCGGCAACTCAAGTAACGGCTTGCGACAAGGTGTATCCAGGTGTGTCCAGGGCTTCCGGTCTGGGCGTGGCACGAATGTCCTTCAGGTCGATGAGCCGGAATGCTGTCTTTGTTGTGGGTCAAAATGTTGTAATTCAAGACCTGACCCCGGTCATTTTCACGAATGAGTCCCCCGGAAACGCCGGGGGATTGCCAAGTCGATTTATGGTGCGATCTGTACGATCGAAGCGCCAACTCCATCTTTGGAGGTGGTGGCATTGGCGTCAATGTTTTCGCGGCGTGGCACGTCAAAATTAGCTACATAAACACGATTTCCTGTCACCACGAGTCCTGCGGGAAATTCTAGAGGCCCTTGGCTGCCGTTTTTTATAATCGTTTTGACCTCGCCGGCAGGTGTTACAGAAACGATAGCGTTCAACTCGTTGGCCGCGACCCACAGATCTCCGTTGCCAAGAAATGCCATGTCATCTGCACCTTCCAGCAAAGGGCTCTGTGCGAGAAGGGTGGGTTTTCCGCCTTTTCCATCACCACTAATCACAATCTTCCAGATGGCACCACGTGATGTGTCTGCCACGTGCAGGACACCCATCGCGTCAAACTTCAGACCGTTGGCCACGATGGGTTGCTGTGCCTTGCCATCTGGCAGTGTCCGAACATTCTTGTCGATTTGTGCAACGGCCTGCGCTGCGCCACCGTTGGGGCCAACGCCATAAACGATACCGCTTGCGCCACCCGAAACATACAGGATGCCGCGGCTGTCAAAAGCGATGCCATTGGCGCCCGGCACACCAGTGGCAAAGACCTGAGCAAGGCCGGGCTTGGCCGGATTCAGATCTGCAGCCCTTATCCTCACTACCTCGCTGAAGGGGCCCGCAGCAAGATACAAATCCCCTTTGGCATCAAATGCAATGCCGCCCGGTGAAGGATCGACCTTTTTGCCGTCAACAGTGCGTGATTCAATTCTGCCTACAACAACCGCTTTGGGTGACTTGGGATCGACGCGCAATACGTTGCCAGTGACACGGTCTGACGTATACAAAATACCGTTACGGTCAGCCGTGATGTTCTCAATGATGACCGTGCGGTCCACGCTGGCCGGATCAAGATCCAGCAGGACGGAGATTGTTGGGTTGCCCGTTTTCATGCTTGCGCAGCCGCCAAGGGTGAACATCGTCGCCAAGGTCAGCAGGCTTGTTGATAACAGTTTCATCATTTGCCTCTGTAAGTTTAAAGTTGTTGAAGACTTGCTTATCAATTACTCGGTTAGGAATCCCAACCAGACCCGACGAACAATAGAACCTTGAAACCGCAAAAGATTCGCCGAAAAGCTGGGGCGATTCAGTGCCTATTTGCTGCTGCCCGATTCAGGTTCACCGCGTCGGGTCAAGCTCGTTACAAGGTCGGGCAAGGTGGCGCTAACCGATCAACCCAGATGCCCTGTTTTCACGTAGATCACGCAGCCCTCGGTGCTGAACGGCTTGTGCTCGGACAAATGCGGGCTGCGCAGCCAGGTGCCGGCAGGATAGGTTCCGTGTTCGTCCTGGAACACGCCATCCAGGACGAGGATTTCTTCGCCGCCCCAGTGTCGGTGTCGATTGAAGATAGTGCCCGGCGCCCAGCGGACGAGTGCGGAATGTTCGCCCTCGAATTCGTGCAGCGGCATGACCGAGAGACCGGGTACCAGGCCGGGCATCCAGCGCGCCTGACGGGTGTCGAATCGCACTTCTCCCCCATCCAACGGGGCGAACTGGTCCAGTTTGACGAACAGCACGCATCCCTCCGTGCTGAACGGTGCATGTTGGCTACCCGGCGGATTGCGCAAGTAACTGCCGGCCGGATAGTCGCCGCCGCCATCGGAGAAGGTTCCGGAGAGCACGAGGATTTCCTCGCCCCGCGGATGGCCATGCATCGGGAAGGACGTTTCCGGTGCATAGCGGACCACCGAGGTGGCCCGACCCTTTTCAGCAGCGACCCGATCGAGCATGCGGCGTTCAACGCCGGCTATGGGTGAGGGCGACCAGGGCAGTTCGTTGCTGTCGATGACGACGCGCTGGGAAAGATCGCTATTGATCTGCATGAGTTCTCTAGTCGGGTTCAAAAATCAGTCTTTCAAGCGGCTACAGAGTGTCTAGAAAAGCCGGGGCGATTCATTCATCATCCCCGCTCCCAACCACGGCCTTGACCCCGGCAGCAGTCACATCAACGGCAGTCCCGACCACGGTGGCGCCGACCTTGACCGTCGTGGCAACCACGGTGACCGCCGCATCGGCCACGGCAACGACTGCACAACCCGAGCAGAGCAGGGGCAGCAAGGCAAGCAAAGCTATCCGTCTGTGCATGCGCTAAGTCGACCTACGACCGAAACCGTGGCTGTTCGCAACTGGTTTGCGAGGCATCTTCCTCGGACAGGGTCGCCCTGAGGGTCAGGCTGTCATGGACGGCGATGGCGACCAGCGCGACCAGGCTGATGGCGATGACCGTATGCACGACCAGCATCAGCCAATGCCAAGGGGTCGTGTTCGAGCCCTCCGTCTGGCGCTCGACCAGGACACCGTTTTCGTATTTTTCGCGGATGATCTTGGGCACAGGCTTTCCCGGATGATTTCAGATAGAGGGCTTGGTCGGGTCGAATCCCGCCCTGTGGGATAGATCAATAGCAATATCACGAATGCAAACGCTGAAACCTGTCGACTGTTTCAAATAGACGATCTGCTTTGGAACAATGGCTCAAATCCCTTGAGTGGTGCAGGCTTGCCCTACCTGTTGCGTTCCTGCCCATTTGCTTGTCCCCGGTCGTGCCCCTTTCCTTGCTCCCGCCCCGGATCCTGCGATGGTCCGCGACCTTGCTGAACGGGGTCCTGATTGCGCCGCGACTGCGGTTGTTCCTGCCGTTCTTGCCTATGCTGTGACTGCGGCGCCGGAACGGCCACCTGACCATTCCACTCCCGGTATCTGGGTGGTGCTTGGGAAGGATCTGAGCGGCGCCCATCTTCCCTTGACCGTTGTGGCTGCTGATAATCTCGGCCAAAGGGAGTACCCTGCGGGGATGAAGGCTGAAAAGCAGCGCTGGTCATCAGGCTGCCTTTGACCTCGTTGCTGGGGCGCGTCGGGCTGACCACGACCCCGTGATGCAGGATCCCTTTGCTGTGCGTAGGCTGATTCATGCTGCCTGTACGTCAGGGTCGCGGGGTTGATATCGATAATTTTTCCTGTGTATCTGCTCTTGCTGCATTCCTTGCGGATAACGGTTCCCTGAATAGTGTCGCTGATAGCGCGGTAGCGGGGCAGGGATCCACACTACTCGGCGATCCCAGCGGTCCCATCCGCTTCGCTGCTGCTCCCATTCATGTCCCCAGTGGTGGCCCCAGTGTGGCGGGCCTTCTGGACGCCACCCGTAGAAATAGGCAGGGGGAGCACGGTAGTAGCGTACGGGAATACGCAGAACAAAAAGCGGCACCGCCATCGGTGATACCAGCCCCCACGGGCCGTTGTACCAGGAACTTGCGTACCAGTTGTCCCGTTCGTACACCCAGTACTGGCCATCGTAGAAGAAGAAATTTGAATTCAGGCCGGGCGCGTAGTACACCGGGTAGCCGGGCACCCGCACGAGTTCCGGGTAGCTGGGAACATTGATGCCGATGCTCACGCTCACTTGGGCCGTGGCCGAAGTCGCCGACCAGAACAGCATCGAGAGCACGATGATCAAGGAGCGCATCTTTCTTCCTTTGCTTGAATGGTTGCACGGAACGACCAATGGGCCTCCCGCGCCAGTCTGATGTTGCCTCCAGCTTCACTTCCTTGCAACCGCATTGGAAGACTAGCGTTGCGGGGTCAGCTTGGGTCGGGCCCGATGCCGAACTACGGACCGGAAGTCCGACGATCCCCGAAATGCAAAAAGCCCAACCTTGTGGGCTGGGCTAAGTGCAAGATTTGAAACAGAAGCTTTTGGCTCCCCGACTTGGGCTCGAACCAAGGACCTACGGATTAACAGTCGAAGGGAGCCGACTTTTTGATGGCACCTAGCGCGAAGAATTCTAACGGTTTTTTCGATGCGTTTCCGGGTCGCATCTTGCTGCCGAACCTATGCCGAACCTGGCGGGTTCGCTATCTTCGCTCGTGGGTCGGAAGTCGAGTCGGATCAACGGAGTAGGATGGATCGCCGCCGAACTGTTGCCGAACTGGGGCGGGTTGGGAGCGCCGGATTCTTGGGGTGGACGGTGGGGCGGGGTATGGCGTCATTGTCTGAATCGCTTCCCGGCACACGCCGAGGACGGCAAGAATAGGACTGCGAACCGGATCAAAAGCGGTTTGGCTCTTTGCCCTCTTGGACAGCCCAGTACACAACGATGATCCAGCCGATGAGCGGGATCAAATATAGCAACTGGAACCATCCGCTTTTATCGATATCGTGAAGTCTGCGAGCGCCAACAGCAAGGCCAGGCAACATTACTGCCAAAGAGAATAGTGCAGACAACTTCTCGCTTACGATGCTGGTCGCGACCGTCGCCAACAACACAAACAAGAACCACCACCAATATTCCGAGCGCGAAGCTCGCCCGGAAAAGTCCGCGTACTTCGAGAAGCAGGTCTGGATGGATTCTCCGAATGTCATCTTATCTGGCTTGGATGATTGAAACAGACAAACTCTACCGGAATCAGTACAGCTTGCATATTCACCGCGGTTACATTGGTTCGATCCATGCCGATCCCCAGTGGCCCCGCGTTTTGTTGGGTGACGGGTAATCGTTTCGTCTGCAACTTGAGGTCAACGTTGAGAACACCTGCGTAGGAGAGCGCATAAACCAGCTTGCATCGAATTGAAGGATTTCGGGATATTTCTGGAGTCCGGCTGCTTGGAATCAAGCAGGTCAGCGGAAGGTTCTTGGGAAACTACGCTCCATCGTTTCTCGTTCTCTTTCTGAAGGAGGGCCCCGATTTCTTTCCAGGGGTCTTCACTCATCGGTGCCTTAGCGCGAAATGTGACCTTGACTATGTCAGTCACGACTGATGTGCGTTGTTGACTGGCCATAACGACTCCTCCTGCCGAGATAGACTATCGCCTTGCTGATCAATCTGTCTGTGGCATATTTCACGGTTGTTATGATCTGTCAGGCCCGATCGGGGCGAGTTGGCGCTGGAGGCTGGCCTACGTGCGAAGGCGCAGCAGGCAGTTCTCCTAGGCAACAAAAGCGAAAGCCCCGCACCGGGGGAGGAGTGCGAGGCTTTCAGGACGGCCAGTTGGGGGAGAGAGGAGGGTTGGCCACCATGGCTGATGTCTGGTCAGCGCATGTAGGCAAGATAGCGACGCAGGCTCGCCAACTCAAGTAACGGCTTGCAACAGTGTGTGTCCGGTTGTGTGCGGGATCAAACGACGCAAACCTCTATGCCCGCTGCGTTTAGGTCTCCCGTTCAGTAAGCACCTTCTCGATTCGTCGATCGGGGACGAGCCACATCAGCGCGACGACGACATATAGAGCTTGGGATATCCAATGATTGTAGAAGGCCATCGGAATCGCCACTGCGTAGAGTACGATCGACAGGTTGCCCTTGCGATCCTTGCCCACAGCCTTCGCCAGCAATGAATCCTTGCCCTCAACGGAAATGATCGTCCGAGTGAGAATCCAATAGGCGACGCCGGCCATCAGCAACACAAAACCATAAAACGCAGTGGGTAGTGGCGCGAAATGGTTTTCTCCCATCCAGCCAGTTACGAAGGGAAAGAGCGATAACCAAAATAACAGGTGCAGATTTGCCCAGAGGACACTACCACTGCCGCCGCGCACGGCATGGAGCAGGTGATGGTGATTGTTCCAGTAAATGCCGACGTATACAAAGCTCAGAACGTAGCTGAGAAAGACCGGAAGCAGCGAGTGCAAAGCCGCCAGATCATCGCTGTGCGGCACCTTCATTTCCAACACCATGATCGTGATGATGATGGCAAGCACGCCATCGCTGAAGGCTTCGAGTCGGCTCTTACCCATAAACGCACTCACCCCATCTATGAATTTGCAGTTTAACCATCTTAGTGACCACCCTTGTCGCCAGCTGATCGTGGCTCTTTCCGCTTCTTCCAACTCCCCAGAAGTGCCGCACCCAGACCCAGCAGGATTTCATCGACGAATGGAATGGCATCCGGGATGAAGAAGTCCAGGATGAACAAGGCGGTGGTGATGGCGAACAGGACCGGGAAGCGCAGCCTGGCCAGATAGGCGATCAGCGGGGCGATGATGAGTTTGAACATGGATATCCCGTGGCCTACGACCGAACCCGTGGCTGTTCGCAACTGGCTGGCGACGCATCTTCCTCGGCCTGGATCGCCTTGAGGGCCAGGCTGTCGTGGATCGAGATGGCGACGAGCGCGACCAGGCAGATGGCAATGACCGTATGCACGACCAGCATCAGCCAATGCCAAGGGGTCGTGTTCGAGCCCTCCGTCTGGCGCTCGACCAGGACACCGTTTTCGTATTTTTCGCGGATGATCTTGGGCATAGTTTTTCGCAGATGACTTGGTTGAGTTCGCTCGGGCCGATAGCGACCGCGACTAAAGGTATGGCGATCCCCGAAATTCCCCGGAATGCAAAAAGCCCAACCTTGTGGGCTGGGCTAAGTGCAAGATTTGAAACAGAAGCTTTTGGCTCCCCGACTTGGGCTCGAACCAAGGACCTACGGATTAACAGTCCGGCGCTCTACCAACTGAGCTATCGAGGAACAGAGGCGCGCATGATAGTCACTATATCGGGCCGGGTCAAGCGAAAGCGGCGTGAAAGCGGCTATACTTGCCGGGAAAAAATGTTGCCGCCATGAATCAGAAACTAATCTACGCAAAGACCCCGATCGGCGACGAGGCCGTCCGTCAGCGTACCCGCGTCGTTCAACGCAACCTGCGCCTGGTGCTGGTCCAGGTCAACGGCAAGTTGAGCGCCGGCGAGCTCTCCGCCAAGATCGGCGACCCGCGCCTGGTCGAGAACGCCCTGCGCGATCTGGAGCAAGGCGGGTTCATCGCGCCAACCATGGAAGCAGTTTCCGTGTGGCAGGAGAGCAAGCTGCGCGCGCAGAAACTCAAGACTCTGGGCCTCCCGAAGGGCGCCGCCCCCGCAGCTGGTAGGGCGACGTCTTTCGCCGACCCCGGAACGGCTCCCAGTGCCGGCAGTGCCTTCTCGTCGTTCGGCCCGCCGGTCTCGGCCGCGCCGGAGGCGGAAGCAGAGCTTCCGCCTCCGGAAGCGCCAGAACCCTGGCCACGCCGCTTGCGACTGCTGCCGGTGACAGGCGGAATTGCCGGGATCCTGCTGCTCGGGTTGCTGGTGCTGCTGTTTTTCCCCTACGAGCGTTTCCGGCCGGACATCGAGGCCGGCCTGAGCGAAATGCTGCAGGCGCCGGTCAAGGTTGGCGAGATCCGCCTGAGCGTACTGCCGCAGCCGGTCCTGCGCCTGGCCAACGTGCAGGTCGGCGGGGAGCGGGATGCGGCGATCGATGAAGTCCGTATCCCGTCGCCATGGGCGCTGCTCGGCTCCGGTGTTCGCGTTCTGCCCCAAGTCGAGCTCGTCGGCGCCCGGCTGCCGGCGGATCGCCTGCTCGCCTTGCCGCTGCTCGGCGTCGAGCCGGGCGGCAGAAAGTTGCCGGTAATCGTCCGGCGGCTGCTGATCGAGAAATTGTCGGTCGCTGCCGGCACGCTGACGCTGGCTGACCTCAAGGGCGAAGTCCGCATGCGCGAGGACGGCCGCGTCGAAAATGCCTTTTTGCAGAAGGTCGACCGCAGCTTGCGCGTCGAGGCGCAGCCGACGCCGCAGGGCGTGCGGCTCAAGGTCGAGGGGCTCGGCTGGCGCCTGAGCGAGGATTCGCCGCTGACCCTCGATTCGATCCAGGCGAGCGGGCTGCTGCAGAAGGGCAAACTGGTCGTCCAGAGCTTCGACGCGACGACGCTGGGCGGAGTCGTCAGGGGAAGCTGGTTGCTGGACTGGTCGAAGGGACTGGCAATGGTCGGCGACGCGACGCTGGAGCGGCTGGATTGCAGCCGGGTGACCAGCGTGTTCGCGCCTTCGCTGTGGCTCGAAGGCTATCTCGGCGGGACTCTGCGCATGCGCGCGGCCGGACGGGACTGGCCGGCATTGTGGTCGAACGTCGAGGCGACGCTCGATGCGCTTGTGCTGCGCGGTGTGCTGAACGGGGTCGATCTCGGCGAGGCGGCGCGGCGGGGTGGCGGCTCGCCGGTGCGCTACGGTAGCACCAAGTTCGAGCGCCTGTCGGCGCGTCTGGCGATCACCGGACAGCAGGTTGTCGGGCGCGACGTAGTGATGAATTCGGGCATGTTCTCCGCCAACGGACAGTTCGTCGTGACGCGTGACCGCGAGGTCGACAGCAGCCTGATGGTGAATATTCAGACCTCCGCTTCCGTCCTGCGCATGCCGATCAGGGTCACCGGCACGCTGCCCAACCTGCAGGCGCTCGGCGGTCGCCCCTGAACCACGCCGCTGCCGGCGCGGCCGATAACGAAAAGGCGAGGCCACGGCCTCGCCTTTTTTTGCCCTGAGGGCGGTCAGCCCTTGGTGACGGTGGCGATGGCGTCGGCCACGTAGTCGAGGTTCCGGGTGTTCAGCGCCGCCAGACAGATGCGCCCGGTCGACACGGCGTAGATGCCGAATTCTTCCCTCATGCGCTCGACCTGTGCGGCGGTCAGGCCGGTGTAGGAGAACATGCCGCGCTGCATGGCGACGAAGGAGAAATCCTGCGCGCAGCCGGTCGCCTTGATGGCGTCGACCAGGCCGGTGCGCATGGCGCGGATGCGGTCGCGCATGCCGGCCAGCTCGATTTCCCACTGCTGACGCAGTTCGGGCGAGGCGAGGACGGCCGCCACCAGCGCGCCGCCATGAATCGGCGGGTTGGAGTAGTTGGTGCGGATGACGCGCTTCAGTTGCGACATGACGCGGGTCGATTCGTCCTTGCTGGCGGTGACGATGGACAGCGCGCCAACGCGTTCACCGTAGAGCGAGAAGTTCTTGGAAAACGACGACGAGGCGAAGAACTGCACGCCGGAGGCCGAGAAAGCACGGATCGCCACGGTGTCCTGCTCGATGCCGTCGGCGAAGCCCTGGTAGGCCATGTCGAGGAAGGGCACGAGGCCGCCTTCCTTGCAGAGGCCGACGACTTCGCTCCACTGGGCGTCGGAGAGGTCGGCACCGGTCGGGTTGTGGCAGCAGGCATGCAGAACGACGATCGTGCCCGGCGCCATCGCCGCGAGGCTGTCCTTCATGCCGGCGAAATTGACGCCGCGGGTCGCGGCATCGTAGTAGGCATAGTTTTCGACGGTGAAGCCGGCCGATTCGAACAGCGCGCGGTGGTTTTCCCAGGATGGGTCGCTGATGCAGACCTTGGCTTCCGGGTTGAGGCGCTTGAGGTAGTCGGCACCGATCTTCAGCGCGCCGGTACCGCCGAGGGCCTGGGCGGTGATCACCTGGCCGTTGGCGAGGAGGGGGGAATCCTTGCCGAACAGGAGGTTCTGCACGGCGCCGTTATAGGCGGGGGCGCCCTCGATCGGCTGGTAGCCACGCGGTGGCGCCGCCTTCAGGCGTGTTTCCTCGGCCGCGCGGACGGCGGCCAGCAGCGGGATCTTGCCGTTGTCGTCGAAGTAGACGCCGACGCCGAGGTTCACCTTGGTGCCGCGCGGATCGCTGTTGAACGCTTCGTTGAGGCCGAGGATGGGATCGCGCGGGGCCAGTTCTACTGCCGCAAAGATCGAAGAGGACATAGGAACTCCATGGAATAATGGGAACGCTCGCACGTGGCACCGTTGCCACGCCCGACAAACAGCGAATTTTAACATGAGCGAACCCGACACCATCATGCCGGTCGTCTGCTTTGCAGGCAGCCCCTACCGGCTCCACCAGCCCTTTCAACCGGCCGGCGACCAGCCGGAGGCGATCCGCGAGCTGGTCGAGGGCCTGGCCGATGGCTTGGCGTTCCAGACACTGCTGGGTGTGACCGGTTCCGGCAAGACCTACACGATGGCCAACGTGATCGCCCGGACAGGCAGGCCGGCGCTGGTACTGGCACCCAACAAGACGCTGGCGGCGCAGCTCTATTCCGAGTTCAAGGAATTCTTCCCGGAAAATGCGGTCGAGTATTTCGTTTCCTACTACGACTACTACCAGCCCGAGGCCTATGTTCCCTCGCGCGACCTGTACATCGAGAAGGACAGCTCGATCAACGACCACATCGAACAAATGCGCCTGTCGGCGACCAAGAGCCTGATCGAGCGGCGCGACGTGGTCATCGTCGCCAGCGTGTCGTGCATCTACGGCATTGGCGACCGCGATGAATACCACAACATGATCCTCACCATGCGCGTCGGCGACCGTCTCGACCAGCGGGCGATCATCCGGCGCCTCTCGGACATGCAGTACGAGCGCAACGAAATTGATTTCCATCGTGGCACCTTCCGTGTCCGCGGTGACATCATCGATATCTTTCCGGCGGAGCACGCGGAGCACGCGATCCGCGTTTCGCTGTTCGACGACGAGGTGGAATCCTTGCAGTTCTTCGATCCGCTGACCGGCCATTTGCTGCACAAGGCCCTGCGCTTCACCGTCTTCCCGGCCTCGCACTACGTGACGCCGCGGGCCACGGTGGTGCGCGCGATCGAGGCAATCAAGGTCGAACTGCGCGAACGGGCGGCCTGGTTCACCGCCGCCAACAAGCTGGTCGAGGCGCAGCGCATCGAGCAGCGCACCCGCTTCGACCTTGAACTGCTCGACCAGATCGGCTTCTGCAAGGGCATCGAGAACTATTCGCGCCACCTGTCCGGACGCCAGGCCGGGGAGCCGCCGCCGACGCTGATCGACTATTTGCCGCCGGACGCGCTGATGTTCATCGACGAGTCGCACGTCACCATCGGCCAGGTCGGCGGCATGTACAAGGGCGACCGCTCGCGCAAGGAGAACCTGGTCGACTACGGCTTCCGGCTGCCGTCGGCGCTCGACAACCGGCCGCTTCAGTTCGCCGAGTTCGAGGCGCATCTGCGGCAGACAATCTTCGTTTCGGCGACCCCGGCCGACTACGAGAACCGGCACGCGGGGCAGGTCGTCGAGCAGGTGGCGCGGCCGACCGGGCTGGTGGACCCGGAGGTGATCGTGCGCCCGGCAGCGACCCAGGTCGACGACCTGCTGGCGGAAATCCACACGCGCGTTGGCGTCGGCGAGCGGGTCCTGGTCACGACGCTGACCAAGCGCATGGCCGAGGACCTGACCGATTTTCTCGCCGACAATGGTGTCAAGGTCCGCTACCTGCACTCGGACATCGAGACCGTCGAACGCGTCGAGATCATCCGCGACCTGCGGCTCGGCGAGTTCGACGTGCTAGTCGGCATCAACCTGTTGCGCGAGGGTCTGGACATTCCCGAGGTGTCGCTGGTGACGATCCTGGATGCCGACAAGGAGGGCTTCCTGCGCTCCGAGCGTTCCCTTATTCAGACAATCGGGCGCGCGGCGCGCCATATCCATGGCACGGCAATCCTCTACGCTGATACGATTACGCAATCGATGCAGCGCGCCATCGCGGAAACCGGGCGGCGGCGGGAAAAGCAGATCGCGTTCAATGCGCAGCACGGCATTACCCCGCGCGGGGTGTCCAAGCGTATCAAGGACATCATCGACGGGGTCTACGATGCCGGGGCGGCACAGACCGACCTGAAGGCTGCGCAACAAGAGGTGGCCTACGCGGCCATGGACGAGAAGGCAGTAGCAAGGGAAATACGGCGGCTCGAGAAACTGATGCTTGAATGCGCGAGAAACCTGGAATTCGAAAAGGCGGCAGAAGCCCGCGACGACCTGTTCCGCCTGCGGGAACGGGTATTCGGCGCGGCACCGCATGACCGGGAGGGAGGCGACGGAAAATGAGCTATCGTGTTCTTCTGGTTTGCATGGGCAATATCTGCCGCTCACCGACTGCCGAGGTTGTAGTGCGGCACTACATTAAAAACAATCAGTTGGGAAACGTTGTTGAAGTGGATTCGGCGGGCACGCATGGCTATCACGTCGGCGAGGCGCCGGACTCGCGAACCCAGCGGGCGGCTTCTGCGCGTGGCTACAACCTGTCGCAGTTGCGTGCGCGCAAGGTCGCCCACCAGGACATCGACTACTTCGACCTGATTCTGGCGATGGACCGGAGCAACCTCGACAACCTGCGCCGCATGGCGCCGCCCGACGCGCACGAGCGGCTCGGGCTGTTCATGGAGTATGCGAAGAACTTCGACGACGACGAGGTTCCCGACCCTTACTACGGGCTGGGCCACGGTTTCGACCTGGTGCTCGACATGGTCGAGGATGCTGCGCAGGGGCTGGTTGACGAGCTCAAGCAGAAGTTGGCGCCGGACTGACACCAGACGCAGGATCGGAAATGGGGCACCCGCGGGTGCCCCATTTGCATGCGGAAACGCCTTATTTCTGCGTTTCGACCATCATCAGCGGCGCTTCGCCGCCAGCTTCGACTGCTTTCGCCTTGCGCGGGCGGCCGAGCCGAGGTGGTGCCTCCGGCTGGGCGACGGTGGTGCCGGTCGTCTGGACAAGGACGAGTCCGCTGGCGGCCAGGGATTCCTCCAGGTCGACCGGCTTGGCGGCCGGCGCGGGTGGCTCGGGTGCTGCGACAGGCGTGATTTCCGGCGCTTCCGGCAGGTCGACCGCAACCGCTTCGACGGTTGCCTCGGCGCCTGCTTCGACCATGGCTTCGACGACAGTAGCTTCGACGACCACGGGAGCGGCCGGCAGCAGTGCTTCCTCGACCGGGGCAAGCGGTGAAGGGGCAGCGGCAGCCACGACTTCGCCCGCTTCCGCGGCAGCAGTCACGGCTAGCAGCGGCTCGGCAGCGGCCACCATGGTGACCGCCGGAGCCGGTGGTTCGGTGACGACCGTTGGGGTTTCGTCGGCGGCATCGGTCGGTACAGCGGTTTCGCCCTCGTTGCGGCGTTCACCGCGGCCGCGGCCGCCACGGCGCCCACGGCGGCGACTGGCCTGATCCTCGTTGCCGGCGACCTCTGCGACCTCGGCGACTTCGCCGGACTGGGCGGGACTCGCGACGTTGAGAGCCTCGGTCGCGGCAACCGCAGGCGTCAGTTTGTTATCGACGGCTTCGACCGGCGGACGTTCGCCGCGCGGGCGACGTTCGCCGCGCGGGCGACGTTCCTGACGTTCAGTAGTGGCTGCGGTCGACTCCTCGATCGCGGGCTTTTGCGTCGGGCGCTCGTTACGACTGCCGCGTTCCTGGCGCTCACCGCGCTCATTGCCATTGCGTCCGCCGCGGCGGGTGTCGGTGCGTTCGCGCCGGCTGTCCGGGCGGACTTCGCGCGGCTTCCGCGCAGGTTCCGGCGCCGGCTGCTGCGGGGCAGGCTTGGGCGTGCTGCGGAACCAGGCAAGGATCTTCGAGACGATGCCTTGCTCCTGATGCTGGGGTTCCGGCGCAGCAGACATCTGGGGCGCCTTCTCCGGCATGACGGGCGCTGGCTGTTCTGGCGAGATGGTCTTGATGAGCGCTTCCTGGCGCGGCTTGGTCACTTCTTCCTTGCCGCCGGCGAGGCGGGCGGCCTCCTCGACAGGCGCGTCGACCATCTTGTAGGAGGGTTCGCGGGACTCTTCGCCGTTGAGGTCGTCGTGGCGCAGGCGGGTGATGGTGTGGGCCGGCGTTTCGAGGTGGATGTTCGGGATCAGCAGGATGCTGGCCTTGTGGCGCATTTCGATAGCCTGGATGTCCGGGCGCTTCTCGTTGAGCAGGAAGGTCGCGACATCGACAGGCATCTGGACGTGCACGGCGCCGGTGTTTTCCTTCATCGCCTCTTCCTCGAGGATGCGCAGGATGTGCAGCGCCGCCGACTCGGTCGAGCGGATGTGGCCTGTGCCGGTGCAGCGTGGGCAGGAGATATAGCTGGTCTCGGCCAGGGCCGGACGGAGGCGCTGGCGCGACAGTTCCATCAGGCCGAAACGGCTGATCTTGCCCATCTGGACGCGAGCGCGGTCGAAGCGCAGGGCGTCGCGCAAACGATTTTCGACATCGCGCTGGTTTTTCTGGTTCTCCATGTCGATGAAGTCGATGACGATGAGTCCGCCGAGGTCGCGCAGGCGGAGCTGGCGAGCCAGTTCGTCGGCGGCTTCGAGGTTGGTCTTGAGCGCGGTTTCCTCGATGTCCAGGCCCTTGGTGGCGCGGCCGGAGTTAACGTTGACCGAAACCAGCGCCTCGGTATGGTCGATGACGATGGCGCCGCCCGACGGCAGGTTGACCTGGCGGACGAAGGCGGTCTCGATCTGGTGCTCGATCTGGAACCGGGAGAAGAGCGGCACGTCGTCACGGTAGCGTTTGACGCGGTTGACGTTGCCAGGCATCACAGTGGCCATGAACGCCGCGGCCTGCTCGAAGATCTCGTCGGTGTCGATCAGGATCTCGCCGATGTCGGGCTGGAAGTAGTCGCGGATGGCGCGGATGACCAGGCTGCCCTCGAGGTAGATCAGGAAGGCGCCGGTCTGTTGCTGGGCGGCTCCCTCGATGGCGCTCCACAGTTGCAGCAGGTAGTTGAGATCCCACTGCAATTCTTCGGCCTGGCGGCCGATGGCCGCAGTGCGGGCGATCAGGCTCATGCCGTTGGGCACTTCGAGTTGATCCATGGTGTCGCGCAGTTCGGTGCGCTCGTCCCCGTCGACGCGGCGGGAGACGCCGCCGCCGCGCGGATTGTTCGGCATCAGGACGAGGTAGCGGCCGGCCAGCGAGACATAGGTGGTCAGCGCGGCGCCCTTGTTGCCGCGTTCGTCCTTGTCGACCTGGACGATGAGTTCCTGGCCTTCCCTCAGCGCGTCGGTGATCTTGGCGCGGCTGGCTTCCACTCCCGGCTGGAAGTAGGAACGGGTGATTTCCTTGAACGGCAGGAAGCCGTGGCGGTCAGCGCCGTAATCGATGAAGCAGGCTTCGAGCGAAGGCTCGATGCGGGTGATGACACCCTTGTAGATGTTGCTCTTGCGTTGCTCTTTCGAGGCCGATTCAATGTCGAGATCAATCAGTTTCTGACCATCGACAATGGCGACACGGAGTTCTTCGGCCTGTGTCGCATTGAATAGCATGCGTTTCATTGTTTGGGGCTCCAGCGCACCAGGGCACGCTGCAACGGAGCACCCGTTCAGGCAGCAACAGTTTCAGTTATCGGGCTGCGTCATAGGGAAATGGCGATGGCGATGATGAATGTGCTGATCAAAAAACGGCTGCGTGCTCTCTCCTGAGATACGCAACCTGAAAATTCCTGCAACGGGCAATCCGTGCGTGTTTACGGTGGGCTAATCCATTACCATCACTACTTTTGGTGAGTGAGCTTAACCAGTCGTTTTGCGTTGGTCTGGCTTGCGCCGGTCGCGCAAGTGAGATTCCGAGCCTGCCGCGTGGCGGTCGCGCTGTGAGCGCGAGGGCGCACGGTCTGACGGTCCAGAATCTCTTGCAAACCGAGACGTAAAACGCTTTCAGTATATTGGAAAATGGACAGCGCCGGTAGCTATTCGGTCTCCCACATCATGATCGGCGAGACCGAGCATGGCCAGCGTCTAGACAATTTCCTGATCCGGCACTGCAAGGGGGTGCCGAAGAGCCATCTCTACCGCATCCTTCGCAGCGGCGAGGTGCGGGTCAACAGCCGGAGGGTCGCCGCGACCTACCGGCTGTGCGCCGGCGACCGGCTGCGCCTGCCGCCGATACGAGTGGCCGAGCGACCGGAAAGCGCCATCGACGAAGTCGCCAAACAGCGCGTCGAATTGCCGGTGATCTACGAGGACGATGCCATGCTGGCGATCGACAAGCCGGATGGTGTCGCGGTGCATGGTGGCAGCGGGGTCAGTTTCGGCGTCATCGAGGCCCTGCGCCGGCAAAGGCCGCAGGCGAAGTTCCTCGAACTAGCGCACCGCCTCGATCGCGAGACGTCCGGTATCCTGCTGGTCGGCAAGAAACGGCTGGCGCTGACCGCGCTGCACGACATGTTTCGCGAGCACGGCGCCGGGGCCGACAAGCGTTATCTGGTGCTGGTCGGCGGGCGCTGGATGAACCCGACACAGCACGTCAGGCTGGCCCTGCACAAGTACCTGAGGGAAGACGGCGAGCGCCGCGTCGCGGTGAACCCGGCGCAGGGCAAGGCAGCGCACACGGTCTTCAGGTTGCTGGCGCGCTGGCCGGACATGAGCCTGCTCGAAGCGCAGCTGAAGACTGGCCGGACCCACCAGATCCGGGTGCATCTGGCGCATCTCGGCTTTCCCATCCTCGGCGACGAGAAGTATGGCGACTTCGCGCTCAACCGTGAGCTGAAGCGCCGTGGACTCAAGCGCATGGCACTGCACGCCTGGCGCATGGCGCTGCGCCATCCGCTGACCGGGACGTCCCTCGAATTCGTGGCGCCGCTGCCCGGGAGCCTCGCTGGCTACATTGCCGCGGTCGACGCTAGGGAAGCGCGGGATTTCACCGCTGACGACCTCTCATTGATCCTCGGCGCCCGGAGGGTGGACACGTGAACTACGAACTGATCGTCTTCGACTGGGATGGCACCCTTCTCGACTCGGCGGGAGCCATCGTGCAGGCAATCCAGGCCGCCTGTCGCGACCTCGAACTGCCGGTTCCCGGCGAGGCGCAGGCCCGGCACGTGATCGGCCTCGGCCTGGCCGACGCGATGCGGCAGGCGGTTCCCGCTCTGCAGCCGGAGCGTTACCAGGCGATGGTAGAGCGCTACCGCTTCCATTACCTTGCCGGCGATCACCGCCTCACGCTGTTCGCCGGTGTCCGCGAACTGTTGCAGGAACTAACTGCCGCCGGCCACCAACTCGCCATCGCGACCGGCAAGAGCCGCGCCGGACTCGAGCGGGCGCTCGATCATTCCGGTTTGCGCCCGCTCTTCCTGGCCTCGCGTTGCGCCGACGAATGCCATTCGAAGCCGCATCCGCAGATGCTCGAACAGCTCATGGGAGAGTTCGCTGTCGGGAGCGAAGCGACGCTGATGATCGGCGACACCTCGCACGACCTGCTGATGGCCCGCAATGCCGGCGTTGGCGGCGTCGGCGTGACCTACGGCGCACACCCGCACGATCATCTCGCCGATTTCGCGCCGCTCGCCTGCCTCCATTCGGTCGCGGAACTCCGCCAGTGGCTGGCGAAGCACGCCTGATCTGCGCCGCCGCCGACCTTCCCGAGGCCGGCCAGGGCGTGCGCTTCCAGGTGACTCACCGCGGCCGCACGGCAGACGCCTTCGTCATCCGCTTTGGCGGGCGGGTTTACGGTTATCTCAACGAATGCGGACATCTCCCGGCGCAACTGGACTGGCAGCCGGGCGAGTTCTTCGATGATTCCAAGCTATACTTGATCTGCTCTGTGCACGGCGCGCTCTACGCGCCGCAGACCGGGCGTTGCCTCGGCGGCCGCTGCCGCGGCAAGGGGCTGCAGGCGCTGGTAGTCAGCGAAGTTGATGGTCAGGTTTATTTGAGTCAAGAAGATACGCATGGATAATCCCGAAACTCCCAACAATTCCCCGGACTGGGAACGCCGGACGCTGGAGAAACTGCTGTTCGCGGCGGTTGCCGAGCAGACGGCCAGGCGGCGCTGGGGCATCTTTTTCAAGGCGCTGGGCTTCGCCTACCTGCTGGTTGTTTTGGTCGCACTGGTCGATTGGGGCAGCGAGGCGTCGCATCAGGAGCGCCACACGGCGCTGATCGACCTGACCGGTGTCATCGAGTCGAAGGGCTCGGCCAACGCCGAACGGATGATCGAGTCGCTGCAGGGCGCCTTCAAGGAAAAGAACGTCGCCGGCATCGTGCTGCGCATCAACAGTCCGGGCGGCAGTCCGGTACAGGCCGGCCTGATCAACGACGAGATCCGTCGCCTGCGCGCCATTCATCCGGACACGCCGCTCTACGCCGTGGTCGAGGATATCTGTGCCTCGGGCAGCTATTACGTGGCGGTTGCCGCCGACCGGATCTACGTCAACAAGGCGAGCATCGTCGGTTCGATCGGCGTACTGATGGATGGCTTTGGCTTCACCGGGACGATGGACAAGCTCGGCGTCGACCGCCGCCTGTTGACCTCCGGCGACAACAAGGGCTTCCTCGATCCGTTCTCGCCGCAGAATCCCAAGCAGACCGAGCACGCGCAGGTGATGCTGAACGATATCCATCGCCAGTTCATCGACGTCGTCAAGACCGGCCGCGGCACGCGCCTCAAAGAGACACCGGAGATGTTTTCCGGCCTGATGTGGACCGGCGACCAGAGCATCAAGCTCGGCCTCACCGACGATTTCGGCAGCGTCGATTCGGTGGCACGCGACGTGATCAAGGCGGAGAAAGTGCTCGACTACTCGGTCAAGGACAACATCGCCGAGCGTTTCGCCAAGCGGCTCGGCGCGGGTGCGGCCAACAGCCTGTCGCAGGCGGTTTTCGGGAAGGCCGCCGTCAGCCTGCGGTGAACCGCGTCAGGCGAGCAGCAAAAAGACCGTCGGACGCCGCTCGATCGGCGGCGGCGCCAGTTTCTTCCATTGTCCGACCGTGCGGGTCCGCACGGTTTCTCCGGGCAGCGTCAGATCGGTCGCCAGCGTCAGTCGCGTCGCCGTCTGGCAGACCTGCATGATGCTGTCGAACAGCGGGCGGTTGCGGTAGGGCGTCTCGATGAATAGCTGGGTCTGCCGTCGCCGGCGGGACTCCGCCTCGAGTTCGCGCAGGGTCGTGGCGCGCTCGCCCTCCCGCGCCGGCAGGTAGCCGTGGAAGGCGAAGCGCTGGCCGTCGAGTCCGGACGCCATCAGCGCCAGCAGCAGCGAAGACGGGCCGATGAGCGGCACGACACGGATGTTCTCCTGTTGCGCCAGGGCGACCAGGGCGGCACCAGGATCGGCGACGGCCGGGCAGCCCGCTTCGGACAGCAACCCGACATCGTATCCGGCGCGCAGCGGCGCGAGCAGCCGTTCCAGCGCATCCGGCGGCGTGTGCTCGTTGAGTTCGGCAAGTTGCAGCGCCTGCAGCGGGTGGTCGCTGCCGGCAGCTTTGAGGAAAGCGCGGGCGGATTTGGCGTTCTCGACGACGAAGTGGGTCAGCGGACGAATCCGCGCGAGGACCGCAGCGGGGAGCGAGGCATCGGGCGAGGCGACGCCGAGCGGCACCGGGACCAGGTAGAGCGTGCCCCCCGTCACGGGATCGCCATTCCGCGCCGGCGCAGCAGGTCGCACAGCGCGATCAGCGGCAGGCCGACGAGGGCGTTCGGGTCGTCCCCGTGGATGCGGGTAAGGAGGGCGATGCCCAAGCCTTCGGACTTGGCCGAGCCGGCGCAATCGTAGGCCGGTTCGCGGCGCAGGTAATTCGCGATGTCGTCGTCGCTGAGGTCGCGGAAGCCGACCAGCGTCGGCACCCCGCGCACTTCGGCTAGGCCGGTCCGGGCATCGAGCAGGCAGAGGCCGGTAAAGAAGTTGACCGTTCTCCCCGACAGGCGGCGCAACTGCGCGGCCGCCTTGTCATGCGTGCCGGGCTTGCCGAAGACCTGGCCGTCCACCTCGGCAACCTGGTCGCTGCCGATGATCAGCGCATCCGGGTGCTGGGCCGCGACGGCGCGCGCCTTGGCTTCCGACAGGCGCAACGCGGTCGCCGTCGGAGCCTCGCCGGGCAGCGGCGACTCGTCGGTTAGCGGACTGGCGGTCACAAATGGCAATCCGAGACGGCCAAGAAGCTCGCGCCGATAGGGCGAAGTCGAGGCGAGAACGAGTTTGACGGTCATGAATGTTTCGCGGAAACAATTGCTTGCATGAGGTTGTTCATGCAGCACTTTGTTTTGACTTGAAGACGGAAAAACACTATTATTGCAAGTTTTAGTCGCAACGGCTCAAGATTGAAACGGATATCCGACTGCCTTGCGTTTGCCCGGGAAGGCCGTGTTCTGGAAGGAACGCTGGCGGTTTCCAGCCTTGAGCGCCTGCATGACCTGCTGGCGGAAGTGTCGGGGGAAATCGTCTTCCGGCTTCAGGGGTGCAAGGGGAAGCGCGGGGAGCCCATGCTGCACCTGCAGGCAACCGGGGTACTCCCGCTGTCCTGCCAGCGCTGCCTGGAAGCAATCCGATTCGACCTGGACATCGATAGTCGTCTGGAACTGGTGCCGGAAGACAGCGAACTGTCGCAGGATGAACTGGAAGACGACACCCGAGATTTCCTGCCGGTGGCGGGCGCACTGGAGGTGGCCGAACTGGTGGAGGACGAGGTTCTTCTGGCCCTGCCGGTGGCGCCGCGGCACGAAAGATGTGGCTTGCCCGGTGCGGCGGGCGTCGGTGAACGGATTGCACCGTTCGCGGCGCTGGCCGGACTCAAGGGCAAGCCGAACTGATTTTTTTGGAGTAACGACATGGCTGTTCAACAGAACAAAAAATCCCCGTCCAAGCGCGGCATGCATCGCGCCAACGACTTCCTTATCAATCCGCCGCTCGCCGTCGAACCGACGACCGGGGAAGCGCATCTGCGCCACCACGTTTCGCCGAACGGTTTCTACCGCGGCAAGAAGGTTCTCAAGGCCAAGGGCGAGTGATTGGTCGGCGCTAGGCAGGCGGTTCGCTGCGGGCCGCCTGCCTTTCTTTTGCCATGACAGCCTGCGTCGCGATCGATTGCATGGGAGGAGACCACGGTCCGTCGGTGACGGTGCCGGCGGCTCTCCGTTTCCTTGCTGATCATCCGGCGGCCCGCCTGATCCTGGTCGGTCGCGAGGACGAGGTGCGCCTGCTGCTCGACGGTCAGGCGGGAGGGGGCCGCCTGCGCGTCGTCCACGCCAGCGAAGTCGTCGGGATGGAAGAGTCGCCCGCCGTCGCCTTGCGCAACAAGAAAGACTCGTCGATGCGCGTGGCGATCAACCTGGTCAAGAATGGCGAGGCGGATGCCTGCGTTTCTGCCGGCAATACCGGCGCGCTGATGGCGATTTCGCGCTTTGTTCTCAAGATGCTGCCTGGCATCGAGCGGCCAGCCATCTGCGCGGCGCTGCCCACGGTCAAGGGCCACACGCACATGCTCGATCTCGGCGCCAATGTCGATTGCGGGCCGGAACACCTGTACCAGTTCGGCATCATGGGCGCCATGCTGGTTGCCGCGACGGAGCACAAGGAGCGGCCGACGGTGGGCATCCTGAACATCGGCGAAGAGGAAATCAAGGGCAACGAGGTGGTCAAGGCGGCTGCAGAACTGCTGCGCGACTCTGATCTCAATTTCATCGGCAACGTCGAGGGTGACGGCATCTACAAGGGTGAAGCCGACGTGATCGTCTGCGACGGCTTTGTCGGCAACGTCGCCCTCAAGACATCCGAGGGGCTGGCGCAAATGCTCAGCTCCGCCTTGCGCAACGAGTTCAAGCGCAACCTGCTGACGAAGATGGCGGCCGTGGTCGCGATGTCGGTGCTCAATGGCTTCAAGCGGCGTTTCGATCATCGCCGATACAACGGCGCCATCCTGCTCGGCCTCAAGGGCATTTCGGTCAAGAGCCACGGGTCGGCGGACGCCTTTGCATTCACCCACGCCATCGCCCGTGCCTACGACGCCGCCGAGAACCGCGTGCTCGAGCGGATTTCCAGGCGGCTCGCGGGTGTGGCCGTGACGGCAACGGCCGACAACGGGAGCGCCTGAATGTACGCGCGCCTGATCGGCACCGGCAGCTGCCTGCCAGGCCGCCCGGTCGGCAACGACGATCTGTCGGCGCGCGGCATCGACACCAGCGACGAGTGGATATTCACCCGCACCGGCATCCGCAGCCGTTACCTGGCCGAGCCGGGGACGACCGCGGGCGATCTCGGGCTGGTCGCCGCGCAGCGGGCGCTGGACATGGCTGCTGTCACCGCTGCCGAGATCGACCTGATCATCGTCGCGACGTCGACGCCGGATTTCATTTTCCCGAGCACGGCCTGCCTGATCCAGGGCAGGTTGGGTAACCGGGGTGGCTGCCGCTTTCGACGTGCAGGCCGTCTGCAGTGGGTTCGTCTATGCGCTGGGCATCGCCGACAAGTTCATTCGCTCGGGTAGCCACCGGAAGGCCCTGGTGATCGGTACCGAGGTGTTTTCCCGCATCCTCGACTGGAACGACCGCGGCACCTGCGTGCTGTTCGGCGACGGCGCCGGCGCCGTGGTGCTGGAAGCTTCTGACCAGCCGGGCATCCTGGCCAGTGCGTTGCATGCCGACGGCAGCCAGAGCGGCATCCTGAACGTGCCGGGCCAGGTCTGCGGCGGGCAGGTTACGGGTGATCCCTTTCTGCGCATGGACGGCCAGGCGGTCTTCAAGTTTGCCGTGCGGGTGCTGGCCGACGTAGCCGAGGAGGTCTGCCAGGCTGCCGGCGTCGCGACCGGCGACGTGGACTGGCTGATCCCGCATCAGGCCAACATTCGCATCATCGAGGCAACCGGCAGGAAACTGGGCATCGACCGCGACAAGGTGATCGTCACCGTCGATCGCCACGGCAACACCTCGGCCGCTTCCGTTCCCCTGGCACTCGACGAGGCGGTGCGCGACGGGCGCATCCAGCGCGGCCAGAAAGTGCTGCTCGAGGGCGTCGGCGGCGGCTTCACGTGGGGCGCGGCCCTGCTGAACTTCTGAACCAGGAGACCTGATCATGTCTTTTGCTTTCGTTTTTCCCGGCCAGGGCTCGCAGAGCGTCGGCATGATGGCGACCTACGGCGACGCGGCGGTGGTTCGTGCCACGTTCGACGAGGCTTCCGCTACGCTGGGCGACGATCTCTGGGCGATGGTTGCCGAGGGTCCTGCCGAAGCGCTGACCCAGACGGTTAACACACAGCCGGTCATGTTGACCGCCGGCGTCGCTGCCTGGCGCCTGTGGCTGGAGAAGGGCGGCAGGAAACCGGCCGTCGTCGCCGGCCACAGCCTCGGCGAGTACTCGGCGCTGGTCGCCGCCGGCGTGATCGACTTCCGCGATGCCGTGCCACTGGTCCGCCTGCGTGCCGCTGCCATGCAGGAAGCCGTGCCTTTCGGCACTGGCGCCATGGCCGCCGTGCTCGGCCTTGACGACGCGGGCATTGTCGCCGCCTGTGCCGAGGCGGCGCAGGGCGAGGTGGTCGAACCGGTCAATTTCAACGCCGGTGGCCAGACCGTCATCGCCGGCCACAAGGGGGCAGTCGAACGGGCGATGGAAGCCTGCAAGGCGCGCGGCGCCAAGATGGCCAAGGCACTGCCGGTGTCGGCGCCATTCCATTCATCGCTGATCCGCCCGGCTGCCGACAAGTTGGCCGCCCGCCTGGCCGAGTTGACGCTGAACGCACCGGTCATCCCGGTCATCAACAATGTCGATGTCGCCATCGAGAACGATCCGGCGCGAATCAGGGATGCGCTGGTCCGCCAGGCCTACAACCCGGTACGCTGGGTCGAGACCATCCGGAAAATGGCCGCGATGGGCGTGTCAACCGTAGCCGAGTGCGGCCCGGGCAAGGTGCTCGCCGGCCTGACCAAGCGCTGCACCGACGGTGTGGTCGGTGTCGCGCTGGCTGATGCCGCGGCCATCGAAACCAATCTCGGTCTGGAGTGACGCCATGCTGAATGACAAGATCGCACTCGTGACCGGCGCCACCCGCGGCATCGGCCGGGCCATCGCGCTGGAACTGGGTCGGCAGGGCGCCACCGTGATCGGCACGGCGACCAGTGAAGACGGTGCCGGCAAGATCTCGGCCTTTCTCGCCGAAGCCGGGGTCACGGGCAAGGGCATTGTCCTCGACGTCACCGACAGCGCCCGCACCGACGCCGTGCTGGGCGATCTTGCCAGGGAATTCGGCGCAGTCACCATCCTGGTGAACAACGCCGGCATCACCCGCGACAACCTCGCGATGCGCATGGGTGACGATGAATGGGATGCCGTCATCGACACCAACCTGAAGGCGGTTTTCCGACTATCGCGTGCCGTCATGCGCGGCATGATGAAGGCGCGCTTCGGCCGCATCGTCAATATCACGTCCGTCGTCGGCTATTCGGGCAATCCGGGCCAGGCCAACTACTGCGCCGCCAAGGCCGGGGTCGCGGGCATGAGCCGCTCGCTGGCCCGCGAACTGGGCAGCCGCAACATCACCGTGAATTGCGTCGCACCGGGTTTCATCGCCACCGATATGACGCATGCGCTTGGCGAAGAGCAGCGGGCAGCCATGCTGGCATCGATTCCGCTGGGGCGTGCCGGCACGCCCGAGGATGTCGCCGGTGCCGCCGGGTTCCTGGTATCTCCCGCCGCCGCTTATATCACGGGTACTACCGTCCATGTGAATGGCGGGATGTTCATGGATTGATTTCCGGAAGCCTCGGCTTTTGGTACACTAGCAATGTTTTTTCGTATCCCACAGGGGAAGGAGTTTTTTAATGGATAGCATCGTAGAGCGGGTCAAGAAGATCGTCGCCGAACAACTGGGTGTGAACGAAGCGGACATCAAGAACGAGTCCTCCTTCGTCGATGATCTGGGCGCGGATTCGCTGGACACCGTCGAACTGGTCATGGCGCTGGAAGAGGAATTCGAGTGCGAGATTCCCGACGAGCAGGCCGAAAAGATCACCACGGTCCAGCAGGCGGTCGATTTCATCCTCGCCAACAAGAAGTAATCCAGTCCGGTTTGAGCTTGCAAGGCCGGCCCTGAAGGCCGGCCTTGCCACATTGGCACAAGGAGTACGCCTTGGCACGTCGCAGAGTCGTCGTCACCGGCCTCGGGCTGATCAGTCCGGTCGGCAACACCGTTGAAGAGGGGTGGCAGAACATCGTGGCCGGTGTTTCGGGCATCGCGCCTGTCACACGTTTCGATGCATCCTCGTTCCCGGTCCGTTTTGCCGGCGAAGTGAAGAACTTCGATATCACCCAGTACATCTCCGCCAAGGACGCGCGCCGGATGGATGCCTTCATCCACTACGGCCTGGCGGCCGGTATCCAGGCTGTGCGTGACGCGGGACTGGACCAGGAGGGGTCGGCGGATCCCGAGCGGGTCGGGGTCGCGATCGGTTCCGGCATTGGTGGATTGCCCATGATCGAGGAGACCCGGGACGAGTTCAACGCGGCAGGTGTGCGCAAGATATCCCCCTTCTTCATTCCCGGGGCGATCATCAACATGATTGCGGGCAACGTGTCGATCGAGTTCGGCTTCAAGGGGCCGAACCTGGCGATCGTCACTGCGTGCACGTCGGGTACGCACTCCATCGGTGAAGCGGCACGCCTTATCGAGTACGGCGATGCCGACGTGATGGTCGCCGGTGGCGCCGAGTTGAACCGTGTCCCCTCTGGGCATGGGCGGTTTTTGCGCGGCCCGTGCGCTGTCCACGCGCAACGATGATCCGGCTACGGCCAGCCGTCCGTGGGACAAGGATCGGGACGGCTTCGTGCTGGGCGAGGGGGCCGGCGTGCTGATCCTGGAAGAGTACGAGCATGCCAAGGCGCGTGGCGCGAAGATCTACGCCGAACTGGCTGGCTACGGCATGAGCGCGGATGCTTACCACATCACTGCGCCGAACATGGACGGCCCGCGCCGTTCGATGGTCAACGCGCTGAAAAATGCCGGCCTTGGTCCGTCCGACGTCCAGTACGTCAATGCGCACGGCACCTCGACGCCACTTGGCGACAAGAACGAATCGGATGCCATCAAGGCAGCGTTCGGCGAGGCCGCAGGCAGGATCGTCGTCAATTCGACCAAGTCGATGACCGGGCACCTGCTCGGCGGGGCAGGCGGTGTCGAATCGCTGTTCACCGTGCTGGCCATCCATCACCAGATTTCGCCGCCGACCATCAACATCATCAACCAGGATCCGGAGTGCGACCTGGACTACTGCGCCAACGTGGCGCGGCCGATGAAGATCGACGTCGCGCTGAAGAACAACTTCGGTTTCGGCGGAACCAACGGTTCGCTGGTCTTCAAGCGCATTTGACCCCCGCCAGGGAATAGAGCGGTGCAGTTGCCGATCACCATCGGGCTGCACCGTTCGCGTTTTCTGGACGCATTCATTCTGCTTGCCGCGGTGTCGGCGAGTACGGCAGCACTTGCATGGCCGCGGTCGATGGCGGTGCAGGCGGTCATGCTGGTGGTGACATGGATGCTGGCGGCACTGGCCTGGCGCCGGTTGTCGCCAAGGGTGAGGGCAATTCGCCTTGAACCGGATGGCGGGTTTGCCGTGCGGCGGATCGACGGCGAGCCGTTCGCCGCGGCGATACTGCTGGCCGGTGCCACGGTCCATCCCTGGCTCACCGTGGTCAGGTTGCGTGCGGGCGACGTCGGGATCAGCACAGTGATTGCCGCGGTCGACAGCTTGTCGAGGGAGGATTTCCGCCGCCTGCGCATCTTTCTGCGCTGGCGGGCGACGTTCAGCGGCCCGGGCGACGGCGCCTGAGCATCGTGTCCCGTGCCTTCGGCAGGGTTTCCGGGTAGTCGCGCGAATAGTGCAGGCCGCGGCTCTCCTTGCGCCGCATGGCGCAACGGATGATCAGGTCGGCAGTGACGACGAGGTTGCGCAGTTCGATCAGGTCGTGGCTGACGCGGAAGTTCGCGTAGAACTCGTCGATTTCCCGCATCAGCAGATTGATCCGACGCCGGGCGCGCTTGAGGCGCTTGTTCGTGCGCACGATGCCGACGTAGTCCCACATGAAGCGGCGCAGTTCGTCCCAGTTGTGCGAGATGACGACTTCCTCGTCGGCGTCGGTGACGCGGCTCTCGTCCCAGCGGGGAAGGTCGGGCGGGAGCGGGGATGGGCTGCCCAGCATGTCGTTGACCGCGGCCTCCGCCATGACCAGGCATTCGAGCAGCGAATTGGACGCCAGGCGGTTGGCGCCGTGCAGGCCGGTGCAGGAAGCTTCGCCGGCGACGTAGAGGCCAGGTACGTCAGTCCGTCCGCGCAGGTCGCTGACGATGCCGCCACAGGTGTAGTGGGCGGCCGGCACGACCGGGATCGCCTCGCGCGTGATGTCGATGCCCAGTTCCAGGCAGCGGGCGTGGATGTTCGGGAAATGGGTGCGGATGAAGTCCGCGCCCTTGTGCGAAATGTCGAGGAAGACGCAGTCGAGGCCGTGCTTCTTCATCTCGAAGTCGATGGCGCGGGCGACGATGTCGCGCGGGGCGAGTTCCCCGCGCGCGTCGTGCCTGGGCATGAAGCGCGTGCCGTCCGGCCGCCGCAGCAACCCGCCTTCGCCGCGCACGGCCTCGGAGATCAGGAAGGACTTGGCCTGCGGGTGGTACAGGCAGGTCGGATGAAACTGGATGAACTCCATGTTGGCGACGCGGCAGCCTGCCCGCCAGGCCATCGCGATGCCGTCGCCGGTCGAGGTGTCCGGGTTCGTCGTGTAGAGATAGACCTTGCCGGCGCCGCCCGTCGCGATCAGCGTGCTGGCGGCGCCGATCGTGATCACCTGTCCGTTGCCGCTGTTGAGCACGTAGGCGCCATAGCACCGGCTTTCGGCGCTGCCCAGCTTGTCGCCGGTGATCAGGTCGATGGCGATATGGTGTTCCAGGATCGTGATGTTCGGATTGTTCCTGACTTGCTGCGTCAGGGTTCCCTGGACCGCGGCCCCGGTCGCATCGGCGACGTGGATCACGCGCCGGGCGCTGTGGCCGCCTTCACGGGTCAGGTGATAGCCGGATTCATCGCGGGTGAAGGGAACACCCTGTTCGATCAGCCATTCGATCGCGTGGCGACCGTTCTCGACGATGAAGCGGGTCGCGACCGGGTCGTTCAGCCAGGCCCCGGCGATCTGCGTATCGCGGATGTGGGCCTCGAGCGAATCCCGGCTGTCGAGGACCGCCGCGATTCCCCCCTGCGCCCAGCCCGAGGCGGAATCCTCCAACGAACGCTTGCTGACCAGGGCGACCCGGCAATGCGGCGCGAGGCGCAGTGCTGCCGACTGGCCGGCCAATCCACTGCCGATGATCAGGACGTCGAACTTGCGCAAAAAGGTTTCCCGCTGGGGTTCTCCCGGCCGAATATAGCACGCGCCGGGCGTGCGGACTGGTTACAGATGGTCACAATTAAAGGGAAATAGCACTCCACCCGAGCAATTCCGCTGGGCTATACTCGACCGCACAAGGACACCAACGACCGACCCCCAGAGATGCAGGCAGTGATGAGCGAACGCGAAGTCGACCAGTTGCTGGTCGAGCGGGCACAAGGTGGCGACAAGCACGCCTTCGACCAACTGGTGAGCAAATACCAGCGCAAGCTGGGGCGTCTGCTGTCGCGCTACATCCGTGATTCCGCCGAAGTCGAGGATGTGACGCAGGAGGCTTTCATCAAGGCCTACCGGGCCTTGCCGTCGTTCCGCGGGGATAGCGCGTTCTACACCTGGCTGTACCGGATCGGCATCAACACCGCCAAGAACTACCTTGTCTCGCTGGGGCGCCGGGCGCCGACCTCGACCGAGTTCGACAGCGCCGAGGCGGAAACCTTCGAATCGGCCGACCTGTTGCGCGACATCAACACCCCGGAAAGTCTGCTGCTCTCCAAGCAGATCGGCGAAACCGTCAATTCGGCGATGGATAGCCTGCCGGACGAACTGCGGACGGCGATCGTCTTGCGCGAAATCGAGGGCCTGTCCTACGACGAGATTGCCGCCATGATGGATTGCCCGATCGGTACCGTCCGCTCGCGCATTTTCCGGGCGCGCGAGGCGGTGGCGGCGAGGCTGCGGCCGCTGCTCGATATCGCGCCGGACCGGCGCTGGTGACAATGGACGAAGGGGCCGGCATCGTCCACGCCATCGTCCGTTCGCTGGACGGCGGTGATGCGCTGGTCGAGGTCGAGCAGGGTGGTTGCGGACGCTGTCACGAAAAGGGCGGGTGCGGCGGCCAGCAGTTGACGCAGATGTTCTGCAGCGGCCCGCGCACCTACCGGGTCGCGAACCGGGTCGGCGCTGCCGCTGGCGAGCGCGTGACGATCGCCGTCGCCGCCGGGAGCATCCGCCGTACCGCGAATCTGGCCTATGGCCTGCCGTTGACCGCAACGATCGCCGGTGCGCTGCTCGGAACCTGGCAGGCCGGCGACCTCGGTGGCATTGCCGGCGCCGCCGGCGGACTCGCCCTGGCGTTTGCCGGCGTTCGCTTTCTGGCGGGGCGCGGCGCTGGAAATCCGGTGTCCCGCCCCCATATCGTTTCCCGTTACTAGCCGCTTCAGGAGGTTTGCCGTCCATGAAACGCCTATTGGCTTTCCTTTCAGTTTTCCTCACGTGTTCCCTTGCCCATGCCCAGGTGCGCGGGCTGCCCGACTTTTCGGAACTGGCCGAAAAGCAGGGGCCGGCCGTGGTCAACATCAGCACGACGACGCAGGTGGCACGCGGCAACCAGACGACGCCGTTCCCGTTCGACGAGAACGATCCTGCCTTCGAATTCTTCAAGCGTTTCATCCCGCGCCCGCCGGGTGGAGGCGCGCCGCGGGGATTCGAGAACAAGTCGCTCGGCTCGGGCTTCATCGTCAGCAACGACGGCTACATCCTGACCAATGCCCATGTCGTCGACGGTGCCGACGAAGTCACCGTCCGCCTGACCGACAAGCGCGAGTTCAAGGCGCGGATGGTCGGCGCCGACAAGCGGACCGACGTCGCCCTGATCAAGATCGACGCAGCCGGATTGCCGGCGGTCAAGCTGGGCGATCCCGGGCAACTGAAGGTCGGCGAGTGGGTCGTCGCCATCGGCTCGCCGTTCGGCTTCGACAATTCGGTGACCGCCGGCATCGTCTCGGCCAAGGGCCGCTCGCTGCCGCAGGAGAACTACGTTCCCTTCATCCAGACCGATGTCGCGATCAACCCGGGCAATTCAGGCGGGCCCCTGTTCAACATGCGGGGCGAGGTGGTCGGCATCAACTCGCAGATCTACAGCCGCAGCGGCGGCTACATGGGCGTCTCCTTCGCCATTCCGATCGACGTGGCGATGGACGTCCAGAGCCAGTTGCGCGCGGCCGGCAAGGTCAGCCGTGGCCGGCTGGGCGTCGTGATCCAGGAAGTCAGCAAGGATCTGGCGGAATCGCTGGGACTCGCCAAGCCGATGGGGGCAGTCGTCAACTCGGTGGAAAAAGGCGGACCGGCCGACCGGGCGGGCATCGAGCCCGGCGACGTGATCCTCAGGTTCGACGGCAAGCAGATCAATGCCTCGGCCGACCTGCCGCGCATGGTCGGCGCCACGCGACCGGGGACGCGGTCGACGGTACAGCTCTGGCGCAAGGGCACGACCCGCGACATCGCCGTGATCGTGGGCGAAATGGTCGACGAGAAGGCCGCCGGAAGCCGCCCGGGACAGGGCGGCAAGGTGCCGGAACAGGCGGCCAACCGGCTCGGGCTGGTGGTCAGCGAACTGACCGCCGAGCAGAAGCGCGAACTGAAGATGGCCTCGGGCCTGGTGATCGAGCACGTCCGCGGCACGGGTTCGCGCGCCGACCTGCGTCCCGGCGACGTCATCATCGCCGTGATCAGCAAGGGCGCGACGACCGAGGTCAAGTCCGTGGACCAGTTCAACAAGCTCCTGGCGCAGTTCGACAAGGGCAGCAACGTCACCTTGCTGATCCGGCGTGGCGAGATGCAGACCTTCGTGACGATCAAGGGGCTCAATGGCAATTGAGCTGACGCTGATCAGCCGCAGCTATTGCCATCTTTGCCGCGACATGGAGGCGGCGCTGGCGCCGCTGGCAGCGGAGTTCGGCGCCACGGTGAAGGTGCTCGACGTCGATGCCGACCCGGTGCTCGAGGCAAAGTACGACGAACTGGTGCCGGTACTGCTGCATGGCGAGGCCGAACTCTGCCACCACTTCCTGGACGTCGGCAAAACCCGTGAATATTTGGCTGGAATCGGCTAGAATCCAGCCTGTTCTGAACAGTCAAGGGCGCCGTGAGAGCGCCCTTTTTTGCTAGCGTCTGGATCACATTGGATCACATTCGGAATTTCTCCATCATCGCCCACATCGACCACGGCAAATCAACGCTGGCGGACCGCATCATCCATCTGTGCGGCGGTCTTTCCGACCGTGAGATGGAGGCACAGGTGCTCGATTCGATGGACATCGAGCGCGAGCGCGGTATCACGATCAAGGCGCAGACTGCCGCGCTCAGCTACAAGGCGCGGGACGGCAGGGTCTACAACCTCAACCTGATCGATACGCCGGGACACGTCGACTTCTCCTACGAGGTTTCGCGTTCGTTGTCGGCCTGCGAAGGCGCGCTGCTCGTCGTCGATGCCTCGCAGGGAGTCGAGGCCCAGACGGTGGCCAACTGCTACACGGCGATCGAACTCGACGTCGAGGTGGTGCCGGTGCTGAACAAGATCGACCTGCCGTCGGCCGACCCGGAAAGCGCGCGCGAGGAGATCGAGGACGTGATCGGCATCGACGCCACCGAGGCCGTGCTGGCTTCCGCCAAGACCGGCCTCGGTGTCGAGGACATCCTCGAAGCGGTGATTGCCCGCGTGCCGCCACCGAAGGGCGACCCGGAGGCGCCACTGAAAGCGCTGATCGTTCGACTCCTGGTTCGACAATTACGTCGGTGTCGTCATGCTGGTCCGCGTCGTCGATGGCGTGATGCGCCCGAAGGACCGTCTCCATTTCATGGCGACTGGCGCGCAGCAGTTGTGCGAGCAGGTCGGCGTGTTCACGCCGAAGTCGGTCGCGCGCGACGCATTGAGTGCCGGCGAGGTCGGCTTCGTCATCGCCGGCATCAAGGAATTGAAGGCGGCCAAGGTCGGCGACACGATCACCCATGCCGACCGCAAGGCGGCTGCGGCACTGCCGGGCTTCAAGGAGATCAAGCCACAGGTGTTCGCCGGGCTGTATCCGATCGAATCCAATCAATATGACTCGCTGCGCGAGTCGCTGGAGAAGCTCAAGCTCAACGACGCCTCGCTGCAATACGAGCCGGAAGTCTCGCAGGCGCTCGGCTTCGGCTTCCGCTGCGGCTTTCTTGGCCTGCTGCACATGGAGATCGTCCAGGAGCGCCTGGAGCGCGAATTCGACCAGGACCTGATCACCACGGCGCCGACCGTCGTCTATGAAGTCGTCCAGCGCGACGGAACCGTGCTGCGGGTGGAAAATCCGGCCAAGCTGCCGGAATTGGCGAAAATCGAGGAAATCCGCGAGCCGATCATCACGGCGACCATTTTCGTGCCGCAGGACTACCTTGGTGCGGTAATGACGCTGTGCAACCAGAAGCGTGGCAATCAGGTCGAACATGCACTACCACGGCCGCCAGGTGAAACTGGTGTACGAGATCCCGATGGCCGAGGTGGTCATGGATTTCTTCGACAAGCTGAAGTCCTGCTCGCGCGGCTATGCCTCGCTCGACTACGATTTCAAGGAATACCGGTCAGCCGACGTGGTCAGGCTCGACGTGCTGATCAACGGCGAGAAGGTCGATGCGCTGTCGCTGATCGTGCACCGCGCCAATTCTCAATACCGCGGGCGCGAGCTGGCGTCCAAGATGCGTGAACTGATTCCCCGCCAGATGTACGACGTCGCGATCCAGGCGGCGATCGGCGCGCACATCGTCGCCCGCGAGAACGTCAAGGCGCTGCGCAAGGACGTTCTGGCCAAGTGCTACGGTGGCGACATCACGCGCAAGCGCAAGCTGCTGGAAAAACAGAAGGCGGGCAAGAAGCGGATGAAGCAGGTCGGCAGCGTCGAAATCCCGCAGGAAGCCTTCCTTGCCGTGCTGCGCGTCGACAACTGAGATATCCATGAACTTTGCACTGATTCTTTTCATTCTGCTGGTGATCACCGGGGTGCTGTACGCGGTCAACGTGCTCAAATTCCGCAAATTGCGCGGCGCCGGAGCCAAGGAACCGTTGTGGGTGGAGTGGGGTGCCAGCTTCTTTCCGGTCATCCTGATCGTTTTCGTGTTGCGCTCGTTCCTGTTCGAGCCCTTCAAGATACCGTCGGGATCGATGATCCCGACACTTCAGGTCGGTGACTTCATCCTGGTCAACAAGTTCACCTACGGCATCCGCCTACCGGTGATAAACAAGAAGATCGTCGCCATCAACTCGCCGCAGCGCGGCGATGTCATGGTGTTCCGCTACCCGGAAGACCCGTCGCTCGACTACATCAAGCGGGTCGTCGGGCTGCCGGGCGACGTGATCGCGTACCAGAACAAGAAGCTCAGCATCAACGGCAAACCCGTCGAGACAAAGCAGGACCGCCGACTACCTCCATCCCGAACGGCTCTACTACTCGGAGCAATATGTCGCTAGAATCGATGCTGTCGAGCATCGCTACCTGAACGACAGCGATGCGCCGGCCTTCATTCCGGATGCGACGCGGTTTCCCAAGCGCGACAATTGCACCTACAATGCGGCCGGCGTGATCTGCAAGGTTCCGGCGGGGAGTTACTTCGTGATGGGTGATAATCGCGACAACAGTCGCGACAGTCGTTTCTGGGGTTTCGTGCCGGAAGAGAACATTGTCGGCAAGGCGTTTTTCGTCTGGCTGAACTTCAGCGATTTCGGGCGAATTGGTTCGTTCAGGTGAGGAGAATTAGATGAAGCATCAACGTGGCCTGGCTCTTTCGCAGCTCATTTTCTGGGGCATCATCATCGCGTTGGCCGCCGTGCTGGGCATGAAGGTCGTGCCGACCACCGTCGAGTACTACAAGATCCTCAAGGATGCCAAGGCTTCGGTGAACAAGGTCGGGCCGGAGGCCACGGTGGCCGACGTGCGCAAGACCTTCGACAACTTCGCCAACATCGACTCCCTCGAATTCGATGCCAAGCAGCTCGAGATCACCAAGGAAAACGGCCGGATCATCGCCTCGTTCGACTACGATAAGCGCATCCCGCTGTTCGCCAATGTCAGCCTGGTGATCCGGTACAAGGGCTCGACGGCCGAATAGCAAGGTATGGAGTCGAAATCGCGGTCGGCAGCGCTCGGTCATGTCTTCAACGATCGCAACTTGCTGCAGACCGCGCTGACCCACCGCAGTTTCGGCTTTCCCAGCAACGAGCGCCTTGAGTTCCTCGGGGACGGCGTGCTCAACTGCGTGATCGCCATCGCGCTGTTCCGGCGCTATCCCGAACTCGCCGAAGGCGACCTTTCCCGCTTGCGCGCCAACCTCGTCCGCCAGGAAGCACTGCACCGCCTGGCGCTCTCGCTGCATCTGGGCGAGCAACTGAGGCTCGGCGAGGGGGAGTTGAAAAGCGGTGGCAGCGAGCGGCCGTCCATCCTCGCCGATGGACTGGAAGCGCTGATCGGCGCCGTCTACCTTGACGCCGGTTTCGCTGCGGCGCAGTCGGTTGTTGCCCGCCTGTGGCTGCCGCTGTTCGACGAATTGAAGCCCGGCGAGGTCATGAAGGACGCCAAGACGCGCCTGCAGGAGTGGTTGCAGGGGCGCCGCAAACCCATCCCGCGCTACAGCCTGCTGCAGGCATCGGGTGCTGCTCACGACCAGCGCTTCGAGGTGGCCTGCGCAATCGATAACCCGCCGTTGTGCACGACCGGAAATGGCAGCAGCCGCCGTCTCGCCGAGCAGGATGCCGCCGAGCGGGCACTGAAGGCTCTCGCCCAACCATGACCCAGATCCTTTCCGGCTACATCGCCATCGTCGGGCGACCCAACGTCGGCAAGTCGACGCTGCTCAACCGCCTGGTCGGCGAGAAGATCAGCATCGTCTCGCGCAAGGCCCAGACGACGCGGCACCGGATCACCGGGATCCTGACCACCGCCGGCGCCCAGTTCGTCTTCGTCGATACGCCAGGGTTCCAGACCCGCTTTGCCAATGCGCTGAACCGGTCGATGAACCGCGGCGTGACGCAGACGCTGGCCGACGTCGACCTCGTCCTCTTCGTCGTCGAAGCGGGGCGCTTCGACGCCCAGGACAAGGCCGTGCTCAAGCTGCTGCCAGCCGATCGGCCGGTGATCCTGGTGGTCAACAAGACCGACCAACTTCGCGACCGGCAAGCGTTGCTGCCGTTTCTCGCCGAAGTCGCGGCTGCGCACGACTTTGCCGCCGTCGTGCCGGTCAGCGCGGCCAAGGGCAGGCAGACCGACGAACTGCTCGCCGAGGCGCGCAAGCACCTGCCGAACGACGGCCTGCTGTTCGACGAAGACGAACTGACCGACAAGAGCGAACGCTTTCTCGCCGCAGAATACGTTCGCGAGAAGCTTTTCCGCCTGCTCGGCGACGAATTGCCGTATTCGACGACGGTCGAGATCGAGAAATTCGAGGTCGAGGGCAAGCTGCGGCGAATCTTCGCCGCGGTGGTGGTCGACCGCGACAGCCACAAGGCGATCGTCATCGGCAAGAATGGCGAGTCGCTGAAGCGCATCGCCAGCGAGGCGCGCCAGGACATGGAGCGCCTCTTCGGCGGCAAGGTCTATCTGGAAGTCTGGGTCAAGGTCAAGTCGGGCTGGGCCGACGACGAGCGCCTGCTGAAGAGCCTCGGCTACGAATGATCCAGCGCAGCCGAGTCGACGCCCAGCCGGCCTATGTGCTGCACACCTACCCGTTCCGGGAAACGAGCCTGATCGTCGAACTGTTTTCCCGCGACTTCGGGCGGATGGCGCTGCTGGCGCGCGGTGCGCGGCGGCCGCGATCGGCGATCCGCGGCGTGCTGATGGCTTTTCAGCCGCTCGAGGTGGGCTGGGCCGGCAAGGGTGAAGTCCTGACCCTGATGCGGGCCGAGTGGCAGGGCGGTCTGCCGCTGCTCGCCGGCGAAGCGCTGTTCTGTGGCTATTACCTCAATGAACTGCTGATGCACCTGCTGCCACGCGAGGATCCCCACGAGAAGTTGTTCGCCCGCTACGCCGACATGCTGGCGACACTGGCCGCCAGGCCGGCGGGACCGGAACGCGAGTCCGGACTGCGCAGTTTCGAGAAGGCGCTGCTGGGCGAGCTGGGCTACGGCCTGACACTTGATCGCGACAACGAAGGGGAGTCGATCGAGCCGGGGTACCAATACACTTACCGCATGGAGCAGGGGCCAGTGCGCATCGAATACGCCGGTGCGGTGGCGCCGGTCGTCAACGGGCAAGACCTTGCTTGATCTGGCTGCCGACGACTTCTCCGAGCCGCGCTCGCGCAGCGAGGCCAAGCTACTGATGCGCACGCTGCTGGCCCACTACCTGGCCGGCCGGAACTGGAAACACGCAAGATTTTCAAGGAGTTGCAGGAACTCTGAGAGAACGCCAGCAGCATCTGCGGGGATGCCACCAAAGGTCGCGCCGCGACAGCCGCGGTTGACCGACGAGCCGCTGCAAATCCAGCCGGTGACACGACTGCAGACGAATTCCGTTGCCGTTCAGGCAACGCGCAAAGCCACCAAGAAACGGCGCCGGCAGGTCAGCGACTCGCAGTTGACAGCCAGGCGCTGACTGTCTCAATGGCTTCCAGATCGATCGCCGCGGCCAGTGCAAGAAACATCAGGCGATTGTTGGCCAGGGAGTACGCTGCGATGGCCTGGTCACGCATGGATTCGTACATGCGACGCTCGGCATCGAGGGCATCGACGAAAGTCCGCGTGCCGGCTTGTACCCCCTTTTTTTCGCCGCACGACCGCCTGTTCGCTCGATATCACTGCCTGATTCAGCGCCTGGACGAGTTCGACTCCCCTGGAGCATGCCTGATAGAGTCTGCCCGCCTCCGACAACACCTTGCGGCGGGTCGATACCAGCGACTGGTGGATTTTTTCCTCCTTCGCCTCGGCCTGCCTGGTCAGGGCCAATACCCCGCCACCGCTGAGAATGGGAACAGTGACCTGCAAGCCGACATATTTCGTCGTGTAATCCTGCCCGATCGAGGTGTCGTATTCGCTATCGCTTTTCCTGTGCGTGGCGACGAAGTTCACCGTCGGCAAATGTCCGCTGCGCATCTGCGCGACATAGGATCGCGCCGCCTTCAGTTGCATTCGCAGGGACTGGATGTCTGGATTGTTCTCGGTGATTCGCTGCAACCAATCCTCGGAGTTCTTGATCACCATCCGATGGGGATCGAGCCGACGGGGATCCAGGTCCGGAATGCTCTCTGCCGCCATGCCGGTAACGACCTGAAAGTTGCGCGTGGCAACCGACAGGTTCATCATCGCCTCGGTTACCTTTGCTCTGGACATGTCGAGTCGCGACCTGGCGTCCTCAATGTCGGTTCGCGTGCCGCGACCTGCCTTGAAGGACTCTTCCGCCAGCGCGAGCCACGCCTCCATGGACTTGGTGTGGTTTTGCGCCAGCGTCACAGAAGCTCTTGCGGCCAGAACCTCGAGGTACGACGAAGCGGCCCGTAGCCCGGTCTTCTGATCTTCCTTGACAAATGTCGCGTCCGCGGCGCGCGCCTGGAACTTGGCGACATCCACCGCATCCCAAGCTGGCTTGCGGAACAGCGCCTGGCGAAAGTTCCAGACAGACGAGCCGCTATCGTAATAGCCGTAGTCCTGATCCCTCTGAAATCGGGTGGGATCGTCGTAGCTGACGCTGGTGTTCGCCCGGTTTTGTTGCCACAAATAGTTCAGTTGGGGCAGCAGAGGCGCCCAGGCTACGGGAACTCCTTCCCGAACTTCTTCATTCGCCGCCTTGGCGGCCAGGAAATCGGCATCGTAAGCTACCGCCGCCTGGTAGGCCTCCGTCAGACTGACGGCAGCGGCCGGCATGGCGGCGAAAGCGGACAGCATCGCCACAAGGCAAGAGGTTTTGAGGTAGTGCCGATTGTTCATCAGGCTTCCTTCATCGAAGCGCCCAAGCGCCTGAGCAGGGGCTTCAGCAAATATTGGATCAATGTACGCTCACCCGTCTTGATCGTCACCTGGACCGGCATGCCGGGTTGTAGCGCGCGCGACCCCAGCTTTTTCAGACCTTCGCGAGTCACCCGCACCTGGCCCAGGTAATGCGGGGGAATGTCAGGATTGCTGGCGGAAATCAAGTCAGGAGAGACGGTGTCGAGCGTTCCGTCAAGCACGAGCCCGGGGTCATCGGTGAAGGCGCTCAGATTGATGGCGACGGCCATGCCCGGACGCACGCGATCGATCAAATTGGGATCGATCCTGACCTCGAGGATCAGCGACTCGTTCTTGGGAACGATATCCATCAGGCGCCCGGCTGCCGTGACGACGCTACCCTCGGTAAGTGCTGTAAGGCCATTGACGAATCCGTCGGCCGGCGCGCGGATGACGGTCCGCTGAAACTCTTCGCGCGCCGAGCGGAAACGTTCAGCCGCCGTCATGGCTTCACGGCTGCTTTCCGACAACTGGGTCTCGACCTGTTGCTGGAAATCGCGCTGCAATTGCGCCAGTCGCTGCCTTGCTTCGATCGTCATGCTTCTGGCGCGAAGGACGGAGGATTCGAGCTCGGTAGCACTGGCTGCCAGATCGGCAGCCAAGCGTTCATCCTCGAACCAGCGATTGCGCGCAAGGTACCCTTCTTTGGCCAGTTGGCGCGAACCTTCGAGTTGTTCGTTGACGAGCTTGAGTTGTTCCCTCTTGCCACGTGCCTGAGCCTGCAACCCCCTGATCTGCTCCTCGTTACTCCGCACCGAGGCGGAGAGAATCGCTTCCTCGCCCTGCAATGCAATCCGGCGCGTCTCGAAAAGCTTTTGCTGATTGATCATGCACTCGATGGCAAAGGAGTCGCCCTCGGCGTCGGTCAGGGCAGGGGAGAAGGAAATGCCATCGGCCCTGACAACTTCAGCCTGCAGGCGGTTGACCTGGGCCTGTAGCGAGTAGTACTGCTTACGGGTGGCATCGAAATTCGCCTTGGCGAGGGTGTCGTCGAGAAGGACGAGTGGCTCGCCGGCCTTGACCTGCTGAGCCTCTTTGACCAGAACCTGTTTGATGATGCCGCCAGTCAGGTGCTGCACGACTTTTCGCTTCGACTCGACGGTAATCACTCCGGGAGCCGGAACACCCTCGTCCAGCGGGGCAAGAAAGGCCCACAGGACGAACAGCAGCAGTCCCACGCCAAGAATCAGCATGCCGAAGGCGGCCGGCCGACGGCTGTCGGTCGGCGCCCGTGCAAGCGTATCGATCTGGTCATCCTCGATGGTTGCGGTTGTCGGGGAGCGCTTTTTGAGACGTTCGATCAGTCTGGACAGCATGGAAGGAAGTATTCGTGGGAGTGGGAAAGTGTCGTCCGAATCCTGCGGCCAGCGAACTCAGGCGGCCGCCACAATGGTCGGCCGGGAACCCCTCGGGGCCGCCGGGGCAGCCTGCGCAAGCGCGTGGAACACCTCGTCGCGAGGCCCGAACGCGGCCACCTGCCCGTCGCGCAGCAGGAGGAAATTCTCGACGTTTGCTATGATGCTGGGCTTATGAGTGATTACCACCACGGTGGAGCCATTCTTCTTCAGGTCGCCAATCGCCCTGATCAACGCCGCCTCACCGGCATCGTCGAGACTCGAATTGGGTTCGTCCAGCACGACCAGCGTGGGCTGCCCGTAAACCGCGCGGGCCAGTGCGATCCGCTGGCGCTGACCGCCTGAAAGATAGCTGCCGCCGACTCCGATCGGGGTGTCGTAACCCTCCGGAAAACTCAGGATCATCTGATTGACGCCGGTCTTCACGGCGGCATCGATCACCTTCGCAGGCTCGATCTCGCCAAAGCGCGCGATGTTCTCGGCAATCGTTCCCTCGAACAACTCCACGTCCTATGCCGAGAATGCCATAAGAGTCGGGTTTGCGCTTCGCTGTCTCGCTTATTCCCTTGCCGTCATCACTTATTTCGACGACCAGCTTGTGCACCTTCTTGGAAACGACCACCGCCACCCGGGTCGCACCGGCGTGCGTGGCGACGTTGGTCAGCGCCTCCTGAATGACCCGGAACACGGCGATGTTCGAAATATCCGATAGCCGCACATATTCCGGCAATTGCAGCGTGGTGCCTATCCCGGTCAACTGCGAAAACTGATTCAAATACCAGCGAATCGTGGCGATCAGGCCCAGCGTGTCCAAGGTTGCCGGTCGCAGGTTCGAGGAAATCCGTTTGAGAACCGCGAGGGCCGCCTGTGCCTGCTCGACGAATTGCCCCAGCTTCACGCGCATCCACTTCGGCTGGACCACTTTCTCGGCGGTAATGGCCATATCGAGCCGAAGCATCGTCAGCAGCGCACCCAAGTCGTCGTGCAGCTCACGTGCGATCACCGCGGTCTGCTCCTCGCGTATCGATTCCATGCGGGCACCCAACTGCTTCATGCGCCTTTCCAATGTCTTGTGCTCCGCTTCCGCCAACCGCTGCTCGGTGACATCATCATGCGACATGATGAGCATCCGGGCGCCAGCCGCCGCCAGGGGCTGAACCTGCATTGCGAACCGGCGCCAGCCCTCGGAACCGCCCAGCCGACAGTCATATTCGCAGGAGTACGACTCCCGACGTCCAGCAAGAATGTCCCGCACCGCCTGATCGACCGCCTGCGCCGTTTCCCCGGGCCAGCAGGGCACCGACCACGGCCCATTCGGGCATCCACCGTCCGTGCCGCTTCGTTCCCGGGATTCGCGCGCACACTGCTGCAGCAATTCGCGCCATGCCCGATTGGCAATCAGTAGCCGGCCCCGGTCATCGATCACGCACACCCGTGCAGGCCAGGCGTCGAGCGCTGCAAGTGCAATTGGCCCGGCGATGGCCAACTCGCCCATCGCGGAAATAGAAGTCGGCACATCAGGTGACGGCATCGAATTCATGTAATTTTCCGGCTCATTTCGCACCAATCCTGCTCGTGTCTTCATTAGCCAGGAGGATTCCCCTTGGGGCCGAGGAACAGGAGTGATGGCATTTCGGCACCCTGGCCGCTCGAAACACGCCCACTGATCAAGATATCCCCAATCGGCCTCTCCCGATATGACAAATTTAACCTATTTTGACCGTAACTGGCCAATATTACCTTTGAAAATAGGCACATGCATCCGGTCAGTGCTGGCGATGACAAGGATCCGGGCAGGGACGATCGTTTTATTTGCGCTTATGCCCCCCACCAGCGTGTCGTGATGCTGGCACTTGTAGGAAAACACTTACACAAGGCTGCGGAATTTCCTACAGCGACCGGGCAGTAGTCCTACAGATCGTGTTGACCGATCGGCGGCAGAATACACGGCATAAGATTGCGTCGTTGTTCGGGCGCGAGCTTCGTGCGAAGCGGCTTCAGCGAAGGGCTGAAGCCTGCCCGCCTCGAATCACCGTTCAATTGCAGCTGGAGACCATCATGGCACAGCACGGCAGCCTGCGAGTCTTGCGGAACGGATCCCAATTCACGGAGACCAGTGCGCCCGCGTTCGATCACGCGGCGTGCTGGCCGAACCATCTGACGTGGAAAGCTGCCGGCGGAGGCCAGCGCGATCCCGAGATTGCCATCGCCTAGATAAAGGAGAAGGTCATGAGCACCACTCTGAAGACACCGACGGTTTCCACGGACAAGCTGGACTACGCACCGGGCAGCACCGTCTATATCACATCGAGCGAATTCACCAGCGGCAGCACGATCCAATACACCATCACCTGGGAAGACGTCTTCGGCAACGACTACATCAACACCTGGCAGGTGACCGATGGTGCGGCCGGAGATGGAGATCCGGTTGGCGGCACGATCGACACGACATGGATCGTCCCGGTCAGCGCGCTCGATTCGACGCTTACGCTGACGGCGCTCGAGGATACCGATGGCGATGGGCTCTTCGAGGAGGGAGAACTGTCGGCGACGACGATGTTTACCGACAGAGCCCAGGCGAATCTGGATCAATGGGGAAACGGCCAGGCTCCTGACGCGGCGACCGCCGCGGACGAATGGCAGAACGGAAATCTGAACGAGGCAAAATCCCACTACGCCGAGGGCGACTTCATTCCCTATCGGACGGTGATGGCCGACATGACTACGGGAGCCTTTTACACGCTGAAAATCTCCTGGGATACGACCAAGGACGACGGGCCAACGACAGACCATGTCATCGATTACATTGGAACCTACGATGCCAGTTTCCCGGCCGGTCGAAACGAAACCCCTCCTGACCCGCTGATTGGCGTGACCGGCGCAACTGAAGTCGAGGCTGTCGAGATTCCCACTGACCCCAACGTGGCGGGCTTGGCCAGCGTCGGTGGTGTATCCAGCACGGGTGACTTCACGTTCTATGGCGGAATCGATTTCATCGGTTTCGTTCATTGGGGTCTGGACGGCGCTTTTGGCGGGCAATCCACTGACGACCTGCTGTACAAGGTCGGAGCGAACGGGATCCTCGGTGGCGGCGACGACAGCCTGTGGGATGCCGGTACCGACAACGTGTTCGGTACTGGCGACGACGATTGAGGTTGCCAGTGGCCAATCCTACTCGGCCATCGATGTCTACATGTATTCTGGTGATTTCCTCAACGGAACGAGCACTGCATCGCTGGCACCCTATTTCGAATACACGGGCGATGGCGGTGCCGACGACGTTGTCCTGGCCTGGGCGGGCACATCAGTACGCAGGCTGATTGGGGTGCTGGCAATTCGGCGACGGATGTGCCGGGGTCACCCTACCACACGGCCCTGGATGCCTTCACAGATTCGACAGACAACTCCGTGAGCGTCGGACAGCAGGACGTCGCGCTTTCAGCGAGTGCCATTTCCCCCGCCAACCCGTCGCTGACGATCGCGAAGTCGCTGACCAACGGCAACGACGCGGTGGTTGACACGGCCGGCGAGACGCAGGACGATCCCGTCACCGACAGCGATACCAGTTCGTATATCGGCAGAGGGGATTACGGCCTGATCGCTCCGACCAGTACAACTGTTGGCCAGTATATCGATGGCACGGCCATGAGCTTCGAGGATTACTACGCCGCGCAAGGCGGCGTGATCGAGTATTCGGTGCGAAACGGCCAGATTCATCAGACCAACCCCGGTGTGTTCTTCTATTACACGGGTCTGTCGAACACGATCGTGGGCGTCGACGGGGCCGATGCAGGCACCAGCGCTGACCCGATGACCGTCGTGATCGACCAGAGTGACGACAGCGGGCTCGTTGGCCCGTTCAAGATGACGAAGAACGATGTCAAGTTGTTCAAGGTCAACGATCTTGACGGGAATGGTATAGACGCCGGAGACACCTACACGCAGGTTCGGTTGAACAACAGCCAGATCACGCTGGAACAGGGGCCGATTCCGGCGACGTGACGATCAATTTCACGCCGGATGCGGTCGGTTCCTTGTACGTCGTCTCGGTGCAATATGAAACGAGGTCGGTCGTTGGCACCGACCTTGGCACAGCGACACCGACGGTCAATTACACGTTCAACACCGACGTGGGTGACGACGGCACGATCGATGAAACCGCGGAAGGTGGAATCACGATGGCGCTCAAGGGCTCTGTCCCGCCGCTGACGCCGTTGATGCTGGACGGCGATGTGGGTAACGGTGCGCCTGCTGTGTCCGAAGCCCAACTTGAGCATGCCATCGCCCAGGCCATCCAGTACTGGGAAAACGAGGGAATCAGCGATGCCGAGCTGGCGTTTCTGGAGGCCGCGGACTTTACAATCACGGACCTCGCAGGCGCCATGCTGGCGGGTAGCGATGGTAAGAATGTCGCGATCGATGCCGATGCGGCGGGCCATGGCTGGTCTCTCGGTTTGGGTGGCGTCGCGCCGGACAAGGTGGATCTGCTGTCGGCAGTTACGCATGAGTTTGGGCACCTGCTCGGCGTCGACCACGATGTCATGGAAGCTGCGTTGGCGGTCGGCGAACGGGATCTGCCGCTGGGCGACCTGCCGGATGTGCAGATCGTTGCCATTGGCAGCTCGAATCATTCGGGTGCCGAGTTGCTGGCGGCTTGATGTAGAGGCTACTCGTGGCGAGAGCATCGGCAGCCTTGTGGTTGCTGGTGCCCCGCCGGAACGGCCGGAGGCAGCGGACGCGAGTTCTGAGCCCCCGGCAATTTTTGTGATACGGCCGGCCAGCGGCCCTGTTCGTCTTGCCGGTGAGCGAAATGCAATCGAAAAGCCGCGATCGGGCGGAATGGCGTAGTTAGAAGTCTTTTAACGAGGATCAGGAAATGCCGGAAACCAGGAAGGAATCGTCCCATGCAGCACCGTCCGCGGACGAGCGGGAAGGGGGTTCAGTGGAACTCAGCATCCGGTTGCAACCGGTCGACCACTCGGAGCAGCCGGTTTTCTCCAATTTCAGCGTGGTTCAGCGCGCACCCGGCATGGTGTTCGTGGATTTCGGCTTTCTCGAGCCCAGAACGATGAACGCTGCCATCAGGCAGGCCCGCTCCGGCCAGGACGAACCGAACGAAATCAGGGGGCAACTGGCCTGCCGGGTTGCCATGGGTCTCGATACAGCCCTCCAGTTGTCGCGGCAATTGAACCAGTTGCTCCAGGCGATGCACAAGACGCCGGACGCAGGCCGCTAACTCGCGGATCGGGAGAAACGGCCGCCGCCGGTTGCCTGGCGGCGTGTCGGCGTGCGCGTGGCAGTGGCGACGATGCCAGCCCATCGCCAGTCATCGGCTAGAATATCGTTTGGGAAAACGTTCCCTTTGTGCCGTCGCCAACCGTGGCGTGGCAGTGACTCCGTATCAACACAGTTGCGGGAACCATGATCGAACTGGGCGTCAACATCGACCACGTGGCCACCATCCGTCAGGCGCGGATGACTTATCGAGCCGGATCCACTCTGGGCTGCCGTCGAGGCCCATCTCGGTGGTGCTGACGGTATCACCGTCCATCTGCGCGAGGATCGCCGCCACATCCAGGATGCCGACGTGCGGCGGCTCAAGGAAGCGACGCAGATCAAGCTCAATCTGGAGATGGCGGCGACTGATGAGATGGTCGCCATTGCCTGCGCCATAAAGCCGGAAATGGCGATGCTGGTGCCGGAAGGGCGCCACGAGATCACTACCGAGGGAGGGCTCGACGTGGTCGCGCAGGAAGCGCGCCTGTGCGAAGTCGTTGCCCGGCTGGGCGATGCCGGCATCGTCAGCAGCGTGTTCATCGATGCCGAACTGCCGCAGATCGAGGCGGCGGCGCGCATCGGGGCGCGGGTTTGCGAAATTCACACCGGCCCCTACGCCCATGCTTTCCATGATCGGGGACGCGACGCGGAAGCGCCGGCAGTGCTCGTCGAACTGGACAAGATTCGCAAGGCCGGTCAGGCCGTCCGCCGTCTGGGCATGCGCTTCAACGCCGGCCACGCGCTCAATTACAGCAACGTGCAGCCGGTTGCCCGTCTGCCCGGTATCCGCGAGTTGCACATCGGCCACGCCATCATCAGTCGGGCCATCTTCGTCGGATTGCGCGAAGCGGTACGCGAGATGAAGGCTTTGCTGCGCGAAGCGGCCGGGCGGGGCGAATGATCTACGGTGTCGGTACCGATATCTCTGCCGTCGCCCGGCTGCAGTCAATGTGGGAACGACACGGCGACAAGGCCATTGAGCGGCTGCTGGCGCCGTCGGAACTGGCTGAATTTGCGCAAGCAGCGGACAAGGGGCGTTTTCTGGCCAAGCGTTTTGCCGCCAAGGAGGCCTTCGTCAAGGCACTCGGCACTGGCCTGCGGGCGCCGGCGGTACTGCCGGCGATCTCGGTCGGTCACGACGACCGTGGCAAGCCGAACCTCGCCTTCCACGGTCAACTCGCGGAATTGGTCCAAAACCGGCGGCTGACAGCGCATGTTTCGATCAGCGACGAGGCAGCGTACGCGGTGGCGTTCGTGATTCTGGAGCAAGCATGAAGCATGTGCCCCCGGGGCCGCTGATGATCGACGTCGCCGGCACCGAACTGACCGACGTCGAGCGGGAACGCCTGTGCCATCCCCTTGTTGGCGGCGTCATCCTGTTCGCGCGCAACTACGTGAATCCGGCCCAACTGGAGCAGTTGACCGCAGATATTCATGCCCTGCGCAATCCGGCGCTGCTGATCGCGGTTGATCACGAAGGGGGGAGGGTGCAGCGCTTCCGCGACGGCTTCACCCGCTTGCCGCCAATGGCGACACTCGGCCGGCTGTGGGAGCGTAACCCGGAAGGCGCCCGACAGGCCGCGCGGCAGGTCGGCTACGTGCTGGCTGCGGAGTTGCGCGCACGCGGGGTCGATTACTCCTTCACGCCGGTTCTCGACCTCGACTACGGCCCTTCGCGGGTGATCGGCGACCGCGCCTTCCACCGCGACCCGGCTGTGGTCGTCGCACTGGCCGGCGCCCTCGGCGAAGGGTTGCGGCAGGCCGGAATGGGTTCCTGCGGCAAGCATTTCCCCGGGCACGGTTACGTCATCCCGGATTCGCACGTCGAATTGCCGGTCGATGACCGAACCCTCGACGCGCTCCAGGAGGACATCGAGCCGTATCGCCGTCTGCCGCTCGACGGGGTCATGGCGGCGCACGTTATCTACGATTGCGTGGACTGCAATACGGCTGTATTTTCAAATATATGGATAAATTATTTGAGAAACGACATAAAGTTTAACGGGGTGATCTTTACCGATGATCTGTCGATGGCGGGTGCCGGTGTCGTTGGCGGCATGCTGGACCGTGTCGCGGCCGCGTGGCAGGCCGGCTGCGACATGTTGCTGGTCTGCAACGCGCCGGAAGCGGTCGCCGAGGTGCTGGGAAACTGGCAGCCGCAGATCGATCCCGTACGCTCCGCACGCGTCGCGGCGCTGCTGCCGGCAAGGGCAGCGCTGGACTGGGCGGCCTTGCAGGATGATCCCGGGTATCGGGCGGCGCTCGTCATGCTTGCGGAACTGGCGGCCTGAAACGGAAGCGGGCAGCCGAAGCTGCCCGCGGGTCTCGCCGGAACGACCGTCGCTTACTTGACGCGGTTCCGGTATTCGTCGGTGCGGGTGTCGATCTCGATTTTGTCGCCGATGCTGACGAAGGCGGGAACCGGCAGTTCGAAACCGCTGGCCAGCCGGGCGGGTTTCATCACCTTGCCCGACGTGTCGCCCTTGACCGCCGGCTCGGTGTAGACGACTTCGCGGACCACGCTGTTGGGCAGTTCGACCGAGATCGCCTTGCCGTTGTAGAACACCACTTCGCAGGCAAGGCCGTCTTCGAGGTATTTGAGCGCGTCGACCATGTTCTCGGCCTCGACTTCGTACTGGTTGTAGTCGGCGTCCATGAACACGTACATCGGATCGGCAAAGTAGGAGTAGGTCACTTCCTTCTTTTCGAGGATAACCTGCTCGAACTTCTCGTCGGCCCGGTAGACCGCTTCGGAGGCGGCTCCCGACAGCAGACTCTTGAGCTTCATCTTGACGACGGCGGCGTTGCGGCCACCCTTGTTGTACTCGGTCTTCTGGACGACGAGCGGGTTGCTGCCGACCATGATGACGTTGCCCGAGCGGAGTTCCTGTGCGGTCTTCATTCTGGATGTTCCAAGTTTCTGAAAAATGACAACTTTGCATTATACCTTGGACGCACAGAAGTTTGACGAGGCCTGAGGCGAGATCCGGCTGTTCGGCCAGCCGCGCTGCCCATTCCCTGGTGTATTCAGCAAGTTGCGGCTGCCGGGCGAGAAACGCTGGCCAGGCGGCGGCAACGCCGGCGCCATCATTCCAGGCGTGGAACATGGCCGTCACGGCCGACCGCGATTCAGCGTCCATGCCCGGCGTGTAACGTGCGAGAAACGCCTCCAGCTTGACCAGATGGGTATCCTCCGTCTGCACGTAGGGCTGCCAGACGAAAGGCTTGCCAGCCCATTGCGCCCTGACGAATGAATCCTCGCCGCGGACGAAATTGATGTCGCAGCGCCAGAGCAGGCGATCGTAGTCGTCCTGCGCCAGGAAGCCGATCGGCTCGACACGGAGGTTGCCGATCTGCCACGGGCCGGCGCTGCCGAGATGGGCGCTGACCGCCGCCAGCGGCTTTCCCGGCGGGACGTGGCAGGTCACAGGGCGAGGCGATGCCGCCAGGCTGTCCAGCAACTCGCCGACCGGTGCTGTCTCGTAGCAGAACAGGCTGACCTCCAGCCTCGATTCGGACTGCCTCGCCGGCTGCGCCGCGGCGCGAGCGGCCAGCAGGCCGCGCTCGCGCGGCAGGCCGCCGCTCGCCGGTGAAAAGCCCGGAAAATAGAAATACTTGACCAGCGGCAGCGAAGGGTGCGGTGACGCCATGCCGTGGCAGCCCTCGGCCCAGCTTTCCGCGCTCAGGTATTCGAGGTTGATCCAGCAGGGCGGTGGCGAACTTGCCGCCATGCTGTCCAGGCAGGTGGGCGGCAGACCGCAGCCGAACGCCTCGATAATCACGTCGCCGAGGCGGTCAACCGCAACATCGTCGCGCCAGCGGCGAATCTCGACCCCCGCGGCGACCTGCGAGTCCTGACCGGCATCCACGCCCGGGCAGAGCAGCGCGAGGCTGGCCATGTCGTCTACCCACAGACGTACCGCCAGGTCGTGTTCGACTGCCAGTTGCCGGGCGAGGCGCCAGCAGATGCCGATGTCACCAAAATTGTCGATGACCCGGCAGAAGATGTCCCACTGTGGCTGCATGGCCGCCATGCTAACATCGCCGCCATGCCCACGTTCGTCGACTCTCAGGACTGCACGGAATGCCCGCGCCTGGCCGGTCATCTGGCGACGATCCGCGCCCGCGAACCGACCTGGCACGCGCGACCGGTGCCTGCCTTCGGCCCGCTCTCGGCCCGCCTGCTGGTCGTCGGCCTCGGCCCGGGCGAGAAGGGTGCCAACCGCACCGGACGGCCATTCACCGGCGACGTCGCCGGCGAACTCCTTTACCCGACGCTGCATCGCTTCGGATTCGCCAGCGCGGCGGAGCCGCTGGACGGCGAACGCCTGGCCAACGCCGCGCTGCAATTGATCGACTGCCGCATCACCAACGCGGTGCGCTGCCTGCCGCCGGCCAACAAGCCGACGCCTGCCGAAATTCGCCAGTGCAACCGGTACCTCCAGGCGGAACTGGCAGCCATGCCGCGCCTGACGACCATCGTCGCCCTCGGCGCCATCGCCCATCAGGCAGTACTGCTGGCCTGCGGCGGCAGGGCGAAGGAGCATCCTTTCGGCCACAACGCGCAGCATTGGCTGGCGGACGGACGCCTGCTGGTCAACAGCTATCATTGCAGCGGCTACAACTGGCGCACCGGCCGGCTCTCGCCGGAGAGCTTCGCGGCCGTCTTCGCCGGGGTCAGGGCCCGTCTCGGCTGAGCCTCGGTGGCGACGACCTTCGATGCCGTGGCCTTCCTCGCCACGCTGACCGAACTGCCAGGCGTCTATCGCATGCTCGATGCCAACGGTGCAGTACTCTACGTCGGCAAGGCGAGGAACCTGAAGCGGCGGGTTGCCTCTTATTTCCGCGAGAGCCAGCCAAGCCCGCGCATCGCCCACATGGTCAGCCAGATCGCCGCCGTCGAGACGACCCCGACGCGCACCGAGGCCGAGGCGCTGCTGCTCGAGAACAACCTGATCAAGTCGCTGGCGCCGCGCTACAACATCCTGTTCCGCGACGACAAGTCCTATCCCTACATCGTCGTCACGCGCGACGATTTTCCCCGGCTCGGCTTCTTTCGCGGCAATCCCGATCGCAAGGCCGACTACTTCGGCCCCTACCCGTCGTCGTGGGCGGTGCGCGATGGCATCCACCTGCTGCAGAAGATGTTCCGCCTGCGCACCTGCGAGGACACGGTGTTCGCCAACCGGTCACGGCCCTGCCTGCTCTACCAGATCAGGCGCTGCAGCGGGCCGTGCGTCGGCCGCATTGCGGCAGCGGAGTACGCGGGCGACGTCCAGTTGGCAAGCATGTTTCTGCTCGGCAAGCAGGAGGAGGTGACCAAGCGGCTGACGAATGCGATGGAAGAGGCGTCCGACCGCCTGGCGTTCGAGCAGGCGGCGGTCTATCGGGACCAGATCCAGTCGCTGCATCAGGTACGCGAAAAGCAGTTCGTCTGGAGCAGCAAGGGCGAGGACGTCGATATCGTCGTGGCGCTCGGCGAAGCTGGACAGTTGTGCGTCAACCTCGCGATGGTGCGCGGCGGTCGCCATCTCGGCGACCGTCCGCTGTTTCCCAGCAATGTCGGCGGATCGACGCCGGCCGACGCGATCGCCGCCTTCCTGCGCCAGCACTACGCGGCCCATCCGGCGCCGGCGCGGATCGTCGTTCAGCCGCGACCCACCGAGGAGGAGGGGAGCGATGCTGCCGGCGTGCTGGCCGAACTGGCGGGGCGGCCGGTGCCGCTGCTCGAGCCCCGCTCGGTACTGCAGCGCGCCTGGGTCAACATGGCCATGCAGAATGCCCGCCTGGCAATAATCGCCCGCAACCAGGCGACCGCCCAGCAGGAGCTTCGTCTTGCCGCGCTGCAGGAGGCGCTGCTGCTGCCCGAAGCGCCCGCACGCATCGAATGCTTCGACATCAGCCACACCCAAGGCGAGGCGACTGTCGCCGCCTGCGTGACATATGCCGCAGGCGGCATGAAGGGCTCGGACTACCGGCGCTACAACATCCGCGGTATCCGGCCCGGCGACGACTATGCCGCCATGCGTCAGGCGGTAAGCCGACGTTACGACAAACTGGCGACAGGCGAGGGCACGGCACCCGACCTGATCCTGATCGATGGCGGCAAGGGGCAGGTTGCCGCCGCGCATGCCGCGCTCGCCGACCTCGGCCTGGCCGACCTGCCGATGCTCGGCGTCGCCAAGGGCGAAGGGCGCAAGCCGGGCCTGGAAATGCTGATTTTCTCGGACGGACGCGACCCGCTACAATTGCCGGCGGAACACCCGGCGCTGCACCTGATCCAGGAGATCCGCGACGAGGCCCACCGCTTTGCGGTCACCGGACATCGTGCCCGGCGCGGCAAAGCGCGCAAGGCGTCGACGCTGGAGAGCCTGGCCGGCATCGGACCCGCTCGGCGCAAGGCGCTGGTTGCCCGCTTTGGCGGATTGCCCGGCGTTCTCGCCGCGAGCCCGGACCAGTTGGCGGAAGTGCCCGGGATCAGCCGGGAACTGGCCGAAAAGATCCACGCTGCATTACACTGACCGCATGCCTTTCAACCTGCCGATTTTTCTCACCTGGCTGCGAATCGTCGCGATTCCGTTGCTGATCGCCGTCTATTACCTGCCGGCGGCGTGGTTGTTGCCGCAGGAACGCGACGTTGCCGCCACGGCAATTTTCGTCGCGGCAGCGTTTACCGACTGGGCGGACGGTTATCTGGCGCGCCGCTGGAACCAGGTTTCGGCCTTCGGCGCTTTCCTCGATCCGGTCGCCGACAAGTTGATGGTCGCCGCGGCGCTGCTCGTGCTGGTGCAACTCGAACGGGCCGACGCCATCGTCGCGACCATCATCATCGGCCGCGAGATAACGATTTCCGCGCTGCGCGAATGGATGGCCAAAATCGGCGCAGCGCGGAGCGTTGCCGTCTCGATGTTGGGCAAGGTCAAGACGGTCGCGCAGATGCTCGCCATTCCGCTGCTCTTTTATCACGTGCCGCTGTGGGGAATCGACACGCAGTCGGCGGGCAACTGGCTCATCTGGATTGCCGCGCTGCTGACGCTGTGGTCGATGGGATACTACCTGCGCATGGCCTGGCCGGAACTTGCCCGGCGCAGCATGGAAGAGTGACCCGAGACGTTGACATTTGACCGGCAGAACCTATAATGCGCGCTCTGTTCAGGGCGGCAGTAGCTCAGTTGGTAGAGCGCAACCTTGCCAAGGTTGAGGTCGAGAGTTCGAGACTCTTCTGCCGCTCCAGTTTTCAGGGGAAAGCGCGGCTTTCCCCTTTTGGTTGTTCTGGAAGGATATTCTTCCAGTCTGGCGCGATAGCAAAGCGGTTATGCACCGGATTGCAAATCCGTTCAGCCCAGTTCGACTCTGGGTCGCGCCTCCAATCGACTTCCCGTGACGAAATGACCCTGCAAACCGGCCCTGAGCCGGTTCTTGCATTTGCCGCGCCCGCAAAAGGGCGGGGCAAATGCCGGAAAGGCGGAACAGCAAGACGCCGGAAGCCGCCCCGATGCGAGGCGCGTTAGGTGATTCCACCTAGGGGATCGCTTCACTTCTCGTCCTGCCTGGCATAACCTTGATATCGTTTGGCCAAGGCCGGGACGGCTTGTCGTGCCCGTCGGGCATCCTGGCTCTGTGTTGGCGCCCGGGCCGGCAGTTGGGGGTGATTTTGCGTCGCCGAAAAACGCCTTCAGGCCGGAGCAGGCAACTTGCAATCGATTGGGAAACAGACCTGATGAAACAGTTGGGCGGACTGGACGAACTCTTCCTCGCGCTGGAACGCAACAACCAGTGCATGCATGTGGCGGCGCTGGGTATTTACGATCCATCCACCGCAGCAGGAGGTCATGTGCGCTTGCGCGACATCCTCTCGCACATGCGGCGGCGCCTCGATGTCGCGCCGGTTTTTCGGCGCCGCCTGGTCGGCGTCCCGTTCAATATCGATCGTCCCTACTGGGTTGACGAGTCGCCCGTCGACCTCGAGTACCACGTGCACCATATCGCTCTCCCGGATCCGGGTGACTGGCGCCAGCTTTGCATCCAGGTCGCGCGCCTCCATTCGCAGCCGCTGGACCGCAGCAAGCCGCTCTGGCAGGCCTACGTGATCGAAGGCCTCAATCGCGTCGAAGGGGTCCCGGAAGGCAGTTTCGCGATCTACATAAAATTCCATCATGCCGCGGTCGACGGCGACACCAGCGTGCAAATCATGCGCGCCATGCACTCGATGATCGCCGTGCCCGAGCACCATGCCCCAAGTTCTCATCAGGTTGCCGATGCGCCGCCGACGTCGATCGAACTCTATGCACGGGCGGCAGGCAACCTGCTACCGCGCGGCATTCGCGCCTGGCGAACCGGGCTGGCTGTCGGCACCAAACTGGCTGCGCTGGTTCTGGAATCCTTCTTCCGGCGGCTGACCGGGCGCGAAACTTCGCTGGTGGACGGGTTCTGCGGGCAGATCGGCTGGCCTGCGTCTTCCGGTCATTCCCGTTTCGACGGGCCGGTATCATCCCGGCGGATGGTCGAGGGCTTGAGCCTGCCGGTTCGCGCCATCCAGCGGATCCGTGACGGCGTCGAAGGCGCGACGTTCGACGACGTCTTCCTTGCCATCATCGGCGGTGCCATCCGCGATTACCTCGCCGAATGCGGCGACAGGCTGCCCACCGCGTTCGCCGCCGGCGTGCCGGTTGCCGACGTGGACATTCTTCCCGGCGGTGACTCGAGCAACCATGTCGGCCTCAAGCGACTGCCGATGCACCCGGAAATCGCCAACCCGCGGGAACGCCTGGAAGCGATCTGCCGCGACCGCGCCGATTCCGTGCAGACCGCCGATGTTCTCGGCCGCTCGTTGGTCAGGGACTTGGCGGATCAGGTGCCGAGCAGCATCAGTAGCGGCCTGATCAGCGCCGTCCTGACCGACTACGCGAGCGCTTTCGTCGCGACGGTGCGCGGCCCAGACAATCCGATGTACCTCGCCGGCGCCCAGCTCAAGGCCTTCTATCCACTCGGATTCGTGATGGACGGCATCGGCCTGAACGTGACCGGTTTCCGCTACCGCGACGAACTGTGGGTCACCATCGTATCGTGCCGCAAGATGCTTCCCGATCCGCAGAAGCTCGCACGTGGGCTGTCTGTGAATCTGGCCGCACTGGCCGAAGCCGTCGAAGCAGGGCGCGAGCGGAGGCCCCATCCGACGGCCGGAACAACCGCACTGTCGCACGGGCAGGCGGTTTCGGCTCGCGCCACCGCGGCCGTGGCCGGCTCCACCAAGCGGGCCGCAACCGGCAGGAAGCGCGCGCCGGGTTCGCTTCCTGCCGGGCCGGGGGGCGAGGATTCTGCCATCGCGATCGACCCCGGCGTCGTTGTCCGCGCCGGCGAACCGGCGACGACGCGGCGCCGGAAGTCGCCCGCCGCGACGCAACACTGACAGCCAATAGCTCGGGAGACAGGCATGAAGCACCTTTCGGGAGTCGACAATCTGTTCCTTGCGATGGACCGGCCGGACGAGCATCTGCACGTAGCCTGCCTGGCCATTTACGACCCGTTGACGGCGCCCGACGGAAAGGTGCGTCTCAAATCCATCCTGAACCATTTTGCCGGACGCCTGAATCAATGGAAGCTGTTCCGTCGCAGGCTGGTCTCGCTGCCGTTCGGCCTGGACCGGCCATACTGGATCGAGGATCCCGAGATCGACCTCGAGTATCACATCCGCCATATCGCGTTGCCACATCCCGGCGACTGGCGCCAGTTGATGATCCAGGTGGCGCGCATCCATTCCCGTCCGCTGGACATGACCAAGCCACTGTGGGAAGCCTACGTCATCGAGGGGCTGGACAATATTCCCGGCGTCCCCCGCGGCGGCTTCGCGGTCTACACCAAGGTCCACCACGCCGCGATCGACGGTGAGGCGGGCGCGCAGCTGATCGGCGCCATCCATTCGCTGTCGCCGGTGTCAGCCGCCGACGAGGATTCGGGCAGCACGAGGGTGGTCGCTGACCGCGAGCCGAGCGCGCTCGAACTGTATGCGCGCGCGGCGGGAAACCGGGCCCACCAGGTGCTCGATGCGTCAAAACTGATGGTCACGGTCGGTTCGCGCCTGGTGACCGCCGGCAAGGGACTGCTCACGAGCGGTCGCGCCTTGGCTACCGGCAAGGATCTGCTCGCCAAGGCCCTTGAAAGGGCCAGCAAGAAAGGCGTAAGAGGGGGCGTTCCGCAGACCCGCTTCGACGAGCCGCTCTCGTCGCATCGTGTCGTCGATGCCGTCGGCTTCCCGCTGGAGGACTTCAACAGCATTCGCCAGTCCGTTGACAACGTCACCCTCAACGACATCTTCCTGGCGGCGGTCGGCGGCGGACTGCGCAGGTATCTCGAGGCGAAAGGAGAACTGCCCGACACGTCCGTCGTCGCGATGGTGCCAATCACGACACGCGGCGACATCAAGGATGTCGAGGTGAGCAATCAGGTCAGCTTCACCGGAGTGCCGCTGGCTTCCCACATAGCCGATCCGTTGCAACGTCTCCAGGCGGTGCGGCGCAGCAGCGCCAAGAGCAAGGCGGTGAGTGCTGCGCTCGGCAAGGACCTGGCGGCCAGGCTACTCAACATCCTTCCGGCGGCGCTGACGGAACTGCTGTTGCACCCGCGGCCTGCTGTCGCTCGCCAACGTGACCGTGTCGAATGTCCGTGGTCCGAGTGTGCCGCTTTACATGGCGGGAGCCAGGATGCAGATGTTCCTGCCGGTCTCGGCAATCTACTCGGGACTGGGGCTCAACGTGACGGGGGTCAGCTATCACGGCACGTTCTGGGTCTGCTTTGTCAGTTGCCGCACGATGATGCCGGATCCCGCCTTCTTCGCCGAGTGCCTGAAGGAAAGCTTCGACGAACTGGCGGCTGCGGCGGCAAGCGTTGCGCCGGCTGCCACCAAGGTGCCAGCGACACGTGCCCGGCCGGCGAAGCCCAAGACGGAACCGGAGGTACCGCCCGAATCCGTTGCACCCGCACCGAAGCGGCGCCGGACGAGCACCCCCAAGCCGCTGGCCGCGTCGTCGCCTGCTTCCGAGCCAGCTGCAATCGGGGCATCCGCGCCGAAGCGGGCCGCCGCCCGCAAGCCCCGCAAGGCAGCCGTGGCAGCAGCAACCACCAAGAACGAAGCGGCGGCCTGAGGCGGTCCAGCTTTCACGCTCACGGGGAAATTGAATGGGGGATTCATTCGCGCCACTAGTGGTCCAGCCGCCGTACTTCCGCTTCATCGAACGGCAGTTGGAGAAGCCGGTGGTCGCTGCAGTCGAACTGCTGCTGCGCATGACGATCAAGCGGATCAACCCGAGCCGCGTCAGCGTCGAGGCGATGCGACGGATCACGGCGACGCTGGACTCCCGCCTGGGCAAGGTCGAGCAGGATGTGAACATCACCAGCCGGCAGTGCGACCAGGTTGCCGTCGAATGGCTGGATGTTCCGCAAAGTCGTCCCGAGCGGATCTTTCTCTACCTGCATGGCGGCGCCTTCGCCTTCCGCCTGCCGAAGATGCAGACAGCGATGGTCGCCCGCTGGTGCCGCGCGCTCGGGGCCCGGGCGCTGATGCCGCGCTACCGCCTGGCGCCGGAGCATCCGTTTCCGGCCGGAGCCGACGACTGCCTGGCCGCCTACCGCTGGCTTCTCGACCATTGCGCCGATCCGCGCCAGATCGTCATCGCCGGCGACTCGGCCGGCGGCAACCTGGCCCTCGTGACGATGCAGCGTGCCCGCGATGCCGGCCTGCCGATGCCTGCAGCCGCTGTCTGTCTCTCGCCGGCCGTTGATTTTTCGCTGAGCGGCCGCAGCGCTGTCGTCAACGAAGACGCCGACCCGATATTCACCACCAGGCTGCTGCGCTGGTTCGGCGAACTGTACCTGACCGAGCCTGAACTCTACATGAACCCCCAGGTGTCGCCGCTGGTTGGCGATTTCTCCTCTTTGCCGCCGCTGCTTTTCCAGGTTGGGACCAAGGAAATGCTGCTCGATGATTCCACGCGCGCGGCCGCCAAGGCGCATGCCGCCGGCGTGCAGGTGCAGCTCGACGTATTCGACCGGATGCCGCACGTCTTCCAGGCGATCCCGCAATATGCGGAAACCAAAATCGCCGACGCGAACCTGTACGAGTTCCTGCTCCGGCACGCGGACTGGCACCGCGGCTATCCGGGCTGACGGGCGCGGATTCGGGTTCCCGGAGCCCCTGCCGCGGTCGACTGTTTCACAGGGCAAGAATCAGCCGGAGCGCCGTAGGTAGCTCGCGGCCGTAGGCGCCGAGCGAGGGCAGGGTAGGCATGCTCGGGCGCGAGCCGGGAGTCCCACTCATGACGTCGCGACATGCCGGGATATTGCCTTCACACGCCCCGCGAAAGGCCGGCGCTTCACATCCGGAGCCGATTCCAATAGAATCCATGCCCATCCCTGACGCGATCCGGGCAGCAGATTGGGCCCGCGGCGAGTCGGGGAAATGTCATCGAGAAGGACGCGCGGCAGTAGCCCAGTTGGTAGAGCGCACCCTTGCCAAGGTTGCGGTCGAGAGTTCTCAACTCTTCTGCGCTCCAGACTCATTCGCGAGGGAAAGCGCGGGCCGTTTTCCCTTTTTTCGCTTCTGTCGACCGGAATTGTCGGCATCTGGCCCGGGTGGTGGAATTGGTAGACACAAGAGACTTAAAATCTCTCGGCCTCTGGCTATACGGGTTCGACCCCCGTCCCGGGCACCACGGATAGACGATGATCATCTTCGACCTTTCCTGCGACGGCGACCACCGCTTCGAAGGCTGGTTCCGGAGCGCCGAGGACTTCGCTGACCAGCAGGCGAGGAGACTCGTCCACTGTCCCAGTTGCGACAGCCAGGAGGTCCGCCGCGTCCCATCGCCGGTCGCCATCGCGGCACACCGTTCGTCGCCGGCAGAGGCTTTTGCCGCAGCCAAAGAGAAGGCGCGCCTGGCATCGGTGGCGCTGCTGCCGGGCGCCACCCAGGTGATGGCGATGTACCGCCAGTTCGTGCAGACGTTGCTCGCCAACAGTGAGAATGTCGGCGATGCATTCGCCGCTGAGGCGAGAAGAATCCACCGCCTGGAATCGCCCGAACGAGCGATCTGCGGCAACGCGAGCGAAGACGAATGCGAGGCGTTGCGCGACGAAGGCATTCCCGTCGTACGCCTGCCGGACATCAAGGGCGAAGACCTGAACTGAATCCCGGAGGAGTGCGCGCAGCACGCTCGTTGGACGCCGGGATGGCACCTGTCGATGCCAGTTTACATAATGCAAATTATACGCAATCGGAAATCAGTGGTGCGGGAGGCCGGGATGAGCCAGCTGCCGCTCTCGCCCTATTTGATCTGTATGGTGACTGACTTGCCGGACTTGCCACCGGCCTTGCGCAACAGTTCGGCGATATCGGTATTCTCGCCCTTTAGCGCGACGTCGAGCGCCGTTGCGCCAGACTCCAGCGCCTTGTTCGGGTCGGCGCGATTGGCCAGCAGCAGTTTGACGATATCGATGTGGCCACCGCGTGACGCAATGAGCAACGCGGTGCTGCCGTTGCGGCTCACTGCATTGACATCGGCGCCCGACTTGACGAGAAGCTTCGCGATCTCGAGGTGGCCGTTGAACGCCGCGTAGATCAGCGGCGTCCAGTCCGGCATATTGACCTCGGCCCCACCCGCGACCAGGAGTTCGGCTACCTTGAGATGGCCGCGGAACGCCGCCAGCAGCAATGCGGTATCGCCTGCGGCGTTGCGCGCATTGACCTTGGCGCGCTGCTTGATCAGGTAGTCGACCAGTTCCACGTGCCCGTCGCGCGCCGCCAGGATCAGCAAGGTGTTGCCCTCGCGGTCGGTGCTGTTCAACCGAAGCGCCGCGGCTGATCAACTGGGCGATATCGCGCGTGTCGCCCATCTTGGCGGAATTGATCAGGTCGTCGTAGGTGGCCGCGAATGATGCGAGCGGCAGAGAAGCGGCCAGCAGCAGTGCGATAGCTGTATTTTTCATGATTGCAAGGGTCTCTGGGCGTGTTTGAAAAGCGTGAAGAAGTTGGCGGTGGTCGCTGCAGCGACCGTTTCCGGCGGAAGGTCACGCAGCCGAGCGATTTCGTCGGCAACGAAGCGCACATACGACGGTTCGTTGCGCTTGCCGCGATACGGTACCGGCGCCAGGTAGGGCGCGTCGGTTTCGGCGAGGATGCGGTCGAGTGGCGCCTTGCGGGCAACTTCCCGGATTGCCAGCGCGTTCTTGAAGGTGACGATGCCCGAAAAGGAAATGTAGAAGCCGAGATCCAGGGCCCGATGGGCAATCTCCCAGGTCTCGGTGAAACAATGCATTACCCCGCCGACCGCGTCGGCACCCTCTTCCGCGAGGATGGTCAGCGTGTCGTCGGCCGCGTCGCGCATGTGCACCACCAGCGGCTTGCCGGCGGCGCGGGCGGCGCGGATGTGGGTGCGGAAACGGTCACGCTGCCACTCCGGACAGTCTTTCTGCCAGTAGTAGTCGAGCCCGGTCTCGCCGATCGCGACGACTTTCGGATGGGCGGCAAGATCCGACCAGTCGCTTCGCGTCGGGTTCATCGGCATCGGCGTACTCGGGATGGACGCCGACAGTCGCGTAAAGATGCGGATGCGCTTCGGCCAGCGCCAGCACATTCGGAAAGTCTTCAAGATTGACGCCGATGCAGAGCGCACAACCGACATCGTTCTGCCGCATCCGTTCGAGAATCTCGGGAAGATGTGCTGCCAGATCGGGGAAGTCGAGGTGGCAGTGGGAATCGACCAGCATTCCCCGGTTCAGAGGGTATGCGTCGGTCGCGTGGACTGCATGACCCCGCCGAGCAGTCCCTCGATCTTGCGCCGGGCTTCCTGCCCGCTTTCGTCGCTGTTGAAATGGACGCCGATCCCCTGCGCGCGGCCGTTCTGCGCGCCGGCGGGAGTAATCCACACCACCGTGCCAGCAATCGGCAGCTTGGCCGGATCGTCCATCAACGAAAGCAGCATGAAGACTTCGTCGCCGATGTTGTAGTTGCGGGTCGTCGGGATGAAGATTCCGCCGTTGCGCAGTTGCGGCATGAACGCCGCGTAGAGCGCCGACTTCGAATTGATGTTGAGCGAAAGGACGCTGGGGCGTTGGGCTGCAGCAGGTTTGGCTTCACTCATTGTCGTTCAGGTTCCTAACAAGGCTCGGTAGTCCATAAACAATCCCTCCAGAAACAGGCGGGCGTTCAGGGGTTGTTCTGCTTCCCGGCGGCGCGTCGTCAATGTCCGGTAGGCCCGGATCAGCCGCGCGGGGGGAATCATAGCAGCCAGCCCGGCGATTGTAGCCTGCTGCGGCACAAAATAGCGCACCGGCAACCCGTTGCCGGCCAGCGTCAGGTCGAACAGCCACTTCTGCATCGCCTCGACCACCGATTTCAGTGCGAGCTTGCCTTTGCTCTCCCTGATCGCCTTGTCGATCTCGCCGGCCAGCCCGATCGGGTCGATTGCCCTCTTCTCGGCCAAGCGCCGTGTCAGCACTTCCAGCCAGCCGCCCTGCCCCAAAGCCGCCAGTTCGATGGCGAGACCCGGCGAGCCGCCGGCCAGTGCCAGCCAGCGGCCGGCGTCGACCAGTCCCTCGGCCGCCAGGGCAGCCGCGGAAATACCGCTTGCCGGCACGTTGACCGCAGCCACCTGGCAACGGCTGCGTATCGTCGGCAGCAGGCGTATCGGCTCACTTGAAACAAGCAAAAACAAGGTCCATGAACAGGGTTCTTCAAGTGATTTAAGAAGTGCGTTGGCGGTACTGCGGTTCATCGCTTCAGCCGGATTGACGAGGATGATGCGCAGGCCGGCGCGGTGCGTGCCAACATTGAGGAACTCGTCCAGACCGCGTACCTGGTCGATCGTGATCTGCTGGCCGCCCTTCTTCCTGCCTTCGTCTGTCTCCGTTTCCCCAGCCAGCGCCAGCGGTTGCAACAGCCGGAAATCCGGGTGGTTACCCTGCCCCATCCAGTTGCAGGCGAGGCACTTGCCACAGGCGGCGCCGTTCGCCAATGGCCGTTCGCACAGCAGCCCGGCAGCGAACTCCTGGGCAAGAGCGAACTTGCCGAGGCCGCGCTGCCCGGTCAGGAGCAGCGCATGCGGCAGACGCGCACGCCGTGACTGGAGGTCAAGCCAGACGGAATGGTGCAGGTCAATGACGTTCATCAACAGAGACTTGCGACAATTTGTTCGAGTGCCACCTGAATTTCTGCCATGCCTTTCTGCGCGTCGACCACGTGGATTCTCGACGGCGCGGCATGGGCGCGCTCGAGGTAGGCCTGTCGCACCCGCTCGTGGAAATCGACCCTTTCCTGCTCGAAGCGATCGAGAACGCGATTGGCGAGGACGATCCGCTCGCGCGCGACATCGAGTGGCAGGTCGAAGAGCAGCGTCAGGTCGGGCTGGAGATCGCCATGCACCCAATGTTCGAGCTGCTGGAACTTGGCGCGGTCGAGGCCGCGCCCGCCTCCCTGGTAGGCGTAGGTGGCGTCGCTGAAACGGTCGCAGACGACCCATTCGCCGCGCACCAGCGCCGGTTCGATCAGTTGCGCCAAGTGTTCGCGGCGGGCGGCGAACATCAGCAGGGTCTCGGTTTCAAGGTGCATCGGCGTGCCAAGCAGCAGTTCGCGCAGCTTCTCGCCGAGTTCGGTGCCGCCCGGTTCGCGCGTCACATGGACGACCCGTCCCTGCGCGCGCAAGCGACCTGCCAGCCATTCGACATGGCTGCTCTTGCCGGCGCCGTCGATGCCCTCGAAGGTGATGAACTTTCCTCTCACTTGCCACCCCTCTGGTACTTGTTGACCGCCTTGTTGTGTTCGTCCAGCGTCCTGGAAAACTGGCTGCTGCCGTCGCCGCGCGCGACGAAATAGAGCGCATCGCTGTCCGCCGGGTGCAGTGCCGCCTGGATCGACGCCATTCCCGGCATCGCGATCGGCGTCGGCGGCAAGCCGCCGCGCAGATAGGTATTGTACGGGGTGTCGCCCTGCAGGTCGCGCTTGCGCAGGTTGCCGTCGAAACGCTCGCCGAGCCCGTAGATCACCGTCGGGTCGGTCTGCAGCGGCATGCCGAGGCGCAGCCGGTTGACAAAGACCGCCGCCACCAGCGGCCGGTCGCTGCCGCGGCCGGTTTCCTTTTCGACGATCGAAGCCATGATCAGGGCGTCGTAGGGTGTCCGGTAGGGAAGGCCGGCGGCCCGCTCCGGCCAGGAAGCGTCGAGCCGTTTCTGCATCGCCCGGCGGGCGCGGGCGAGCAGTTCGAGATCGCTCGACTGCTTGTCGAAGAGATAGGTATCGGGAAACAGCCATCCCTCCAGGGGCTCGCCGGCGATGCCGAGGCGAGCGGCGATCTCCGCTTCGGCCAGCCCGACGGTGTCGTGCCTGAGGTCGGGATGTTGGTCGAGGCGCGCCCGCCACTGGCGGAAAGTCCACCCCTCGATCAGCGCCAGTTCGCCCTGCGTCATGTCGCCGCGCGCCAGCTTGGCGAGCAGTTGCTCCGGCGTCACCCCCCGCTTGACCGAGTAGCTGCCTGCCTTGATTGCCGTGGCGACGCCCTGCCAGCGGGCGAGAAGCGCCAGCAGGTCGGGGTTGATGGCGATGCCCGCTTCGCGCATCTGGGCCGCCGCCGCGCGCAGGCTGCTGCCGGGAACGATGCGGAAGTCAACGGTCGGCTCGCGCGTTTCGAGCGGCGCCTGGATCCACCAGAACGCGGCCCCGCCCAGTGCCGCGAGCAGGACACCGGTAAACAGGAGAATCTTGAGAAGCGTGCGCACGGGAACTAGCAGCCTGGTGGAAGGGTCATGCCTTGAAGGCACGAGCAGTATTGAACGGGCGATATAATATCGCAAACCCCAAAGGAGCCCCGATGAACCCCGACTGGCGCAGCTTTCTGGAATCCGCCGAGGCCGTCTTCGACGGCGACAGCGACGAAATCCTCAACTTCGGCGACGCGGCCGGCGAACTGCAGGCGGCACGCAGCCGGACCATCCTGGTGCCCCTGACCCACCTCGGCCTGATCGAAGTGGCCGGCGAGGATGCGCGGGTCTTCCTGCACAACCAGTTCACCAGCGACATCAACCACCTTGCGTCCGGCCAGATCCAGCATTCCGCCTGGTGCACGGCCAAGGGAAGGATGCAGGCAAGCTTTCTCGTCTGGCCGGCCGATGATGCCTACCAGCTGGCGCTGGCCACCGATCTCGAGGCCGCGACGCTGAAACGACTGCAGATGTTCACCCTGCGTTCGCGGGTCAGGCTTTCCTCGCTGAGCGCGACCCGTGTGCTGCTCGGACTTGCCGGACCGCAGGCGGCGGAAGCACTGGCCGATGCCGGACTGCCCTGCCCGGCCGCGGCGATGACCGTCGCCGCCGGCGACACGGCGCAGGTCCTCGCGCTCGACGCCGGGCGCTACGTGCTCGCCGTCGCGCCGCAGGACGTCGCCGAACTGTGGCATAGGCTGTCGCTGAAGGCGCGCCCGGCCGGGGTGCCGGCCTGGCGCTGGCTCGACGTGCAGGCCGGCTTCCCGCTGGTGACGGCGGCGACCAAGGAGGAATTCGTTCCCCAGATGGCCGATTTCGAGAAGATCGGCGGCGTCAGCTTCCACAAGGGCTGCTATCCCGGCCAGGAAGTCGTCGCCCGCACGCAGTATCTTGGGCAAGGTCAAACGTCACCTTTACCGCGTCCGCAGCGACCAGACGCTGGTCGCGGGAACCGACCTGCATTCCCCGGACAACCCGGACCAGTGCGTGCGGCACGGTCGTCAGCGGCGCACCCTCGCCTGCCGGCGGCTACGAAGGCCTGGCGGTCGTGCAGTCGAATTTCGCCGGCAACGTCCGTCTCGGCTCGCGCGACGGCCCGCGGGTCGAGGCAGTTGCGGTCAACCCCTGAAACAAGCCGAAAATGTGCCTGATCGTCGTCGGCTGGCGGGTTCATCCGGACTACCCGTTGGTCGTCGCCGCCAACCGCGACGAGTTCTACCGGCGCCCGACCGCCTTTGCCGGCTTCTGGCCTGACGCACCCGACGTGCTCGGCGGGCGCGATCTCGAAGCCGGGGGAACCTGGCTGGGGATTACCCGCGCCGGCCGCTTTGCCGCGGTAACCAATGTCCGCGAATCCGGCGCTCGCGCCCGGGCGTCACTCGCGCGGCCAGCTGACGCGAGCCTTCCTGACGGGCACCCGCAGCGCCGCCGATTACGTCGCCGGAATCGACATGGCCGGCTATGCCGGCTTCAACCTGCTGGTCAGCGATGGCGATTCGCTGTGCTACGCGAGCAACCGGGGCGCCGCGCCCGCAGAACTCGTGCCGGGGATCTACGGATTGTCGAACCATCTGCTCGACAGCCCTTGGCCCAAGCTGGTCAGCGCGCGCCAGCGTGCCGCCGGCGCGATCGCAGCGCTGCCGGCGCGTGCCGCACTCTTTTCGCTCCTCGCCGACGACGAGATCGTCGGCGACGACGAACTGCCCGCCACCGGCGTCCCGCTCGAATGGGAGCGACTGCTGTCGGCGATATTCGTCCGTTCCGCCGACTACGGTACGCGTGCCTCGACCGTCGTTACCGTCGGCAGCACCGGCGACATCGACTTCGAGGAGCGCAGCTTCGGCCCGGCAGGCGTGCCGCTTCAGTCCTCGGTGATGTCAACGGCCGTATAGGGCGGCACCAGGTCGAAAAGTTCGACGATGTCCGCGTTGCGCATGCGGATGCAGCCGTGCGAGCCCGGTTCGCCCATCGGCACCGGATCGGGCGAGCCGTGGATGTAGATGTAGCGGCGCATCGTGTCGACCGACCCGAGCCGGTTGCGCCCCGGCTCGCAGCCGGACAACCAGAGAATGCGCGTCAGGATCCAGTCGCGCCCGGGATGCTCGCTGTCGAATTCCACCGACCACGTTTCGCCGGTCGGCCGCCGGCGGACGAAAATGGTGTTCTCCGGCGCGCCGCCGCCGATCTTCGCGCGGATCAGGTGGCGCCCGCGCGGTGTCCGGAAACTGCCGGACTCTTCCCCGACCCCCGCCTTGCCGGTCGATACCGGATATTCGCGCAGGATCCGGCCGTCGTCGTCGGACAGCGTCAGGCGCTGGCTGGCAACCGAGACGGCGATCTTCATTCCGGCCGCGCCCGTCGGCGGTCGGCGAAGAAATCCGACAGCACGGCGCCGCATTCGTCGGCGAGAATGCCGCCAATCACCGTCGTGTGGTGGTTGAGGCGCTCGACCGCGAAGAGGTCGACGATGCTGCCATGCACGCCGGTCTTCGGGTCGCGGGCGCCGTAAATGACGCGGGCGATGCGTGCATGCAGGATGGCGCCGGCGCACATCGCGCAGGGTTCCAGCGTGACGAACAGTTCACACCCCGGCAGGCGGTAGTTGCCAACGGTGCGACCGGCATCCCGCAGGGCGGCAATTTCCGCATGGGCCGTCGGATCGCTTTCGCCTATCGGGCTGTTGAAACCGCGCCCGACAATCTCGCCATCCCGGACGACAACCGCGCCGACGGGCACCTCGCCGAGACATTCAGCAGCCCGCGCGAGCGAGATCGCCTCGCGCATGAAGTACTCGTCGCCGAGCATGACGGAATAGCCGCTTATTCCCACTCGATCGTCGCCGGCGGCTTGCCGGAGATGTCGTAGACGACGCGGTTGATGCCGCGCACTTCGTTGATGATGCGGTTGCTGACCCGGCCGAGCAGCGCATGGGGCAGTTCGGCCCAGTGGGCGGTCATGAAGTCCTGCGTCTGCACGGCACGCAGCGCGACGACGTATTCGTAGGTGCGGCCGTCGCCCATCACGCCGACGCTCTTGACCGGCAGGAATACGGCGAAGGCCTGGCTGGTCTTGTCGTACCAGTCGGCGGCGCGCAGTTCGTCGATGAAGATGGCGTCGGCACGGCGCAGCAGGTCGGCGAATTCCTTTCTGACTTCGCCGAGGATGCGCACGCCGAGGCCGGGCCCGGGGAACGGGTGGCGATAGACCATCTCGTGCGGCAGACCAAGCGCGATGCCCAGTTCGCGGACTTCGTCCTTGAACAGTTCGCGCAGCGGTTCGAGCAGCTTCAGGTTGCAGTGTCTCCGGCAGGCCACCGACATTGTGGTGGCTCTTGATGGCGTGCGCCTTGCCGGTCTTGGCGCCGGCCGACTCGATCACGTCCGGGTAGATCGTGCCCTGCGCCAGCCATTTGGCATTCGGCAGCTTTTTCGCCTCGGCCTGGAAGACCTCGACGAACTCGCGGCCGATGATCTTGCGCTTCTGCTTCGGGGTCGGCAACGCCCTTCAGGTGGCCCATGAACTGCTCGCTGGCATCGACGTGGATGACCTTGACGCCGAGGTTGCGGGCGAAGGTCTCCATGACCTGCTCGCCTTCGTTGAGGCGCAGCAGGCCGTTGTCGACGAAGACGCAGGTGAGCTGGTCGCCGATGGCCTTGTGCAGCAGTGCCGCGACCACCGACGAATCGACGCCGCCGGACAGGCCGAGGATGACTTCGTCGCTGCCGACCTGGGCGCGAACCCTGGCGATGGCCTCATTGACGTAATCGGGCATGTTCCAGTCGCGGCCGCAGCCGCAGATGTCATGCACGAAGCGGGCGATCATTTCCTTGCCCTTGAGCGTGTGCGTGACTTCCGGGTGGAACTGGACGGCGTAGAAGCCGCGCTCCTCGTCGGCCATCGCCGCGATCGGGCACGATTCGCTGCTGCCGATGACCTTGAAGCCGGCCGGCAGTTCGCTGACCTTGTCGCCATGGCTCATCCAGACTTCGAGCAGGCCGTGGCCTTCGGCGTTCGTCGCGGTCCTGGATGCCGTTGAACAGCTTCGAATGGCCGCGGGCGCGCACCTCGGCATAGCCGAACTCGCGCTTGCCGGAGCTTTCGACCTTGCCGCCCAGTTGCTGCGCCATGGTCTGCATGCCGTAGCAGATGCCGAGCACCGGCACGCCCAGCTCGAAAACGACCTGCGGCGCCGTCCATTCCTGGGCCTCATAGACCGAGTTCGGGCCACCGGAGAGAATGATTCCCTGCGGGTCGAAGCTGCGGATGAAATCGTCGGAGACGTCAAACGGATGGAGTTCGCAATACACCTGCTGCTCGCGCACGCGGCGGGCGATCAACTGGGTAACCTGGGAGCCGAAATCGAGGATGAGGATTTTCTGGTGAGCCATCTGCAAAGCCTTGAATCAACAAGGGCGGCCGGAGCCGCCCTCTGGGCAACGGGGTCGGTCAGTCAACGTGGTAGTTCGGCGCTTCCTTGGTGATCTGGACGTCGTGGACATGCGATTCGCGGACGCCGGCGGAGGTGATTTCGACGAAACAGGCCTGGTCGTGCATTTGCGGGATGGAAGCGCAGCCAAGATAGCCCATCGACGAACGCAGGCCGCCGATCAGCTGATGGATCACGGCCAGAACCGATCCCTTGTAGGGAACGCGGCCCTCGATGCCTTCGGGCACGAACTTGTCGACATTGGCGGTCGCTTCCTGGAAGTAGCGGTCGGAGGAACCGGCCTGCATGGCGCCCAGCGAACCCATGCCGCGGTAGGACTTGTAGGAACGGCCCTGGAACAGTTCGACCTCGCCCGGCGCCTCCTCGGTGCCGGCGAACAGCCCGCCGAGCATCACCGTATCGGCGCCGGCGGCGATCGCCTTGGCGATGTCGCCGGAGTAACGGATGCCGCCGTCGGCGATCATCGGCACGCCGCTGCCCTTGAGGGCGTCGGAGACATTCTGGATGGCCGTGATCTGCGGCACGCCGACGCCGGCGACGATGCGCGTGGTGCAGATGGAGCCCGGGCCGATGCCGACCTTGACCGCATCGGCACCGCAGTCGACCAGCGCCCGCGCCGCATCGCCGGTGGCGATGTTGCCGCCGATGACCTCGATCTGCGGAAAATGCTTCTTGACCCACCTGACGCGATCGAGAACGCCCTGCGAATGGCCATGCGCCGTATCGACGACGATCACGTCGACTCCCGCCTCGGCCAGCATCTCGACACGCTCCTCGGTTCCGGCACCGACGCCGACCGCGGCACCGACGCGCAGACGACCGGACGCGTCCTTGTTGGCGAGCGGGTGCTCGGTGGATTTGAGGATGTCCTTGACGGTGATCAGGCCGCGCATGTGGAAGTCGTCGTTGACGACGAGCACGCGCTCCAGACGGTGCTTGCGGATCAGTTCCTTGGCATCCTCGACGGTGGCGTCCTCGTTCACGGTCACCAGGCGCTCGCGCGGCGTCATGATGTCCTTGACCGCCTGGTCCAGATTGGTTTCGAAGCGCAGGTCGCGGTTGGTGACGATACCGACCACCCTGCCCGCCTCGTCGAGCACCGGCAGCCCGGAGATGCGGTGCTGGCGGGTAATTTCCAGCACATCGCGCACGGTCATCGTCGGCGGGATGGTGATCGGGTCGCTGCAGGATGCCCGATTCGAAGCGCTTGACCTTGGCCACCTCGGCAGCCTGTGCCCGGGGCGACAGGTTCTTGTGGATGATGCCGATGCCGCCTTCCTGCGCCAGCGCGATCGCCAGGCGACCCTCGGTAACGGTATCCATGGCGGCCGAAAGCAAGGGCAGATTGAGGGTGATGTTGCGCGTCAGGCGGGTGGCGAGGCTGACATCGCGGGGCAGGATCTGCGAATGGGCGGGGACGAGCAGGACGTCGTCGAACGTCAGGGCTTTTTGCAAAATGCGCATGGCCTTTGATCCAAGGTCACAAAAACGTATTATACAGAAATCGCCAAGCACTCTGGACTGACCATGAACCGCACCCTGATTACCGTCCTGCTCATCGCGTTGACCGCGACCATCACCACCGTTTCCGCCCAGACCTACCAGTGGAAGGACAGCAGCGGGCGCACGGTCATCTCCGACACGCCGCCACCGGCATCGGTCCGTGACAAGCGGGCGATCGGCACGGCGCCACCGCCTTCCATCGGCGACGATGCGAAGCCGGCCGACGGACCCAAGACAACGGCCGAAAAGGACATGGAATTCAAGAAGCGCCAGCAGGAAGCGCGCGAGAAGGCCGACAAGGAAGCCAAGGACGCGGCTGCCGCGACGCAGAAGCGGGAAAACTGCGAGCGGGCACGCGGTCAGCTGGCGGCGCTGGAATCAGGACGTCGCATGGCCCTGCCGGATGGCAAGGGTGGCGAAATCGTCCTGGAGGATGCGCAGCGCGCCGAGGAGATCGAGCGCGCCCGCAAGGTCATCGCCGAGTCCTGCAACTAGGCGCGACAGCAACCGCTGTCACCCTTCCTGGGCGTCGGCATCCCCGGCGCCCTTTTTCATGACCTTGCCCTCCGCCGCGCGCTGCTTGCGGACTTCCTTCGGATCGGCGATCAGCGGCCGGTAGATTTCGACGCGGTCGCGGTCGCGCAGCGGCGTGTCCGGCCTGGACAGCTTGGCGTAGATTCCGAACTTGTTCTTCGCCGGATCGATCTCGGAATACTTCTCGAGGATCCCCGAGGCTTCGACGGCCTGCAGCAGCGTCGCCCCCTCCGGCAGGCTGACGGGAATCATGACCTGCTTCTCCGGCAGTGCGTAGCAGACCTCGACCTTCAGCATTTCAGCCATTGCCCGTTCCATGGAGTTGCGCCGCCCGGCGCACGAAGGCATCGACGAAGGTGTTGGCGATATGGCTGAAGACCGGGCCGATCACCTTTTCGAAGACCCTGCTGGAAAAATCGTAGTGCAACTGGAACTCGATCTTGCACGCGTGCTCGGCCAGCGCCCGGAAGTGCCAGTACCCTTCGAGACGCCGGAACGGGCCATCGACCAGGTTGATCTTCATCGAATGCGGGAATTCCTTGTCGTTCTCGGTGGTGAAGCAGGACTTCACGCTGCGGTAACTGATATGCAGCGTCGCCACGGTCTTCTGCGGATCGCGGTACTTGACCTCGGTCTGGCTGCACCACGGGAGGAAGGCCGGGTAATCCTCGCACCGATCCACCAGTGCGAACATGCGGGCAGCCGATTCCTCGATCAGCACGGATTTTTCGACCAGGGCCATGCCGTGGGAGCGCTCCCGTATCCTGTAAAATGGCCGGATTTTATAGGATCGGCGGCGGCATGAGCATCACGGTCAACAAAAAAGCCTTCCACGATTACTTCGTCGAGGAGCGCTACGAAGCGGGCATCGCGCTCCAGGGATGGGAGGTCAAGGCGATCCGCGCCGGCCGGATGAACATCAAGGAATCCTACGTCATCATCAGGAACGGCGAGATCTACCTGATCGGCATGCACATCACGCCGCTGCCGACCGCCTCGACGCACGTCGAGCCCGACCCGACACGGACGCGCAAGCTGTTGCTGCACGAGCACGAGATCATGAAGCTGATCGGCAAGGTGGAGCGCGCCGGCTACGCGCTGCTGCCGCTCGACCTGCACTACGTCCGCGGCCGCATCAAGCTGGAGGTCGGCCTCGCCCGCGGCAAGAAGCAGCACGACAAGCGCGACGACGAGCAGGAGAAGGACGCCAAGCGCGAGGTGCAGCGGGCGATGAAGGAACGTCAGCGCTAAGGTGGCTACCGACGCCCTGATCCACTGGGTGAGCCTCGCCGCCGTGGCGGTGAACGCGCTGACAGGCGTCCTCGATTCAGGCCGCAAGCAGATGGACCTGATCGGCGCCCTGCTGGTCGCCGTCGCGACAGCGCTCGGCGGGGGCACCGTGCGTGACCTGTTGCTCGACCGCAACGTGTTCTGGGTGGTCGACCAGAGCTATCTGGTCGCCGCCCTCGGCACCGGCCTGGCGACCTTCTTCGTCGCGCGCGCCATCAGCATTCCGCCCCGCCTGTTCCTGATCCCCGACGCCGTCGGCCTGGCGCTGTTCACCGTCGTCGGCACGCAGGTCGCACTGCAATGGCATACGCCTTGGCTGGTCGCCAGCCTGATGGGTGTCATTACCGGCGTCGTCGGCGGTGTGCTGCGCGACATCCTGTGCAACGACGTGCCGCTGGTCTTCCTCAAGGGCGAACTCTACGCCTCCGCCGCCTGGGCCGGCGCGCTGGCGACGATCGGCCTGCAGGAGGCCGGCGTGTCGGCGGTCGTCGCCGCCTGGGCGGGTATGGCGATCGTCCTCGCGCTGCGCCTCGCCGCCATCCGCTACCGGCTGACGCTGCCCGTACTCGGCCAGGACCGGGCCGGCTGACGGCGGACGCACATGCCGTCGAACCCGACCACCCCATGCAGGCGTTACCGACGCCGATGAACGATACCGCCACGCTGAATTTCCTCTGGTCGCAGGCGCTGGTCGCCGGCCTGCATGCCGCCGGTGTGCGCGACGCGGTGATCTCCCCCGGTTCCCGCTCGACGCCGCTGGCGCTGGCTCTGCTCCGCCAGGACGGTTTCACCTGCCATGTCGCGGTCGACGAGCGTGCGGCGGCGTTTTTCGCGCTTGGCCTGGCACGCGCCAGCGGGCAGCCGGCGGTGCTGCTCGCCACCTCCGGCACGGCGCCGGCCAACTGGCTGCCGGCGGTGGTCGAGGCGAGCCTGGCTGGCGTGCCGATGCTTCTGTTCTCGGCCGACCGGCCGCCGGAACTGCATGGTTGCGGCGCCAACCAGACCGTCGAGCAGGCCGCCATGTTCGCTCCCTATGTCCGCGCCAGCCATGCCCCCGGCGCGCCGGTCGCCGGTTTCGACCCCGCCTGGCTGCACCGCCTGGCGGCCAGGGCGGTCGAACAGGCGACCTGGCCCCACCCCGGCCCGGTCCATGTCAACCAGCCGTTCCGCGAGCCGCTGGTGCCGGCTGGACGGAGACGCCAGTCGGTCCGTCGCTCGCGCCGATCGCGGTCGACCGCCCCCGCCTGCTGCCGGACGATGACGCGGTCGGCGATCTCGCCCGGCAGTTGTCCGGGCGGCGCGGGGTCATCGTCTGCGGCGAACAGCCTTTCGCGGCCGGCTTCCCCGACGCGGTGGCCGCGCTTGCCGCCCGGCTCGACAGCCCGATCCTTGCCGAGCCACTGTCCAACCTGCGCTTCGGCGCGCACGATCGCTCGCGGCTGCTGGTCCGCTACAACCTGTGGCTGGGCGACATTCCGGCAGTCGGCGAAGATCGGCCGGAATGGGTGCTGCGCTTCGGCGCCTGGCCTGTCACGCGCAACCTGCAGGACTACGTGGCGGCGGTTGCCGAACACATCGTCGTCGATCCCTGGCCGCGCTGGAGCGACCCGGCGCACCGGGTGACGCGAATGCTGCGCGCGGATCCCGCCTCGCTGTGCCAGGCGCTCCTCGCGCAGCATCCCGCGCCGGCGCCGTCCGACATGGCGCGCGCGCCTCGCCGTGCGGGAAAGCTTGGCGCGCAGGACGCAGCGACCGGTCGTTACATCGGCCGTCTCATCGACGTGCTGCCCGATGGACACGCCGTCTTCGTCGGCAATTCGCTCGCCATCCGCCAACTGGACAGCTACGCCGGCACCGGCGGCAAGACCCTGCGCTTTTTCGGCAACCGCGGCGCCAGCGGCATCGACGGCAATGTCTCGACGGCGCTCGGCATCGCCGCGGTAGCCGGCCCGCTGGTTGCGCTGATCGGCGACCTGACGCTCCAGCACGATCTCGGCGGCCTGGCCCTGGCCGGCGGCCTCGATGCCGTCATTGTCGCGGTCAACAACGGCGGCGGCGGCATTTTCGACCACCTGCCGCAGTCCGCCCTGCCCGAGTTCGTCCGCGGCTGGCGAACCCCGCAGGACATCGATTTCGCCGCCGCGGCGAACACCTTCGGGCTGCGCTTCGCCGCCTGCGACACCCCCGCCGGGCTGGCCGCCGTCGTCGGGGCCGCAATCGCCCGCGGCGGCCCGCACCTCGTCGAATACCGCGTGAGGGACTGACCCCTCCAGCGCCTGACGAGCGTTCTAACTCGGCTCGGCTGGCACTACAATGGCGGCGAGCGACGATTCAACCGCTTCCCTAACCCGCTGTCCCGGCGGCTTCACCTTGAGTCACGGCAGATTGGTCAACGCGTTGAACAATAAAGCACAAGCATCGAATCCGGGCGGGACCTGGACAAGCACACGCCGATGATGCGCCAGTACCTGGCGCTCAAGGCGAATCATCCGGACACGCTGCTCTTCTACCGGATGGGCGATTTCTACGAACTGTTCCACGAGGACGCCGAGAAGGCGGCGCGACTGCTCGACATCACGCTGACCACGCGCGGCCAGTCGGCCGGGGTGCCGATCCGGATGGCCGGCGTGCCCTTCCATTCGCTCGAGCCCTACCTGGCGCGACTGGTCAAGCTCGGCGAATCGGCGGTGATCTGCGAGCAGATCGGCGATCCGGCAACGAGCAAGGGACCGGTCGAGCGCGCCGTGGCGCGCATCGTCACGCCGGGCACGCTGACCGACGCGGCGCTGATCGACGACAAGCAGGACATCTGGCTGCTGGCCGTGGCCACGCTGCGCAACACCGCCGGCATCGCCCGGCTGAACCTCGCCAGCGGCGAGTTCGTGTTGCTCGAAGTGCCGGCCGAGCAGATTCCGGCAACGCTGGAACGCATCCGCCCGGCGGAAATCCTCTACCCGGAGAGCTGGACGCCCAACTTCGGACTCGACGTCGCCCGTACCCGCCGGCCGGACTGGCATTTCGACCATGACTCGGCGCGGCGCCTGCTTTGCGACCAGTTCGAAGTCGCCTCGCTCGCCGGTTTCGGCGCCGAGGGGTTGAAGCCGGCGATCGCTGCGGCCGGCGCCCTGCTGCAATACGCGCAGGCGACGCAGTCGGGCAAATTGCCGCATTTTCGCGGGTTGACCGTGGAAATCGAGGGCGCCTATCTCGGCCTCGACCTGGCCACCCGGCGCAATCTGGAACTGACCGAAACCCTGCGCGGCCAGCCGTCGCCGACGCTGTTCTCGCTGCTCGACAACTGCGTGACCAGCATGGGCTCGCGCCTGCTGCGCCACACGCTTGCACCACCCGCTGCGCGAGCGCGAGCCTGCCGGCCGCCCGGCATGGCGGGGTCGAAGCCTTGCTGGAAGACTACGGGCGGCTCGCCGGCGAGACCAGAAAAGCCCTGCGCGGCATCGCCGACATCGAACGTATCGCCGGCCGCATCGCGCTGCGCAACGCCCGCCCGCGCGATCTCGCCAGCCTGCGCGAGTCGCTGGTCCGGCTCGACGGCCTGCGAGCGCCGCTGGCCGACAGCCCCGCACCGCTGATCGCCCGGCTCTTTTCCGATCTGGAAACCCCGCAAGCGGCGCTGGAGCTGCTGGTCCGCGCGATCGCGTCGGAACCCGGCGCCCAGGTGCGCGATGGCGGTGTCATCGCGCCCGGCTTCGATGCCGATCTCGACGAACTGCGTTCGCTGAACGACAACTGCGGCGCCTTCCTCGTCAACATGGAAGCCCGCGAACGCGAGCGCACCGGCATCGCCAGCCTCAGGGTCGAATACAACAAGGTGCATGGCTTCTACATCGAGGTCACGCACGCCAATGTCGACAAGATTCCCGACGACTACCGCCGCCGGCAAACCCTGAAGAACGCCGAGCGCTACATCACGCCGGAGCTGAAGGCCTTCGAGGACAAGGCGCTGTCCGCCCAGGAACGTTCGCTGGCCCGCGAAAAGCTGCTCTACGAAGGCATTCTCGACGACTTGCTGGCGGCCGTGCCGACCCTGCAGACCATCGCCCGCGCCGTCGCCCAGCTCGACCTGCTGGCCGGTTTCGCCGACACGGCGCTCAAGCGCAACTGGTGCAAGCCGGAATTTGCCCCGGAAATCGGGTTGACCGTGGAAGGCGGCCGTCACCCGGTGGTCGAAGGGGAAATGGCCGGCAGCGCCGAAAGCTTCATCGCCAACGACTGCCGCCTCGCCGAAGACCGCCGCCTGCTGCTGATCACCGGCCCCAACATGGGCGGCAAGTCAACCTACATGCGCCAGGTGGCACTGATCGCCCTGCTCGCCCACATCGGCAGCTACGTGCCGGCCGACCGCTGCGTGCTCGGCCCGCTCGACCGCATCTTCACCCGCATCGGCGCTTCCGACGACCTCGCCTCGGGTCGCTCGACCTTCATGGTGGAGATGACCGAGGCGGCCGCCATCCTGCACCATGCCACGCCGCACAGCCTGGTACTGATGGACGAGATCGGCCGCGGCACCTCCACGTTTGATGGCATGGCGCTGGCCTTCGCCATCCTGCGTCACCTGATCGACAAGAACCGCTGCCTGACGCTGTTCGCCACGCACTATTTCGAGATGACCCGGCTGGCGCACGAGTACAGGGAACTGGCCAACGTCCATCTCGGCGCCGTCGAGCACAACGACCGCATCGTCTTCCTGCATGCCGTCGAGGAAGGTCCGGCCAACCAGAGCTACGGCATCCAGGTTGCGGCGCTGGCCGGCATTCCGACGGCCGTCGTGCGCGCCGCCCGCAAGCAGTTGCGCGAATTCGAGCAGCGCGCCACGGTCGATCCGCTGCAGCCGGACCTTTTCGCCCAGGGCCATTCCGAGCCGGCCGAACCGGAACCGCATCCGCTGCTGGAACATCTGGCTGGCCTCGATCCGGATGCGCTGACGCCGCGCGAGGCACTGGATGCGCTCTATTCCCTGAAGAAAATGCTGAAATGAAGCGCTGGCTGGCGGCGCTCCTGCTCGCCTGGGCGACACTCGCCGGTGCCGAAACCTGGCGCTTCGCGCTGATCGGCGACACGCCCTATTCCGATGCCGAGCGCGCGGAACTGCCGAGGATGCTCGAAGCCATCGCCGACAGCCACGTCGACTTCGTCGCCCATGTCGGGGACTTCAAGAACGGCAAGACGCGCTGCGACGACAGCCTGTTCGAGGATCGCCACCGGCTTTTCAATGGCAGCCGCGTGCCCTTCGTCTTTGTTCCCGGCGACAACGAGTGGAGCGACTGCAAGCGCGTCTCGAACGGCGCCTACGATCCGCTCGAACGCCTCGCCAGCCTGCGTCGACTGTTCTGGCCGGACAACTTCTCGCTGGGGCAGCGCAAGCTGACGCTGGAACGCCAGTCCGGGGACTATCCCGAACATGCCCGCTTCCGGCTCGGTCCGGTGCTGTTCGTCACGCTCAACCTGCCGGGCAACGACAACAACTACGGCCACAAACCTGAACCGCGCGCGGAATTCCTGGCGCGCAATCCGGTCGTTCTTGCCTGGCTCGCGGAGAACTTCGCGCTGGCGCGCCGCGAGCGGCTGTCCGGCATCGTTCTGCTGTTCCAGGCTGACCCCGGCTTCAGGTATTACCGGCAAGGCCTTGCGAGGCGGGGCTTCCGCGAGTTTCTCGACCGCCTTTACGAGGAAACGGCAGCCTTCCCGGGACAGGTGCTGGTCGTCCATGGCGACACGCACACCAGCCGCATCGACCATCCGCTGAACGATCCCAGGGAGCGCCCGCTAGCCAACTTCACCCGTGTCGAGACCTTCGGCTATCCCGTCATGGGCTGGACGCGCGCCGTGATCGACACCGGTTCACCGACGCTGTTCCGCTTCGAAACGCACCCCTGGCCACCGCGGCTTCAGTGAAAGGTTTCCTCGTCATCGTCCGGATGATGGACGTGACCGTGCTCCATTTCTTCAGCGCTGGCCGGCCGGATCGCCGTCACCGTGCAGGTGAACACCAGCGCCATGCCGGCGAGCGGATGGTTGCCGTCGAGCACCACCTTGTCGTCGGCGACGTCGGTCACGCGGTAGATCACGAATTCCTCGTCATCGCTCTCTTCCGGCCCGCCCTCGAACTGCATGCCGACCTGAAGCTCCTTGGGGAAATCCTTGCGCGGCTCGATCTGGACCAGTTCCGCGTCGTAGTCGCCGAAGGCCTCGTCGGGCTGGAGCTTGACCTGCACCGATTCGCCGACCTTCTTGCCGTGCAGGGCCTCCTCGATCTTCGGGAAGATGTCGTCGAAGCCGCCGTGCAGATAGACGAGCGCTTCGCGCCCTGCGTCGACTACCTCGCCGTCCGGATCGGTGACATGGTAATCGAGCGTGACGACGGTATCCTTGGCAACCTGCATGTTCATGAATTGAGTTCCTTGACCAGGCGCAGCACGTTCAGTGCTTGGCCCTTGTAGTTGATGTTGTAGAGGGCATGGCGGATCACGCCCGACTTGTCGATGACGAAGGTCGAACGGACGATGCCGAACTTCCTGTGCCCATCCACCTCCCGCGCCTGCCAGACGCCGTATTGTTTGCAGACCACGCCTTCAGCGTCCGACAGCAGTTCCGTGCCGATGCCCTCCCTGTCGCGGAACTCCGCGTGCTGGAGGCACTCGTCGCGGCTGATGCCGAACAGCACGCAGTCCTCGCGGGCGAATTCTTCCTCGTGATCGGAAAAATCGGTGGCCTGGCGGATGCAGCACGGCGTGCCGTCCTTCGGGTAGAAAAAAAGGACGACGTGCCGGCTGCCCTTGTACGTTGCCAGGTCGATCGTCGCCATGTCGGCGTCGGGCAACGAAAACGTAGGCGCGACATCGCCAACCTTGAGCAGCATATTGTTCTCCTGGTGCGCTCTCTGCATGGGGGACTGCTGCGAGCGATTCTAGCGGAGGCAATTGCCGCGGTCAACGTCTTTATTTTGCCGGTTTCGCGGGAACCTTTTCGGGAATCTGCACGAAGGTCTCGTCCTGGCGGATCATGCCGAGGTCGAAGCGGGCACGTTCCTCGATCGCATCGTAGCCCTGCTTGAGGTCGCGGACCTCGGCGTCGAGGCCGGCATTCCGGATTTCGAGCTTGCGCGTGACTTCCTTCTGCTGCTGCAACTGACGGTCGTAGTCCCATACCTTGAGCCAGCCGCCCTTGCCCAGCCAGAGCGGGTACTGGAGCAGTGCGATGAGGGCGATGAGAGCGACCGTCAGCCAGCGCATGTCTTTTGATCAGGCGTGAGCAGCGAACGGGAAGCCTTGACTGGAATAATCAGGTCACGCTCCCCGAGCGCCATCTAGCGCAGGTTGTAGAACGTGTCGCGGCCGGGGTAGGACGCGGTGTCGCCGAGATCCTCCTCGATCCGCAGCAACTGGTTGTACTTGGCGATGCGGTCGGAGCGCGACAGCGACCCGGTCTTGATCTGGCCGGCGTTGAGGCCGACGGCGATGTCGGCGATCGTGCTGTCCTCGGTTTCGCCGGAACGATGCGAGATGACGGCGGTGTAGCCGGCACGCTTGGCCATCTCGATGGCGGCGAAGGTCTCGGTCAGCGTGCCGATCTGATTGATCTTGATCAGGATGGAGTTGGCGATGCCCTTCTTGATGCCTTCCTTGAAGATGCGGGTGTTGGTGACGAAAATGTCGTCGCCGACGATCTGCACCTTGTCGCCAAGACGATCGGTGAGCAGCTTCCAGCCGTCCCAGTCGGCTTCGGACATGCCGTCCTCGATCGAGACGATCGGGAACTGGTCGGCCAGGTTGGTCAGGTAATCGGTGAATTGGGCCGAGGTCAGTTGCAGTCCCTCGCCGGACAAATGGTACTTGCCGTCCTTGTAGAATTCGGAGGCGGCGCAGTCGAGCGCCAGCAACACATCCTGGCCGGGCACGTAGCCGGCGGCCTCGATTGCCTGCATGATGATCTCGAGCGCTTCGGCATGGCTGCCGAGGTTGGGGGCAAAGCCGCCTTCGTCGCCGACAGCGGTCGAGTGGCCCTTCTTGTCGAGCAGCTTCTTGAGCGCATGGAAGATCTCGGCGCCACAGCGCAGGGCCTCGCGGAAGGTCGCGGCACCGACCGGCATGATCATGAATTCCTGGATGTCGAGGCTGTTGTTGGCATGCTCGCCGCCGTTGATGATGTTCATCATCGGCACCGGCATCTGCATCGGCCCCATGCCGCCGAAGTAGCGATAGAGCGGCAGGCCGGATTCCTCGGCGGCAGCCTTGGCGACTGCCATCGAGACGGCGAGGATGGCGTTGGCGCCGAGGCGGGACTTGTTGTCGGTGCCGTCGAGGTCGATCATGGTCTGGTCGATGAACGCCTGTTCCTGCGCATCGAGGCCGATGATGGCTTCGGAAATCTCGGTGTTGACGTTTTCGACCGCCTGCATCACGCCCTTGCCGAGGAAGCGGCTGGCATCGCCGTCGCGCAGTTCGATCGCTTCGCGCGAACCGGTCGAAGCACCGGACGGCACGGCGGCACGGCCCATGACCCCGCTTTCCAGCAGCACATCGGCCTCGACGGTGGGATTGCCGCGGGAATCGAGAATTTCGCGGGCAACGACATCAACGATTGAGCTCATATTTTTCCTTAATTTTCAATTAATTGAAACGTTAAATTAAACTAAATAATAAACAAAATCCGGTTCACTTCAGTTCCTCGAAGCCGGCCGCCTTGACCGCACGGTCAAGTGCCACCAGCGTTGCCAGTAACGACTCCATGCGCGCCAGCGGCCAACTGTTGGGGCCGTCCGACCAGGCCTTTTCCGGGCACGGATGGGTTTCCATGAACAGTCCGGAAATGCCGACGGCGACCGCTGCCCGCGCCAGCACCGGCACGAACTCGCGCTGGCCACCGGAGGTCGTGCCCTGCCCGCCTGGCAACTGCACGCTGTGGGTAGCATCGAAGACCACCGGGCAGCCTGTCTCGCGCATGATGGCGAGGCTGCGCATGTCGGACACGAGATTGTTGTAGCCGAAGGTCACGCCACGCTCGCAAACCATCAGGTTATCGGCACCACCATTCGCTTCGCGTGCCTTGTCGACGACATTCTTCATGTCGCCCGGCGCCAGGAACTGGCCCTTCTTGATATTGACCGGCTTGCCGCAGGAAGCCACGGCGTGGATGAAATCGGTCTGCCGGCAGAGGAAGGCCGGCGTCTGCAGGACATCGACCACACTGGCGACAACAGCGACATCGGCCTGGTCGTGCACGTCGGTCAGCACCGGCACGCCGACCTTGGCGCGCACGGCTTCGAGAATCCTGAGTCCGCCGTCGAGACCGGGGCCGCGCACCGATTTGCCCGAGCTGCGGTTGGCCTTGTCGTAGGAGGCCTTGAATATGTAGGGAATTCCGAGTCGACCGCAGACGTCCTTCATGTGCGCCGCCACATCGACGCACAACTGCTCCGATTCCGCCGTGCACGGGCCGGCGATCAGGAACAGCGGCTGCTCGGGGCCGGCTTCGAAGCCGCAGAGCTTCATGGCTTGCGCGCCTGCTGATGGCTTAGCGCCGCCTTCACGTAGGACGTGAACAGCGGATGGCCCTGGCGCGGGTTGGACGTGAATTCGGGGTGGAACTGACAGCCGACGAACCACGGATGGACATCTTCCGGCAACTCGACCATCTCGCACAGGTCGGTGCCCGGCGCGCGGCCGGCGACCTTCAGGCCTTTTTCTTCGAGTTGGGCGAGGAGAATGTTGTTGACTTCGTAGCGGTGGCGATGGCGTTCGGTGATCTCGGCCGCACCGTAGATACTGCGCACGAGCGTGCCCTCGGCGAGCTGGCAGACCTGCGCACCGAGGCGCATCGTGCCGCCGAGGTCGGAATCCTGGCCGCGCTTCTCGACCTTGCCGGAGGCATCCAGCCATTCGGTGATCAGTCCGATCACCGGGAACGGCGTGTCGGCGACGAACTCGGTCGAGTGGGCGCCGGCCATTCCGGCGACGTCGCGGGCGAATTCCACGACTGCCAGTTGCATGCCGAGGCAGATGCCGAGGTAAGGCACCCTGTTCTCACGGGCGTAACGGATGGCGGCAATCTTGCCCTCGGTACCGCGCCGCCCGAAACCGCCTGGGACCAGGATGGCGTTGACCCCCTTGAGCACGCCGCAGCCCTGCTTCTCGATGTCTTCCGAATCGATATAGACGATATCGACCTGACAGCGCGTGTGGATGCCGGCGTGCTTGAGCGCCTCGATCAGCGACTTGTAGGACTCGGTCAGGTTGACATACTTGCCGACGAAAGCGACCTTCACCGCATGCTGGGGATGTTCGAGCGCGTCGATGAGCCGTTTCCACACCGACAGGTCGGCTGCCCTGGCCAGAATGCCGAGCTTGTGGCAGACAATCTCGTCGATCATCTGCTCGTGCAGCATGGCCGGAATCTTGTAGATGGAGTCGGCGTCCAGGCATTCGATGACGGCTTCCGGCATCACATTGCAGAACAGCGCGATCTTGCGCCGTTCCTCGACCGGGATAGAGCGGTCGGCGCGGCAGAGCAGGATGTCCGGCTGGATACCGATTTCGCGCAGTTCCTTGACCGAGTGCTGGGTCGGCTTGGTCTTCAGTTCGCCGGCGGTCGGGATGTACGGCAGCAAGGTCAGGTGCATGTAGCAGACGTTGTTGCGGCCCTCCTCGATACCCATCTGGCGGATGGCTTCCAGGAAGGGTAGCGATTCGATGTCACCGACCGTGCCGCCGACCTCGACGATGGCCACGTCGGCCCCTTCGGCGCCGGCCTTGATCTTGCCCTTGATCTCGTCGGTGATATGCGGGATAACCTGCACCGTCTTGCCGAGATACTCGCCGCGCCGCTCCTTCCGAATCACCGTGTCGTAGACCTGGCCGGTCGTGAAGTTGTTGCGCTTGCCCATCTTCGCGCTGGTGAAGCGCTCGTAGTGACCGAGGTCAAGGTCCGTCTCGGCGCCGTCCTCGGTGACGAAGACCTCGCCATGCTGGAATGGACTCATCGTGCCCGGGTCGACGTTGATGTAGGGGTCGAGCTTGATGTGGGTAACCTTGATGCCGCGGGATTCGAGGATGGCCCCCAGCGAGGCGGCGGCGATGCCCTTGCCCAGTGAGGACACGACACCACCCGTAACGAAAACATATTTGGTCATGGAATGACAGGCTGCGGGAAAGCAAAATGATAGCCGATAAGGGGCCGAATCCCAAACCCGTCCGCTTTGCCATCCTTGGTAGAATGCGACCTTGCCGCGCTGTGCCGCGACCCTGCCACCCTCCCGACTCTGCACCCGCCTACCATGTCCGAATTTGCCTTTGACGTTTCCCTCGAGGAATTTGAGACCCGTGTCGTCCAGCCCTCGCTCGAGGTGCCGGTCGTCGTCGATTTCTGGGCGCCGTGGTGCGGCCCGTGCCAGACACTGAAGCCGATGCTGGAGAAACTGGCCGAGGAATACAAGGGCCGCTTCCTGCTGGCGAAGATCAACTCCGACGAAAATCCGGAAATCGCCCAGCACTTCGGCGTGCGCAGCATCCCTTCCGTCAAGGTGCTGTTCCAGGGCCAACTGGTCGATGAATTCAATGGCGCGCTGCCGGAAGGGCAGATTCAGGGAATTCCTCGACCGCGTCGCGCTGCCGGCGGAACCAGGTGGCAACCTGCGCGAGGAAGCCGCCGCGCTCGTCGCCGCCGGCCAGCTCGAGGATGCCCTCGCCCTGCTTGTCGAGGCGACCCGCGCGGCGCCTGACGACGAAGCCGTCCGTCTCGACGCCATCGACGTGCTGATGCAACTCGGCCGCCACGACGAAGCGGGGCAACTGCTCGCTGCCGACTTCAAGCAGGAGGCCGACCGGGCCAACAGCCTGCGCGCCCGGCTGGCGCTGGCCGAAGGGGCTGCCGACACGGCACCGCTCGAGGCGAAACTCGCCGCCGACCCGGACGACCACGCCTCCCGCCTCGAACTGTCGCGCGCCTACGCGGCGCAGGGCCGCTTCCGGGAAGCCCTCGAGGCGGCGCTCGAAGTCACAAGGCGCGACCGCTTCTTCGCCGAGGGCGCCGGCCGCAAGACCCTGCTCCAGCTTTTCGAGGCGCTCGCCGGCGAACAGTACGACGACCTCGTCCGCGAGTACCGGCGCAAGCTTTCGGCCGCGCTGAACTGAGCCGCGGCGCCGCCGCTGCCGGCCGTGCAACTCTTCTATACCGACGTTTTCGTGCTGCCGCTGCCGGCCGGGCACCGCTTCCCGATGGAGAAGTACTTCGCGCCTGCGCGCCGCACTGCTCGCCGGCGCTGACTTCGACGAAGCCGATTTCCGCCTGCCGCCTGCGGCGACCGACGCCGAACTCGCCCGTGCTCACGATCCGGACTACATCGCCCGGGTCAGTTGCGGTCGAACTCGGCGAAAGGGAGCAAAAAGCCATCGGTTTCCCGTGGAGTCCCGGCATGGTCGAGCGCTCACGCCGCTCGGCCGGGGCGACCATCGGCGCCTGCCGCGCCGCGCTGGCCGATGGCGTCGCCGCCAACCTGGCGGGTGGCACGCACCATGCCTTCCGCGACCGCGGCGAAGGCTTCTGCGTCTTCAACGACGCCGCCGTCGCCGCCCGGGCGATGCAGGCTGAGGGCCGGGCGCAACGGGTGCTGGTCGTCGACTGCGATGTCCATCAGGGCAACGGCACCGCCAGTATCCTCGCCGGCGACGACAGCATCTTCACCTTCTCGATCCATGGCGCGCGCAATTTCCCGTTCGCCAAGGAGACCAGCGACCTCGACATCGAACTGCCCGACGGCTGCGGCGACGACGCCTACCTGCTGCGTCTGGGCGAAGGCCTGGACACCGCCTTCGACATCGCCCGTCCCGACCTGGTCATCTACCTCGCCGGCGCCGATCCCTTCCACGATGACCGCTTCGGTCGCCTTGCGCTCAGTTTCGCCGGCCTTGCCGCCCGCGACGGCCTCGTCTTCGCGCAGTGCAAGGCGCGCGGGGCGCCGCTCGCGCTGGCCATGGCAGGCGGCTACGCGCGCCGGATCGACGACACGGTGACCATCCACGCGACGACCATCCGCCTGGCCCGGAGCCAATTTGGCGATAAAATCCGGCTATGAACCGAACCCTCTACCACAGTGCCAGCCTGCGCCTGGCCGAACAGCAACATGCCGGCGAACCGCTGATGCAGCGCGCCGGCGCCGCTGCCGCCGCGTGGGCGGCCGAACTCGCCGGCGACAGCGGCCGGCCCATCCTGGTCCTGGCCGGCCCCGGCAACAATGGCGGCGATGCCTTCGAGGCTGCCCGCCTGCTGCGTGAGCGCTTTTTCGACGTGCGCGTCGTCTTCGCCGCCGACGCGGCCGCGCTTCCCGCCGACGCGGCGGCTGCCCGGCAGCGCTACGGCGAAGCTGGCGGCCTCACGCTGGCTGAGATCCCCGACGACACGTCGTTTGCGCTCATCATCGACGGCCTTGTTCGGGATCGGGCTGACACGACCGCCGGAAGGACGCTACGCCGACTGGATCGCGGCGGCGAACCGGCTGGCCGTCCGCGACCGCTGCCCGCTCCTGGCGCTCGATTGCCCCTCGGGGCTCGATGCCGATACCGGCCGGGCGCACGGCCACCCGGTCCGCGCCAGCCACACGCTGACCTTCATTGCCGGCAAACCCGGCCTGCTGACCGGCGACGGCCCCGATCACTGCGGCGAGATCCGGGTCGCCGACCTCGGCCTCGACCTGGCGGCTGAAGTTCCTCCCGACGGGCACATCGCCGACATTGCCGAGTTCCTGCCGCTGCTCGCGCCGCGCGCGCGCAACAGCCACAAGGGCAGCTTCGGCAGCGCCGGCATCCTCGGCGGCGCCAAGTCGATGCTCGGTGCCGCGCTGCTCGCCGGCCATGCAGCGCTGAAACTGGGCAGTGGCCGGGTCTATCTCGGCCTGCTCGACCCGGACGCGCCTTCGGTCGACTTCTGCCATCCCGAAATCATGATCCGTCGCGCCGATGCGCTGCTGCAGACGGATCTCCAGGCGCTTGCCTGCGGCCCCGGCCTCGGGCGTTCCGGCGAGGCGATCCGCCTGCTCGACCAGGCCCTCAGGTGCCCGTTGCCGGTCGTGCTCGACGCCGACGCGCTGAACATCCTGGCCACCGACGGCCGCCTCGAGGGCAATCTCTACAACCGTGTCGCGCCGGTCATCCTCACCCCGCACCCGGCCGAAGCTGCCCGCCTCCTGGGTTGCTCGACGCGCGAGGTGCAGTCCGACCGCGTCCGCGCCGCGCGCGAACTCGCCGAGCGCTACCGCTGCGACATCGCGCTGAAGGGTTGCGGCACCGTCGTTGCCACGGTCGACGGCGAATGGTGGGTCAATTCCACCGGCAATCCCGGCATGGCGAGCGGCGGCATGGGCGATGTGCTCAGCGGGCTGATCGTCGCCCTCCTCGCCCAGGGCTGGCCCGCCGCGGCCGCGCTGCTCGCCGGCGTGCACCTGCACGGCGCCGCCGCCGACCGCTTGGTCGCCGCCGGCTGCGGGCCGGTCGGCCTGACCGCCGGCGAGGTCATCGACGCCGCGCGGCGCCTGTTCAACGAGTGGGTGGATACTGGCAAGGCGCGCTGAGCGCCATGCGGACATGCAACCCGTCGGACGGTACAATCCACAGGGAAAGCCACGCCCCGGAACGCAGCCATGCCCATCGAATTTTCCTACCCGCTCACTGCCGAGATTGCCCGCAACGTTGACGCGGCACTGGCCGAGGACGTCGGCCCTGGCGACCTGACTGCCAGCCTGGTTCCGGCCGCGCGCCGGGTGCGCGCCACGGTGATCTCCCGCGAGGCCGGCGTGCTGTGCGGCTGCGCGTGGTTCTCGGCCTGTCTGCTCCGCCTCGATCCGCATGCCGACGTGCGCTGGACCGCGGCAGACGGCGAACGCATCGCCGCCGGGCAGGTTCTCTGCGCGATCGAGGCCGATGGCCGCGCCCTGCTGACCGCCGAGCGCAGCGCGCTGAATTTCCTGCAACTGCTCTCCGCCGTCGCCAGCAAGGCGCGCCTCTACGCCGACGCGGTCGCCGGCACCGGCGCCGAGGTTGTCGATACGCGGAAAACTCTGCCCGGACTGCGCATCGCGCAGAAATACGCCGTCCGCTGCGGCGGCGGCGGCAATCACCGGCTGGCGCTGTGGGATGCCATCCTGATCAAGGAGAACCACATCCACGCCGCCGGCGGGATCGCGCAGGCCCTCGCCGCGGCTGGCGAGGTCGCGCAGGCGACGGGGGAACGCTGCAAGTTCGTCCAGATCGAGGTCGAGAACCTCGATGAACTGGCGACGGCGCTGGCACATGGCGCCACGATGGTCCTGCTGGACAATTTCACGCTCGACATGATGCGCGCGGCGGCGCGGATCAACGCCGGACGCGCCATCCTGGAGGCATCGGGCAACGTCACGCTGGAGACCGTGCGCGGCATCGCCGAGACCGGCGTCGACCGGATTTCGGTCGGCGCGCTGACCAAGGACGTCAAGGCGCTCGACCTGTCGCTGCGCTTCGTGGGCTGAAGCGCGCTATTGCCTGCTGCCGACTTGGTCTTATAATCAGCACAGATTTCGGCCCGGCGCCGAGCCTTAACGTCTACCGTCTTTCGGGAGCCACGAATGCTATTCGCGTTGTTCTACGTCGTTGCCATCATCATTTTGGTCCTCCATTTCACCGGCTTTCTGGCCCGCAACAACCTCGAGTGGCTGGTGCTCGTGCTGGCCGCAGCGGTTTTTCCGGCCGTCCTCTACCTCTGAGGCCGGCGCGCCACCAGGTCGATCAGCGCGGAACGCCCGGCGTGGGCGCTCCCTTCGGCGATGATGTCGTCGTGCTCGCGCAGCAGCAGGATTTCCCAGCCCGCCACTGACTCGCGCAGCAATTCCCCGGTATAGAGGTTCTCGACAGCCGATGGCCCGCCGGTCCCGTATTCCAGTTGCCTCGGCGTATAGCCCTCCAGCAGCAGCAGGCCGCCCGGCTTGACCGCCTGCTTCATTCCGGCGAGCTGTCGCTGCCGCTCGTCGGGTCCGGCGAACTGGATGAAGATGCCGACCACCGCATCGTAGGCCGCCACCGGCCATTCCCAGTTCAGGATGTCGGCCTCCACGAAGTCGACCGCGACATGCCGGCCGCGCGCCAGCTTGCGCGCCTTCGTCAGCGCCACCGGCGAGATCTCGGCGGCGGTGACGCGGCAGCCCTGCTCGGCCAGCCACACCGAATTGCGTCCCTCGCCGTCGGCCACCGACAGCACGCTCATGCCGGCACCGAAGCGCTCGGCCTGCCCGGCGAGGAACCTGTTGGGCGCGGTACCGAAAAGGTAGTCGTCGCCGGCGTCGCGGTAGCGGGCCGACCAGAAGGCCTCGTGGTCGAAGCTCATACGTGCTCGACGATGAAGCGCTTGACCGCCTCGACGTCCGGCGCCATGACGACGACGCGCTGCGGCAGCTTCTCGATGCCCGCGAGGTCGGCCGGCCGCACCGGCTCCTGCCCGAGCGCCTCGCGGATGGTTTCCTCGAACTTGGCCGGCTGCGCGGTTTCCAGCACGATCATCGGGATGCCGGGCAGCCGGTTCTCCAGCGCCACCTTGAGGCCGTCGGCCGTATGCGTGTCGAGCATCACGTGGTAGCGTCCCTGCGCTAAGCGGATGGTGTTGATGCGGTCGATATGCGTGCTGCGGCCGGAGACGAAGCCGAAACTCGGGCATCCTTTTCCAGTGGACCGTGGCCGAGAGGTCGAAGGCCTCGCCCTTGTCGACCTTGGCCCACAGTTCGCGCACGACCGCCGGGTCGCGGCCGACCAGATCGAAGACGAAGCGCTCGAAGTTGGACGCCTTCGAGATGTCCATCGACGGGCTCGAGGTGACGCTGGTCTCGGCGGTGGTGCGCGGACGATAGACGCCGGTGCGGAAGAACTCGTCGAGCACGTCGTTCTCGTTGGTCGCCAGCACCAGCCGGGCGATCGGCAGGCCCATCATGCGGGCGATGTGGCCGGCGCAGATGTTGCCGAAGTTGCCCGACGGCACCGCGAAGGCGACCTGCTCGTCGTTCGATTTCGTCGCGAGGAAGTAGCCCTGGAAGTAATAGACGATCTGCGCCGCGACGCGCGCCCAGTTGATCGAATTGACCGCGCCGATCTTGTACTGCTTCTTGAAGGCGGCGTCGTTGGAAACCGCCTTGACGATGTCCTGCGCGTCGTCGAACATGCCGGTGACGGCGATGTTGAAGATGTTGGCGTCCTGCAGCGAATACATCTGGGCGCGCTGGAAGGCGCTCATCCTGCCGTCCGGCGAGAGCATGAAGACCCTGACGTTGTGCTTGCCGCGCATCGCGTATTCGGCCGCCGAACCGGTGTCGCCCGAAGTGGCGCCGAGGATGTTGATCGCCTCGCCGCGCTTGTCCAGCACGTACTCGAACAGGTTGCCGAGCAACTGCATCGCCATGTCCTTGAAGGCCAGCGTCGGGCCGTTGGACAGTTCCTGCGTGTAGAGGCCATCGTCGAGCCGGGTCAGCGGCGTGATCTGCGCTGCATCACCGCCGTTGCGCGTGTGGCAATAGACCTGCGCGGTGTAGGTCTTGGCGACCAGCGCCTTCAGGTCGGCGAGTGGGATGTCGGTGATGAACCTGGACAGGATTTCATAGGCGAGGTCGGCATACGACAGCTTGCGCCAGGCATCGAGCTCGCTGCGACCGATGTGTGGATAGCTTTCCGGAAGGTAGAGGCCGCCATCCGGGGCCAGGCCGCCGAGCAGGATGTCGCAGAAAGCCTGGGGCGCGGACGTGGCCGCGGGTCGAGATATAGCGCATGGCGAAGCCCGGATTGCGGAAAACGGCGATTTTACCCCGTTGACCGCGACACGCGCGCGGCTTGCACCAGTGCGACCGCGAGCAAGGCCACGGCGAGCGCCAGAAGGAGCACCCCGGGCAGTTCGTATCCGGCCAGCACGGCCAGCGCGGCGGCAAGGAACAGTCCGGCGCGCCAGCCACCGCTCGCCGCCAGACGCTGTCGCATGACGGCGCGGGCCGGGATCGCCGGCCCCGGCCAGCGCCAGACGGGCAGCAACTGGCTGAGTGCGCCGCTGACCAGCGGCAGCAGGAAGCCGGCCACCCACGCGAGCAGGGTCGGGCGCGCCGGCATCAGCCCTGCCCCGTGCACGACGCCGGCGGCGATGGTCAGCACGAGTCCGCCCAGCGCTGTCAGCAGCGATACGGAAACACCGTCGCGCAGCAGCGGCGCGATCCCGAAGCGCCGAATCCACTGGCCCGCCAGCCCGAGCGCGGCGACCAGCAGCAACGCCGCGCCGGACAACGCGAACTGCCAGGCGATGCCGCTGCCGACGGCGACGACCAGCGCCCCGCCGGCGACCACCCACAGGCGCCGCCGCAGCCAGCTACCGGCTTCCGGGTCGAACTTGCCGAGCGCGGTTGGCAGCAGCAGCGGCAGCGTGCCGAGTGCCGCCAGCCCGACCAGGCCGAGGGCATTGAGATGAAGATGGACGAGCCGCAATGGCCGCCAGTAATGCGGCAGCCCGTCGATCACCAGCACGGCGACGAGGGCCAGCATCAGGCAACCGAGCGCGGCACCGTACCAGCGCCAGCCCGGGTGGGACGCACCGAGCGCGGCGCGCGCCCGGCCGGCGATCCAGTTCAGCAGGATCGCCGCCAGCAGCAGGTCAACCGCAGTCGCCAGCGTCAGCACGCCCCGCGGCAGCCAGCCCTCCATGGCGAGCACCGCCAGCGTCCCGGCGATCTGGGCAGCGAGCGGCAGGCGACGAATCCCGCCGCCGGGGTCGCCCGTACGCGTCAGCACCGGGACGAAATGGATCATCGCCGCGCAGATCAGCGGCACGATGCCGACCGCGAAGGCGAGGTGCGCCACCGCCAGCGGCGAACCCAACCCGGCCAGCGCCAGCAGGACGCTGCCGGCCAGGGCGAGAAGGGTCAGGCCGGCAGTGGGCAGCAATCAGCTCTCGACGATGAAGTCGATGACGATCGCACCCGGCTCGCGCTGCCGGTAGGCGATCGCCAGGCGCTCGCCGTAGCGCTGCTGCAACTGGGCGAGCAGCGGCAGGGGATCGTGGTCGTTGCAGAAGCGCATGGTTTCGCCGGGCTGCAGCGCGTCGAGCGCGCCGAAGATCGCCGCATGGCGGAAGCGCTTGGCGATCCCGCGCGCATCGAAGGGATAGAGCGCCGCGGGAGTGCTGTGGTCGCAGACATGAATGGATTGCATTGTGGCTCCTCGAAGGCTTGCCGGACTGGCAATGGTGCCGATGGTGCCGCTTCCCGGTGCGCCTTTCCTTGATCCCGGTCGCAATATCCCGGCAGCGAACGGGGTCGGTCGATGGAAATTGCCCCTGCCATGAAGAACGGGGGCCGTAGCCCCCGCTTGGCGACGGTTGCCTCTGCCGCGCCTACTGGAGTTCCTCCAGGCGGATGCGCTTGACCTTGCCCTTCTGTGCCGGCAGCGCCTCGATCCTCGCGATCGCCGCGTCGGCGCAGCTTTCCTTGCAGACGTGGGTGAGGATGATGATGTCGGTCTCGCCCTCGCCCTCGCCCGGCTCGCGCTGCAGCAGTGCGTCGATCGAGATGTTCTGGTCGGCGAGGATGCGGGTGATGTCGGCCAGAACGCCGGGCTTGTCCTCGACGCGCAGGCGCAGGTAGTAACCGGTCTCGACCTCGCTCATCGGCAGGATCGGCAGGGTGGACAGGGCGTCCGGCTGGAAGGCCAGGTGCGGCACGCGGTGGGCGGCATCGGCGGTGGCCAGGCGGGTGACATCAACCAGGTCGGCGATGACGGCGGAGGCGGTCGGCTCGGCGCCGGCCCCCTTGCCGTAGTAGAGGGTGATGCCGACGGCGTCGCCCTTGACCATGACGGCGTTCATCGCGCCCTCGACATTCGCCAGCAGGCGCTTGGCCGGGATCAGCGTCGGGTGGACGCGCAGCTCAACGCCATTGGTGCGCCGCTTGGCGATGCCGAGCAGCTTGATGCGGTAGCCGAGCTGCTCGGCGTACCTGATGTCCGAAGCCTCCAGCTTGGTGATGCCTTCGATGTAGGCCTTGTCGAACTGGACCGGGATCCCGTAGGCGATGGAGGCGATCAGCGTCGCCTTGTGCGCCGCGTCCACGCCCTCGATGTCGAAGGTCGGATCGGCCTCGGCATAGCCGAGGCGTTGCGCTTCCTTCAGCACGTCGTCGAAGGACAGGCCCTTGTCGCGCATTTCGGAGAGGATGAAGTTGGTCGTGCCGTTGATGATGCCGGCCGCCCATTCGATGCGGTTGGCGGTCAGGCCCTCGCGCAGCGCCTTGATGATCGGGATACCGCCCGCGACCGCCGCCTCGAAGGCGACCATGACGCCCTTCTGCTGCGCGGCGGTGAAGATCTCGGTGCCGTGCAGCGCGAGCAGCGCCTTGTTGGCGGTGACGACGTGCTTGCCGTTGGCGATGGACTGCATGACCACATCCTTGGCCACCGTGTAGCCGCCGATCAGTTCGACGACGATGTCGATTTCCGGGTCATTGACCACATCGAAAGGGTCGCTGCTGACGCGCGCGGCGCCGCCGGTGATCCGCCGGGTCGCCTCGATGTCGCGGTCGGCGACCGCCGTGATGCGGATCGGCCGGCCGGCGCGGCGGGTGATTTCCTCGGCGTTGCGGTTGAGAACGGTCCAGGTGCCACCGCCGACGGTGCCGATGCCGATAAGGCCAACATTGATAGGTTTCATATTCGTCTCAGGATCGAGTTGTTGAGTTGTTAGGATCGAGCAAGGGGTTGCTGGCAGCTGACTGCCAGGCAACCAGGCGACTAATTCGTGCCGTGCCGCTTGCGATAGTTTTCGAGGAAGCGGGCGATCCGGGCGATGGCGTCGCGCAGGTCGTCCTCGTGCGGCAGGAAGACCAGCCGGAAATGGTCTGGATGCGGCCAGTTGAAGCCGCTGCCCTGGACCAGCAGGACCTTTTCCTCCTCCAGCAGTTCGGCGATGAAGGCCTGGTCGTTCTTGATCGGGTAGACCTTCGGGTCGAGCCTGGGGAACATGTACAGCGTCGCCTTCGGCTTGACGCAGGTGACGCCGGGAATCGCGGTGATCAGGTCGTAGGCGACATCGCGCTGGCGGCGCATGCGGCCGCCCTCCTTCACCAGGTCGTCGATGCTCTGGTAGCCGCCGAGCGCGGTCTGGATGCCGTGCTGCCCGGGCGCGTTGGCGCACAGGCGCATCGACGCCAGCATGTCGAGCCCCTCGATGTAGTCGCTGGCGTGGCGCTTGTCGCCGGAGACGATCATCCAGCCGGCGCGGTAGCCGCACGAGCGGTAGTTCTTCGACAGGCCGTTGAAGGTGATCGTCAGCACGTCCTCGGACAGCGCCGCGATCGACGTGTGCCTGGCGCCGTCGTAGAGCACCTTGTCGTACACCTCGTCGGCGTAGATGATCAGGTGATGCTTGCGGGCGATGTCGATGATCTCGTGCAGCAGGTCGTCCGGGTACAGCGCACCGGTCGGGTTGTTCGGGTTGATGATGACGATCGCCCGCGTCTTCGCCGTGATCTTGCTGCGGATGTCGGCGAGGTCGGGCAGCCACTCCTTGCTCTCGTCGCACAGGTAATGCCGCGGCGTGCCGCCGGAGAGGCTGATCGCCGCCGTCCACAGCGGGTAGTCGGGGGCCGGCACCAGCACCTCGTCGCCCGAATCGAGCAGCGCGTTCATCGCCATGACGATCAGCTCGGACACCCCGTTGCCGCAGTAGATGTCTTCGAGCGTGACGCCCTTGATGGCCTTCTGCTGCGTGTAGTGCATGATCGCCTTGCGCGCCGCGAAGATGCCCTTCGAATCGGTGTAGCCAGCTGCGTTGGGCAGGTTGCGGATGATGTCCTGCTGGATTTCCTCGGGCGAATCGAAGCCGAACCCGGCCAGGTTGCCGATGTTCAGCCTGATGATCTTGTGCCCCTCCTCCTCCATCTGCTTCGCTCTCAACAGCACGGGGCCGCGGATGTCGTAGCAGACGTTGGCGAGCTTGGTCGATTTCTTGACGTGTTTCATGGCAGCAGTCCGGCCAGCCGGGTTTCGGCAAAAGGTATAATCCTACTTTATCGCATGGTGCACCGCAATTTCGGCGGCCCCTCGAGGACGATCTCCCCGTGAAACTCCATCTTTCCAGCACCGCCGGACTCAACATCTTCACCGCCTACGGCGAAGGCTATGTCGCGGTCAACCACCGGAAATACGAGGAAAACCTGATCGTCCTGCCGGATTCGGTCACCCCGGACTGGTCAACCGCAACCGTCGCAACGCTGGCGGCGGCAGACATGGACAAACTGCTCGCGCTCGGCGCCGAGATCGTCCTGCTCGGCACCGGCAGCCGCCTGCGCTTTCCCGCCGGCGCGCTGCTGCGGCCTTTCGCGCCGGCGGGCATCGGCCTCGAAGTCATGGACCTGCAGGCCGCCTGCCGCACCTACAACATCCTCGCCGCCGAAGGCCGCAAGGTCGCTGCCGCGCTGCTTTTCGACTGAACCCGGCCGGCTCCTCCGGCTAGAACAGCCCCTTGTCGCCTTCGCTGATGATGCTGAAGCTGCCCAGCAGCCGCTCGCGGCGCGCGCGCTGCTGGAGCAGCTTGTTCTGGACGGCAACGGGAAGGTCGGTGAGGACGATGAGGCCCTTGGTGATCAGCAGGTTGATGAGGTCCTCGATGACGCGGACCATCTGCAGGTCGGAGGCGATCGAGAACTCGCCGGTTTCCGGCGGCGCACCGTTGGCGACGAAGGCTTCGACCTCCGGGTCTGCGGAGGCGGCAAATTCCGCCGCGATGTCGGACTTTTCCTTCCAGAGGGCGACGATCTCGCCATTCTTGTCGCGCTGCACGTAGGGCATGATGGAATTCCCCGTCGGGTTCGGTGTTCGTCGATAATGCCGGCTGGCGACACCGATTCCGGTCGGTCGTCATTCCGCTTGCATCGCGCTGACGGTCTTTGTAATCTTGCCCAGGCCGCCCACAGCGGGAATATACAGCATGTGGCGGCTGATGCCGGCATACGGAGCCGGCGCTCACGCCGGATGAACGAGGGATTGGGTATGGCGACTGCGATGGTGCTGGTGACGCGGCGGGAAGGTCTCTTCCCGCTGTGGAACTCGCTGTTCGCGCGCCACGAAGGGACGGAAACCGTCGTCCGGACCTCGCTCGAAGAGGTGCTGGCACTGGCTGGCACTGGCGGGGTGCGCTTCTGCGTCGTCGATGTCGGCTCGGTACCGCTGCCGCTGGCCCCACCCGACCGCCAACTGGCGGAACTGGCCAGGCTGTGTCGCGTGCTGCTGGTCGGCAGCGAATTCGATGTGGATTCGGAGATGGCGGCACTCACCGCGGGTGTCGCCGGCTGCTGCTCCAACGCGGTGACGGCGCAGGAAATGGCGACCGTCTTCGACGTCGTGCTGAAGGGCGGTATCCGCGTTTCCAAGGCGGCGTTGCCACGGATGCTCGCCCGCCTGCAGGAAGCGGCCACCCGCCACGCCGCGGCCAACCTGACCGACGATGGCGCCGCCTTCGACGAACGCTGGTCGCAACTGACCCGGCGCGAGAAGGAAATCGCCAAGCAGGTGGCCGATGGCGCGAACAACAAGTTGATCGCCCGCCACCTCAACATTTCCGACGCGACGATCAAGGCCCACCTGACGTCCGTCTTCCAGAAACTGCAGGTGAGCGGCCGGCTGCAACTGGCGCTGCTGCTTTCCTCCCGCGTCGAGCGCGTCGGCAGCGACTCGTAGGCGGTTGGCGGCCGCCTTCCATGGCGACGCCATGGCACCGTTACGCCGGTTTTTGCTCGCCCAGGCGGGCCATGATCGCCGTCATCGCCTCCGCCGCGCCGGTCGGAAGGTGGTAGCGGACGCGATCACTGAGGCGGGTCTTCACCGGATTGATCTCCAAGGTCGGGATGCCGGCCTCGGCCGCCCACAGGACGGGCTGGGCGACGTAGGGAAAGACGGCCGTGGTGCCGATCGTGACGACCAGGTCGAAGCCCTCCTCCAATGCCGCGAACAGGCGGTCGATAGCGCCGTGCGGCAGGGCTTCGCCGAACAGCACGACGTTCGGCCGCAGGTGGCCGCCGCAGGCCCGGCAGCGCGGCGGTAGTTCCCGCCCGGCCAGGTCCTCGACGACTTCGGTGAAGCTGCAGCGCGTGCAGGACAGTTCCTGCAGGCCGCCGTGGATCTCGATCAGGTTGCGGCTGCCGGCCTTGCGATGCAGGCCATCGACGTTCTGCGTGAACACCAGCACATAGGGCAGCCGCCGCTCCAGTTCGGCGATCGCGAAATGGGCCGGATTCGGCTGTGCACCACGACAGTTGCGCTCGATCTGGGCCAGGTACTTCCAGGTGATGTCCGGCCGCACCGAGAACAGTTCGCCGGAAAGCGCCTGCTCGATCGGCAACCCCTCCTCCGTGTGCGTATCCTCGTACAGGCCGCCGACGCCGCGATAGGTCGGCAGGCCGGAATCGGCCGAGATCCCGGCGCCGGTGATGAAGAGGACGCGGCGTGCGCCGCGCAACAGCCCCGCGATCTCGTCAAGTAGCTCGGGGCTGGTCATGGGGCGCAGTCCTCGGAAATCGGCTTCATGAGCGAAGAGCCCCGGTTGCAATGTCGCAAGAAATCGGTGATCGGTGGACAAAAAGGCTACTCCACCCGCGCGAATCCGAATACTGTACATCTATACAGCTTTCAGGTATTCTGTGTCCGTCAATTCAACTCGCCAGAACAACAGCCAGGAGGAACACGCCATGAGCCGCATCCAGAAATGGTTTGAAATACTCGCCGGAGTCTCCCGGGCCGATCTCGACCGCCTTGAGGTCGCCGCGCGAATCTTCGCCGCGGCACCGCTCGACGTTGCCAGCCTGCAGACGCCGGCCTGCTGGCGACGCAAGCGCCGCATCGCCGGCGAGCGACACTGAACCGACTGCAAAGCGAAACGCCGTGTACATACTGATACACTGGCAGCTTGATCGACCATCCCGGTGAGCGTCCCATGGCCATCCATCGACATCGCGCGGCAGCGCCCCTTCTTGCCTCCCTGCTTGTCCCGGCGTTCCTGTTCGCCGGCATGTCCGCAGCCGAAGCCCAGAATGTCCGGGTATCTGGCATGGGTGTCCGCAAGTGTTCCGAATGGCAGCAATGGAAGGAAGCGCAGAACGGCGAGGCGCGTGCCTTGGCCCTCGAATGGGCGCAGGGCTTCATCGCCGGGCACAATGTCTACGCCCGCAGCGGCAACCAGCAAGCCAACTCGGTCGTCGCCAGCGACAAGGTGCTGATTCCGCTGCTCGACATCTACTGCCAGAAGAATCCCGACACCCGGATATTCACGGGCGTGATCGAGATTACCCAGAGCCTGGGCGGCACCAAGATCAACATCGCCCCCAAGCAACCGCCGCGCACGGATCCGCGCCCGAACAGCAAGGGTGAGAGCGAGTCCTGACCGCCGCCGGCCGCAAGCACCCGCGCTTGCGCAACAAGATCCATGGTCAGCCCGATTTTGCAAGGCCGGTTGGTGTTGAACCAAAGTTGGCCCGCGCAAATCTATCCGGCGTCGAATTGGGGAGGCCACTCCCCGCGCCACGATGAGAGCCGCGCCTGGCAATCCTCAAAAAAGCCTCCGCATGTGATTGCTGTTTTTACGTTCAGCTTCTTTGCCAAGCCGTTGCGCCGTTTAGTTCATCACGTGATCTACCGTCGCAAAACCATTTGATGCTGCAAGAATATTGTCGGCAGGCAATTATTGAGTGCTAGACTCTGACTGGCGATAAGTTTGCTTGTCAGATGGTTCGCTTTGAACAGTTTGTTGACAATGATCGTTTCGGAGGCGAAAAATGATTACGAAGTTGACGCGCATCTTGATAGCGGCGGCAAGCGTCGTTGGTCTGCTGGCTGGTTGTGCAGGCACGACCCCGGGTGTGGGCACGGATGACGGACGGGTCGGTAGCAACCCGGGCGGGCTTTCACCGCAACGGGTCTATGCGCCCCCTGAGTTCAAGAACATCGTATGGTTGAATGTGGGTTCGTTCGAGGCCGTGCCTGAAGACCTGGCAGCGGCGGGCAAGGAATTCTGCGACCGTCAGAATACTGACAACGAAGAGTACAAGGCCGTCGGCTATCATCGCTATGCCATGGATACGAATAGCTATCCGATCAAGGCTGGCGGCTATTACTGCGAGGCCCAGGCAAAACAGAAGAACGAGGCCCAGGCGGAAACCAGGGCCGAGCCCGAAGCGGAACCGAAAACGTAGCCTCCTCCTGCCTCACAGGATCTTCCGCGGTCAAGAGCGCCAGCCGTACCTGTTGTGGTACCGCTGGCGCTTTTTATTTTGACGCCGGGGTTCGGTTATCCCGTTAACCCCAAACCACGACTTTGTGCGGTTTTCAGTGCAAGTGCTGGCGGCATTCCATCAGCGCTTCCCGGAATTCGGCGAACGACGCCTCGCCCGCGAGGGTTGCCTGAAGTGTGGCACGGAAATCGTACCGCCCTGTGCCTCATCAACAATGGGACGAGAACATGCTGGTCAAAGCATTGCTGACAACCCTGGCCGCCGAGAGCCGGGTTGGCAACAATCGGGTAACCGTTCGCATCGACCTCACCGACTTCCGGGCGGCTGAACTGATCGCGATCGCCAAGTCATTGGCGGTGAATCCGGGGCCGATAAGCAAGCGCCACTGACCGGGGTTGCGCCGACCGGATTCCGTAGCGCCTTGTTCACCATCCCGCTTGCAAGATTTGGATAAAATCGGTCCATTGCCCACTGATTGTCACGGAATAGCGAGATGCTGCTGCTGAGCCCTTCTGCCGAACGCGTACTGCTGCACCCGCTCGGCTTTGCCTTACGTGTGCTGCGCGGCTTCGCCGCCAACCAGGGTTTGCTGCTGGCCGGTGCAATTGCCTACTACGCCCTGCTTTCGCTGGTTCCGCTATTGATCCTGTCGGTGATCCTGCTGTCGAAGCTGGTCGATCAGGCAGTGCTGGTCAGCACGCTGGCAAACTATCTCGAATGGCTGCTGCCGAGTCAGTCATCGGCGCTGCTGGACGACATTTCGCGGTTCCTCGAAAGCCGGGCGGCATTCGGCACGGTTATCTTCATCACCATGCTGTTCTCCAGTTCCCTGGCCTTCTCTGTCGTCGAGAAGGCCATGGCGGTGATCTTCGCCCATCGCCATGCCATCCACAGAAGGCATGCGCTGGTGTCGGCCATCCTGCCCTACAGCTTCGTGCTCTTCCTGGTCGTCCTGCTACTGCTCGTCACCGTGCTGAGCATCGTGGTGCAGACCGTGTCCGGAGAAAGTCTCCAGATTCTTGGCAAAAGCTGGTCGCTCGGGTGGCTGTCCGGGCCGGCAATCTACCTGCTGGGAGTGGGCGTCGAAACGCTGATCTTCGCCGCCATCTACATGATCATGCCGGCCGGCCGCACCTGCCTGCACCATGCACTGTTCGGCGGGCTCACCGCGACACTGTTCTGGGAGGTGACCCGGAATGGTCTGATCTGGTATTTCTCGACGCTCTCGAGCACCAGCATCATCTACGGCTCGCTGACCACTTCGGTCGTCATGCTGTTCACCATGGAAATAGCCGCCACGCTGCTGCTGCTTGGCGCCCAGGTGATCTCCGAATACGAGAAGATCGGGCAGGATCAGTGAATCCGGTGCCGGTGATGGTCTGATCCAGGCCGCTCCCCTCTGCCCGGAAACAGTTGCCACGCGCGCCCGGCAGAAAATTGGCGATTCCGGCGGGACCACAGCGGATGTTGCTTTGTCTTACACGCCGTTGCAAGCCGTTACTTGAGCTGGCGCGACTGGGCGGGTATCTTTGGCCGGTCTGCTGTCCCGACCCCGGCACATGCCACCTGTCAACCTGAACGCGACCACGCCAACGAACATGCTGAACGTCACTGAAGCCCTCCGCCTCTGCATCGAAGCCCAAGCGGGCGATGTCGAGCAGGAAACGGCGTTCGACGACCGGGCGGACTCGCTGGTCGAGGCGCTCGTCAAGGTCATCACCAACAACGCGGGCCAGCAGCACGCGGGTTGATGCCGGCGCCGGCTGAAATCGCTGCCTTTTTCCACTTCGCACCGGCCCGGATACACAAACAGACACCATGTGTTGCATACGGTCACTTGAAATCGCCGGTTGTCGCCCGTATCTTCTGTCCATGCGCTGATCACACATCAGCCTGGGCGGCCCACCCTCCCCTCCCCCAACCGGGCCGTCCTGAAAGCCTCGCACTTCCCCCGGTGCGGGGCTTTCTCCTTTTCCGGGCCGGGCAGCCTGCATCAGCCCAGCCAGTTGATCGGGTCCGTCATCCTTGGTTGGCACTGGAGCCTCTTGCCGCATGTACAAATTGATCATTGCCCCGCTGGTCGCTTACCTGGCCAGACTGCGCTTTCCCGCCTTATTCGGCATCACCGCCGTGCTGTTCATCCTCGACTTTTTCGTCCCGGATGCCATTCCGTTCGTCGATGAGATCCTGCTGGGACTGGGTGCCGCACTCCTGGGAAGCTGGAAGAAGCGAAAGGACCCGGCAGCATCCACGCCGTCCGGCAATGCGAAACGCTGACTGCTGCGGTCAACCTCCCGATTTGCCCGGTTTTTCCTGCTCACGACTGATTGCCCGGGGCATTCATTCGGAAAGGCTTTTCGGGTAAGGTCGGGTTTCCGCAGCCGCAGGGAGAAACACACGATGTTGACCAGAAACCGGTTCAGCATGCTCTGCCTCTCGTTGGCCCTTCTGTCGGCGGGGCCGGTCGCTGCTGAAGAAGTGACGATCTACGAAACCTGCGTGGATAGCCGGGGCAAGACACTGCCGGCAGTGGCCGACTACCAGCAGCGGATGCTGGTGCGCACGGCCAGCGAGCAGGGCCGGCCGGTGATCCGCTACAACCCCGAGGCACTGCCCCGGCTGACGTCGGCCACCCGCCTGTTTTTCTACGCCCACCAGTGCGCCCGCCAGGGACTGGACGATGCCGGCAAGGATTTCCCCGTCGCCCGAGCCCGGATGGCGGATTGCATCGGCCTCAACACCCTGCTCGACGGCGGCATGCTCAAGTACCGCGACCTGCCTGCCTTGCAGGCTGAGCTTTCCTTTACCGACGCGGAATGGGAACTGCTGCCCGGCCCGCAGCGCAGCTTCGACCTGAGCACCTGCCGCGCCACGGGCCATGGCGTGCTGCGCCTGCCGCTGGCCACCGTTCCCTCCGGGCGCCAGACCGCCTGGAACAATTGCCTGCGCGCCTGCGCCGATCGGCTCTGGCACTGCCGGAAACCCTGCGGGGGCAGCGAATGCGCTAGTTGCCTGCCGGCCTACGAGCAATGCAAGGCTGCCTGCGGCGATGCCCCGGATGCAGCGCAGCCCCGGTAGCGCGGCCCAGTGAAATCGGGGCGATTCAGAGCCGATGATGGATAATTCCAGCAATGAGCTCCGCGAGCCCCAATCCCGTTCAGCGTGTCGTCAAGATTCGTCGCGACTACAACACCTGGGTCGCCAATGAGACGCTCGAAGATTACGCGCTGCGCTTCACCCCCCGCAGTTTCCGCAAGTGGTCGGAGATGCGGGTCGCCAACACCGCGTTCGGCGCGGCCTCGTTTCTCGTGCTGGAAGCGGTCGGCGCGACGATGCTGTTGCAGGCTGGGTTCGTCAATGCGTTCTGGGCGATCCTCGCCACTGGCCTGATCATCTTCCTGCTCGGCCTGCCGATCAGCGTCATGGCGGCGCGGCACGGGCTGGACATGGACCTGCTGACACGCGGCGCCGGTTTCGGCTACATCGGCTCGACGGTCACCTCGCTGATCTACGCCTCCTTCACCTTCATCTTCTTCGCCCTCGAGGCGGCGATCATGGCTTATGCGCTGGAACTGGCCTTCAGGATTCCGCCGGCGTGGGGTTACCTGATCTGCGCGCTGGTCGTCATTCCGCTGGTCACCCACGGCGTCACCGCGATCAGCAAGCTTCAGGCGTGGACGCAGCCGCTGTGGATCTTCCTCCTCGTGCTGCCCTACGCCTTCGTCTTCATCGAAGAGCCGCAGGTACTGTCCGGGTTGTGGCAGTACGGCGGCGAACATGGCGGCAGCGCGGCTTTCGACCCGCACCTGTTCGGCGCGGCGCTGACCGTCGGCATCGCGCTGGTCACGCAGATGGCGGAACAGGTCGATTACCTGCGCTTCATGCCGCGAGAAGACGCCGGCCACCAGGCTGCGCTGGTGGACCGGCGTCATCGTCGGCGGGCCGGGCTGGGTGGTTCCCGGCGTCCTCAAGATGCTCGGCGGCGCGCTGCTCGCCTGGCTGGTCCTGCGCAACGGCGTACCTGCCGAAAAGGCGGTCGATCCGAACCAGATGTACCTGATCGGCTTTTCGCACGTCTTCGACAACACCACCCTGGCGATTGCCGCGACGGCCCTCTTCGTCATCATTTCGCAGATCAAGATCAACGTCACCAACGCCTACGCCGGCTCGCTGGCGTGGTCCAACTTCTTCTCGCGACTGACACACAGTCACCCCGGCCGCGTCGTCTGGGTGGTGTTCAACACGCTGATCGCCTTGCTGCTGATGGAACTGGGCGTCTTCAAGGCGCTCGGCGCAGGTGCTCGGGCTCTATTCCAACATCGCCATCTCGTGGATGGCGGCGGTGGTCGCCGATCTCGTCATCAACAAGCCGCTCGGCCTGTCGCCCCCGGGCATCGAATTCAAGCGCAGCCACCTCTATGACATCAACCCGGTCGGCGTCGGTGCGATGGCCTTCGCCTCGCTGCTCTCGGTATGCACCTTCGTCGGCTTGTTCGGCGACGCCCTGCAACCCTACGCGCCCTTCGTCGCACTGGCCGTCGCCTTCCTCGTTTCGCCGCTGATCGCCTGGGCCACCTCCGGGCGCTACTACCTCGCCCGACCGAACGAGACTGCTGCGGTCGACGGCAGAAAATGCGTTATTTGCGAACACGATTACGAAGCCGAGGACATGGCCCGTTGCCCTGCCTACCAGGGGCCGATCTGCTCGCTGTGCTGCTCGCTCGACGCCCGCTGCCACGACCTCTGCAAGCCGCAGGCGAATCTGTCGGCACAGTGGCATGCGTTGCTGCGCCGTGTGCTGCCGCGCGTCGTACAGCCCTATCTCGACACCGGCCTCGGCCACTACCTGCTGCTGATGGCCTGCATCGTGCCTGTCCTGGCGCTAGTGCTCGGCGTGCTCTACACCCACGAAATGCTCGCCCTCGGCCCTCCCGAAGCGACCGTCGTCGCCCGCCTGCAAGACAGTTTCATCAAGACGTTCGCCGCACTGCTGATGTTCGCCGGCGTGATCGCGTGGTGGATGGTGCTGACGCAGGAAAGCCGCCGCGTCGCGCAGGAAGAATCGAACCGCCAGACGCAGTTGCTGGTGCAGGAAATCGCGTCGCACCAGCGCACCGACGCCGCACTGCAGCAGGCCAGGGTCGTCGCCGAGCAGGCCAACCTGGCCAAGAGCCGCTATATCACGGCGATCAGCCACGAACTGCGCACGCCGCTCAACAGCATCCTCGGCTACGCGCAGATCCTCGCCGCCGACGAGGATATTCCGCCCAACCGCAGGCAGGCGGTCAACGTCATCCGCAGATCCGGCGACCACCTGCTGTCGGTCATCGAAGGCACCCTCGACATCGCCCGCATCGAGAGCGGCAAGCTGACGCTCGACGTCAAGGCGATGGATTTCCCTGATTTCATGCAGCAGATTGTCGGCTTGTTCGAATTGCAAGCGCGCAACAAGGGGCTGTCCTTCGACTACGCGCCGGCCGGCGAACTGCCGGCGGTGGTGCGCGCCGACGAAAAGCGCCTGCGCCAGATCCTGATCAACGTCCTCGGCAACGCCGTCAAGTTCACCGTGCGCGGTGGCGTAAGCTTCAGCGTCGAATGCCGGCGCGACATGGCCACCTTCGAGATCCACGACAGCGGCCCCGGCATCCCGGCTGCCGACATGGAACGCATCTTCGAGCCCTTCGTCCGCGGCAGCACCGTCCAGGCGGGCGGCAGCGGCGTCGGCCTGACCATCGCCCGCATGCTGACCGACCTGATGGGCGGCGAAATGCAGGTCTCGAGCACGCCCGGCGAAGGCACGCTGTTCCGCATCCGCCTCTTCCTGCCGCAAGTCCATTCGGCCCAGGCGGCCAGGGAACTGCCGCGCCTCGAGCGCATCGGCTATGCCGGCGCGCGGCGGCGCATTCTGGTGGTGGATAACGAGAAGGACGACCGCGACCTGCTGCAGAACCTTCTCGAACCGCTCGGCTTCATCGTCGAGCAGGCGGCGAGCGGCTACGAATGCCTCGCCGCCGTGCCGCGCTTCGCCCCGGACGTGATCTTCATGGACCTCGGCATGCCCGGCATCGACGGCTGGGAAACCATCCGGCGGCTGCGCCAGTTGCGGCTCGGCGCGGCCCATATCGCCATTGTCTCGGCCAACGCTTATGACAAGGGGCTGGACAACGATGTCGGCATCACGCCCGACGACTTCATCGTCAAGCCGCTCAAGGTCAACCAGCTGCTCGACTGGTTGGGCGGGAAACTCGACCTGCAATGGCTCACCGTCGCCGCACCCGCCGCCGCGCCCGCCGCCCCGGTCCAACCGGCGCCGCTGGTGCCGCCCAACGCGGCCGAACTGGGCGCCCTCGACGAACTGATCAGCCTTGGCTACCTGCGCGGCATCCTCAACAAGCTCGCCGAAATCGAACGAATGGACGCCAGCCACGCCGAGTTCGTCCGCATCCTGCGCGATCTTGCGCGACAATTCCAGTTCGATGCGATGAAGGAAATCCTCAGGAAAATGCGCGATGGCGACCGTTGACCGCAGCTCGCAGAGAGCATCCACGGCGCGCAACATCTCCGACATCGTCCTGATCGTCGACGACGTCCCGGAAAACCTCTCCCTGCTCCACGACGCGCTCGACGAGGCGGGCTACACGGTGCTCGTCGCCACGCACGGCGAAGCCGCGCTGCAACGCGCCCGCCAGAGCTTGCCCGACGTCATTCTGCTCGATGCCCTGATGCCGGGGATGGATGGCTTCGAAGTCGCCCGCCGGCTCAAGGCCGACTTCGCCACCCAGCACATCCCCATCGTCTTCATGACCGGGCTGACGGAAACCGAGCATGTCGTCGCCGCCTTTGCCGCCGGTGGCGCCGACTACGTCACCAAGCCCATCCGCCCCGCCGAAGTGCTTGCCCGCATCGCCGCCCACATGATGAACGCCCGGCAGATGAAGCAGGCGCGCAGTGCGCTCGATGCCTTCGGCCAGGCCTCCGTCGCCGTGCGCGCCGCCGACAGCAGCATCGTCTGGCAGACGCCGCTTGCCCGCAACCTGCTTAACGCCTATTTCGCCAACCCCGAGCATGTCGCGCCCGAAGAACTGCTCGCCTGGATCGCCGCCGCCCACCGCGCCCGCGCCGAGGGCCGCGACCCGGCCGGCCTGCTCGTCGCCGACGGCAACCGCCGTCTGCTCGCCTCGTTCCACGATCGGACCGGCGACGACGAATGGCTGGTCGTGCTACGCGAGGAAAACGACGCGTCCGCCATCGAATCACTTATCGCCGCCTTCCGCCTCACCCAGCGCGAAGCCGAGGTGCTCTACTGGGTCGTCCAGGGCAAGACCAGCAAGGACATCGGCGACATCCTCGGCAGCAGCCCGCGGACGGTCAACAAGCACCTGGAGCACGTTTTCGAGAAACTCGGCGTCGAAACCCGCACCGCGGCCGCCAATCTGGCCCTAGGCAAGATGCGCGGCGCCTAGCTGTTGCCTTGCCGGGTTTGCGTCCGCGCCTCGCTGGATGCACCACGAGGGAGCGGATGCCTCGTCATGGTGCGATTTGCAGGCTGACCCCCCCACTCAGAACTCCATTTCCAGTTCCTCGATGTCTTCCGGCTCAGCCTTGGCCGCGGCAATCCACTCCTGCATTGCCGGCATGGCCATGATGGTCTGGCAGTAGGCTGTACAGGGTTCGTCGAGGGCCACGTCGTAGGTCAGGAAGCGAGTGGCGACCGGCGCGTACATCGCGTCGGCGAGGGTCGGTTGCTTGCCGAACAGGTAGGGGCCACCGTATCTCTTCAGGCAGTCCCGCCAGATTTCGGTGACCCTCTCGATGTCCCCCCGGGCACGTGACCATACGGTGAACTTCGGGAAGCGGGCCTTGAGATTCATCGGCAGGGCCGAGCGCAGCGCGCTGAAACCCGAATGCATCTCGCCGCAGATCGAGCGGCAGTGCGCCCGCGCCGCCGCCGCGACCGGCAGCAGCCCCGCCTGCGGCTTGATTTCGTTGAGATATTCGCCGATGGCAAGGGTATCCCATACCGAGATATCGCCGTGGGTAAGGCGCGGCACGCGCACCGACGGGGCCAGGAGGAGCAATTCTGCCCGCGCGCCGGCATCGTCCGCTTCGACCATTTCCTCGCTGAAGGCGAGACCGGCGAAGCGGGCCATCAACCAGCCGCGCAGCGACCAGGATGAATAGTTTTTACTGCTGAGCGTAAGGGTTGCAACGGCCATCGGATGGAGTCTCCAAAACGGTTGAGGCGGCTAAAGGCAGGTCCGTGCTTTCACCATAGCAAACCACATGCCAGTGTCACCTGCATGTCGGCACGTGTATTGCTTGTCCCGACTGTCGCCCATCCGATAGGAAGACCAGTCATGTCCGCGATCAGCCCAGCCCTGCATTACCAGGCCTACCAGGCCCTGGCCGACCTGACGACGCCTGTGCGCGCCCTGGCCCGCCATCTTGCGCCGTGGCTGCATCACAGCCTGTTCTGGTTTCCGGAAAGCCGCTCGCTGCGCAAGGCCGCTGCCGCCTGTGAAGTGGCGGCACTGGCGGGGCTGACCCACGCCCGTCCGCCTTTCCGTATTGACCAGGTGGAGACGGACGCCGGCATCTGCGCCGTGACCGAGGAGGCGGTGTTGGCCACGCCTTTTTGTACGCTGCAGCGCTTCCGCAAGACGCCCGCCCCTGCCGGCGAACCGAAGGTGTTGCTGGTGGCACCGGCTTCCGGCCACTTCGCGACGCTGCTGCGCGGGACGGTGCAAACCCTGCTGCGCGACCACGACGTCTACGTGACCGATTGGCACAACGTCCGCGACATTCCTCTCGCGGCGGGACGGTTCGATCTCGACACCTTCATCGAGCACATCATCAGCTTCGTCGACTGGCTCGGACCCCATACCCATCTGGTGGCGGTATGCCAACCCACGGTTCCCACCCTTGCCGCCGTGGCGGTCATGGCCGAAGACGGCCACCCCAACCAGCCGCGCACCATGACCCTGATGGCCGGCCCCATCGATTGCCGGATCAATCCCACCGAGGTGAACCGCCTTGCCACCGAAAAGCCCATCGAGTGGTTCGAGCGCAAGCTCATCGGCGTCGTCCCGATGCGCTACAAGGGTGCGCTGCGCCGGGTCTATCCGGGGTTTCTGCAGATATCGGCCTTCATGAGCATGAACCTTGACCGCCACAAGGATTCCCTCCGCAGGATGTACGGTCACTACGCGACGGGTGAAACCGAGCAGGCCGCAGGCATCAAGGAGTTCTACGACGAATACCTGGCGATGATGGATCTGCCGGCCGAGTTCTACCTCCAGACAGTGCGCAAGGTCTTCCAGGAATACCACCTGCCGCAGGGCCGGCTTGAATACCGGGGACGCCTGGTCAAGCCGGAAACCATCAGGCGAACCGCCTTGTTCACCGTCGAAGGGGAGCGGGACGACATCTGCTCGATTGGCCAGACCCTAGCCGCCCATGATCTTTGCAGCAAACTGGCGCCCTACCGCAAGCAGCACCATTTGCAGGCGACTGTCGGCCACTACGGCGTGTTCAACGGCAAGCGCTGGGACCGGCAGATCTACCCGCGGCTCCGCGATTTCATCCACGCCTTCGATGAGTGAGATGTATTTTCTGCATCTTCTGGCACCACCGCGTGGATCCGCATCAGATCGCGTATTGTTTAGGACCGAAGAGGCTTTCCTGAAATTGCAGTGATAACCCATACCTTGGAAGGGATAACACGATGACAACCGAACGCAAGGCAACGCTGGCGATCGACGGACAAGCGCCGGTCGATTTTCCGATCATGACCCCGACGCATGGCAACGACTGCATCGACATTCGTACGCTGGGCGGCAAGACGGGCTTGTTCACCTACGACTCGGGCTTCCTGTCAACGGCGAGCTGCAAGTCGCGGATCACCTTCATCGATGGCGACAAGGGCGAACTGCTCTATCGCGGCTACCCGATCGAGCAACTGGCCGAGAACTGCAACTTCCTCGAAGTCACCTACCTGCTGAAGAATGGCGAACTGCCGAATGCTCAGCAGAAGCTTGCTTTCGAAACGACCATCAAGCAGCACACGATGGTGCACGAGCAACTGACCAAGTTCTACTCCGGCTTCCGGCGTGACGCCCACCCGATGGCCGTCATGGTCGGCGTCGTCGGCGCGCTGTCAGCCTTCTACCATGATGCGACGAACTTTTCGGAGGTCGAGCACCGCAACGTCAGCTTCAACCGTCTCGTCGCCAAGATGCCGACCATCGTCGCCATGGCCTACAAGTACAACACCGGCGCCCCGTTCATGTACCCGGACAACGAACTGGACTACACCGCCAACTTCATGCGCCTGATGTTCGGCACGCCGTGCGAGAAGTACAAGCCGAACCCGGTGCTGGTCAATGCGCTCGACACCATCTTCACCCTGCACGCCGACCACGAGCAGAATGCCTCGACCTCGACGGTGCGCCTGGCCGGCTCCTCCGGCGCCAACCCGTTCGCCTGCATCGCTGCCGGCATCGCCTGCCTGTGGGGTCCGGCGCACGGCGGCGCCAACGAAGCCTGCCTGGAGATGCTGGAAGAGATCGGCGACGTCTCGCGCGTCGGCGAATACATCAAGCGCGCCAAGGACAAGAACGATTCCTTCAAGCTGATGGGCTTCGGCCACCGCGTGTACAAGAACTTCGACCCGCGCGCCAAGCTGATGCGCAAGGTGTGCGGTGACGTGCTGAACGAACTCGGCCTGCAGAACGACCGCCTGTTCAAGCTGGCGATGGAACTGGAGAAGATCGCGCTGGAAGACGATTACTTCGTCGAGAAGAAGTTGTACCCGAACGTCAACTTCTACTCGGGCATCGTCCAGAAGGCGATCGGCATCCCGACCGAGATGTTCACCTGCATCTTCGCGCTGGCCCGGACGGTGGGCTGGATGACGCAGTGGGAAGAGATGATCAGCGATCCGGAATACAAGATCGGCCGTCCGCGCCAGCTCTACATCGGCGCTGCCCGTCGCAACGTCGTGCCGCTGGCCCAGCGCGGCTGAGTCGGAAAACGGGCGGCCTTTGGCCGCCCCGTTCTTGCGCGAATCAGGCACGATCGTTCTATTTTCGGAAGCCGGGCGCCAGCCTCCGCGGCGATCCCCGTCGGGCCCTTACCCCGCCGGGTCGCCGCCGTCGTACGCCATCGCGGCAGCACGGCCGCGCTGGACATTGATGGTGAGCAACAGGGCGAGCCCGACGATGAAGAAGGTGCCGGTCATCAAAATCGCGAGGCGATGGTCGCCTCCCGAAAGCCACGACACGAGGCCGTAGGTGACCGGCCCGACGATCGACGACAGCTTCACCGCCAGTCCCCACAGGCCGAAGAACTCGCCGACATGGCGCTCGGGCGACAGATAGCCAACCAGCGCCCGCCCCGCCGACTGGCTCGCGCCAAGACAGATGCCGACGAGGTTGGCGCCGATCCAGAATACCGCCGCGCCTTCCGCCCACCACAGCAGCAGGATGGTCCCGATCCACAACACCAGCGTCATGGCGAGCGTCGCCTTGTGGCCGATCCGGTCCTGAACCTGGCCAAAGATGAGCGCGCCGACCGAACCCGTGATGTTCGTCACCAGCAGCAGGAACAGCGTCTCCTTGGTCGAGAATCCCATGGCCTGTTCGGCGTAGATCGCGGCCAGGCTGATCACCGCCTGTATGCCCGCCTGGTAGAACACGATGCATCCCAGGAAGCGCCAGAGATCCGCGAAGCGCCGCGCGCGCCCGAGCGTCTCGCGCAAGCGGCCCAGGGTGTCGTTGACCGCGTGGCCATGTCCCGCCTGCGGCTGTGCGCGCTCCTTGAGCAACAGAAAGGTGGGCAGGCTGGCCAGCGCGAAAAGGACAGCGGTAATCAGCATCGTCGGCGGCACCGCAGCCTCCGTCGCCACGCCCCGGCCGGTCGCCCAATTGACGTAGACCAGGCACAGGCCCAGGCTCAGCAGGCCGCCGAGGTAGCCCAGGCTCCAGCCCCAGGCCGACACCTTGCCGATCGACTCGCCGCTGGCGATTTCCGGCAGGAAGGCGGCGATCAGGTTTTCGCCCATGCCGAAGCAGTAGTTCGAGATGACGATCAGGACGATCGCCAGGGCGAGGTCGCCGCGACCCACGAACACCAGCGCCGCGGTGGCCAGCACGCAGCCGGCCGTGGTTGCCAGCAGGAGCCGCTTCTTCGCGGCATGGACATCCGCGTAGGCGCCGACCAGCGGACCGGTGAGCATCACCAGCGCGTAAGAAACGGCAAGGCTCAAGGTCCAGGCCAGCGTCGCCCAGGCTGCGTTGGCCGCGACAACGGAGACGAAGTACGCGCTGAAAACCGCGGTGATGACGACCGTGGTGTAACCCGAATTGGCAAAGTCGAACATCGCCCACGCCCAGACCTCGATCGGCCGTACGCCGGGAGCGAGCGCGGAGCTGACGGCAGGCGGGTTCTGCGGGGCGGGTGTGGAGGAGCGCAAGCGGATTTCCGGTTGGACGGCGCACGACGCGAGCGAGTATAGCGCAGCAGGAATGCGGCAGGAACGAAAGGCGAGATCGTGCGTTGGCTGCTTTCGGGACACCACGCCCGGCAGCGGGCGACCCGCAAGAGCCGTTCGGCTCTCGTCTTCGAAGCTTTCAGCTATCCGAGGTATAGCCGCCGCTCGCAAGCTTTCCTTGTTCCTCGGCTTGTTGGCGACTGCCACCTTTCAATTCTGAAAAGCTCTGACAGTGAATCTGTTCAGGACTTGCGAAACCGCCCGGACATCCTCAAGCCATCGCGGATGTTCAACCCCATCAATCCCAGATTGGTGGCCCCTGCCAAGAACTCCAATCCCTGAACCAGATAGAACATCGTGTCGAATGTTCCCGCTGCCGCCCATCGATTCAGAAAGATCGCACAGGGAACAAGGATCAACACCCCATTGGCCGCAATGAAGGGCATTCGCTTCTTCTTTGCTGCAACGAGTCGCCCCTGACGAGACTTCGACAAGATGAATCCACTGACACCCGTCACCGCAATGGCGGGTATCAAAAGGACGAGTCCAGGCATCACTATCAGGGCTTTTACCGCCACGATGGTTTCCGTCGAGCCCAAAAGCTCGGAAATTAGAGAGACGCTGAAGAAACTGGCAATAGTCAGCGTCGCCAGCAAGCCGGCAAGAAAATGGATTCGTTGCGTCATCACTTGTGCTCCGGTTCGCTCGCTCATTACGGGCCAACACAAAGGTTGGGCACGGTCAAACGACTGAAGAGGTGCGGCGAAGCAACAGCAGACGATGGGTACTGCTCCAGTGCGCTCTGGAAATCCGGGTGATTGAATGCCGCACGAAAATGCGCCACCGACTCCCAGATGGCGTAGTTGAGAAACACCGTGCTGCCGGCAATGCCGCGATGCAACTGAGTGGAGATGTAGCCGGGCTGTTGCTTCATCCAGTTTGCGTCGTTTTCCCAAGCCTTGAGCAAGGCAGGAATGTCAGGTTCAGTGACCTCAAACACATTGACCAGAACGACCGGTGAAACATCCGCGGATAGTTGCTGAAAGATTGGCACATTTTGATCAAGTGGGCGCAGTTCGAGCATTGGATGACTCCTTCTGATTGACGTTGAAGATCAGGACGCATTGACCGACGAGAGACGGTGCTCCAGGGCAGCAGAGGACTTGCTTTGCGTTCTGTAATTCAGCGAGAGACAGCCCTTGCCCCAGTGATTTTGCCCATACGCTTTGCAACGCCATGGCATCGCTATAGGCCGCTCGCCCTCTGGCTGACAGCGCATGAAGGGGGGATCGCTGATGTCGAGGATTGGGATGCGACTCGATCAGACCCTCAGCGACTGCGAGATTCAACTGTTTTTGCACACCCTGTCGAGTGACCCCCATCGCGGCGGCGATTTGCGGAGCACTTTGCGGTTCTCCCGCCATGGCGATGGCACCCAAGACCTGCCAGCGCGCACTAGTCAGACTGAGCGGCTTGACCAGTCGGTCGCCCTGTTCCAATAGCTGTGCATTGAGCCGAAAAACGCTGAGGATGATCTCCGTCACCGTATCGATGTCCTTCGCGTTCTTCGCCAAGGCCAGTGCCCTTTCCAGAAAATAGTGAAGACCGACTAATTGACAACCAGTTTACCATACGACAACCGGTGGTCAATTAGTTGGGTTGTATGGCTTCATGCTTCGAAGAAAATAGACCGATTCAATCTCGCGACGACCGCTCTGGCCGAGTTTCGCGAGCTCAGCCCGCTATCGCAGAGGTCTGCTGTCCGGGGTGTTGCTGAATTCAGCCGGTAAGGCATCCGGCCGCGCAGCCCTACGCAATCTAACGTATTCCCCGCCAGGCGCTCGCTCCTTAATCTGGCGCTGCACTGCAACAATGCAGTTCTTACCGGATTACCCAACGTCAGAGGAGCTTCCATGAGCAATCGTCGCAACTTCATCAAGGCCACCGTCCTTGGCGGCCGCGCTGTCTTCCATCGGCATGGCGGCCCACGCGGCCGACACCATCAAGGTCGGCATCCTGCATTCGCTGTCCGGCACCATGGCCATTTCCGAAACGGCGCTCAAGGAAACGGCGCTGATGACCATCGCGGAAATCAACAAGATCGGCGGCGTGCTGGGCAAGAAGCTGGAGCCGGTCGTCGTCGATCCCGCCTCCAATTGGCCGCTGTTCGCCGAAAAGGCCCGCCAGCTGCTGGCCAAGGACAAGGTTGCCGTCGTCTTCGGCTGCTGGACTTCGGTTTCCCGCAAGTCCGTCCTGCCGGTGTTCAAGGAACTCAACGGCCTGCTCTTCTACCCGGTGCAGTACGAAGGTGAAGAACTGGAAAAGAACGTCTTCTACACCGGCGCCGCGCCTAACCAGCAGGCCATTCCGGCCGTCGAATACCTGATGTCCAAGGACGGCGGCGAAGCCAAGCGCTTCGTGCTGCTCGGCACCGACTACGTCTATCCGCGCACCACCAACAAGATCCTGCGCGCCTTCCTGAAGTCCAAGGGCGTCGCCGAGGCGGACATCATGGAAGAGTACACGCCGTTCGGTCACAGCGATTACCAGACCATCATCGCCAAGATCAAGAAGTTCGCCGCCGAAGGCAAGAAGACCGCCGTCGTCTCGACCATCAACGGCGACTCCAACGTGCCCTTCTACAAGGAACTCGGTAACGCCGGCCTGAAGGCCACCGACGTGCCGGTCGTCGCCTTCTCGGTGGGCGAAGAGGAACTGCGCGGCGTCGATACCAAGCCGCTGGTCGGCCACCTGGCCGCCTGGAACTACTTCATGTCGCTCAAGAACCCGCAGAACGAGAAGTTCGTGAAGATGTACAAGGACTGGGCGAAGCGCCAGAAGCTGCCGAACGCCGGCACCGTCGTCACCAACGACCCGATGGAAGCCACCTACGTCGGCATCCACATGTGGAAGCAGGCGGTCGAGAAGGCCAAGTGCAACCGATGTCAACAAGGTCATCCCGGCCGTCGCCGGCCAGAGCTTCGCCGCACCCTCCGGCTACACCCTCAAGATGGACGAAACCAACCATCACCTGTGGAAGCCGGTGTTCATCGGCGAGATCAAGGCCGACGGCCAGTTCAATGTCGTCTGGAAGACGCCAGGGACCGGTTCGCGCCCAGCCGTGGAGCCCGTTCATCGCCGGCAACGAGAAAAAGAAGGACGCCCCGGAAGGCAAGTAATCCGGGCAGTCCGTCAGTCGCACAGGACGGGGGCTTCGGCCCCCGTTTTTGTCAGTTTTTCAAGAAAGCGCAGGGAATCCGCATGAACCGCGAAGAAGTCACCGACCTGATCGTCACCCAGAAAATCAAGAAAAAGCTGACCTGGGCCCAACTGGCCGAGATCGTCGGCCATAGCAAGGAATGGAGCACCGCCGCCCTGCTCGGCCAGATGACGCTGACCGAAGCCCAGGCCAAGGCCGTCGGCGCTGCGCTCGATCTGCCGGAGGAAGCAGTTGCGCAACTGCAGGTCGTGCCCTACAAGGGCTCGCTGCCGAGCGCCGTGCCGACCGACCCGCTGATCTACCGCTTCTACGAGCTGGTCAACGTGTACGGCACCACCTTCAAGGCGCTGATCCACGAAGAATTCGGCGACGGCATCATGAGCGCCATCGACTTCAACATGGACCTGCACCCGCGAGCCAGACCCCAAGGGCGACCGCGTCAAGATCGTCATGAGCGGCAAGTTCCTGCCGTACAAGACCTACTGAGCTCAACGCTGCCAGCCGCCGACCTGCGCCGCAGGGCGCTCATTCCTGATGAAACGGGTTTTGCAGGGAGGGTTTTGAAAATCGGCCTTTTTTGAGGGTCAACCGCAACCGTCACGAAATACGCCGAGTCAGCAGCAAGCCGCTCTCCAGATGGTGCGTGTAGGGGAACTGGTCGAACACCGCCGCCGCGCTCACCCGATGCGTGGCCTGCAATGCGGCGACGTTGTCCTGCAAAGTCTGCGGGTTGCAGGAGATGTACAGGATATTGTCGAAGCCGGCGGCGAATTCGAGCGTCGTGGCATCCAGCCCGCTGCGCGGCGGGTCGACGAACAGGGTCGAGAAGCGGAAGCCGGCGAGGTCGATGTCCTTCATCCGCTTGAGCACCGTCCGGCCCGCCAGCGCGTCGGCGATCTCCGCGCTGGAAGCGCGCACCAGCGCCAGATTGCCGATCTCGTTGGCGGCCATGTTGTACTGCGCGGCATGCACCGACGACTTGCTGACCTCGGTGGCCAGCACCTTGCCGAATAGCGGCGCCAACGCCATCGTGAAATTGCCGTTGCCGCAGTAAAGCTCCAGCAGATCGCCACCGAGGCTCGCCGCCTGCTGGCAGGCCCAGCCCAGCATCTGCCGGTTCACCCCGCCATTGGGCTGGGTGAAGCTACCCTCGGCCTGCTGGTAACGCAGTTGGCGTCCGTTCAGCTCGAACTGCTCCAGCAGCCAGTCGCGATCCAGCACCACCTTCTGGCCACGGCTGCGGCCGATGATCTGGACGCCAAGATCGGCCGCCAGATCGCGCGCCGCCAGTTCCCAGCCAGTGCCTAGTTGGCGGTGATAGATCAGCGTGACCATCAACTCGCCGCTCAAGGTCGCCAGGAAATCCGCCTGGAACAAGCCACCGCGCAAGGTCTGGCTGCTGCGCAACTGCGTCATCAGACGAGGCATCAGCCCGCAAATCGACTCGGCGGCAACCGGAAAATCCTCGACCATCACCGGCTGCTTCGGGTTCTCCGGATCGAACATCGCATAGTGCAGATCGTCGTCCTGGTGCCAGACGCGAAACTCGGCGCGCAGCCGGTAGTGCTCGGGAGCGGAGGGAAAAACCTCGGGCTCGGGGATGGCGAACGGCGCGAAGGCAAGCTTGAACTGCGCAAGCTTCTCGGCGAGCAGGGCTTGGTAATTCTCGGGATCAGTGCTGGGCAATGGCATGAGCTGAAGGGCGGCAAGTCGGTTTCAGAAACGGCAGGCAAGAAACCACAATCAGGAAAAACCATCCCCGGAAACCGGGGACAAAGCGACGGCGGAATATACGCCGGTCTGCCACTTTGCGGGTGAGTTTGGCGGGAAATTCCTGTTCAATGGGTTTGGAAATGGAAATCCACATTATTGGGTTCTACGTATAGCCAACGTGATTCTTTCCCAGCTGGCATCTATGATGAATCTGGCCTCCGCCTCGGGTACGGTGGCAAGCATCAACCTCGGGCGAACCGGGAGTCCATTGACCGCACACTGTGACTGGGGGCCAAAGACGTACGCAACCGGCCCTTCGGGGGGGCGCGTTCGGGTATCGATTGTTTATACTCAATCACCGTGACGACAAGAGGACGACAACATGAAAATGGAACAAGTCAGCGCCAACTGTTTCGCTGTGCTAAACGAGAAAAACCTCGTGTGCGATGCCAACTCGGGCCTCATCAACCTGGGCGGCGGCGTGGTGATCGACACACAGTCGGACCTGCCGCACGGACGCCAGATGATCAAGCTGTTCGGCAAGGTCTGGCGCGACATGCCCAGGCGCGTGATCAATACGCACGAGGACGGCGACCACGTGTGGGGGAACCAGCTCTTCGAGGGTGCCGAAATCATCGCGCACCGGCGGGTCAAGGAGCTGATGCCGCACGTTGCCGACCCAAAGGAGACCCAGCAACTGATCAAGGGGTCCGATCGCTTCCTCACACGCTTGTTGCTCAAGGCCTTGCACCCGGGCGCGCTGGCGGTTGCCCGGCAACTGAAACAGGACTACGACTTCGACGGCATCCGGCTGGTGCTGCCGACCACCGTGTTCGAGGAGCGGCACGTGCTGGATCTCGACGGCACGGAGGTTCACCTGATCTACGTGGGGCCGTGCCACCAGATCGGTGACACGATCATCCATGTGCCCAAGGAAAAGGTTGTGTTCGCCGGCGACGTGATCTTCCGCGAGTGCACCCCCATGGGCTGGAACGGCACTTACGAAAAATGGCTCAAGGTTCTCGATCTCATCATCTCGCTCGAGCCGGAGGTCATCGTCCCCGGACACGGACCGGTGTGCGGGATCGAGGGCGCGATGGAGATGAAGGCCTACCTCGAATACGTGCGCGAAGAATCGAGGCGCTGCTTCGGGCAGGGGCTGAGCGCCCTGGAGGCGTCGAAGAAGATCGATTTCGGACCGTACGGCGGATGGAAGGCTCCGGCGCGTTTGTTCATGAACGTCGAGCGGGCCTACCGCGAGTTCCGCAACGAGGCCACGGACGCACCCTGGGACCACGCGAAAGTCTTCGACGCGGTCCTCGCCGTGGCGAAGGCCAAGGGGATCGAGGTCGAGTTCTGATTGGGGTGCGCGTTTCCAATCAATCCGGGCCGTTCCCGGTGACGGCGCGCACAAAGACCAAACATCAATAGCAGGAGAGACAGAAATGGAATTTCCACGTATCTACGCCGACGAACAGGGCGAGACGCACATTGGTGTCTGTGACCGCCCAGAGCATGATGCACCGTTCGGGCCGCCTCCAACCCCCATGGGGCTAATGACAGATATCGAGGGGGTCAGTAGCCTTGTCATGTTCTCGGTCCCGGGCGGGACCGAGGTGCCGGCCCACAATGCGCCGCAGCCTTATATCTGCATCGTTCTCTCCGGCGAGGGCGAGGTGACCGCCAGCGATGGCTCGACCGTACGCTTGGGTCCTGGTGGGCTGCTCTACTGCGACGACGTCAGCGGCAAGGGCCACGTGACCCGGTCGATCACCGACCTCAGCCTTGCCTTCATCAATCGTGCCAGTTCGTGAGTCGGCAGCGAGCACACTGACAATCAAACCTGCAGCGCAGAGACAAGGGGAGCCATGATGAAGATGCACACCAGCACGACACTGATCGATAAGACGCGCGGCCTGAAATTTACCGAGAGTCCCCGCTGGCACGACGGCAAGCTGTGGTTTCTGGACATCCACGACAAGCGGATCAAGACCGCGGATCACTTGCCCGTGGCCTGCGGCACCAGACGGCCGCTCGACTTTGAAACCCGCCGTTGAACCATTCGTGAGACGAATGACTGCAGAGGGTCGCCTCCAGCCACTCATGTGCCGAGCCACACCCAAACGCACGTATCAACGCGAATGCGCATAGCCGCTCCGCAATAGCGCATCAGCCTTGACCTAGCCCCTCGCCCCCGGCGCAGGGCTACGCAATTCATCGTATTCCCGCTTCCCGGTTCGCCCCGTAATCTGTCGCTGCACTGCACAAATTGCGGACGGACCTTTCATGACCAAAACAATACTCGTATTCCTGCTCCTGGCCGGCAGCCTGTCGGCGCGGGCCGCGCTTGACCCGGCCCAGGTCAATCAACTGGCGGCCGAGGACTCCAGCGACAAGGTGGCGGCGATCCAGCAACTGACCCAGACCGCCGACCCCGATGCCGTGCGCGTGCTGAAGGCGATGGCCGAGGACAGCCTGTTTCTGGCCGGCGACAAGGCAGTGATCATCGACGGCGACAAGGCCTTCAATGCTGCGACCGGCGCGGCGATCGAGATGCCGGCCAACCCCGAGTCGGTCACGGTCAACAACCGAATCCGGGGCGAATTGGCCAATGCGCTGGCGGCGCTCAAACTGTTCGACCCCGACGCCGCCGTCCGCCTCGCCTCGGCGCAGAAGCTGCAAAGCAGCGTCAGCCCGGCGATGGCGCCGCTGCTGGCGCGGGCGCTGGAAAAGGAAAGCGACGCCAAGATCAAGGCGCTGCTCGTCCTCGCCCACGCCCAGGCCAACCTCGGCAACCAAGACCCGGAAGCCCGCATGGCGGCGGTCAAGGCGCTGGCCGAAACCTCGTCGCCGACGATCAAGAGCGTGCTGCTGCCGCTCACCGAAAAAGCCGGCGAGCCGGACGACAAGGTGCGCTACGAAGCCATCGCCGCCGTCAAGGCCATCGACAGCCGGCTGGCCATCGCCGAGAACGTCGGCCGCGCCTTCTCCGGCCTGTCGCTCGGCAGCATCCTGCTGCTCGGCGCGCTCGGGCTGGCCATCACCTACGGCGTCATGGGCATCATCAACATGGCGCACGGCGAGCTGCTGATGGTCGGCGCCTACGCCACCTACGGCATGCAGACGCTGTTCCGCGCCTACCTGCCGGACTACCTCGACTGGTATCTGCCGGCAGCAATCCCGGCCGCCTTCTTCGCCGCCGCGCTGGTCGGCGTGGTGATGGAACGCACGGTGATCCGCTGGCTCTACGGCCGCACGCTGGAAACCCTGCTCGCCACCTGGGGGATTTCGCTGGTGCTGATCCAGGCGGCGCGCGTGCTGTTCGGCGCGCAGAACGTCGAGGTCGCCAACCCGAGCTGGATGTCGGGCGGCATCGAGATCATGCCCAACCTGATCCTGCCGTGGAACCGCATCATCATCGTCGGCTTCGCCATGTTCGTGCTCTTCCTGGTCTGGGTGCTGATGAACAAGACGCGGCTCGGCATGTTCGTCCGCGCCGTGACGCAGAACCGCCCGATGGCCGGCTGCGTCGGCGTGCCGACCTCGCGCATCGACACCATGGCCTTCGCGCTCGGCGCCGGCATCGCCGGGCTGGGCGGCGTGGCGCTGTCGCAGATTTCCAACGTCGGGCCGGACATGGGCCAGGGCTACATCGTCGATTCCTTCATGGTCGTCGTCGTCGGCGGCGTCGGGCAACTCGCCGGCGCGGTCTGGGCCGCGCTCGGCCTCGGCATCTTCAGCAAGCTGCTCGAAGGCTGGGCCGGCGCGGTGATCGCCAAGATCGCCATCCTCGTCGCCATCATCATCTTCATCCAGAAGCGTCCGCAGGGCATCTTCGCCCTCAAGGGCCGCTTCGTCGAGCAAGGCTGAGAACGGCCATGCGCAAGCCTCTGACCGTCCGCATCCTCTCCTCGCTCGACAGCAAGAGCTGGCTGGCGCTCGGCGTCTTCCTCGCCTTTGCGCTGATCGCCGTGCCGGTGCATGCATCTGGCCGTCCCGCCGGAGAGCGTCCTTCCACCTCTCCACCTACTTCATCACGCTGATCGGCAAGATCATGTGCTACGCGCTGGTGGCGGTGGCGATGGACCTGATCTGGGGCTACGGCGGCATCCTGTCGCTCGGCCACGGGCTGTTCTTCGCGCTCGGCGGCTACGCCTTCGGCATGTACCTGATGCGCCAGATCGGCCGCGACGGCAGCTACCAGAGCGACCTGCCGGACTTCATGGTGTTCCTCGACTGGAAGGAACTGCCGTGGTTCTGGACCGGCAGCGACAGCTTCGGCTGGGTCGCCTTCCTGGTCGTCGCGGTGCCGGCCCTGGTCGCCTTCGTCTTCGGCTACTTCGCCTTCCGCTCGCGGATCAAGGGCGTCTATTTCTCGATCATCACCCAGGCGCTGACCTACGCCGCGATGCTGCTCTTCTTCCGCAACGAAACCGGCTTCGGCGGCAACAACGGCTTCACCGACTTCAAGCGCGTGCTCGGCTTCAGCATCACCTCGCCGGAAACGCGGCTGGTGCTGTTCGGCCTGACCGCCGTCGATGCTCGCCGCGACGCTGGTCTTCGCCGCCTGGCTGGTCAAATCGAAGTTCGGCCGCGTGCTGACGGCGATCCGCGATGCCGAATCGCGGGTCATGTTCATCGGCTACAACCCGCTCTGGTACAAGCTGACCATCTGGGTCATCTCGGCCGTGCTGTGCGGCATCGCCGGCGCGCTCTACGTGCCGCAGGTCGGCATCATCAACCCGTCGCGAAATGTCGCCCGGCCAACTCGATCGAGATCGCCATCTGGGTCGCGGTCGGCGGGCGCGGCACGCTGATCGGCCCGGTCATCGGCGCCTTCGTCGGTCAATCTCGCCAAGAGCTGGTTCACCGTCAGCTTCCCCGAATACTGGCTGTTCTTCCTCGGCCTGCTGTTCATCGTCGTGACGCTGATGCTGCCGCAAGGGCTGGTCGGGCTGTGGAAGAAAATCATGGCACGAAAGGGGCCGGCAGCATGAGCACCTCAGAGTCGAACCCACTCTCGACGACCGCCCGGAAGGCAGCGACGGCATCGACCAGATGGGCCACTTCGTCACCGGCGAACTCGACCTGTCGCACGGCGTCGCGCTCTACCTCGAAGACATCACCGTCAGCTTCGACGGCTTCAAGGCGCTGAACAACCTCACCCTCGAAATCGACGCCGGCGAACTGCGCTGCATCATCGGCCCCAACGGCGCCGGCAAGACGACGATGATGGACGTCATCACCGGCAAGACGCGGCCCGATTCCGGCAAGGCCTTCTTCGGCCAGACCATCGACCTGACGCGCCTGACCGAACCGGAGATCGCCCACGTCGGCATCGGCCGCAAGTTCCAGAAGCCGACCATCTTCGAGCAGCACACGGTGTTCGAGAACCTCGAACTGGCGATGAAGACCGACAAGCGCGTCTGGAAAAGCCTGATGGCCTGGCTGACTGGCGACGAGCGCGACCGGATCGCCGAGACGCTGCGCCTGATCCGCCTCGACAAGCGAAGCCGATCGCCCGGCCGGCCTGCTGTCGCACGGCCAGAAGCAGTGGCTGGAGATCGGCATGCTGCTGATGCAGGAACCGAAGCTGCTGCTGCTCGACGAGCCGGTCGCCGGCATGACCGACGACGAAACCATGCGCACCGCCGAACTCTTCGTCTCGCTGGCGGGCAAGCATTCGCTGGTCGTCGTCGAGCACGACATGGCCTTCGTCGAGAAGCTGGGCGGCAAGGTCACCGTGCTCCACGAAGGCTCGGTGCTGGCCGAGGGCGACCTGGCCACGGTGCAGAACGACCAGCGGGTCATCGAAGTTTATCTGGGGCGCTGAACCATGCTCACCGTAGAAAATCTCAACCAGGCCTACGGCGGCAGCCACATCCTGCGCGGCCTCTCCTTCGAAGTCAGAACCGGCGAGGTCACCACCCTGCTCGGCCGCAACGGCGTCGGCAAGACCACCCTGCTCAAATCGCTGATGGGGCTGGTCAAGGCCAAATCCGGCCGCATCACCTTCGACGGCAAGGACATCACCCACCTGCCGCCGCACGAACGCGTCAAGGCCGGCATCGGCTACGTGCCGCAGGGCCGCGAGATCTTCCCGCGCCTGACCGTCGAGGAAAACCTGCTGATGGGCCTCGCCACCAAACCGGGCAGTACAGCAGATCCCGCAGCGCATTTTCGACATGTTCCCGGTTCTCAAGCAGATGCTGAATCGCCGCGGCGGCGACCTCTCCGGCGGCCAGCAGCAACAACTCGCCATCGGCCGCGCGCTGGCCATGGGGCCGAAACTGCTGATCCTCGACGAGCCGACCGAAGGCATCCAGCCATCGATCATCAAGGACATCGAACGCGCCATCCGCATGCTCGCCGAAACCGGCGAAATGGCCATCCTGCTCGTCGAGCAGTATTACGACTTCGCCGAGTCGCTGGCCGACCAGTACCTGCTGATGGAGCGCGGCGAATTCATCATGCGCGGCCGCGGCGAGACGATGCCGCAGGACGGGGTGCGGGAGGCGCTGGCGGTTTGATCAGGGAGCTGAATAAATCTGCCCGACGCCTTTGTTCCTCAGGCTTGGCCGGAGCCAGCCTGTCGCCGATACCACACTAGAGCGACTGCTCGGCGTGCACCATGCCCGGATCGTCCGGGTCGCGATGCACGGCGAAACCGAGCTGCTTGGCGAATTTGATCATCTTGTCGTTGGAAGCCAGGATGAAGGCTTCCATGCGCTGCATGCCCCGCGCCCGGGCGGCATCGATCAGCGTCAGCATCAATATGCCGGCCACACCGCTGCCTTGCCACTCGTCGTCGATGGCGATGGCGAATTCGCAGTCTGGGCCGCTCGGCCCGGCGACATAGCGTGCGACGCCGATCTCGACTTCGTGCCCGTCGCGCTGGATGATCGCCACCAGCGCCAAGTGCCGCACGTAGTCGATCTCGGTCAGGTACCTGAGCTTGCCCGGCGGCAGTTCCATCAAGGTGGACATGAATCGCCGGTAACGCGAATCCGCCGACAGGTGCTGCACGAAATCCTGCTCCATCGGCGCATCCTCGGGGCGGATCGGACGGATCAGAACCTCGCTGCCATCGAACAGATGGCGCGTGCGGACCAGTTCGGCGGGGTAGTCGGCCATGGCACTCAACCTTGAGCGCCGGCCGATAGCTTCTCCGCCAGGTAGACGACAATGCTGTCCAGCGTCGCGAGCTTGCCGTAATCGGTTTCGGGGATATTCACCCCCAAGCGCTCGTGGATCGCTGCCAGCACGTTCAGCCAGTCCATCGAGTCGAGGTCGATCTGCTTGCGCAATGGCACGTCGGCCACCAGTTCGGCCGCATCCATTTCCGGCGCCAGGGTCTCGAGAATCTCGAACATCCGGGCTCGAACCTGATCTTGATCCAGCGGCATCGTTCCCCCTTCATTCCAGCGTCGAACTGTCGCCTTCGGGCAGCCCGAGTTCCCGGGCCTTGAGCAGCCGACGCATGATCTTTCCGCTACGAGTATGTGGCAGGCATTCGGCGAACGCAATTTCTTTCGGCGCCACGGCCGCACCGAGGCGCCGGCGCGCATGGGCCAGCAATTCCGTGCGCAATGCCTCGCTGGGAGCAACATCGCGCCTGAGCGTCACGAAAGCCTTGATCGCCTCGCCGGCCAGCGCATCCGGCTTGCCGATCACCCCCGCCTCGGCCACCGCCGGGTGTTCCATCAGCACGTTCTCGACCTCGAAGGGCCCGATCAGGTGACCGGCCGACTTGATCACGTCGTCGCTGCGTCCGACGAACCAGTAATAGCCATCGGCATCGCGCCGCACCAGGTCGCCTGTGAGGTACAGATCACCGGCAAAGCATTCGCGGTAGCGCACGGGCTGGTCGAGATAGGCGCGAAACATCGACGGCCAGCCGGCTTCCAGCGCCAGTTCGCCCACCGTGTCGGGGGTATCGATCACCGTTACAGGTTCGCCCTCCTGGTGACGGACCACGTGGGCGGCGATGCCCGGCAAAGGGCGCCCCATCGAGCCAGGCTTGATGTCCTCGGAGGCGGTGTTGGCAATCATGATGCCGCCGGTTTCGGTCTGCCACCAATTGTCATGGATCGGTTGCCCCAGGGCATCCTGCCCCCACCAGACCGCTTCCGGGTTGAGCGCCTCGCCGACGCTGGCTACGAAGCGCAAGTCGGGAAAGCGGTGACCGGCGAACAGATCTGGCCCTGCCTTCATCAGCATCCGGATCGCCGTCGGCGCGGTGTACCAGACATTGACCCGCTCGTTTTCGAGAATGTGAATCCAGCGCAGCGGGTCGAACCCGGCCTCGTCCACAATGCTCGTCGCGCCGACGACCAGGGGCGCGACGATGCCGTACGAAGTGCCCGTCACCCAGCCCGGATCGGCAGTGCACCAGAACACGTCATCCGGATGCAGGTCGAGGGCGATCCGGGCCGTCGCGTAGTGCGTCAGGACGGCGCCATGGACGTGAATGGCCCCCTTCGGCATGCCGGTCGTGCCGCTGGTGAAATGCAGCAAAGCCGGATCCTCGGCGCCAGTCGGCACCAGTGCCGGTGTGTCCGGGGCTATGCGCAGCAGGGCATGCAGATCCAGGGTTCCGGCGATGGCTCCGCCATCGAGATCGTCGACCAGCAGGACATGTTCGAGCGAGGGCAGGACGGCGCGTATCGCCGCCACCTTGCGTTGATAAGCGCTGGCCGTGGTCACCAGCACTTTGCCTGCCGCCTGGGCGATACGGGTGCGGATCGGTTCCGGACCGAAGGCCTGGAAAAGAGGCGAGACCACCGCGCCGATCTTCAGCGCACCGAGTACGGCCACGTAAAGCTCGCAGATGCGGCCGCACAACATGAACACACAGTCCCCCTTGTTCACGCCCAGGGACTTGAGGACATTGCCGAAGCGGTCGGTCAGGCCGGCGAGTTCGCGATAGCTGACAGTACGGATCTCGTCGTCCGCTCCCAGAAAACGGAACGCGGGCTTCTCCGCATGGGGTGAATGGGCATGGCGGTCAACTGCCAGGTGGGCAATGTTGAGCGTGCCATCGGGCAATATCCCGAGTTCGCGGCTCACCTGCGCCCATGAAAAGGCCGCTCCCGCTGCCCCGTCGCTGGCAGCCGCAGCAAAGCACGAATCCGTGCGAGACTTGCGAATAAGCGTTGGCCTCATCAGGCGTTTCCGACATGGAATCAACTCCATCGTATTCTGATGTGGTGCATCGCGGCGCGTCTTGATGCTCCTCAAGGCTGCATCAATTGGCGCCACGCTCCATTTCACAGTCTCCTTCGACCCCTGGCGAGAACAAGCACTTGCCATGGAATCATTGCCCTCTGCGCATTCCTGCGTATTTCCTGGCCGTGCAGCTTTCCCGGATAATCCATTCATGACCTCGCGCCTCCCCGTGTCGCTGCCGGAGCTTGCAACGGCCTGGCACGCCGAACTGCATCTCGGTTTCGCCCGTGCGGGCGAACGCACGGTATTGGTAGAAAACCGCCATCGCGGGCCGCTAAGGGTGCAGAAGGCGCTGTATCCGGAAGGCGATGCGGTCTGCCAGGCCATCGTGCTGCATCCGCCGTCCGGCATTGCCGGGGGTGATCATCTGGCGATCTCGGTCGAAGTCGATTCCGCTGCCCATGCCCAATTGACCACGCCCGGCGCGGGCAAGTGGTACCGCTCGGGTGGGGCGGAGGCATCGCAGATCATGAATTTCACCGTGGGCGAGAAAGCCACGCTGGAATGGCTGCCGCAGGAAACCATCATTTTCGACGGTGCCCGCGCGCGCATGGAAACCCGCGTGGCGTTGGCCGCCGATAGCCACTATATCGGCTGGGACATACTCTGCCTCGGCCGTGCCGCTGCCGGCGAGCGTTTTGAGCAGGGTCGTTTTGACCTGTTTTTTCGGGTTGACCGTGGGAATCGGCCGATCTGGCTCGAACGCGGCGGTTTCGTCGGTAGCGACCCGATGTTAAGCAGCCCGGCCGGCTGGGCTGGAGCTACCGTTTGCGGCACGCTGCTCGCCGCCTTCCGGCACACCCCGGAACTGCTCGCCGCCTGCCGCGAAATTGGGCCGGCCGATGGCGCCAATCATGGGCTGACCGCCTTGCCCGGCATCCTCGTTGCCCGTTACCTCGGCGACAGCAGCGAAGCGGCGCGCCTTTGGTTTGCGCGCCTATGGAAGATCATTCGTCCCGTCTGCTGCGGTCAACCGGCAATTTTGCCCAGAATCTGGAATACCTGAGGAGTCTTCATGGAACTGACACCCCGCGAAAAAGACAAGCTGCTGATCTTCACCGCCGGCCTGCTCGCCGAACGGCGCAAGGCCAGGGGCCTGAAGCTCAACTACCCGGAAGCCGTGGCGCTGATCACCTGCGCGATCATGGAAGGCGCCCGCGAAGGCAAGACCGTCGCCGAGCTGATGCACGCCGGCACGCAGGTGCTAACCCGTGCCGACGTGATGGACGGCATCGCCGAGCTGATCCCGGAAATCCAGGTCGAGGCCACCTTCCCGGACGGCACCAAGCTGGTCACGGTCCATAACCCGATTGTTTGAGGAGCT
>CAVTQL010000019.1:0-58339 GCA_963736845.1 uncultured beta proteobacterium
TGTCCCTCTCCACCCTCATCAAATCCATCCAGGACATCATGCGCAAGGATGTCGGCGTCGATGGCGACGCGCAGCGCATCGGCCAGCTGGTCTGGATGTTCTTCCTCAAGATCTACGACGACAAGGAAACCGAGTACGAGCTGCTCGACGACGCCTACCGCTCGCCCATCCCCGAGCCGCTGCGCTGGCGCAACTGGGCGGCCGACCCCGAGGGCATGACCGGCGACGAGCTGCTCGACTTCGTCAACAACCAGCTCTTCCCCACCCTCAAGAACCTCCAGCCGGCGCACGACGACCGGCGCGGCTTCGTCATCCGCAGCGTCTTCGAGGATGCCTACAACTACATGAAGTCCGGCCACCTGATGCGGCAGGTGATCAACAAGATCGTCGCCGGCGTCGACTTCAACAAGGCGCAGGACCGCCACCTGTTCGGCGACCTCTACGAGCAGATCCTGCGCGACCTGCAGAACGCCGGCAACGCCGGCGAGTACTACACCCCGCGCCCGGTCACCCAGTTCATGGTCGATATGGTCGACCCCGCAGCTGGGCGAGAAAGATCCTCGACCCCGCCTGCGGCACCGGCGGCTTCCTCACCTGCGCCATCGAACACGTGCGCAAGCAGCAGGTGAAGACGGTCGAGGACGAGCAGCTGCTCCAGCAGTGCATCAACGGCGTCGAGAAGAAGCCGCTGCCGCACCTGCTGTGCACCACCAACATGATCCTGCACGGGCTGGACGTGCCGACCAACGTCCGCCACGACAACACCCTCGCCCGCCCGCTGCGCGACTACGGCCCGCGCGACCGCGTCGACGTCATCGTCACCAACCCGCCCTTCGGCGGCATGGAAGAAGACGGCATCGAGAACAACTTCCCCGCCACCTTCCGCACCCGCGAAACCGCCGACCTCTTCCTCGTGCTGATCATGCACCTGCTGAAGGACGGCGGCCGCGCCGCGCTGGTGCTGCCCGACGGCACGCTGTTCGGCGAAGGCATCAAGACGCGCATCAAGGAGCAGCTGCTGGAGACCTGCAACCTGCACACCATCGTCCGCCTGCCCAACGGCGTCTTCAACCCCTACACCGGCATCAAGACCAACCTGCTCTTCTTCACCAAGGGCACGCCGACGACAGGACGTCTGGTTCTACGAACACCCCTACCCGCCCGGCGTCAAGAGCTACAACAAGACCAAGCCGATGCGCATCGAGGAGTTCGAGGCCGAAAAAGCCTGGTGGGGCGGGGTCGACCGCAGCAACCGGGTCGAGAACGAATACGCCTGGAAGGTCAGCGCCGCCGACATCAAGGCGCGCAACTACAACCTCGACATCAAGAACCCGCACAGCCCGGACGCCGTCAGTCCACGACCCGGACGAACTGCTCGCCGACTACGCCGCCCTGCAGCAGCAGATCAGCCAGACCCGCGACCAGCTCAAGGCCGTCCTCGCCGCCGCGCTGGAGGGCAAGGCGTGAGCGTGGTGCTGAGCGAACACCTGCCGCTGCTGGCCACCGCGCCGGACGGCATCCAGAAGCTGCGCGGGCTGATTCTGGAACTGGCGGTGCGCGGCAAGCTGGTGCCGCAGGACCCGAACGACGAACCGGCGAGCGAACTGCTCAAGCGGATTGCGAAGGAACGGGCGCGGCTGGAGGCGTCGAAGGAAGCTCCGGATGATGATGCGCAAGGCCAGCGTTCGAGTCGCCAGCGAGGATGGGCAATGGCGTTCGGTTCGGCGATGTGGCACAGCGACAACTCTGGCAAGACGCTCGACAAAGGCCGCAAACCGGTCAGACACGCCGTTACGATCACGACATCCGACTATACTCGGGGACATTTCGAACATCGCCAACGTCCGTCGAGATGCTATCAGCGACGTAGGATACTTCGAACGCTGCACGACTGCGCAGAAACGATCTGCTGATCTGCGAGGGTGGCGAAGCCGGGACGTGCTGCCGTTTGGCACAGCCGTACTGAGGAAATCATGCTTCCAGAATCACGTGATCGCGCTCGCTTGTTCGCCGGGATCAGTCCGTACTACGCCTACTAGCAGTTTTTCAGGACTCGAGCTGATTCGGCGAGATCAATCGGTTCCGCAAAGGCGTGCGGCATCTCCAACCTGTCAGGCAAAGCACTTGACTCGATTCGCTTTCCACTGCCACCCCTCGCCGAACAACACCGCATCGTCGCCAAAGTCGATGAACTGATGGCCCTCTGCGACCGGCTGGAGGCGGAGCAGTCCGACGCCGCAGCGGCGCACGAACGGCTGGTCGCCACCCTGCTCGGCACCCTCACCCAAAGCACCGACGCCGCCGACCTCGCCGCCAACTGGCAGCGCCTCGCCGAACACTTCGACACCCTGTTCACCACCGAATCCAGCCTCGACGCCCTCAAGCAAACCATCCTCCAGCTCGCCGTCATGGGCAAGCTGGTGCCGCAAGACCCCAACGACGAACCGGCGAGCGAACTGCTCAAGCGGATTGCCAAGGAACGGGCGCGGCTGGAGGCGGAAGGCGTTTGCAAGAAATCGAAGCCGATGCCGCCATGGTGAGGATGAGCAGCCGTTTGCAGTTGCCGATAGGTGGGAGTGGGTTCGACTCGAGGCAATCTGCTACTGTGATCGATTCAGCAGCAGTATTCGACCAGAATACTGACCGATCAAGGCGTGCCGTTTATGCGCCCGCGAAGAATCGTGCAAGTTAGCCGAGTACGGATTCGATCGACCAACGAACTCGTATATCACTGAGGAACGTTAAGCACTCGCGGAATACGGCTTAGTTCCGTTGCGCAAATGACCTGATTGCTAGCGGCGTTGGAACGATTGGCAGTTCCGTGCCATCGGAAAGCGGCGAAAGTCGCGTCATATTCAAAGACGCGCAGCGCTTCTCGTTCTTCCAAGAACTATCATTCGCTCTGCTTCTTGAACGCTCCGAGCTTCATGAGACCGCCTACTGGTCGAGCAGATCATGAACGGCATGGCGCACAACGTACTGACGCTAACCATCGGGTCGTGCAATGAAGTTCCTGTTCCGCTTCCACCTCTCGCCGAACAACACCGCATCGTCGCCAAGGTCGATGAACTGATGGCCCTCGTGCGACCGCCTCAAGGCCGGCCTCGCCGAGTCCCGCGCGCGGCAGGAACGCCTCGCCGCCACGTTGATCGAATCCGCCTTGCAGGCTGCCTGAAAACAGGTCCAAAATGGGGGTCAACCGCAGCAGGCGCAGAAAAAGGCGACGGGCACCGGCGCCGCATTTCCGGGCACGCGGCGGCAATCTCTTCGGCTACCGGGAGGTCACGACCATGAACCCAAACATCGACGGCAGCGAGTTCGGCTCGATCACCATCGCCGGGCGGCGGATCGAAAACGACGTGATGATCCGTCTCGACGGCACGGTGAGCAAGCGCCAGAAGAAACTGTCCAAGGCCGATCTACGGCACCTCGCACGTCATCTCGCTGGCGGAAGCCGAGGTCATCTTCGACAAGGACGCCGAACGCCTGATCATCGGCGCCGGCCACAACGGGATGGTCAGGCTCTCGGACGAGGCCGCGGATTATTTCGCGAAAAAGAAGGTCAAGGTCGAACTTGCCCGCACGCCGGAGGCGATCGAGCGCTGGAACAAGGCGAAGGGCAAGGTGATCGGGCTGTTTCATGTGACCTGCTGAGGGCGGGCCGATCAGGACCCTGGCAAACTTTCGGGGCAGACCACGGTTTCATCAGGCCTCCCGATTCGCATGGCCAGTGCCAGGAAAAGGCCGGGTTGCTCCCGGCCTTCTTCATTTTTGCCTCGTTTCCGCGGTCGACCGCAGCAATCAGCCCTTCTTGTGCTGCGCCAGACGGATCCAGGTGTCGACGACGCTATCCGGATTCAGCGAGATGCTGTCGATGCCCTGATCCATCAGCCATTCGGCCAGGTCCGGGTGGTCGGACGGGCCCTGGCCGCAGATGCCGATGTACTTGCCGGCCTTGTTGGCGGCGGCGATGGCCATCGCCAGCAGCATCTTGACCGCCGGGTCGCGTTCGTCGAAGAGGTTGGCGACGAGGCCGGAGTCGCGGTCGAGGCCGAGCGTGAGCTGGGTCAGGTCGTTCGAGCCGATCGAGAAGCCGTCGAAGATCTTCAGGAAGTCGTCGGCGAGCAGCGCGTTGGACGGGATTTCGCACATCATGATCAGCTTGAGGTCGTTCTCGCCCTGCTTCAGGCCATGGTCGGCGAGCAGGTCGACGACGGCCTGGCCCTCGCCGACGGTGCGCACGAACGGCACCATCAACTGCACGTTGGTCAGGCCCATTTCCTCGCGCACCTTCTTCATCGCGCGGCATTCCATCTCGAAGCAGTCCTCGAAGGTGTGCGCGATGTAGCGCGAGGCGCCGCGGAAGCCGAGCATCGGGTTTTCTTCTTCCGGCTCGTAGAGTTCGCCGCCGAGCAGCTTGCGGTACTCGTTCGACTTGAAGTCGGAGAGGCGGACGATGACCGGATTCGGCCAGAAGGCGGCGGCGATGGTGGCGACGCCCTCGACCAGCTTCTCGACGAAGAAGTCCTTCGGCGAGGCGTAGCCACGGGCGCGGCGCTTGATTTCCTCGCGCTTGGAAGCCGGCAGGCGCTCGACGTCGAGGATGGCCTTCGGGTGGATGCCGATGACGTTGTTGATGATGAACTCGACGCGCGCCAGACCGACGCCGGCGTTGGGCAACTGGGCGAACTCGAAGGCCAGTTCGGGGTTGCCGACGTTCATCATGACCTTGACCGGCACGTCGGGCATCGCCGAGATGTCGCGGGAATTGATCTCGAAATCGAGTCGACCGCGATAGACGTGGCCGGTGTCGCCTTCGGTGCAGGAAACGGTGACGGTTTCGCCTTCGGTCAGGGTGTGCGTCGCGTCGCCGCAGCCGACGATGGCCGGGATGCCCAGTTCGCGGGCGATGATCGCCGCGTGGCAGGTGCGGCCGCCGCGGTTGGTGACGATCGCCGAGGCGCGCTTCATCACCGGCTCCCAGTTCGGGTCGGTCATGTCGGCGACCAGCACGTCGCCGGGCTGGACCTGGTCCATTTCCTTCGGGTCGCTGACGATGCGGACCGGGCCGATGCCGATCTTCTGGCCGATGGCACGGCCGGAGGCCAGCACCTTGGAGAACTGCTTGAGCCTGAATTTCTCGATCTTGCCGGCGCCGGCCTGCGACTGCACGGTTTCCGGGCGCGCCTGCAGGATGTAGAGCTTGCCGTCGACGCCGTCCCTGCCCCACTCGATGTCCATCGGCCGGCCGTAGTGGGCCTCGATGATCATCGCGTAGCGGGCGAGTTCCATGACTTCGGCGTCGTCGATCGAGAAGCGGTGGCGCAGCGACTCCTCGACGTCCTCGGTGATCGTCGAGCGGCCGGCGGCCTTTTCGGCGGCGAAGGTCATCTTGATCATCTTGGAGCCGAGGTTGCGGCGGACGATGGCGTGCTTGCCGGCGGCCAGCATCGGCTTGTGCACGTAGAACTCGTCGGGGTTGACGGCGCCCTGCACGACGGTTTCGCCGAGGCCGTAGCTGGAGGTGACGAAGACGGCATCGCGGAAACCGGATTCGGTGTCGAGCGTGAACATCACGCCGGCGGCGCCCTTGTCCGAGCGCACCATGCGCTGGACGCCGGCCGACAGCGCGACGTCGGCATGGACAAAGCCCTTGTGCACGCGGTAGGAGATGGCGCGGTCGTTGTACAGCGAGGCGAAGACTTCCTTGATCGCGTGCAGGATGTTTTCGAGGCCGACGATGTTGAGAAAGGTTTCCTGCTGGCCGGCGAAGGAAGCATCGGGCAGATCCTCGGCGGTGGCGGACGAGCGCACGGCGAACGACATGTCGGCGGCTGGATTCGGCGACCAGGCGCTGATATTGCTCGGTGATGGCGATGGTCAACACCGTGGGGAACGGCGTTTCCATGATCCAGCTGGCGGATCTGCGGCCGCAGGCGACCAGCGCGTTGACGTCATCGACGTCGAGGGCGTCGAGCGCGGCGTTGATCCTGTCGTCGAGACCGCTCTGCGCGAGGAAGTCGCGGTAGGCCAGCGCCGTGGTGGCGAAACCGCCCGGCACGCGCACGCCGGAGCCGGCCAATTGGCTGATCATCTCGCCGAGCGAGGCGTTCTTGCCGCCGACCTGGTCGACATCGGTCATGCGCAGTTCTTCAAAGGGAATGACGAGGTGGTTCATGCGGATTCCTTTCAGAATATCCAGTCAGGAAAAATGCGAATCGGAAGGTGAAAATTCGGTGTGCAGACGCCGGGCGGCCGTTTCGCGCCGCGCGGCGGAACGCAGCGACTGGGCCAGCGTTTCGCGGACGAAATCGATATGGGTTTCGGCGGCGGCGCGGGCCGCCTGCGGCTTGCGTTCGCGAATGGCGGCGCGAATCGCCTCATGCTGGCGCATCAACAGCGAACCAGCGGCGGGAACGCTCCGCAGCTCGCCCAGATTCAGGCGGATGTTGTCGTGCATCAGGCGCAGCAAGGCTGCCGAGAGATGGCCGACCAGTACATTGTGCGACGCTTCGCCGATGGTCTGATGAAAGGCGATGTCGGCACGCGAACGGGTTTCGAGATCATCGGCGAGGAAGGCATCGTTGAGGGCTGCGAAAGCCTGGTCGAGGCGCGTCTGGTCCGCTTCGGTCGCCCGTTCGGCGGCCCATTCGGCAGCCTGTCCTTCGAGCATGCGGCGAAATTCGAGCATGTCCTCGCGCAGATTGGGGTGCTCCCCCAGCATGTCCTGCCAGGGATCGAAGAAACTTGATTCGAGACGATCGGTCACATACGTACCGCCGCCCTGGCGGCTCTGCACCAGCCCCTTGGAGGCGAGTTTCTGAATGGCTTCACGCAACGACGGGCGCGAGACGCCAAATTCGATCGCCAGCTCACGTTCCGGCGACAGACGGTCGCCCGGCTTGAGCGAGCCTTCCAGAATGCGGCGCTCGAGCGACGCGGCGACGGCATCGGAAATACGCGGAACCTGCACCTTGTTATGCGGCATGTGTGAATCCAGCAGCCTAATTGGTAAGACCATAATATTCTAGTCAGCAAGCAGATAAAGCGCAAGCTCCGGAAAATCCCTTATATCATTGACCAGACAACCGGTTTATCGTACATTCTCGGCACAGAAACTATTGGTTTGACCAATTGACCACTGGAGAAAAGATGAGCAAACAAGGAAACCTGCCACGTCGGCCAGGCGATGTTTATTTCTTCGCCACCTGCGTGGTCGACCAGTTTTTCCCCAGTGCCGGAATGGACGCCATCACCCTCCTCGAACGCGAAGGGATCCGCGTTCATTTTCCGGAAGGACAGACCTGCTGCGGTCAACCCGCCCACACCAGCGGTTTTCCCGACGAATCGCGCAAGGTGGCCGCGCACACGCTGACACTGTTCCCCAACGACTGGCCGGTGGTCGTTCCGTCCGGCTCCTGCGCCGGCATGATGAAGCACCACTACCCGACATTGTTCGCTGCCGACCCGGCGCGCAAGGCACAGGCCGAGGCCCTCGCCGCGCGAATCCACGAATTCACCGACTTCCTCGTCAATGTGCTGGGCTACCAGCCGCAAGACATGGGCAGCGACTGCACCGTCGTGCTCCATACCTCCTGCTCGGCACGGCGCGAAATGGGCGTCCACCTGACCGGCCGCAAGCTGCTCGACGATCTGGCCAAGGTAACGGTGGCGCAGCAGGATCACGAATCCGAATGCTGCGGCTTCGGCGGCACCTTCTCGATCAAGCAGCCGGAGATTTCCGGCGCCATGGTCGAGGACAAGGTCAAGGCATTGAAGGCGAGCGGCGCCGAACGCGTGGTCAGCGCCGACTGCGGCTGCCTGATGAACATCCTCGGCCACGCGGCATGGAAAGACGAAGCAGGACGGTCGCAAGCACGCCCAGCCTGCCCGGCGAGCACATCGCCAGCTTCCTGCTGCGGAGGACCGCCAAATGAGCGCCCGTGATCGCATCCTCGCCAAGCTCAAGGCTGCGCCGGTCCAGAGCATGACCGAACCCGATGTCGCCGGCTGGTTCGCTGGCCACCGCCCGGTCGAAAGCACTCTTGAGAAGATCGCGCGTTTCCGCGCCTGCATCGAATTCGCCCACGCCGAAGTCCATCCGGTTTCGCGCACCGGCTGGCTGCCCAAGCTCCAGGAAGTACTGGCTGCCAAAGGCATAGACAAAGTGCTGGTCGCGCCGGGTACGCCCCACGGCCAGCTTGCCCAGGCCGAACTGCCGGCCCGGGGTATCGCCTGCCCGGCCTACGACCAGCCGATCGAAAGCTGGAAGGAGGCGATGTTCCACGACACCCCGGCCAGCCTGACCGCCGCCCGCGCCGCGATTGCCGAAACCGGCACCCTGATCCTCTGGCCGGACGAACACGAGCCGCGCCTGATGTCGCTGGTGCCGCCGGTCCATGTCGTGCTGCTCGACAGCGCCACTATCTACAACACCTTTTTCGAGGCGATGGTGCTCGAGGGCTGGAAGGACGGCCTGCCGACCAACGCCCTGCTCGTTTCAGGCCCCTCGAAGACCGCCGACATCCAGGTCACCCTGGCCTATGGCGCGCATGGCCCGAAGGAACTGTGTGCTGCTGACGGGAGAAGCGGCATGAGGAAACAAATTGTTCGACGCAGATTGCGCAATGAACGCCCAGCCGATCCACTTCAAGCCATCCGAAGGTTTCCGCGCCCGCGCCAAGGCCGTCGTCAACAATCCGTTCCTGCGCCAGAGCTTCCGTGGCGCGATGGATTTCCTGACGACCAAACGCGCCGCCCAGTTCCCCGACCCGGAAGAACTGGAAAGCCTGCGCACCCTGGGCGAGCACATCCGCCAGTACAACCTCGCCAGGCTGCCCGAACTGCTGGTCCGCCTGGAAGACAATCTGACCAGAAACGGCATCAAGGTCCATTGGGCCGAAACGCCCGACGAAGCCAACGCGATCATCCTCGGCATCTGCAAGAAGCATTCGGCGCGGCTGATGGTCAAGGGCAAGTCGATGGTCAGCGAGGAAATCGAGCTGAACCACGCCGCCGAAGCCGCCGGCATCGGTGCGCTGGAATCCGACATGGGCGAGTACATCGTCCAGCTCGCCGGCGAGAAGCCCTCGCACATCATCATGCCGGCGATCCACAAGACCAAGGAAGAGATCGCCACCCTCTTCCACGAAAAAGTGCCGGGTGTCGACTACACCGACAACGTCGATGCGTTGATCCAGATCGGCCGCAAGGTGCTGCGCGAGAAGTTCCTCGAAGCCGACATCGGCCTTTCCGGCGTCAATTTCGCCATCGCCGAGACCGGGCACGCTGTGCCTGGTCGAGAACGAAGGCAACGGCCGGATGTGCACCACGACGCCGCCGGTCCATGTCGCCATCACCGGCATCGAGAAGATCGTCGAAAAGCTCGAGCACGTCCCGCCGCTGCTGTCGCTGCTGACCCGCTCGGCGACCGGCCAGAACATCTCGACCTACTTCAACATGATCTCCGGGCCGCGCAAGCCCGGCGAGAAGGACGGCCCGACCGAGGTGCACCTGGTGCTGCTCGACAACGGGCGGACGCAAGCCTACGCCGACGAACAATTGCGCCAAACCCTGCAGTGCATCCGCTGCGGCGCCTGCATGAACCACTGCCCGGTCTATACCCGCATCGGCGGGCACGCCTACGGCACCACCTATCCCGGCCCGATCGGCAAGATCATCTCGCCGCACATGCTCGGGCTGGAAGCGACGGCGAAGATGGCGACGGCGTCAACATTGTGCGGCGCCTGCGGCGAGGTTTGCCCGGTGAAGATTCCGATTCCGGACCTGCTGGTGCGCCTGCGCGAGGAATCGTTCTCGGCCCCGCATGCCAATCCGGCGATGCGCGGACAGGGCGCGGGGTATAGCGCCGTGGTTTCCGCAATCTGGCGAGGGTGGGCGTTTGTCTATCGCTCGCCGACGCTGTACCGGGCGGCGACCTGGCTGGGCAGCCGGTTCGGCGGACTGATGCCGGCGAAGCAAGGGCCGTGGACGTCGGTGCGCGTGCCGTTGCGGCCCGCACCGAAGCGGTTGCGCGACCTGCTCAAGGAAAGAGCATGAGCGCTGTCGTCAACTCCCTGCGCAGGACACTGCCGGCCCACCAGGTCATCACCGACGACCTGCGCCGCCTCGCCTACGGGTCCGATGCCAGTTTCTACCGCCTGATCCCGCAGGTCATCGCCGTCATCGAATCGGAAAACGACCTCAAATCGGTGTTGACCGCAGCCAGGCAGAACAACACCCCCGTCACCTTCCGCGCCGCCGGCACCAGCCTCTCCGGCCAGGCGATCAGCGACGGCGTGCTGGCGCTGATCGGTGAAGGCTTCGCGACCTGCGCGATCAATGACGATGCGACCGCGGTCATGGCCGGCCCCGGGATCGTCGGCGGCGAGGTCAATCGCCGTCTCGCTCCGTTCGGGCGCAAGATCGGCCCCGATCCGGCATCGATCGGCGCCGCCAAGATCGGCGGCATCGCCGCCAACAACGCCTCCGGCATGTGCTGCGGCACGGCGCAGAACAGCTACCGCACGCTGGCCGGCCTGCGCGTCATGCTTGCCGACGGCACCCTGCTCGACAGCGAGGATCCGGCCAGCATCGCCGCCTTCGCGCAAACCCACGGCGCCCTGCTCGACGAACTCGAGCGCCTGGGCCGCGACACCCGCGCCAACGATAAACTCGCCGAGCGCATCCGCCGCAAGTTCAAGATCAAGAACACCACCGGCTACAGCCTGAACGCCCTGGTCGATTACGAAGACCCGATCGACATCCTCGCCCACCTGATGATCGGCTCGGAAGGAACGCTCGGCTTCATTTCGCGCATCACCTACCGGACCGTCGTCGAGGATCCGTGCAAGGCGAGCGCGCTGGTCTTCTTCCCGGACATCCGCACCGCCTGCGAGGCCGTCATCCGGCTGAAGCCGCAGCCGGTGTCGGCCGTCGAACTGCTCGACCGTCCGGCGCTGCGCTCGGTGCAGGACAAGCCCGGCCTGCCGCCGGTGATGCAGGCGCTGGACGACGACGCCGCGGCGCTGCTGATCGAGGTGCGCGCCGCCACGGTCAACGACCTCGACGCGCGGATCTGCCGCCGTGCATGCCGCGCTGGACGGCGTCGCGACGGTCGAGCCGCTGGCCTTCTCGACCGATCCGGCGACCTGCGAGATGTACTGGAAGGTACGTAAAGGCACCTTCCCGTCGGTCGGCGCCATGCGCCGCACCGGCACCACCGTGATCATCGAGGACGTCGCCTTCCCGATCGCCTCGCTCGCCGACGCCACGCTCGACCTGCAGGCCCTGCTCCGCCAGCACGGCTACCACGAGGCGATCATCTTCGGCCACGCGCTGGAAGGCAACCTGCACTTCGTCTTCACCCAGGATTTCGGCGACCAGGCCGAGGTCAACCGCTACGCCCGTTTCATGGACGACGTCTGCAAGCTGGTCGTCAACAAGTACGACGGTTCGCTCAAGGCCGAGCACGGCACCGGCCGCAACATGGCGCCCTTCGTCGAGATGGAATGGGGCAAGGAGGCCGCCGACCTGATGCGCCGCATCAAGGCGCTGTTCGACCCCGAAAATCTCCTCAACCCCGGCGTCATCCTCAACGACAACCCGGCCGCCCACCTGGAAAACCTCAAGCCGATGCCGGCCGCCGAGGACATCGTCGACCGCTGCATCGAATGCGGCTTCTGCGAGCCGCTCTGCCCGTCGCACCGGCTGACGCTCTCGCCGCGCCAGCGCATCGTCAGCGTCCGCGAGCTGGCCAGGCGCGCCGCCGCCGGCGAACCGGCCGGCAGTGTCGGCGAGGATTACGCCTACATGGGCCTCGACACCTGCGCCGGCTGCGGCCTGTGCTCGACGGCCTGCCCGGTCGGCATCGACACCGGCGACCTGACCCGCCGGCTGCGCGGGCGCAAGCTGGCCGGCACCGCGCGCGCGGTCAACGCGTGGACGGGCAACAATTTCGGCACGCTGGCCAATGCCTCGCGCCTCGGCCTCAAGGTCGGCCATGCCGTCTCCAGTATTCTCGGCGACAACTTCCTGAGCCGCGTTTCCGGCGGTGCCTGGAAGAAGCACATGCCTTACGCGGGCCGGGCGCCCGCCGCGCGCACGACTGCGGGCGATCCGGTCGTCTATTTCCCGACCTGCGGCGCCCGCATCTTCGGCCCTGCCGCGGCAGGCGCGGCGCAGCAGGGCGACGTCATCGTCGAACTGTTGCAACGCGCCGGCTACGCCCCCGTCCTGCCGGAAGGCGTCGAACACGCTGTGCTGCGGCCAGATGCTCGCCAGCAAGGGCATGGCCAGCGAGGCCGACGCCATGGCCGCCACGCTCGAAACCGCGCTCATGAAAGCGTCCGACAACGGCCGCCACCCGGTGATCATGGATGCCAGCTCGTGCACCGGCCGCATGCAGAAATACCTCGCGGGCCGACTGACGCTCTACGATTTCCACGAGTTCGCCCACGACGCGCTGCTGCCGCGCCTGATGATCACGCGGCAGCCGGGGCCGGTCGCGCTGCACGTCACCTGCGGCGTGCGCAAGAACGGCGCCGACGCAAAACTGAAGCGGCTCGTCGCTGCCTGCGCCGAACAGGTCGTCGAGCCGGCCGGCGTCACCTGCTGCGGCTTCGCCGGCGACCGCGGCTTCGCCGTGCCGGAACTCAACCGCCACGCCCTGCGCCATCTCAACGACGAGCTGCCGGCCGGCTGCGCCTGCGGCGTGTCAACCAACCGCACCTGCGAGATCGGCCTCACCGCCGAATCGGGCATCGACTATCGCTCGGTCGCCTACCTGCTCGAAGCGTGCAGCCGGCCGCCGGAGGGCACCTGTTGAGCGCGCTTCGTGTCAGAATGGCCGCCGCGCCCACCCGCCGCGGCGTCGCGAACCAAACAGCCGGTGCGGTGTCCGAGCACCGACCGCCAACATCCCGCAAGGTGAGCTTCCATGAAAACCAATTTCCCGGCCTGGTCCTCAGACATCGAGGTCGGCATTCCCGAGATCGATGCCCAGCATCGCGAATTGTTCGAACTGGCGGCCTCCTTCCGTGGCAATGGGGACGAAATCCGCGTCATGAAATCGCTGGTGATGCTCTGCGACTATGCCAAGGTGCACCTCAGCGAAGAGGAAGACATGCTGGCCAAGATCGGCTACCCGGAGATAGCAGCGCACCGCAGCGCGCACGGCGAGTTCCGACGCATGCTGCGCCAACTCCTCGAAGATGCCCGGGGACTGTCGCTCGACCAGATCGCCGACCGCGTCGAGGCGCTGATCAACGGCTGGTTCTACAACCACATCATGCACGTCAACCGGGACTACGTGCCGATGGTGATCGCCGACAAGAAATACCGCAGCGAGCGGCTCGATGCCTGCCGCACCAACCTCGCCGCCCCGGCGAAGCGCGAAGATACCGGTTCGCCGGACTGAGCGCCCGCCTTCCACGTCATCCGCCGGAACTCACCCCCGCTCGCGCTTTTCCCGACGCCGTGGCGGCACCGCACGACCCGAACATCAACCGCCTCTGAAGGAATCATCATGTACAAGAACATCCTCGTCGCCATCGATGACAGCGAAACCTCGCGTTGCGCGCTGAGCGAAGCCCTCCACATCGCCCGCGCCAGCAACGCCCGGCTCTTCATCTGCCACGTCGCCGACGAAACGCTGATGAACCTGCACGGACGCCCGACGGTGACGACGCTGAACCTCGACCAAGCCATGCAGGCGATCGTCGACAGCGGCAGCAAGCTGCTCGACGAGGCCATGCAATCCGCCGGCGGCGTCGATGCCAGCGCCCTGCTGCTCGAAGCACGCAATCGCCGCGTCTCCGAAGTCATCGACGAGAAGGCGCGCGAGCTGAACGTGGACCTGATCGTCATCGGCCGCCACGGCCAGCGCGGCCTCGCCCGGCTGATCCTCGGCTCGGTGGCCGAGCAGATCGCCAAGATCGCCGAGGCTTCGGTACTGCTGGTCAGGAAGCACTGATGCACGCGGACGCACCGGACGCCGGCAAGGACGAACGGCTGCAGGAGGACATCCGCCTGCTCGGCCGCCTCCTCGGCGATACGGTGCGCGAGCAGGATGGCGAGGCGGTCTTCGCCATCGTCGAGCAGGTCCGCCGGACCGCCGTGCGCTTCGCCCGCGACGGCGACCCGGCCGCCCGCACCGAACTGGCCGCCCTGCTCGACCCGCTGCCCCGCGACACGACGCAGGCGGTAGTCCGTGCCTTCAGCTATTTCCTGCAACTGGCCAACATCGCCGAGGACGAGCACCACATCCGCCGGCGCCGTGCCCATGACCTGGCCGGCTCGCCACCGCGCGAGGGCAGCCTGGTTTTTGCCCTCGACGCGCTGTCGACCGCAACCGTCCCGCCGGCGGCGATTGCCGACTTCTTCGCGCACGCGCTCGTCGCGCCGGTGCTCACCGCCCACCCGACCGAGGTCCAGCGCCAGAGCCTGATCCGCAACCATCGCGACATCGCCCGCCTGCTCGACGAGCGCGAGCGCATCCGCCTGACGCCCGAGGAACTGACCGACAACGCTCAAGGGCTGGCGAACGCCATCCTGACGCTGTGGCAATCGCGCATGCTGCGCCCGGTCCGGCTCAAGGTCATCGACGAGGTGAAGAACGGCATTTCCTACTTCAAGGAAACCTTCTTCACCGAGCTGCCGCGCCTCTACATCCAGGCCACGCAACTGTTGCAGAAGCGCTACCCGGAAAGGATCTGGGCGCTGCCGCCCTTCTTCCGCGTCGGCAGCTGGATCGGTGGCGATCGCGACGGCAATCCCTTCGTCACCGCCGACATCCTGCGCGAGGCGCTGCGCCTGCAATCGGCCGCGGCGATCGACCACTATCTCGGTGAAGTGCATGAACTGGGCGGCGAGCTGCCGCTCTCCGACCTGCTGGTCACGGTCACCCCGGAACTGCAGGCACTCGCCGAGCACTCCACCGACCATTCGCCGCAGCGCGCCGACGAGCCTTACCGGCGCGCCCTGTCCGGCATCTACGCGCGCCTCGCGGCGACCGCCCGCAGCCTCGACCGTTTCGAGCCGGTCCGCCACGAGATCGGCAGCGCCGCCCCCTATGACACCCCCGCTGCACTGCGCGCCGACCTCAAGATCCTGCGCGATTCGCTCAAGCAGAACGGCAGCGCGCAACTGGCCGGCGGGCGGCTCCGCCGGCTGCTGCGCGCCGTGCAGGTATTCGGTTTCCACCTGGCGCCGATCGACCTGCGCCAGAACTCCGACGTTCATGCGCGAACGGTCGCCGAGCTGCTCGTCAGGGCCGGCCGTTGCCCGGATTACGAGGCGCTGCCCGAAGGCGAACGGATCCGCCTGCTGAGCGAGGAGATCGCCTCGCCGCGACCGCTCCACTCCCCCTGGCTGGCCTACGGCGACGAGACCCGCGGCGAACTGGCGATCTTCTTCGCCGCGCGCGAACTGCGCGACAGGTACGGCGCCGCCGCCCTGCCCAACTGCATCATCTCGAAGACCGACGGCGTCTCCGACCTGCTGGAACTCGCCCTGCTGCTCAAGGAAGCCGGCCTGCTCCGCCCCGGCCCGACGCCGCAGCTCGACGTCAACATCATCCCGTTGTTCGAGACCATCGAGGACCTGCAGAAGAGCGCGGCGACCATCGCCGGCGTCTTCCGGCTGCCGGCCTACCGCGCGCTGCTGGCCGGTCGCGGCGACGAGCAGGAAGTGATGCTCGGCTACTCCGACAGCAACAAGGACGGCGGCTTCCTGACCTCGGGCTGGGAATTGTACAAGGCCGAGATCGAACTGACCCGCGTCTGCCGCCAGCACGGCGTGCGCCTGCGCCTGTTCCACGGCCGCGGCGGTTCGGTCGGCCGCGGCGGCGGCCCGACCTACCACGCCATCCTCGCCCAGCCGGCCGGCGCGGTTGCCGGGCAGATCCGCCTGACCGAACAGGGCGAAGTGATCTCGACGAAGTACGGCAACCCCGATACCGGCCGGCGCAACCTCGAAGTCCTGCTCGCCGCGACGCTCGAAGCCAGCCTCACCGACCACGAGAACCACGTCGAGCCGGCCGAACAGTTCCACGCCGTGCTCGACGACCTGTCGCGGCGCGCCTTCGCCGCCTATCGCGGACTGGTCTACGAGACGCCCGGTTTCACGACCTACTTCCGCCAGGCGACGGTGGTTTCCGAAATCGCGTCGCTCAACATCGGCAGCCGCCCGGCCTCGCGCAAGGCTTCCGACCGCATCGAGGATCTCCGCGCCATTCCCTGGGTCTTCTCCTGGGCGCAATGCCGGCTGATGCTGCCCGGCTGGTACGGCTTCGGTGCCGCGGTCGACGGCCATCTGCAGGCGAATTCCGCCGGCCTCGCCACCTTGCGCCGCATGGCCAGGTCCTGGCCCTTCTTCCGCAGCCTGCTGTCGAACATGGACATGGTGCTGGCCAAGACCGACCTCGCGATCGCCTCGCGCTACGCCGAACTGGTCGCTGATGCCGAGCTGCGCGCGCGCATCTTCAGCCGCATCGAGGCGGAATGGAAGCTGACCCGCCACCACCTGCTGGCCATTCTCGACCAGGATGACCTGCTCGCCGACAATCCGCCGCTCAGGCAGTCGCTGCAACTGCGCGCCCCCTACATCGACCCGCTGAATCACCTCCAGGTCGAGTTGCTCAAGCGCCACCGCGCCGGCGAGACCGACGAGCGCGTCGCACGCGGCATTCACCTGGCGATCAACGGCATCGCCTCGGGCTTGCGCAACAGCGGGTAGAATTCGCGGATCGCAACTGCTGCATCGCCCAGGCGCAGGACAGCCCGGAGTTCCCCGTTTGTCCGCGCGATCTCCAGCCCCTGCGGTGATTCCCATCATGCCCTTCTCGCTCAAGCGCACCGTATTCTTCGTTTCCGACGGCACCGGCCTGACCGCCGAGGCGCTCGGTCACAGCCTGCTGACCCAGTTCGAGAAGGTCGAATTCAAGCAGATCCGCATTCCCTTCCTTGACAGCCCCGACAAGGCGCACGACGCGGTGGCCCGCATCAACGCCCAGGGCGAGATCGACGGTATGCGGCCGATCCTGTTCACGACGCTGGTCGACAACAATCTCGCCGAGATCGTCCATCAGGCCGACGCCTTCTGGCTTTCCTACTTCGAGACCTTCCTCGCCCCGCTCGAGGCCGAACTCGGCATCCGCTCCAGCCACACGGTCGGCCGCTCGCACGGCGCGGCCGACAGTTCGGACTACAAGAAACGGATCGAGGCGATCAATTACACGCTGGCCCACGACGACGGCATCACCGACCGCGACCTCGAGGAGGCCGACGTGATCCTGGTCGCCGTCTCGCGCTGCGGCAAGACGCCGACTTCGCTCTACCTGGCGATGCAGTTCGGCCTCAAGGCCGCCAACTTCCCGCTGATCCCGGAAGACTTCGACCGCGGCCGCCTGCCCGGCCCGCTGCACAAGCTCCGTTCCCGGCTGTTCGGCCTGACCATCCAGCCCGAACGGCTGGCGCAGATCCGCGAGGAGCGCCGCGCCGGCAGCAAGTACGCGGCACTGGCCAACTGCCGTTACGAGGTCAGCGAAGCCGAGAAAATGATGCGCCGCGAGGGCATCCGCTGGCTCGATTCGTCGACCAAGTCGATCGAGGAAATCGCGACGACCATCCTGCAGGAATTGAAGCTGCGCTGAGGCGCGCGCCAAGTCGCGTGCAGCAAAGATAAACGGCGCAGGGGCTCAGGCGCCGTTTTCGTTCCGAGCGAATGGATTCCAGGCTTTGCTCTGGTGGTGAAGCTGCCGCGTGCCTCAGGCCCGCAAACGACCCTCATCGGTCGGTCGCGCCGTTAGTGGTTCAACGGCAGGTGTCCGATGCGGAGCGGTCGCCCAGCGCTATCACCCATGAACAGCAACTCGGCCAATATCGCCGTTCGACCTGCGGCCCGCGTTTGATCCGCTGAAGGACTGGATTGTGACAGAGTACAATTGAAGCATTTCGCACCGTGAAACAGGATCGATAATGTTAAAAACATCCCTGGGCGGCCATGGACGCCGCAATTTCATGCAATCGCTGCTAATAGCCGCCATTGCACTCGCGGGTATCGGCGCGGCGCAAGCTCAAAGCGCTGCCCCTGCCAAGATCAGCACTGTTTTCACCGGGGATGTGATCAACGGCAAGAAGGTCGTGAGTTCCCTGAACACCAGCGACCTGGAGCCCGGCAAAAAACACTTGCTGTACTTCCAGGGCGTGCAAATGTCCACGGGGCAGTACTGGTATGTGTCGGTGATCGTCGCCAAGGGGGCCAAGCCCGGCAAGCGCTTTACCCTGACCAGCGGCGTACACGGCGACGAGATGAGTTCGGTGCACACCGTGCAAACCGTCATGAACCAGTTGAACCCGGCTGAAATGTCGGGCACGGTGATGGCGGTGCTGGACATTGCACGCCCAGCAATGGAGAGCATGCAGCGTCGCTGGCCGAGTACCGGGCGCGGCTTCGAGTTGACTGACATGAACCGCGAATGGCCGGGCAATGAAAACGGCGTCGGTGCCGTCAGCCGTCAGGCCGGGCTGGTGTTCAACCGGCTTCTCAAGCCCAATACCGACCTGGCCATCGACTTCCATACCGGGACGACCGGCCTGGACGTACCCGCCTTTCACATCGGTGACATGCGCATCCCGGACGTCAAGACCATGATGATGCTCTACCCCGTACCGGCGATCTGGGACAACCCGGTCTACCCTGGTGTGCTGCACAACGCCTACATCGATGCGGGCATTCCCGCTTTTACGCCGGAGGTGGGTGCGGCGCGGCGGCTGGAACTCGACATGATTCCGATCTTCGTCGAAGGCACGATGAATGTCTTCAAGCACTACGGCGTGGTTCCCGGAGCGATCGGACGCACCGCCGTCGATGCCAACGTCTATATCGGGAAGAGTGCGGTTCCCGTGCTGAGCACCCACGGTGGGTTCATCGAATTGTTGGTCAAACTGAATGCCAAGGTCACGCCAGGACAAAAACTGGCCATCCAGCGCAACGCCTTCGGCGAAGTCGTGGCGGAGTACACCAGCCCGATCAACGGCATTGTCGGTGGCCTGCGCAGCGACGCCACGTCGGAGCCCGGCAACGTGCTGTTCTTCATCCTGGCCGATGCCGAGCCGGTGCCCGGCGCCGCCCCTTATTCTGAATAGCGCGCGGCACTCAGGTTGGCAGATTGTATGCAGCTGCGGTCTGAAACGTTTCTCGAGGGATTGCGCGCGTTGCCGTGAGGCAGCGTTTCGAGCCATGCAGTCGTTCAGATGACTGCTCTTGGGCGTGAGCGATCGTCCGCAACTGGCCGTTATGCATAGCTGTTCATAACGGCCATTATGCACAGTGCCCAATTAGGCGCAGTTGGAAAACTTCAACGCCATTGCAGCCTTGCAAGAAGCGGCATGGAGACTATCCATGCTGCGCATAATTTTAGTGCCTTCGGGGAATCCGGTCGTGCGTCCCTCGCGGTGCAGTGGCATGGTGTGAAGCCCTGTTTTAAGAGCCGTGCCAGAGTGCGAATCTTCGTCGCCCAAGCCCACTCGACATTTCGGCCGCTCACCATCCGGCCCATAGAACAGATCCCATGCAGTGACACACCGAAGTCGAGGCAAAGCTCGGGAAACGTCGAACCGCGAGCCATTCGAAATTATGCGCAGAATACTGCGGCCCCATACAGCTCGAGGTCTGTATCGATGCGGCTTCCAGCCTCTCGGCCAAGTTTGCTATTCATAACTGCGCACTGTGCATAATGGCCGAATCCAGAAATCAGTCCTTCATCGATCCCAACCGTCTCCTGACCATCTCGAACAGGCAAACCGCCGCTGCGGCGCCGACGTTCAGCGATTCGACCGCGCCGGGCATCGGGACATGCAGGCGCAACCCGGCGGCGGCCAGCAGTTCCGGCCGCACGCCCTGCCCTTCTGAGCCAAAGATCCAGGCCAGCGGACCATCCCAGCGGGCTTCGTAAAGCGACAGGGCGTCGTCGCCGAGGCTGGTGGCGACCGTGGTGCCGCGATAGGCGGCCATGAAGCCGGTGACGTCGGCTTCCTCGACGACGTTCAGGACGAATTGGGCACCCTGCCCGGCGCGCAGGACCTTGGGCGACCAGGCGGCGGCGCAGCCCGGCCCGAGCAGCGCCTGGCGAATGCCGGCGGCGGCGGCCGTGCGCAGCAGGGTGCCGACATTGCCGGGATCCTGGACGCCGTCGAGCAAAATCGCGTCTTTTTCGGGGTTGACCGCGGCAGCCGGCGGAATCGGCGCCACGGCGACGAGGCCGCTCGGGGATTCGACGAGGCCGAGGTCGCGCATCAGGGGGTCGACAATGACGACGACGTCGCGCCCGGCGACGAAATCGGCAATTTCGCCGCCGGCCAGTGCCGAGGCGGCGACGACCAGTGTCTCGACCGGCCCCGACGCCTGCTCGCAGGCTTCGACGAGATGGACGCCGTCGAGCAGCATGCGGCCGGCCTTGCGCCGTTCGCGACCCGATTCGGCAAGCTTTCTGAGCTGCTTGTAGAAGGGGTTGTCGCGCGATTCGATGCGCTTCACGGCAGCATCAGTTGCGCGACCGGGCCGAAGCTGCGCCGGTGCGCCGGGGTCGGCCCGTGTTCGCGCAATGCCCGGCAGTGGGCTGCGGTCGGGTAGCCCATGTGGCGGGCGAAGCCGTATTGCGGGAAGGACTCGTCCAGCGCGCGCATGCCGGCGTCGCGCACGGTCTTGGCGAGGATGGAGGCGGCGGCGATGGCGGCGACCTTGCCGTCGCCCTTGACCACGGCCTCGGTCGGCATGCCGAGCGCCGGGCAGCGGTTGCCGTCGACCAGCGCGCGCTCGGGCCTGACCGCCAGGCCGGCGACGGCGCGCTGCATGGCCAGCATCGTGGCGTGCAGGATGTTGAGGCGGTCGATTTCCTCGACGCTCGCTTCGGCCACCGCCCAGGCGATCGCCTGGGCGCGGATTGCCACGGCCAGTTCGTCGCGGCGCTTTTCGGTGAGCTTCTTGGAGTCGTTCAGGCCGGCAATCGGGCGGGCCGGATCGAGGATGACGGCAGCGGCGACCACCGGCCCCGCCAGCGGCCCGCGCCCGGCCTCGTCGATGCCGCAGACGAGGCCGGCCGGAACGCTCAGTTCAGGCATTCGATGACGGCGTTGGCGGCCTTCTCGGCATTGTTCTGGCGCAGTTGCAGATGGATCTCGGTGAACGCCTCGGCGACGGCCTCGGCGTTCTCCCTGTCCTCGTACAACTTGACCAGCGCCTCGGCCAGCGCCTCGGGCGTCGCCGCGTCCTGGAGGATTTCCGGCACGACCAGGCGCCCGGCGAGGATGTTGGGCAGCCCGACCCAGGGCGAATGGACGAGGCGCTTGCCCAGCCACCAGGAAGTCGGCGCGATCTTGTAGGTGATCACCATCGGCCGCTTGATCAGCGCCGCTTCCAGCGTCGCGGTGCCGCTCGCCACCAGCGAGACGTCGGCAGCGCCGAGCGCATCCTGGGCGTGGCCGAAGAGCAGGCGGAAAGGCATCTCGCCCGCCTGCTGCTGATGGATCGCCGCTTCGAAACGCAGGCGCGTTTCGCGCGTGGTCAGCGGCACGACGAACTGTGCGTCGGGCAGAAAACGCTCGCGGATGAGCTTCGCCGTCAGCACGAAGGTGTCGGCCAGGCGTTCGACCTCGGCCCGCCGGCTGCCAGGCAGCAGCGCGAAGACCGGCAGGTCGCGGGGCATGCCGAGCTTGTCGCGGACGGCAGCCCGGCTGGTCTCGAGCGGTATCCTGTCGGCCAGCGGATGGCCGACGTAGGTGACCGGAATACCTTCCTTCTCGTACAGCGGCGGCTCCATCGGGAACAGCGCCAGCACGCGATTGACGGCGCGGCCGATCTTCTTGATGCGCCCGGCGCGCCAGGCCCAGATCGACGGGCTGACATAGTGGATGGTCTTGACCCCGGCAGCCTTGAGGTCGGTCTCCAGCCCGAGGTTGAAGTCAGGCGCGTCGACGCCGATGAAGAGATCGGGCCGCAGTTCGAGCAGCCGCTTCTTCAGCTGGCGCCGGATGCTGGAGAGTTCGCGCAGGTTCTTCAGTGCGTCGACGTAACCCATGACCGACAGCTTGTCCATCGGCCACCAGGCATCGAAGCCCTGCGCCTCCATGGTCGACCCGCCAATGCCGAAGAAGACGGCATCCGGCAGTTTCTTCTTGAGCGCGGCGATCAGATGGCCGGCGAGCTGGTCCCCGGACGACTCGCCGGCCACCATGGCAATCCGGACCGCCTTGCCCATCAGCGGATGACGCCCCGCTTCGAGACCGCGAGAAAGTCGACGATGCGCTGGATGTCGGGCTGCGTCCTGGCGTCGTCGGCCAGCTTCGCCTTGGCCTCCTCGAGCGTCAGCCCGGACTTGTACAGCGTCCGGTAGGCGCGCTTCAGCGCGGTGATCGCCTCCGCGGTGAAGCCACGACGCTTGAGCCCCTCGACATGGATGCCATAGGGCTGGGCCGAGTTGCCGGCGGCCATCACGTAGGGCGGCACGTCCTGCAGGATCAGGCTGGAAGCGGCTGTCATGACGTGCGCGCCGATCCGGCAGAACTGATGCACGCCGGAAAAGCCGCCGAAGATGACCCAGTCCTCGACCACGACATGGCCGGCCAGCGAGGCGCCGTTGGCGAATATGGTCTTGTTGCCGACCACGCAGTCGTGCGCGATGTGCACGTAGGCCATGAGCCAGTTGTCGTCGCCGATGCTGGTCGCGCCACGGTCCTGCACGGTGCCGAGGTTGAAGGTGCAGAACTCGCGGATCGTGTTGCGGTCGCCGATTTCGAGGCGCGTCGGCTCGCCGGTGTATTTCTTGTCCTGCGGGATCTCGCCGAGCGAACAGAACTGGAAGATCCGGTTGTCGCGGCCGATGCGGGTATGCCCCTTGATGACGACATGCGGGCCGATGACGGTGTTGTCGCCGATCTCGACGTTCGGGCCGACCAGGGTATAGGGGCCGATCTCGACGTTGGCGCCGATCTTCGCCCCCGCCTCGACGATGGCGGTGGGATGGATCATGATGCTAGACATCCTTCTTGGCACAGATCAGGCGGGCTTCCGCCGCCAGTTCGCCATCGACGCGGGCTTCCGCCTTCAGCTTGAGGACGTTGCGCATCCAGCGCTCGATCACGACGTGCAGGTGCAACTGGTCGCCCGGCATCACCTGACGCTTGAAGCGCGCCTCGTCAATGCCGGCGAACATGAAAAGCGACCCCGGGTGCGGCTTTTCGCCGGCGGTCTTGAAAGCGAGGATGCCGGCTGCCTGGGCCAGCGCCTCCATGATGAGGACGCCCGGCATCACCGGATGGTGGGGGAAGTGGCCGGTAAAGTGCGGCTCGTTGAAGGTGACGTTCTTGTAGGCATGGATCGACTTGCCCAGTTCTATTTCGACCACGCGGTCCACCAGCAGGAAGGGATAGCGGTGCGGCAGGTGCTCCATTATTTCCTTGATTTCCATTGCATCAATCATTTGCTTCAATCCCTTCAAGTTGTTTCTCAAGTTTTCCGATGCGCTCTGCGAGGCGTGACAGGCGCCGGATGTGCGCGGCATTGCGCACCCACTCGTCGTGCGTGTCGAGCGGGAAGACACTGGTGTAGAGGCCGGGCCGGGTAATGCTCTTCATCACCAGCGAGCCGCCAGAAATCGTGGTTCCCGCCGCCAAGGTCACATGTCCTGAGACCATCCCGGCGCCACCGACGATGCAGTGCTCGCCCATCGTGACACTACCGGCGATCCCGGCGCACCCGGCCAGCACGCTGCGTGGCCCGATGTGGCAGTTGTGCGCGATCTGGACGAGGTTGTCGATCTTGCAACCGTCACCGATCACGGTGTCGTCGAGAGCCCCGCGGTCGACCGTCGAATTGGCGCCGATTTCGACGTCGTCACCGAGCACGACGGCGCCAAGTTGCGGAATCTTGATCCAGTCGAGGCCTTCCGGCGCAAAACCGAAGCCGTCGGCGCCGATCACCGCACCGGAATGGATAATGGCCCGCCGGCCGATGCGGCAACCGTCATAGATGGTCACCCGCGGATAGAGGATGCTGCCCTCCCCGATCGCGACCCCGTCGCCGATCACGCAGCCGGCATGAATGACGGTGCCGCCGCCTACCATGACATCGTGGCCGATGCTGACATGGGCGCCGACGGCGACATCGGCGGGCAGCGGCGAAGCGACCGCCGCCGACGGATGGACGCCAACGACGCCTGGCCGCGGCGGATTCAGCAGGGCGACGACACGCGCGTAGTAGGCGTAGGGGTTGACCGCAACGATGCGTGCACCGGCAAAGTCGCCGGCTGCGGCGGGCGCGACGATGACGGCTGACGCCCGCGTAGTCTGGAGCTGGCTGCGATATTTGGGATTTGCCAGGAAGGCGATGTCGCCGCTACCGGCGGACGCCAGCGTCGCCACCCGGAAGACGCGCGTTTGTCCGTCCCCAAGAACATCGCCGCCCAATCGGGCGGCGATCTCAGCCAGCGTCAACGAGAGCCCGCCCTCGCTTGCCATCACTTGCCGTCGGCGAGGGCCTTGATGACGCGGTCGGTGATGTCGAGACGGGGACTGACCCAGACGACATCCTGCAGGATCAGGTCGTATTTCTCGGCTTCGGCAATCTGCTTGATCGCCTTGTTCGCTTTCTCGATCACCGCTGCGTTTTCCTCGTTCTGGCGCAAGTTGAGATCCTCGCGGAACTCGCGCTGGCGACGCTGGAACTCGCGCGACAACTCGGCGAATTCCTTCTCCTTGGCGCGTCGCTCCGACTCGGCCATGGTCACCGCATTCCGCTCGAGGGATTCCTGGGTATCCTTCAGTTGCTTCGCCATGCGCTGCAGATCCTGGTCGCGCCTGGCAAACTCGCCCTCGAGCTTCTTGCCCGCCTTCTGGGCCGCGGGCGCATCACGGAAGATGCGCTGCGTATTGACGTAACCGATCTTCAACTCGGCCGCCCCCACCCCGGTCACGAAAAGGGCGGACAACAGCGAAACAGCAACAAGCGACTTGGTTTTCAACATGGAACTCCTGTATTAGAAAGTGGTTCCCAACTGGAACTGGAAGCGTTCTATCCTGTCTCCCGACTCTGAGTTGAGCGGGTAGCCGTAGCTGAACTTGAGTGGTCCCATGGGCGAAATCCACGCAGCCGCGACACCGGTCGAATAGCGCAACTGGGCGAAGTCCCAGTCCGCGCCGGGATTGGACAAGCCCGGAACTGCCGACCCCGGCCCGAAGACCTGCCCGGCATCGAGGAACAGGCTGAAGCGGAGGGTCCTTTCCATGCCGGGAACCCCCCAGAGCAGTTCGGCGTTGCCGACGAACTTCTTCGTCCCGCCGAGGGAACTGACGTTGCCGAAGATGTCAATTGTTTGCGGCCCAAGGCTGCCGGCCTTGTAGCCGCGCACCGAGTTGACGCCGCCGGCATAGAAGTTCTTGTAGAACGGCAACGTCGTGGTGTCGCCGTAGCCGTCGGCCCAGCCGACCTCGCCGTTGAGCATCAGGGTGAATGCCCGCGACATCGCGAAGTAGCGCTGCAACTGGTAGGAGGCCTTGTAGAAGGTCAGGTCGCCACCGGGAACGGCGACCTCGATACCGGCCCTCTGGAACCACCCGGTCGTGGGAAAGATCTGGCTGTCCTTGCCGTCGCTGACCCAACTCGCGGTCACCGGAATGGTCAGGTTGGTTGTCTCGGTGTTCAGCGGGTAATCGACGAAGTCCTTGATCTGCTGCGAACTGGTGGAGAACGCCGTGACGGTCGTCTGGTCCACGCCGACGCCGAATCCCAGCGACTGCTTCTCGCCGATCGGGAAACCGAAGCGCAGGTTGCCGCCGTATGATTCCGTCTTGAAGGGCGTCACCGCCGTCGACGTCGAATCGAGATTGCGCAGATAGACGTCGAAGCCCTGGCTGATGCCGTCGACGGTGAAATACGGATTCGTATATGAGAACGAATAGACGGTATTGATCTTGCTGGTGTTGACGACAATCGCGACATTGTTGCCGCTGCCGAGGAAGTTGTTCTGCGAGATCGAGCCGGACAGCACGATGCCCTCGGTGCTCGAGTAACCGGCGCCGACCATGATGTTGCCGGTAGGCTTTTCCACCACGTTCACATTGACATCGACCTGGTCTGCCGTGCCCTGCACGGCCGGGGTCTCGATCGTCGCTTCGGTGAAGTAACCCAGCCGGTTAACGCGTGCCTTGGACGCGGAGACCCGCTCGGCGTCGTACCAGCCGCCCTCCATCTGCCGCATTTCGCGCCGGATGACCTCATCCCGCGTGCGCGTGTTGCCGGTGATGTTGATGCGGCGAACATAGACGCGCTTGCCCGGATCGATGAAGATGGTGAACGCGACGAGGCGCTTGTCCTTGTCGATTTCCGGCGCGGCATTGACGTTGGCGAAGGCGTAGCCTTCCACGCCGAGGCGGTTGCTGATCGCCTTGGTCGATTCGTTCAGCTGTTCGCGCGAGAAGACATCGCCGGCATTGACCTTGACCAGCTTGCGCAATTCCTCCTCGCTGATCGTGAAATCACCGGCCAGCTTGACGGAAGACACCTGATAGCGCTGACCCTCGACGATGTTGATGGTGATGAAGACATCCTGCTTGTCGGGCGAAATCGAGACCTGGGTCGATTCGACGGCGAACTCGAGATAGCCGCTGTTCATGTAGAACGATTTCAGCTTCTCGAGGTCCGCACCGAGCTTCTGGCGCGAGTACTGGTCGTTCTTGGTGTACCAGGTCATCATGCCGGGAGTCGTCAGCTCGAACAGCTTGACCAGGTCCTTCTCCGAAAAATCCCTGGCGCCGACGATGTTGATCTGGCGGATCTTGGCCGAAGCGCCTTCATCGATGTTGAAGTTGATGCCGACCCGGTTGCGCTCGAGCGGAGTTACCGTCGTCGTGATCTCGGCCGCGTACTTGCCACGCGTCAGGTACTGGCGCTTGAGCTCCTGCTCCGCCCTCTCGAGCACCGCCCGGTCGAAGATGCGCCCCTCGGCGATGCCGACTTCCTTCATCGCCTTGAGAATGACGTCCTTGTCGAATTCCTTGAGTCCGACGAAATCGATCTGCGCGATCGCCGGCCTTTCCTGGACGACGACCACCATGACATCGTTTTCGACCTCGATGCGGACATCACGGAAAAAACCGGTGGCGAACAGCGTCTTGATCGCCTGCGCCGCCTTTTCATCGGTCAGGGTCTCGCCGACCTTGACCGGCAGGTAGCTGAAGATCGTGCCCGCCTCGGTCCGCTGGATACCCTCGACGCGGATGTCCTTGACCGTGAACGGTGCGAAGGCCAGTGCGGGAAGCGCAAAAAGTCCGGCAAGCAGGGCCGAGAGAATGGATTTCTTCATTGGTCAGCCGGAGAAGAGACGGTTCATGTCGTTATAAAAGGCGAAAGCCATCAGGACGAACAGAATGGAGAGGCCGATCTGCTGTGCGATCTCCATGGCCCTTTCCGAAAGCGGCCGACGCCTGACGACTTCGATCGCATGATACAACAAATGTCCGCCGTCGAGCACCGGGATCGGCAGCAGATTGAGGACACCGAGGCTGATGCTGACCAGTGCCATGAACCTGATGAACTGGTCGATTCCCAGGCGCGCCGAGCGACCGGCGTAGTCGGCGATCGTCACCGGCCCGGAGAGATTGCGCCATGACACCTCGCCCGTCAGCATCCGGCCGAGCATCACCAGGGTGAACACCGACTTGTCCCAGGTTTCCACCAGTGCCTTGCCGCCAGCGGCGAAAAAGCCGTAGCGCACGAAGGTCCTGACCTCGCGCTGGCTGTCGCGGCTGTCGGCAACCCCCACGCCGATCTTGCCGACGCGTCTCCCGTGTTCGGAAACCGACTCGGGAACGACATCGACCGCAAGCGGCCGGCCGTCGCGCAGGATCTCGATGTGCAGCGTGCGTCCCGCCGCGTCGCGCACAACGGCGACGAACTCAAGCCAGTTGCCGATCTCGACCCCATCGATCGCCAGGACCTCGTCGGCCGCGCGCATGCCGGCGCGTTCGCCAGGACTGCCGGCGATGACCCGGCCGATCACTGGCGGCAAGTCCGGACGGAAGAAGCGGATGCCGAGGCGCTCCAGCGCATCGCCTTGCCAGCCTTGCTCGGCGGCGGCCCGCAGTTCGAGGCGGCGGACCGCAACTTCGCGCTGCTCGCTGACGACCTCCAGGTCGACGCTGTCCCCGTCGACCGCCTTCTGCACCAGCATCCAGCGCAGGTCGCCCCAGGTGGCGACCGGCTGCCCGTCCACCGCCCGCACCAGTTCGCCGTTGGCGATCTGCGCAACGGCGGCCGGTGAGCCGGCCGGCGGCGTGCCGAGGATAGGCAGCAATTCCTCGCTGCCATGCATGAACACAGCCCAGTAGAGCGCGATGGCCAGGGCGAAATTAGCGGCCGGCCCGGCAGCGACGATCAGGCTGCGCTTGCCGACCGTCTGCCGATTGAACGCACGGTGAAGTTCGTCAGGGGCGACTTCGCCCTCGCGCTCGTCGAGCATCTTGACGTAGCCGCCCAGCGGGAAGGCGCCGATCGCCCATTCGGTACCGTCCCTGCCCAGCCGCCGCTGCCACAGCGGGCGGCCGAAACCAACCGAAAAGCGCAGGACCCTGACACCGCACCAGCGGGCAACGAGATAGTGGCCCAACTCGTGCACGACGATCAGCACGCCAAGCACGATGACGAACGCCGCCAAGTAGAACGGCAGGTCGCTCACGTGACCGCGCCGATCATTCCGGCAGCAACCTGGCGGGCAGCGGCGTCAGCGGCGAGAACATCGGCGAGACTGCCCTCCGGGCCGGACGGCAGGGCCTCCAGGGTCGCGGCGATGAGCTGCGGGATACCGAGAAATGGCAGGCGGCGCTCGAGAAAGGCAGCGACAGCCACTTCGTTGGCGGCATTGAGGATCGCCGGCGCGGTCCCGCCAGCCCGAAGCGCCGCATAGGCGAGTTGCAGGCAGGGAAAACGATCGCTGTCGGGCGCCTCGAAGTCGAGCCGCCCGATCGCGAACAGGTCGAGCGGCGCCACCCCCGCGTCGATGCGCTCGGGATACGCCAGCGCGAAGGCGATCGGTGTCCGCATGTCCGGATTCCCCAGTTGCGCCAACACCGAGCCATCAACATACTCGACCAACGAGTGAATCACGCTCTGCGGGTGCACGACGACCTGGATTCGCTCCGGCGGGCAGGCGAACAGCCAGTGGGCCTCGATCACCTCGAGACCCTTGTTCATCATCGACGCCGAATCGACAGAAATCTTGCGCCCCATGACCCAGTTCGGGTGGGCACAGGCGGCTTCCGGCGTGACCTCGCGCAACTCGGCGAGCGGCGTCGTCCAGAACGGCCCACCCGACGCCGTCAGCAGGATGCGGCGCACGCCACATCCTTCCAATCCACTTGAGAAATCTACCGGAAGTGATTGAAATATTGCGTTATGTTCGCTGTCAACTGGCAGCAGGGTAGCACCATGTTCGCGCACGGCGCGGGTAAACAACTCGCCCGCCATGACCAGCACTTCCTTGTTGGCCAGCAGTATTTTTTTGCCGGCGCACGCCGCCGCCAGCGTCGGTTCGAGACCGGCGGCACCGACGATCGCCGCCATGACGGCATCGACTTCCGGGTGTACCGCGATGTCGACCAGCGCTGCCATGCCGTGCCGAACGTCCGTGGTCAGCCCGACCTCCCGACAGCGGGCAGCCAACTCGTCGGCCAGTCCGGCATCGCGCACGACGGCGAACTGCGGCGTGAATTCGCGGCACTGTTCAAACAGGGTGTCGATCCGGGTGTGCGCGCACAGCGCGAAGACGCGATAGCGCTCCGGGTGGCGGCGAATCACGTCGAGGGTATTGACGCCGATCGATCCCGTTGCCCCGAGGATCGTGACGTTCTGCCGCCTCACCCCTGGCTCCGCAGCAGGAGCAGCCAGAGCAGTGTCACCACGGGCAGCGTCGAGGTCAGGCTGTCGATGCGGTCGAGGACGCCGCCATGCCCGGGCAGGACGTTGCTGCTGTCCTTGATCCCGGCCTGGCGCTTGAGCATCGACTCGAAGAGATCACCGACGATGCTGATCGCCGTCACCGCCAGCAGCCCGAGAATCCAGAAATGGACGGCGACCGGCTCATAGGCGAAGCCGGCACGCACGGCGAGCCCGTAGAGCACGACACCGACGCCGGCACCGATGGCGCCTTCCCAGGTCTTGCCCGGGCTGATCGACGGCGCCAGCTTGTGCCGACCGAACGCCTTTCCGGAAAAATAGGCCGCGACATCGGCCATCCAGACGACCGCGAGCACGGCAAGCAGCACACCGGGCCCCGCCACGCGCAACTGGACGAGGGCCAGCCAGGTCGGAAAGAGGACGACCACCCCGGCCAGCAGCCCGGCGACGCCATGGCGCAAGGGCCATCTCGCGCGCAGCCAGAACGGGACCACCGCCACCCAGAACAAGGCAGCGACAGCATGCACCGCCAAGACCCAGGGAAGCACCAGTCCGGCGGCCGGACCGCTACCCGTCGCGTCCGGCGCAAGCAGTGCCACCGTCGCGCACAGCGCGGCGAAGGCCGCCGCGAGCAGATAGCGCCCGCCCGCGCCGAGGCCGAGCAGGCCGCCCCACTCCCATGCGGCCACCGCGACAAACAGGGCCGCCGCCAACGCCCAGCCGAGCGGTGGCAGCAGGAAGAGGCCCGGCAGGACCAGCGCCAGCAACACCAGCGCGGTGATGATCCGGACCCTAAGCATCGGAATCGCCGCCGAGTTGCTCGCCGGTACGGCCGAAACGCCGTTCGCGCTGCCGGTAGGAGGTGATCGCCTGATCGAGCGCGCCGGTATCGAATTCCGGCCACAACGTCGCAGTAAAGTAGAGTTCGGTGTAGGCAAGCTGCCAGAGCAGGAAGTTGCTGATCCGTTCCTCGCCGCCGGTGCGGATGAAGAGATCGGGCTCGGGCGCGAAGCTCATCGTCAGGAACGGCTCGAGATCCTCCTCGGTCCAGCCCGTCCGCTTCTCCGGCTGCTCCGCGCACAGGGTGTTGATCGCCTGCATGATGTCCCAGCGCCCGCCGTAATTGGCGGCGATCGTCAGGTGCAGGCGCGTGTTTCCGGCGGTTCGCTCCTCGCCGGCAAGGATCAGTTCCTGCAGGCGCACGTCAAAGCGCGAGCGGTCGCCGATCACGCGCAGGCGGATGCCGTTGCGGTCGAGTTTCTCGACCTCTTGTTCGAGCGCCTTGTTGAACAGTTGCATCAGCAGGCCGACCTCTTCCGGCGGGCGGCGCCAGTTCTCGGAACTGAAGGCGAACAGCGTCAGGTATTCGATACCGCGCTCGAGACAGGCGCGCACCATCTCGCGGACCATCTCGACACCCCTGGCATGACCGGAGAAGCGCGGCATAAGGCGCTTCCTCGCCCAGCGGCCGTTGCCGTCCATGATGACCGCCACATGGCGCGGCATGCCCGCCACGACGGGAACAGCGCGCGTCGAACTGGAAAAAAGGGCCATGCCGCGGCGGCCGGCTTCAGACCTGCATCAGCTCGGCCTCTTTCTGGGCGAGCATCTTGTCCACTTCGGCGACATATTTGTCGGTCAGCTTCTGGATGTCGTCCTGCGCCTTGCGCTCGTCATCCTCTGGTATCTCGCTCTTCTTCAAGGCATCCTTGAGATGAGTGATGGCGTCGCGGCGCAGGTTGCGGATCGCCACCTTGGCCGCTTCACCCTCGTGCCTGACAACCTTGATCAGTTCCTTGCGGCGCTCCTCGGTCAGCGCCGGCATCGGCACGCGGATCAGGTCGCCCTGCGCGGCCGGATTGAGGCCGAGGTCGCAATCGCGGATGGCCTTTTCGACCTTGGCGATCATGTTCTTTTCCCAAGGCTGGACACCGATGGTGCGGGCGTCGACCAGCGTCAGGTTGGCCACCTGGTTGATCGGCACCGGCGAACCGTAGTAGTCGACCTGCACGTGGTCGAGCAGGCCGGTGTGGGCCCGTCCGGTACGTACCTTCTGCAGGTCGCTCCTGAGTGCCTCCAGCGACTTGTTCATCTTGCCTTCGGCTGTCTTCTTGAGTTCGGGAATCATCTCTCTCTCCTCAACAATAGACCAGCGTACCCTCGTCCCCGCCGCAGACCACGCGCTGCAGCGCGCCTGCCTTGAAAATCGAGAACACGTTGATCGGCAATTTCTGGTCGCGGCACAGCGCGAACGCCGTGGCGTCCATGACGGCGAGATTGCGGGCGATCACCTCGCCGAAGCTGATCCTGTCGAAACGGGTCGCCGTCGGATCCTTCTTCGGATCGGCGGAGTAAATGCCGTTGACCTTGGTCGCCTTGAGCACAATCTCGGCGCCGATCTCCGCGCCGCGCAGTGCCGCCGCGGTATCGGTCGTGAAGAACGGGTTGCCGGTACCAGCGCCGAAGATGACGATCCGTCCCTCCTCGAGATAGCGGATCGCCTTGCCGCGGATGTACGGCTCGACGACCTGCTCGATCTTCAGCGCCGACTGCACGCGGGCGCTCAGGCCCGCCTGGCGCATCGCGTCGGACAACGCCATCGCGTTCATCACGGTCGCCAGCATGCCCATGTAGTCCGCGGTGGCACGGTCCATGCCCGTGGCCGTACCGGCCATGCCGCGGAAGATGTTGCCGCCGCCGATGACGACGCCGATTTCCACCCCGAGGTCGGCGACCGTCCTGATCTCCCCGACAATGGCCGCGATCGTCTGCGGATTGATCCCGTAGGCATCGTCGCCCATCAGGGCCTCGCCGGAAAGCTTCAGGAGGATGCGCTTGTACCGGGGGGTGGTCATGGCCGTCTCCTGGTGGACTACTTCTTGGCAGCAGCGGCGGCCTGGGCGGCCACTTCGGCGGCGAAGTCGTTGACCTTCTTCTGGATGCCCTCGCCGACCACATACAGCGTGAAGCCGGCGACCGTGGCGCCCTTCGCCTTGAGCAATTGCTCGATGGTCTGCTTGCCGTCTTCCGCCTTGACGAAGACCTGGCCGAGCAGGGTAACGTCCTTCAGGTACTTCTGGACGGTACCATCGGCGATCTTTTCCAGCATCGCTTCCGGCTTGCCGGCCTCGCGCGCCTTCTCGATGGCGATGCGCCGCTCGGTTTCGAGCAACTCGGCGGAAACACCCGAAGCGTCGAGCGACTGCGGCTTGGAGGCGGCGATGTGCATCGCCAGATCCTTGCCCAACTGCTCGTCGCCCCCGATCACGTCGATGACGACACCGATCTTCGCACCGCCATGCACGTACGAGGTCAACTTGCCCCTGGCTTCCATCCGCACGAAACGGCGGATCGTCATGTTCTCGCCGATCTTGCCGACCAGCGCGGTGCGGGTCGTTTCGACCGTGCCCTCGCCCATCGGCAGGGCCGACAGCGCGGCCACGTCGGCCGGGTTCCGGGTCGCCACCAGTTCGGCACACCCCTTGGCCAGCGCGATGAACTCGTCGTTCTTGGCGACGAAGTCGGTTTCGCTGTTGACTTCGACCATCGCGCCGAGCGTGCCGTCGCCGGCCAGGTAGAGCCCCACCACGCCTTCCGCCGTGATGCGGGTGGCCGCCTTGGAGGCCTTGTTGCCCAGCTTGACGCGGAGGATTTCCTCGGCCTTGGCCATGTCGCCATCGGCCTCGGTCAGCGCCTTCTTGCATTCCATCATCGGTGCATCGGTCTTGCCGCGCAGTTCTGCCACCATGCTTGCGGTAATTGCCGCCATTCTTGATCTCCTGAACGCTTGATACTGGCGGGGCGCGATGCCCCGCCCGGGCAACCTTACGGTGCCGCTTCCTCGTTGAATTCGACGAATTCGTCGTCACCGCCGGCGCTGACGATTTCCTGGACTACCTGGCTGCGCCCCTCGAGGATGGCGTCGGCCACGCCGCGGGCGTAGAGCTGGATCGCCCGCGAGGAGTCGTCGTTGCCCGGAATGACGTAGCTGATGCCGTCCGGCGAGTGGTTGGTGTTGACCACGCCGATGATCGGAATGCCGAGCTTGCCGGCTTCGGTGATGGCGATCTTGTGGTAGCCGACGTCGATGACGAAGATGGCATCCGGCAGGCCGCCCATGTCCTTGATGCCGCCGATCGACTTGTGCAGCTTGTCGAGTTCGCGACGGAACATCAGCGCTTCCTTCTTCGGCATGCGTTCGAGGTCGCCGGCCTCGACGGCCAGTTCCATGTCCTTGAGCCGCTTGAGCGACGTCTTGACCGTCTTGAAATTGGTCAGCATGCCGCCCAGCCAGCGCTGGTCGACAAACGGGGCGCCGGCGCGCTGCGCCTCGGTGGCGACGATCTCGCGGGCCTGGCGCTTGGTGCCGACGAACAGGATGGTGCCGCGGTTGGAGGACAACTTCTTCACGAAGGCCATGGCTTCGTTGTACTTGGCCAGGGTCTGTTCAAGGTTGACGATGTGAATCTTGTTGCGGGCACCGAAGATGTACGGGGCCATCTTGGGCGACCAGAAGCGGGTCTGGTGGCCGAAATGGACACCTGCCTCCAGCATTTGACGCATGGTAACGGACATACGAGAAACTCCTTAAGGGTTGGACCGCCACCCGCCGCAAACGCCCGCCGCTCGTCGCGAGCGGCAGACACCCTTAATCGGCGGATGTGTGGATTGATCACCCGCCTAGCGCGGGCAACCGTCTTCGCAAGGCTTTCACCCTGAAAAACCTTGCGATTGTAGCACCATCGCTGCCAACCGGATAAAGGTCAGCAACCGTTCCTCTTCAGCACGAGCAGTTCCAGCATGCGTGCCAGATAGGGCTGCCAATCCGGCATCCGCAGTCCGAAGTCGGTCTCCAGGCGGGTGCAGTCGAGGCGTGAGTTGGCCGGGCGCAGTGCCGGCGTCGGGTACTCCCGGGTCGCTATGCGGCGGACCGCCGCCGGCGTCAGGCTCAGGTCCAAACCGGGCATGGCGCCGGCCAGGGCAACGATGGTCGTGGCAAATTCGTGCCAGCTGACCGGTCGACCGCAGCAGAGGTGGTACAGCCGACGCTCATCGTCCGCCATCGCCCGCCCCTGGCGCAGCATGGCGAGCACGATGCCGGTGACGGTGGCGACCAGCGCCGCCGGCGTCGGCGAGCCGACCTGGTCGTCAACCACGGCCAGCGTCTCCCGCTCCTGCGCCAGGCGCAGGATGGTCCTGGCGAAGTTGCTGCCGCGCGCGCCGAACACCCAACTGGTCCGGAAAATGATCGACCGGCCGCCGGCCGCGCGAATCGCCTCTTCACCGGCCAGCTTGCTGCGGCCATAGACGCTCTGCGGGCTGGTCGCATCGCTCTCGACGTAGGGCGACGGCTTGCTCCCGTCGTAGACGTAGTCGGTCGAATAGTGGACGAGCAGCGCCCCCAGACGCAGCCGCCTCCCCGGCCAGCACGCCGGGCGCCTCACCATTGACACACATGGCGAGTTCCGGCTCCGCCTCGGCACGGTCGACGGCGGTGTAGGCCGCGGCATTGACGATGACCGACGGCTGCACCCGGCGCACCAGCGAGCGCAATCCGGCGAGGTCGGCAAGATCGCACTCGCGCCGGCCGCAGGCGATCACCTCGCCATGCGGCGCCAGCGAGCGTTGCAACTGCCAGCCGACCTGACCGTCCCTGCCGAGGAGAAGAATGCTCATGGCGCGTCTTCGCATGTGGATCAGGCAGTGATTATGCCACCGGCCGCCGCCTCCCGGTTTTGCGAAACGGGTCGCATCCTTTATCCTTGCCAGCTTCCCCAACCGTCGCCCCAACCGCTTTCATGAGCATTTCGATCAAGACGCCGGAAGAAATCGAGAAGATGCGCGTCGCCGGCCGCCTCGCGGCGGAACTGCTCGACTACCTCGAGCCCCTGGTCAAGGCCGGCATCACCACCGACGAACTGGACCGTCTCTGCCACGACTACACGGTCCGTGTCCAGGGCGCCGTGCCGGCGCCGCTGAACTACGCGCCGTCCGGCCACAATCCCTACCCGAAGTCGATCTGCACCTCGGTCAATCACCAGGTCTGCCACGGCGTGCCGGGCGACCGCGTGCTCAGGAACGGCGACATCGTCAATATCGACGTGACACCGATCAAGGACGGCTACCACGGCGACACCAGCCGCATGTACCTGATCGGCGAAGCATCGATCCAGGCAAGAAGGCTTTGCGAAATCACCTTCGAATGCCTTTGGCTGGGCATCTCCGTGGTCCGCCCCGGCGGTCGCATCGGCGACATCGGCGCCATCATCCAGAAGCACGCTGAAAGGAACGGCTACTCCGTGGTGCGCGAGTTCTGCGGCCATGGCATCGGCGCCAGGTTCCACGAAGACCCGCAGGTCACCCACTATGGCAAGGCCGGCACCGGGCCGCTCATGGAACCCGGCATGATCTTCACCATCGAGCCGATGATCAATGCCGGCAAGGCGGCGATCCGCGAACTGGCCGATGGCTGGACGATCGTCACCAAGGACCACAGCCTTTCGGCACAGTGGGAGCACACCATCCTCGTCACCGCGACCGGCTACGAGGTGCTGACGATGTCCGCCGGATGCCGCCCCAGGCCCGAATGGATCGCCTGATCGAGGTCGATGTCGCGGCGCTGCGCGACGAAGTCCGGGCCGCCCGCGACAGCCTGCGCGCGACCTACGAGCAGGACGGCGATGCGCGCGCGCTGCTCGTCGCGCGCTGCCACCAGGTCGATGACGTCCTCGTGCGCCTGTGGCACGGCCTCGGCTTTCCGGAATCCCTCGCGCTGGCGGCGGTCGGCGGCTACGGCCGCGGCGAGCTCTACCCGGCATCCGACATCGATCTCCTGATCCTGCTGCCGCGTCCGCCCAGCCTCGCCCTGCAGGAACGGCTCGAAAGGCTGGTCGGCCATTTCTGGGACATCGGCCTCGAGATCGGCCACAGCGTGCGCACCGTCCCCGAATGCGTGAGCGACGCGGCGCGCGACATCTCGGTGCAGACGGCATTGCTCGAAGCCCGCCTGCTCACCGGTGACGCCGGACTGTTCGCAACCTTCGCCAAGCGACTGCGCGGCAACCTCGACCCGCTCGTTTTCTTCGAGGCCAAGCGACTGGAACAGCAGCAGCGCCACCTGCGCTTCAACGAGACGCCCTACAGCCTGGAGCCCAATTTCAAGGAGGCGCCCGGCGGCCTGCGCGATCTCCAGGTGATCTTCTGGGTGGCGCAGGCGGCCGGCTTCGGCACCACCTGGGCCGACCTCGAGGCGCACGGCTTCCTGACCCGCGAGGAACTCGAGCACGCCGAGCAGTGCGACGTCTACCTGAGCCACTTGCGCATCCGCATGCACCTGCTCGCCGGGCGGCGCGAGGACCGCCTGCTGTTCGACTACCAGAATACCCTGGCCGAGCAGTACGGGTTCGCGTTGACGCCCGTCCGGCGCGCCTCGGAACAGCTGATGCAGGACTACTACCGCAACGCCAAGGCGATCACCGTCCTCAACACCATCCTGCTGCAGAACATCGGTGCCGCCCTCGCACCCGAGAGCGAGCAGATGCCGCAGGCGATCGACGCCAATTTCTGTTCGGTCGGCGGCCTCCTCGACGTCCGTGACGAACAGGCCTTCGCCCGCCAGCCGGCGCTCATCCTCGACAGCTTCCTGGTCATGCAGGAAAGCCACGAGCTTCATGGCATGGCCGCGCGCACGCTGCGCGCACTGTGGCGCGCGACGAGAGCTGATCACGCCGGAGTTCCGCGCCAGACCCGAGCACCGCGCCGCCTTCCTGAAGCTTTTCCAGAGCGCCCGCGGCGTCATCCACGAATTCCGCCGGATGAACCAGCTCGACATCCTCGGCGCCTACCTCCCGGCGTTCGGCCGCATCGTCGGCCAGATGCAGCACGATCTTTTCCACGTCTACACCGTCGACCAGCACATCCTGCAGGTCCTGCGCAACCTCCGGCGCTTCACGATGAGCGAGTTCGCCCACGAATACCCGCTCTGCTCGCGCGCCATGAGCGAATTCGACAAGCCGTGGCTGCTCTACGTGGCGGCGATCTTCCACGACATCGCCAAGGGCCGCGGCGGCAATCACTCGGAACTGGGCACCGTCGATGCGCACGAGTTCTGCGACGGGCACGGGCTTGACGCCGAGGACACGGAACTCGTCGTCTGGCTTGTGCGCCATCACCTGGTCATGTCGCAGGTCGCGCAAAAGGAGGATCTGTCGGATCCCGGGGTAATCGCCGGGTTCACCGGCCTGGTCGGCGATGCCCGCCGCCTGACCGCACTCTACCTGCTGACCCACGCCGACATCCGCGGCACCAGCCCCAAGGTCTGGAACCAGTGGAAGGGCAAGTTGCTCGGCGACCTCTATTTCCAGACCCTGCACCACCTGGGTCGCGGCCACCAGACGGCCAGCCCGGGGCATCATCGCCGAGCGCCAGGCCGAGGCAATGCGCCTGCTGCGCTACTTCGCGCTGTCCGCGACGGTGCACGAACGGCTGTGGAGCCAGCTCGACACCGTCTATTTCCTGCGCCACTCGGCCGAGGAAATCGCCTGGCACACACGCTCGCTGCATTACCGCATCTTCAACGACAAGCCGGTCGTCCGCGCCCGCCTGAACCATGAAGGCGAAGGTCTGCAGGTCATGGTGTACATGAAGGACCAGCCCGATCTCTTCGCGCGCATCGTCGGCTTCTTGGCCCGTACCGGCTACAGCATCGTCGACGCCAAGATCCACACCACCGCCCACGGCTATGCGCTCGACAGCTTCGTCGTGCTCGACATCTCGCAGCGTGACAACGCCCGCGAAATGATCCCGTACATCGAACACGAACTGACCGACCGGCTGGTCCGCATGACGCCGCCGGAGGCTCCCTCGGCAGGGCGCCTGTCACGTCAGGTCAGGCATTTCCCGATCCGGCCGGAGGTCGACATCCGGGGCGACGAAAAGGGAGCCCACTTCATCCTCTCGCTCACTGCCGCCGACCGTCCCGGCCTGCTCTACACCGTCGCGACGACGCTGGCCGAGCATGGCGCCAACCTGCACACCGCCAAGATCGCGACGCTCGGCGAGCGCGCCGAGGACGTCTTCCTGATCAGCGGCGGTGACCTGGCACAGAGCGCCCGCCGCATCGCCCTCGAAACCGAGCTGATCGAGCGCCTGAAGATCTAGCCGGAGTTCCCCGCCGGCTGACAGCCGACCAGTTGCTCGATCACCGCGCGCACGCGGCCCATCGCCTCCTGCAGCACCTGCTCCAGGCTGGCGAAGTGGATGCCGGCGGCGCTGTCGCCGCGCCCGGCCGCATGGTTGGCGACGACGCCGATGACCGCATAGGGCAACCCGAGTTCGCGCGCCAGAACGGCTTCCGGCATGCCGGTCATGCCCACCAGGTCGGCACCGTCGCGCTCGAGGCGGTCGATCTCGGCGGCGGTTTCGAGACGCGGCCCCTGCGTCGCCGCATAGACGCCGCCTGCCTGCATGGCGATGCCGAGCGCCTCGCCCGCGGCGCGAATGCGCTGGCGCAGGTCGGCATCGTAGGGCTCGGTGAAGTCGACGTGCGTCACGGGTGTGCCGACGCCCTCGAAGAAGGTGGATTTGCGCCCCCAGGTGTAGTCGATGATCTGTTCCGGAATGACGATGTCGCCGGGGTTGAGCCCGCTGCGGATGCCGCCGACCGAGGCCACCGAGATGACCCCGGTCGCCCTGGTGGTGATGCAGCGCCCACAGGTTGGCCCGGTAGTTGACCATATGCGGCGGAATCGTGTGACCGAAGCCGTGGCGCGGCAGGAACATCGCCGGGCGCCCGCAGATCTGGCCGAAGACCAGGGCGCCCGAGGGTTCGCCGTAGGGCGTGCGCACGACCTCGCGATGCGAGACGTCGAGGTTGGACAGCGTGGTCAGCCCGCTGCCGCCGATGATTGCCAGCATCTTGCTACTTCCTTTCTGCGAGGAGCGCGGCCAGCACCGGCACCACGCCCTTGAGCGACGGATGGGAACGACGCAGTTGCGCCAGTTCGAGGGCGCTGCCCTCCAGCTTGCGGTAGAGCGCGTCGCGACGCTCGGCAACGAACGGCAGCCCGGCCAGCGTCCGGCCGAGGTGATAGCGAACCAGCGTGTCGCGGCCGATGTCCTTGGCCTGCCAGGGGATCGCCGTGCGATCGACAAGATGCAGCGCGCGCACCGTCGGCAGACCGGCCGCCAGTTCGGCGACATGGCGATGCACCGTCTCGCGGTACGCCGCCACGGCCTGCCCGCCGTCGCCGGTCGCCGCCCCGGTCGTCCCGGCGGGCGCGCCCATCAGCCAGCAGACCACGGTATCGGGTGCGAAAGCCTCGATCACCGCCCGCTGCTCGCCGGCGAGCGCGGCGACGTCGCCGTGAACCAGGCTGACCGCCACGCGTTCGCTCTCGTTCAGGCGCGCTGCTGTCGCTGCCAGACAGTCCGGCAGCGTATCGAGGGCCAGTACGGCAAGCCCGCGGGCGGCCAGCGCGGCGGTGCCGAAACCCGGCCCGCAGCCGATTTCGAGGACGCGCCGGCCGGGCACCAGCGCCGCCATCCACTCGTAGTCGCCGCGTCGCGCATAGGCATCGCCTTCGCGCTGCCAGTAAGCGAGGAATTCGGCGACGGTGGCGCCGCTCATCCGCCACTTTCCTTCAGGGCATGAATCGCCGGCAGGTTGCGCCAGGCGCCACGGACATCCATGCCGTAGCCGAAGACGAAGCGGTCGGGTACGGTCAGCCCGACAAAATCGGCGGAAATGGGCTTCTGCCTGCCGTTCAGCTTGTCGGTGAAGACCGCCAGCAGCACCTCGGCCGCCCCGAGGCGAAGCAGGCTTTCCCTGACCGCGGCCAAGGTCACGCCTTCGTCCAGGATGTCATCGACGACCAGCACGGTCCGGCCCTTGACCGGGGTCCACGGCGCCATCCGCCAGGAAATCTTGCCGCCCTGCGTGTCCGGCCCGTAGCGCGTCGCATGCAGGTAGTCGAATTCGAGCGGGAAATCGAGCTTCAGCAGCAGTTGACCGCAGAAGATCACGCCGCCCGTCATCACACAGAGAACCAGGGGGTTGGACTCCGCCAGCCGGGCGCGAATCGCCGCCGCGACGCTGTCCAGCGCGGCCTGGACGACCGCCTCGGAGTGGATCAGATCGGCATCGGCAAGCAGCGCGCGCGCTTCATGGATATCCATCGCTCAGTCTCCCAGCGTCTTCAGGTAGGCGGCGAACGCCTCGCCCACCTCCGGGTGGCGCTGGCCCAAGGCGACGGTGGCCTGCAGGTAGCCGAGCTTGGAGCCGCAGTCGTAGCGCGTGCCGGCAAAGCGATAGGCGAGGACCTGCTCCTCTCCGAGCAGCGAGCCGATGCCGTCGGTCAGCTGGATCTCGCCGCCCGAGCCGGCCCGTACCGCCTCGAGGTGGTGGAAGATGCGCGGCGTCAGGATGTAGCGGCCGACGACGGCCAGCGTCGATGGCGCCTCCTCGGGCGCCGGCTTCTCGACGATGGCGTTGATCCGTTCGAGCCGGTCGGCGACCGGCCGGGTATCGACGATGCCGTAGCTGCGCGTGTCGGCGCGCGGCACCTCCTGGACGCCGAGCACCGAGCAGCGGTAGTAGTCGTAGGCATCGGTCATCTGCTTCAGCACCGGCGGCTCGCCGTCGAGCAGGTCGTCGGCCAGCAGCACGGCGAACGGCTCGTCGCCGATCACCGGCCGCGCGCACAGCACCGCGTGGCCGAGGCCGAGCGGTTCGGCCTGGCGGATGTAGATGCAGTTGATGTCCTTCGGCAGCATGTTGCGCACGAAATGCAGGATCTCCGACTTGCCGCGCGCTTCCAGTTCGCTTTCCAGTTCGTAGGCCTTGTCGAAATGGTCCTCGATCGCCCGCTTGGAACGCCCGGTGACGAAGATCATGTCGGTGATCCCCGCTGCCGCCGCCTCCTCCACCGCGTACTGGATCAACGGCTTGTCGACGATCGGCAGCATCTCCTTCGGACTGGCCTTGGTCGCCGGCAGGAACCGGGTGCCCAGGCCGGCAACCGGGAATACCGCTTTACGTACTTTTTTCATTCTTCTTCCACTCCCTTGTCGATCAACTTCAGAAATTCTGCCTCGGCAAGCACCGGCACGCCCAGTGCCACGGCCTTGTCGAGCTTGCTACCCGCCTCGTCGCCGGCGACGACGAAATCGGTCTTCTTCGACACCGAGCCGGCCACCTTGCCGCCGGCCGCCTCGATCATCGCCTTCGCCTCGTCGCGCGTGAGGTTCGGCAGCGTTCCGGTCAGCACCAGCGTCCGGCCCGCCAGCGCGCGCGGTCCGGCGGCAGCAGATTCGCCCTCCGGCCAATGCACGCCGGCCCGGCGCAGGCTGTCGATCACCTCGCGATTGTGCGCCTCGGCGAAGAAGGCAGCGACGCTTTCGGCCACCACCGGGCCGACGTCGGGCACCGCCTGAAGGGTTTCGGCGCCGGCCGCCAGCAGCGCGTCAAGACTGCCGAAATGCCGCGCCAGTTCGCGCGCGGTCGCCTCGCCGACATTGCGGATGCCCAGCGCGAAGATGAAACGGGCCAGTGTCGTCTGCCTGCTCCGGGCGATCGCCTCCACCAGGTTCTGCGCCGACTTCTCGCCCATGCGCTCGAGACCGGTGAGGGTTTCGCGGTCAGGCCGTACAGGTCGGCCGGCGAATGCACCAGGCCGGCATCGACCAGTTGCTCGACCAGCTTGTCGCCCAGCCCCTCGATGTCCATCGCCCGCCGCGCCGCGAAATGCAGCAGCGCCTGCTTGCGCTGTGCCGGGCAGTAAAGGCCGCCGGTGCAGCGCGCCACCGCCTCGTCGCCAGCGCGTGTCACGGTCGACCCGCATTCCGGACAGGTTCCCGGCAGTGCGAAAGGCGGATGCAGCGGCTCGCCGCTGAACAGGTCGCGCAGCGGACGCCGTTCCGCCACGACGGCGACGACTTCCGGGATCACGTCGCCGGCGCGCCGGACAATCACCGTGTCGCCGACCCGCACGTCCTTGCGCCGCACTTCGTCCTCGTTGTGCAGCGTCGCATTGGTCACTGTCACGCCGCCGACGAAGACGGGCTTCAATCGGGCAACCGGCGTGATCGCGCCGGTACGGCCGACCTGGACGTCGATGCCGAGCACCTCGGTCAGTGCCTCCTCGGCGGGAAACTTGTGGGCGATCGCGAAGCGCGGTGCGCGCGAGACGAAGCCGAGCCGCGCCTGCCAGTCGAGCCGGTTGACCTTGTAGACGACGCCGTCGATGTCGTAGGGCAGGCCCGGACGCCGGTCGCCGATCTCCCCGAAATAAGCGAGCAACCCGGGCGCGCCGCTGACCACGCGGCGTTCCGGCGCAACCGGGAAGCCCCAGGCGGCCAACCTGTCCATCAGTTCGCCGTGTGTCCCGACCGTCAGCAGGTCGCCGCCAGCGCCGACGCCGTAGGCGAAGAACGAAAGCCGCCGGCCGGCGGTGATCTTCGGATCGAGCTGGCGCAGGCTGCCGGCCGCGGCGTTGCGCGGGTTGGCGAATTCCTTGTCACCGCGCTGGCGCTGGCGCGTATTCAGTTCCGCGAAATCGGCCCGCAGCATCAGCACCTCGCCGCGCACTTCGAGCAGCGCCGGCCAGCCGCCTCCGGCGAGGCGCAGCGGGATGTCGCGCAGCGTACGCAGGTTGGGCGTCACCTCCTCGCCGCTGGCACCATCGCCGCGCGTCGCGCCGCAGGTGAAGACGCCGTTGGCGTAGGTCAGGCTGATCGCCAGCCCGTCGAATTTCGGCTCCACCGCGTAGTCGACCGCAACCGTCGCACCGAGGGCGTCGCGCACGCGCTGGTCGAAGGCTTCCACCTCGGCGACAGCGAAGGCGTTGTTGAGCGACAGCATCGGCACGCCATGCGCGTGCGCCGGAAACTCCTTCTGCGGCACGCCGCCGACGCGTCCAGTCGGCGAATCCGCAGTCAGCAGTTCCGGGTATTGCCGTTCGAGTTCCTGCAGTTCGCGGAACAGCCGGTCGTATTCGGCGTCCGGGATGGTCGGGCTGTCGAGAACGTAGTAGGCATGATCGTGGCGCGCGATCTCGGCGCGCAGTTCGCGCGCGCGCCCGGCTGCAGCCGCCGGCACGGGCATCAGGAGAACAGGCGCAGCGCCTGGGCCGAGCCGGCCGGCAGTCCGTAGTTGGCCATGGTCGCCTGCGGCTTGCCGATGAACTCGCGCCGGATGTGGTCGAGCTGCAGGTCGTTCAGCGGCTGCCGGTTATCGTCCACCAGCGTCCCCTGCAAGGTGTCGGCGAAGCGCTTGGCCAGTTCGACCATCTGCTGGAAGACCCGCTCGCCGTGGTCCACGCGCGGCACGTCGAGGACGAAGGTGAGGCCGTGCGTCGTCAGGTTGCGGATCGCCTCGCCGGAAAAGCGGGTGGTCTCGTAGTTGTGCAGCGTAAATTGCGTCCGCCCATCCTCGTCGCAGCGGATGAAGGCGCCATCGTCGCCGAGTACCATGCCGGCAGCCTCGGCCAGCGCGCGAATCTTGGTCCCGGAAAACGGCGTGCCGCGGCTGACCAGGTTGACGCCGATCTCGAGGTCGACCGCGGCACAGAAGCGGTCGATCTCGGCCGCCTGGTCGAGAAGGCGGGTGGCCGGCATGTCGGCCACCGCCATCAGCTTGTCGGCCAGCGCGTGCATGGCGCCCGAGAAGGTTGCCAGCTCGGCCTCGGAAACCGGGCCGGTGCGGTCGACCAGTTGCAGGCCGACGCGCAGCCGGCGGACCGGCAATTCGCTGCCGGCGCCGAGCCGTTCCCACTCGCGATTGCGCTCGTTGAAGGCGACCCAGTGCACCGGCTTGCTGAGGCGTTGCAGCGCGTCCTGCTCGCTCGTGACGACCTGCGCCGCCGGCACCGGTTCGACGAGTTCCAGCGCGACGATGAATTCGAGGCGGGGATCGATCAGGCTGCCGGGAATCCGTCCGGTGGGCAGTTCCGGGACATCCTCCGCCGCCGGCTGGACAGCGGCGAAGTCGGGCAGGCCGGACAGCGGCCGGCCCGATTCCCGCAGCGGCATTTCCTCGCCGCCGGTCGCGCCGACGTCTGACCCGTCGCTGTCGCTCATCACCGGTTCGCGGCGCCCGGCGCCGTCCGGCCCCGCCTCGTCGCGCAATTCCGGCTCGCTGCGGGCAGCCTTCTTCGGCGGCGACTCGTCGCCGAGCAGCACATCGTCGTGCCCGGGCTTGAGCATGCTTTCCGCCAGCTTGCGATGGCGACGCTCCTGCCACTTGTTGTAAGCAAGGACGCCGACCACTGCCGCCGCGCCCAGCCCGATCAATCCCATTTGAAGTTCGGTCATTTACGCTGCATCCCTCATCTTCAAGGCTTCTTCGATATCCACTTCGACGACGCGCGAGACGCCCGATTCCTGCATCGTCACGCCGACCAATTGCTCGGCCATTTCCATCGAGATTTTATTATGGGAAATGAACAGGAATTGCGTTGCAACCGACATTTTCTTGACCATGGCGCAGAAACGCTCGGTGTTGGAGTCATCGAGCGGCGCGTCAACCTCGTCGAGCAGGCAGAACGGCGCCGGGTTCAACTGGAACATCGAGAAGACCAGCGCGATCGCCGTCAGCGCCTTCTCGCCGCCCGACAGCAGGTGGATGGTCGTGTTCTTCTTGCCCGGCGGCTGGGCGATGACCTGCACCCCGGCATCGAGGATTTCCTCGCCGGTCATCACCAGCTCGGCGCGGCCGCCGCCGAAGAGTTCCGGGAAAAGCTGCCCGAAATGGCCGTTGACCGTGTCGAAGGTACTTTGCAGCAACTCGCGCGTCTCGCGGTCGATGCGCCGGATGGCGCTCTCCAGCGTTTCCATCGCCTCGTTCAGGTCGGCCGCCTGCATGTCGAGGTAGCCCTTGCGCTCGGTCGCCGTCTCGAGTTCCTGCAGCGCGGCGAGGTTGACCGCGCCGAGCTCGGCGACGGCGTTGGTCAGACGCGTGATCTCGCCCGCCAGGCCGGCCGGGCGCGCGCTGTCGAGCTGCTGCTGGAGGGCGTCCTCGTCGGCACCGGCCTCCAGCAACTGGGCGGAAAACTGCTCGCCATTGAGGGCGGCCGCCTGTTCCTTGAGGCGCAGGTCGCCGGTGCGCTCGCGCAAGGGTTCCAGCCCCTGCTCGATGCGCAGGCGCTGCTCGTCGAGCGCGCGCAGCGCCTGCGTCGCCCCTTCCAGCGCGTCGCGCTTGTGCGCCAGCGTCTTCTCGGCTTCCTGACGGTGCACCAGCGCCGCCTGCAGGCTGTCCTCCATGACATCGTGCGGGGCCGCCTCGACCTGCTCGGCGCATTGGCGGCGGTCGCTCTCGATACGCATCAGTTCGCGCTGCGCCGTCGCCTGCTGGGCGAAGATGTCGTTCAGCTTGCCCTCGGCCTCGCGCAGCGAGAATTGCGCCTCGCGCAGCGCGCGGTCGAAGTCGGCATTGCGCTCGCGCTCGGCGCGCACGGCGCGCTCGGCTTCGTCGAGGCGGGATTGCGCGCCGGCGACCAGCACGCGGATGCGGGCCAGCCCCTCGCGCACCTCGGCGATCTTCTCGTCGGCCGCCAGGTCGCGCTCGCGCTCGGCTTCGTCCTCGGCGGCCAGTTCGGCCAGTTGTTCGTGCAGGCGATCCTTCTGCTCGCGGTGGCGCTCGATCGCCTGCGTCAGCTTGAGCACCTCCATCTGCACGGTGTGCACCCGCTGCTGGCGGTCGGTCACGTACTGGCGCGTCTCGCCGATTTCCTCCTGTTTGTCGGCGAACTGCTCGTCGAGCATGACCAGTCGTTCGCGCGCGGCGTCGGCGTTTTCAGCAAAGCCGGCGAGTCCGGCGGCGAGTGCCTCGATCTCGCGCTGGCGTTCGAGCAGGCCGTGTTCGCTCTTGTCCGGCGCGAAGAAAGTGACGCTGGCGCGCGTGACCAGGTCGCCGCCCGGCGTCACCAGCACGGCGCCGGGCATCAGTTCCGCGCGGCGCGCCAGCGCCGCATCGAGCGAGGCGGCGGTCAGCACCGGATTCAGCCAGTCGCCGACGCACGCCGGCGAGCGCCGGATCGTCGCAGCGCACGCGCTGCCCGAGGTGGGTTGCGGTCGACCCCGCCGGCGCCGGCAAAACGGCGGCGCCCGGCAGCATCACGCCGAGCGTCGCGTCGGGGCGGTCGTGCAGCCACGCGTCGAGCTTGGCCGGGTCGTCGCAGACGATGGCGTTGAGCCGCTCGCGCAGCACCGCCTCGACCGCATCCTCCCAGCCGGCTTCGACGTGGATCTGCCGCCACAGCGGCACGGCGCCGTCGAGCCCGTGCCGGCGCAGCCATTCCGGCAGCCTGCCGCTCTCAAGGGCGCGTGCCTGCATCTGTTCGAGCGCGGCGCGGCGCGCCTCGCCGGCGGCCAACTCGCGCTCGATGCCCTGCACTTCCTCCTGCGCCTGGCGCCGGCCGGCTTCGAGTTGCGGCAGCTCCGCCTGCAACTGCTGCAGGTGATCCTGGTCGCCGGCCAGTTCCTCGCGCAGCAGCGCCAGCTCTTCTTCCTTCTCGGCCAGATCGAGCGCATCGGGCGCTTCCTCGCCGCCCGCCTCGTCGCGCAGGCGGTCGCGGCGCTGGGTGATGGACTGCAGGGCGCGCTGCGCATGCGCCTTGTTGGTCAGCTCGACTTCGAGGCGCTGCTCGCCGTTGGCGGTGCGCGTGCGCAGGCGCTGCAGTTCCTCCTGCGCCTGGGCGTGACTCTCCTCGACCTGCGGCGCGATGTTCATCTGCTGGTGCAGGCGCTCCCCGGCCTCGTCAACGCGGAGGCGGGTGATTTCCTGCAATTCTTCCCATTTCTGGCGGTCGACCGCGAGCTTCTCCGCCGTCTGGCCCCACTGGGCGAGTTCCCCCTCGAGCTGAACCAGGCGCGCCTCGATCTGGTTGCGCGATTCGCGGCGATGGCGGATTTCCGCCTCCAGCCGCGCCACCTCGGCATTCGCCGCGTACATCTCGCTCTGCGCCTGGTGCAGCGCGTCGCCGGCGGCGAAGTGCGCTTCGCGGGTTTCCTCGGTGCGCGCTTCGGTCTCGCGCAGCGCGGCGTTCTGCGCTTCCAGGTCGATCACCGCGCGCTCGACTTCGTAGGCGATGCGCCGGCGCTCGGCCTCGGCCTCGCGCTTCTTCAGCAGCCAGAGCAGTTGCTGGCGCTGCACCAGTTGCGCGCTGAGCGTCTGGTAGCGGCGAGCAACCTCGGCCTGCTTCTCCAGGCGCTGCATCTGGCCGCCGAGTTCCTCGCGGATGTCCTCGACGCGCGCCAGGTTTTCGCGGGTGTCCTCGAGCCGGCCCTGGGTTTCCTTGCGCCGCTCCTTGTAGCGGGTGACGCCCGCCGCCTCTTCGAGGAAGACGCGCAGATCGTCCGGCCGCGACTCGATGATGCGCGAGATCATGCCCTGGCCGATGATCGCGTAGGCGCGCGGCCCGAGGCCGGTGCCGAGGAAGAGGTCGGTGATGTCCTTGCGGCGGACCTTCAGGTTGTTGATGAAGTAGTCCGACTGGCCGCTGCGCGTCAGCACGCGCTTGACCGACAGTTCGGCGTACTGCGACCACTGCCCGAGCGCGCGGCCGAGCGAGTTGTCGAAGATCAGCTCGACGGAGGCGCGCGACACCGGCTTCCTGCCGGTCGTCCCGTTGAAGATGACGTCCTGCATCGACTCGCCGCGCAATTCCGAAGCCTTCGACTCGCCCAGCACCCAGCGCACGGCGTCCATGATGTTCGACTTGCCGCAGCCGTTCGGGCCGACGACGCCGACCAGTTGCCCGGGCAGGGCAACCGCGGTCGGGTCGACGAAGGACTTGAAACCGGCGAGTTTGAGTCGGGTCAGGCGCATGGGCGGTTGCGGCAGACGCAGGAAATCCTGCCTGGACGGGGGCCGTATAATAGCATCCGTATCCCCGCAAACCGATGGTGCCCGCCCGATGACCACGCAACCGACCAAGACCCTCGAAACCTTCCCCAATCCGGCCGTCAACCGCGACTTCCACATCCACATGCAGATTCCGGAATTCACCTGCCTGTGCCCGAAGACCGGCCAGCCCGATTTCGCCACGCTGTTTCTCGACTACATCCCGGACGAGACCTGCGTCGAACTGAAGAGCCTCAAGCTCTACATCTGGTCCTACCGCAACGAAGGCGCCTTCCACGAGGCGGTGACCAATCGCATCCTCGACGACCTGGTCGCCGCCACCGCGCCCCGCTTCATGCGCCTGACCGCGAAATTCTTCGTGCGCGGCGGCATCTTCACCAACGTCGTCGCCGAATACCGCCAACCCGGCTGGCAGCCGGCGCCGCGCGTCGAACTCGCGCAGTTCGCCAGCGAATCCAACACCCGCGGCTGATGGCCGACGACGACCGCTTCCTCGCCCGCGCCGTCGAACTGGCGGCCGCCGGCAGCGAACGCGGCGACGGCGGCCCGTTCGGCGCCGTCATCGTCAGGGCGGGCAAGATCGTCGGCGAAGGCTGGAACCGCGTCGTCGCCGGCAACGACCCGACCGCGCACGCCGAAATCGGCGCCATCCGCGCCGCCTGCGCCGCGCTCGGCGGCTTCCACCTGACCGGCTGCACGCTCTACGCCTCCAGCGAACCCTGCCCGATGTGCCTTTCCGCGGCCTACTGGGCGCGCATCGGGCGCATCGTCTTCGCCAACAGCCGCGCCGAGGCCGCCGCCATCGGCTTCTGCGACGACGACCTGTACAGCGAACTGGGCCGCGACCTCACCGCCCGCCGCATCGTCATGGAACACCGCCCGCTGCCGGCAGCGCTGGAGCCGCTGCGACGCTGGGCGAACGATCCGCGGCGGACGCCGTACTGACGCCCTCCAGGATGCGGCCTAACGCCGCTCCATACGGAATTCCAGCCGGTTGCCGCGGGCATCCTCGCCGCTGCCCTGCCATGAGCGGCAGGTGATCGCCTGCCAGCGGATCGGGATGGTGCGGCCGTCGCTGCAGCGGACCATGCCGGCGCCCGATTCGCCGGCGCACATACCGGGCGTCACCGCGGCGGCGGGAGGAAAAGCTTCGCCGTCGCAGCTCAGCCGCCCTTCCCGGTCGGCCAGCGCGAAGCGGCCGCCGCCGGTGCCGCCCGGATAGCCCTTGCCACGCAGTTCGCCGGGGATGTCGCTGAGGCTGCCGTGCGCCTGGTAGCCGACGGCGCAGGCCGCCAGCAGCACAGGGGCGAGGACGAGGGTGAAGGGGCGGCGGTTCACAAGGCGGGCAAGGCGTTTTCGGGGGATAATCGACATTTTTACACCCATTCGCCGTCCGCCGTGAATCCGCATCTCGCCCAACTCCAGCCCTATCCCTTCGAAAAGCTGCGCGCGCTGTTCGCCGGCGTCACGCCGAACCCGCAGTACAAGGAGATCAAGCTCTCGATCGGCGAGCCACAGCATGCGACGCCGGCCTTCATCATGGACGCGCTGGCCGGCGGCCTCAAGGGGTTGGCCAATTACCCGACGACACTCGGCATGCCGGCGCTGCGCCAGGCCATCGCCGCCTGGTGCGGGCGCCGCTACGGGCTGGAACTGGACCCGGAAAGCGAGATCGTTCCGGTCAACGGTTCCCGCGAGGCGCTTTTCGCCTTCGCCCAGACGGTGATCGACCCATGCCGCGGCTACGTGCCGCTGGTCGTCAGCCCCAACCCGTTCTACCAGATCTACGAAGGTGCCGCCTATCTGGCCGGCGCCGAGCCGCGCTTCCTCAATACGCTGCCCGACGACGGCTTCGCCTTCGACTACGGCGCGCTGAGCGAGGCGGAATGGGCGCGCGTCCAGTTGTTCTACGTCTGCTCGCCGGGCAACCCGACCGGCAAGGTGCTGTCGCTCGACGACTGGAAGACGCTGTTCGCGCTCTCCGACCGGTACGGTTTCATCATCGCCTCCGACGAGTGCTACTCGGAAATCTATTTCGACGAGGCCAACCCGCCGATCGGCGCCCTCCAGGCGGCCGGGCGGCTCGGCCGCTCGAACGAACGGCTGGTCATGTTCTCCAGCCTGTCGAAGCGCTCCAACGTACCGGGCATGCGTTCCGGCTTCGTCGCCGGCGATGCGGCGATCCTGAACAAATTCCTGCTTTACCGCACCTACCACGGCTGTGCCATGGCGCCCCCGGTGCAGACGGCCTCGGTCGCCGCGTGGAACGACGAAGCGCATGTGCTCGATAACCGCAACCAGTACCGCGAGAAGTTCGCCGCGTGCACGCCGCTGGTCGCCGAGGTGCTCGGCACCGGCATGCCGGATGCGAGCTTCTACCTGTGGGCGAAGACGCCGGTCGCCGATACCGGGTTCGCCCGTGGCCTGCTCGAACACTATAATGTCGTCGTTCTGCCCGGCAGTTTCCTGGCGCGCGAGGCGCAGGGCGTCAACCCGGGCGCCGGCTTCGTCCGCATCGCGCTGGTCGCGCCGCTGGCGGAGTGCCGGGAAGCAGTTCGACCGCATCCGCCGATTCGCCCAACAACTGTAATCAGAGAGATCCGCCATGACCCATCCGCTGCAAGCCACCATCGAAGAACTCTGGGAACGCCGCACCGAGCTGTCCCCGCAATCCGCCCCGACCACCATCGCCGCCATCGAGTCGGTAATCGGCGACCTCGACGCCGGCAAGCTGCGCGTCGCCGAGAAGATGGCCGGCGAGTGGTTCACCCACCAGTGGATCAAGAAGGCTGTGCTGCTCTCCTTCCGCGTCCGCGACAACCGCATCCAGGATGCCGGCGACCTGCGCTTCTTCGACAAGGTCGACACAAAGTTCCAGGGCTGGACCGAAGCGCAGTTCCGTGAGGCCGGCTTTCGCGTCGTGCCGCCGGCGGTCGCGCGCAAGGGCAGCTTCATTGCAAAGAACGCCGTGCTGATGCCCTCCTACGTCAACATTGGCGCCTATGTCGATGAAAACACCATGGTCGACACCTGGGTCACGGTGGGAAGTTGCGCGCAGATCGGCAAGAACGTGCACCTTTCCGGCGGCGTCGGCATCGGCGGCGTGCTGGAACCTTTGCAGGCCAACCCGACCATCATCGAGGACAACTGCTTCATCGGCGCCCGCTCGGAAGTGGTCGAAGGCGTCATCATCGGTGAGAATTCGGTGATCTCGATGGGCGTCTACATCAGCCAGTCGACCCGCATCTATGACCGCGAAACCGGCGAGGTGATGTACGGCAAGGTGCCGCCGGGCTCGGTCGTCGTCTCCGGCAACCTGCCGTCGGGCGACGGCAAGTACAGCCTCTACTGCGCCGTCATCGTCAAGAAGGTCGATGCGCAGACCCGCGCCAAGACCAGCATCAACGAGCTGCTGCGCGCCTGAGCCCCCATCAGCCAACCAACCCGGAGCGCCGACATGATCCTCGACAAACTGTTCCAGCTGATGTCAGAGAAGCAGGCATCTGACATTTTCATCTCCGCCGGCACACCGATCCACATCAAGATCGATGGCAACACGATGCCGGTGAACCAGCAGACGATGCTGCCCGACATGGTCGAGAAGATCGCCTTCGAGCTGATGTCGCCGGACCAGACCCAGGTGTTCACGAACACGATGGAGATGAACCTCTCCTTCGGTGTCCCCGGCGTTGGCAACTTCCGGGTCAATATCTTTCGCCAGCGCGGGTCGATCAGCATCGTCGTCCGTTTCATCCTCGGCAACATCCCGCAACTCGCCGCGCTCGAACTGCCGACCGTACTCGGCGACCTGATCATGGAGAAGCGCGGCCTCGTGCTTGTCGTCGGCGCCACCGGATCGGGCAAGTCGACGACCATCGCGTCGATGCTCGATCACCGCAACAGCAACCGCTCCGGGCACATCCTGACGGTCGAGGATCCGATCGAGTTCCTCTTCCGGCACAAGAAGTCCATCGTCAACCAGCGCGAGATCGGCATGGATACGCTTGACTGGACCGCGGCGCTGAAGAATGCGATGCGCCAGGCCCCGGACTGCATCCTGATTGGCGAGATCCGCGACAAGGAGACCATGCAGGCCGCGATCGCCTACGCGCAGACCGGCCACATGTGCCTGGCGACGCTGCATGCCAACAACAGCTACCACGCGCTCAACCGGATCATCAGCTTCTTCCCGCTGGAGAACCGGCCGGCGCTTTTCCTCGACTTGTCGGTCTCGCTGCGCGCGATCATTTCGCAGCGCCTGACCGTGAAACAGGACGGCAAGCGCACGCCGGCCTGCGAAGTCATGCTCAACACCCGCCACATCAGCGAACTGATCGAGCGCGGCGAGGTCTCTTCGATCAAGGAGGCGATGGAACAGACGTTGGCGCCGGGATCGCAAACATTCGAGCAGGATCTTTTCCGCCTCTATCGGGACGGCAAGATCTCGCTCGACGAGGCGCTGACCAACGCCGATTCGCCGACCAACCTGTCGTGGCTGATCAACAACTCCGAGATCACGCCGTCGGGCGCCAAGCACGAGCGCCGCGGCGACGACGCGCTCGAATTCGACAGTACCAATTCCGGGGGCGCCTCGTTCAAGGAATTCACGCTCACCCTCGGTGACGAGGACAACGAGCGCTGATGGCCGACGCGACCCTCGAATTCGCGCAGCAGATTATCGCCCGGCCTTCGCTGACACCGGACGATGCCGGCTGCCAGCGGCTCCTGGCGGATCGTCTGGAGCGACTGGGATTCGCCAGCGAATTCATCGAGCGCAACGGCGTCACCAACCTGTGGGCGAGGCGGGGAACGGCACAGCCGCTGTTCGTCTTCGCCGGCCACACCGATGTCGTTCCCACCGGCCCGTTGCCGCAATGGACCAGCCCGCCGTTCACCCCGGAAATCCGCGATGGCTTCCTGTACGGGCGCGGCGCGGCCGACATGAAATCGTCGCTGGCGGCAATGTTGACCGCAACCGAGGCATTTCTCGCGGAACACCCGGAACACCCGGCCTCGCTGGCCTTCCTGCTGACATCCGACGAGGAAGGCGATGCCGTCGACGGTACTGTCGCCGTCGTCGAGGCGCTCAAGGCGCGTGGCGAAACCATCGACTACTGCGTGATCGGCGAGCCGACTTCGGTCGCTACGCTTGGGGACATGATCAAGAACGGCCGGCGCGGCTCGCTGTCCGGCCTGCTGACCGTGCGCGGCGTGCAATGCCACATCGCCTACCCACACCTCGGCCGCAACCCGATCCACGAGGCGGCACCGGCGCTGGCGGAACTGGCTGCCACCGCGTGGGATGAGGGCAACGAATACTTCCCGCCAACCACCTGGCAGGTTTCCAACATCCATGGCGGCACCGGCGCCACCAACGTCGTGCCGGGCAGCGTCGAGATCAGGTTCAACTTCCGCTTCGCGACGGCGAGCACGCCGGAGGGCCTGCAGCAGCGCCTGTGCACCATTCTGGACAAGCACGGGCTGAACTACGCGATCGACTGGACGCTCGGCGCCAGGCCCTTCCTGACCAGCCGCGGCCCGCTGGCCGACGCGGCGACGGCGGCGATCCGGGAAATCTGCGGCATCGACACCGAACTGTCGACCACCGGCGGCACCTCCGACGGCCGCTTCATCGCCGAAATCTGCCCGCAACTGCTGGAAATTGGCCCGGTCAACGCGACCAGCCACAAGATCGACGAATGCGTCGACGTCGCCGCCCTGCCCCGGCTGTCGGCGATCTACCGGCGCATCCTCGAAAGGATCCTGGCGGCATGAGCGATGCCGCCGTCCGCGCCGAACTGGTCACCGTGCGCGACTACCTGCGCCTTGCCGTCAGCCGCTTCACCGCCGCCGGGCTGTTCTTCGGTCATGGCAGCGACAACGCCTGGGACGAGGCGGTCTACCTGACGCTGCACACGCTGAACCTGCCGCTCGACCGCCTCGAACCTTTCTTCGACGCCCGACTGCTGCCGCACGAGCGCACGGCACTGCTCGACGTCTACCGCCGTCGCTGCGAGGACCGCCTGCCCGCCGCCTACCTGACCAACGAGGCGTGGCTTGGCGAGCACCGCTTCTATGTTGACGAGCGTGTCATCGTGCCGCGCTCCTTTATCGCCGAACTGCTCGACGAACAACTCGCACCCTGGGTCGACGACCCCTGGGCGGTCGGCACGGTGCTCGACCTGTGCACCGGCTCCGGCTGCCTGGCGATCCTGGCCGCCCTCGCCTTCCCGCACGCACACGTCGATGCGGTTGACCTGTCGCCAGGGGCGATTTCCGTCGCCGAGCGCAATGTCGCCAACTACGGGCTCGACGAGCGCATCGACATCGTCCGCTCGGACGCGTTCGCCAACCTGCAGGGCCGGCGCTACGACCTGATCGTCGCCAACCCGCCCTACGTCAACGCCGAGTCGGTTGCCGCGCTGCCACCGGAATACCGGCACGAACCGGAGATGGCGCTCGGCTCCGGCGAAGACGGCCTCGACTTCACCCGCATCATCCTGCACGAGGCGCGGAAACACCTGACCGACAGCGGTATCCTCGTCGTCGAGATCGGCCATAACCGTGACGTGCTTGAGGCCACGTTCCCGCACATCCCCTTCACCTGGCTCGAAACCGCCGCCGGCGACGAATTCGTCTTCCTGCTGCACGCCGCCGATCTGCCTGACTGACCCAACCGGCCATGAGCGCCGCCGCACCGCTGTTCGCGATGCCCAGTCCGTTCGCCACCGAGACCGGACAGGTGCTGCTGCTCGAACCGCCGGAGGCCAGTGCCGGCGAATTGCGCGCCCGCCTGCTCGACGAAAGCTACGCCAGGCCATTCGTCGTCGACGACGGGGAGCAGCGCTTCCTGTATTTCAGCGTCCGCCTGATGCAGAGCGCCATGTCGCTGCGCGCGCCGAACGACCTCGAGTTGCTGTATACGCAGAAAATGATGGCGTTTCTGCTCTTTCACCCGCGCCCGAAGCGTATCGTGCTGATCGGCCTCGGTGGTGGCTCGCTGCTCAAGTTCTGCTACCACCGCCTGCCCGGTGCGCAACTGACCGCCGTCGAAGTTGACCCGGACGTCATCGCGCTGCGCGACATCTTCCTGTTGCCGCCCGATGGCCCGTTGCTGCAAATCGTGCACGCCGATGGTGCCGGCTATCTCGATCAGTCCGAGAAGGGCATCGACGTGCTGCTGGTCGACGCCTTCGACAAGTCAGGGTTCGCGCCCAATCTCGCCAACCGCGAGTTCTTCGCCAGCGCCTTCGCCAGGCTCTCGGGCAACGGCGTCATGGTCGTCAACCTGGCCGGCGAAAAGGAAAGCTATGCCGGCCTGATCGGCGAAGCGATGCACGTTTTCGACGACCAGGTGATCGTCATTGCAGTGCGGGAAGACGGCAACCACGTCCTCTATGCCTTCAAGGAACGCTATTTCGAGCCGCGCTGGCGCTCGCTGCACAACTACGCAAAGGAGTTGCGCGCCCGCTTCGGACTGGATTTCCCGGCCTTCGCGCACCAGATGGAGCGTTCGAGCAAGCTCGGCCTCGCCCGCCGCGAGGCGCTGCGCGCACGCTGAACTACTTCTCGCCGCCTGCCTGTTCGGCGCGCTGCTGGGCCTGCTGATTCATCTGATCAACTTTCTGCTGCATCTGCTCCATCGTCTTCTGGCCCTGCTCAAGTTCCTGCTTCTTGATCACCGCGCCAGTCGCCGCCGTACCTACGGTTTCCACGCCGCAGGCGCTCACGGCGACGACGGCGGCCAATATCAGACAGAATTTCATCACTCGCATCTCCGGCGAAAAAGCCCGGTCAGCTTACCGCATACCACCACGGACCGGCCAGTTCTATGCTCGCACTGGCGTGACCGGGTCGCCATGCGTCATCAGGTAGAGCACCGGATGGCGGGCCAAGTCCTTCAGCTTGGCCTGGCGGGCGATGTGATGCCCCTCGGCGACGGTCAGGCTGCCGTCCATCTCGCGATGGACGTAGGCGGCGACCCCGAAGTGCGCAGGGTAGCGACGCATGGCTTCCCTTTTCCCTCCCCCCATTGCGAACGCCTACTGCGCATTCTGGTTGAGCCAGATACCGTTGTTGTTGGGACTGTCGGGGCATTGGCCTCTCCTGCTCGTTGGCACCAGACCATTGGCAGGCTCATAGGCTGCGCCGAGCGTCTGGCCTGCCGCTGCACAAATGTCCATTATGGCTACAATGGACACATCAAATCGACCGAGACATGCCACCATGAAAGTCATGACAGCCCGCGCGAAGCGAGCCCGCGTACCACTGTCGCAGTGGAACGGTGCATCATCGCCGAAATCGAATCGCTCCCGCCCTTCCCCGAGCGGATACGCGAAAGCGATCGTGCGCCGGGAGCACGCGAACTGGTCGCGAACAAGCTCCCGTACGTAGTGTTCGTCCAGGTCCGTGAAGACGCGATCGTCGTCCTCAACGTCACCCACACGGCGAGAAAATTCCCGGACTGACCGCCGCCTCGACGCTCCGTTACTATCCCGCCCAGACAACCCGAACCGATCAGGACCGCCATGGCCCGCATCATCCCCGACGGCTGGCGCGAACTCTCCGTCACCGGCGCCGCGCAGCGCGAGATCGAGACCCTCGCCGTCCTCGCCGACGGCCTGCCCGACGAGTATTCGGTCTATCACGCCGTGCACTGGACCGGCATGGACGGGCGCTATGCCATCTACGGGGAAATCGACTTCGCCGTCGTCAATCTCGCCGGCGACCTGCTGCTGATCGAACAGAAGAGCGGCTTTCTCGACGAAACCGCCGGACGGCCTGGTCAAGCAGTACCCCGGCCGGTCGAAGAGCGTGCCGGTGCAGATGTCGCGCATGGTCAGCAACCTGCGCGGCAAGCTCGCCGTCCGCGGCGACATTCCCTCGGTGCATACCGACGCCCTGCTCTACTGCCCGGACTACACGGTCAGGAACCCGGAGACCGCCGGCCTCGTCCCCGAGCGCATCGTCGATGCCACCCGCCGCGACCAGCTCTGCCAGATCATCCAGCGCCTGCTGCCGGCCCGCGCGGAAACGCCCGCCACCCCGAAGATCCACGCCTTCCTGCGCGACCTGATCCAGCTCGACACCGATGTCAGCGCGCTGATGGGCCATGCCCGCAACCTGGTCACCCGGGTTTCCGGCGGCCTCGCGCACTGGGCGCGGCGCCTCGAGTTCGAACCCTTCCGCCTGCGCGTCACCGGCACCGCCGGTTCGGGCAAGACCCAGCTCGCCCTGGCCGAGTACCGCGCCACGCTCGAAGCCGGCAAGCGGCCGCTCTATGTCTGCTTCAACCGCCCGCTGGCCGACCACTTCAACCGCATCGCCCCAACCGGCGGCCTGGCCTGCACCTACCACCAGCTCTGTGACCAGCGCGTGCGCCATGCCGGCGAGACGCCGGACTTCACCCTGCCCGACGCCTTCGAGCGCCTGCAGAAGCGCGCCGCCGAATTGCCGGTCGGCGCCGCCTTCCTGTTCGACACGATCATCGTCGACGAAGGCCAGGACATCTCCGAGAAGTGGCGCGACTTCATCTTC
>CAVTQL010000020.1:0-97375 GCA_963736845.1 uncultured beta proteobacterium
GCACGAGCTCTATTCCTATGCCGACCAGATCTGGATCGAGATGCCCGTCGCCCGTTTCTTCCGCAGTTCTCCGGTGATGGAACTGCTCGATTTTCCTCGAGCGCCTCGCTCCTTTCTCAAAGCCCGACCTGATCCTGCGTGACGAAAAGCCACGTTTCCTCAAACCGGCGGGGACAGCGCAATCATGAGCGACGACGATCGAAAGCCGGTTGCCGGGCCGACGCCGCCGCTCTCCAAGGCCAGGCGGCAGACCAACCGCCGCCGCTTCCTGCGCACCGTCCTGCTCACGGGCGGCGTCCTTGGCGCGGCGCTTTCCGGCTTCCTGCCGCTGATCTATTCGCAGAGAAAGCGCCTGCGCCCGCCTGGCGCGCTCGACGAAAAGGATTTCCTTTCCAGTTGCATCAAGTGCGGCCAGTGCGTCAGGTCTGCCCGGTGCAGGCGATAGTGCTGGCCGACCTGATCGACGGCATGGGCGTCGGAACGCCCTACATCGATGCCCGGCAGCAGGCCTGCGACTTCTCCTGCGACGCCGTGCAGTGCGTCCTGGCCTGCCCGACCGGCACGTTTACCTACCACAAGCCGGAGTTCCTCACCGTGCGGTCGGGCGCGTCGCTGGCGGCCAAGCCGACCCTGCTGGCCAAGGAGAAGGACCCCGAGCCGACGCTCAACATGACCGAGCGCATGGGCGTGGCGCGACTGACCCGCCCCGAGGCCTGCCTGGCGATCCAGGGCAAGGGCTTCAAGGGACAGACACGGGGTGCGGACTTCAAGGGCAGGATGCGGTACATGAACGTCGACCGCTGGAAGCCGATCAAGGTTGCCGACCATCCCTACGACGTCGCCGAATGCGACCTGTGCGCCCGGGAATGCCCGATCAAGGGCGCCATCTCGATCGAGACTGTCTTCGCCCCGGACGGCAGCAAGCGCAAGTCGCCCGTCGTCCATGAACCTTGCGTCGGCTGCGGCGTCTGTGAAATGGTTTGTCCGGTCGAGCCGACCTGCATCACCATCGAAGCCCGCGAGGTCTGGAAGACGTGAGCGATCTACTAAACCGCCGGTTTGTCGACCAGATCAAGGTCATGTTCGGCTGGGAGCCGACCAAACCGACCAAACCCGAGCACATCAGCGCCGCCGCGCAGAAGATCCATTTCTACAAGAAGGGCAACCGCGACCTGATCGCCGAGAAGTTGCATGCGCGCGCCCATGCCGAGCGCAAGAACACCTGGCGCAACCGGCGCTGGATAACGCTGATCATCGCCAACCTGCTGTTCACCTTCTCCTTTTTCCTCGACATCCAGATTCTTGAAGGCGCGCTGACCGCGTCGCGCTTCGTCGGCTTCCACCTGATCGACCTCAACTCGGCCCTGCAGGTGATGCTGGCCCACAAGCACATCATCAACAATCTGATCATCGGCACCGGCACCGTGCTGGTGCTGTGGGTGCTGCTCGGCGGCCGCACCTTCTGCTCTTGGGTGTGCCCCTATCACCTGCTCGCCGAGTGGGCCGAGAAGATTCACCTCTACCTCGCGAAAAAACGCCTGCTCACCGACCAGACCATCGACCGCCGCCTGCGTACCGTGTTCTGGATCATCTTCGCGCTGCTTGCCCTGGGCACCGGCTACACCGTCTTCGAGGCCATCTCGCCGACCGGCATCCTGTCGCGGGCGCTGATCTACGGCCCGGGGCTGGCGCTGCTCTGGGTGCTGGCGCTGCTCGTCTTCGAGGTCTTCTTCTCGCGCCGCGCCTGGTGCCGCTACGCCTGCCCGATCGGCCTGACCTACGGTGTCGTCGGCATCATCTCGCCGGTCCGCATCAAGTACAAACTCGCCGAATGTTTCCACGAGGGCGACTGCCGCAAGGTCTGTCTCGTGCCGCACGTGCTCGACACGGTGATCAAGGGCCGCGCCGTCGAGACCGAAGTCCCCCTCGGGCCGGATTGCACGCGCTGCGGGCTGTGCGTCGATACCTGCCCGACCGGCTCGCTGAGCTTCGAGATCAAGGGACTGTCGAAACTGGCCTGATTTTCGACCTGAATTCGGGGTCGACCGCAACAGGTGCCAGGTTGCCATCGAGTGACCCGGTTCGGCGCACACAACAACCAGGATCAGAATTCAACGGAATTTTTGCTTGAAGCTTGCCGGGTCTAGACCGTGTCTCGCCAGCAGTTTGTAGAACTCGGTACGATTGCGCTGTGCGACCCGAGCAGCACGTGAAACATTGCCGACTGTGGTCTGTAGCAGTTGAACAAGATATTCCCGCTCAAAATCGCGGCGTGCGTCATCAAACGCCGCCAGGGATTCCTCTTCAAACTCCCTCATCACTTTGCGCACGATCGCTTCTGGAATTACCGGTGTCAGGCTCAATTTGGCGACCTGCTCCAGCACGTTCTCCAGTTGTCGCACATTTCCGGGCCATCGGCCCTCATACAATGCCAGCAATGCATCAGGGGCCAGGGCCAGCTTGGCTTCAGGACAAATACGGGACAGAAAATGTGCAGCCAGAATTGGAATATCTTCACTTCGCTCGCTCAATGGGGGAACAATCAGTGTCATCCCGCCGAGAAGATAGAAGAGATCGCTGCGAAAATCGCCCTCCGCAACCGCCGTATCCAGGGGCCGAGGACTTGAGGCGATTACATGCACATCGGGCATCTCTGCCTGTTGCTCCGCCGAATTCAGGCGCGCAAGAGGATCCTTGGCCTGCGTTTGGGCCAGCAGCACAGATAACAGCCGCCCTTGCGCAATCAATGTCAAGGCGCCAATATCCTGAACGTACAGCAAGCCGCCGGCGGCCTTGCAAAACACGCCATCCGGGTTGGTCGGCAACAACATGTCTTCCAGGTCGTCGGCTGGGAAGTCCGTACACGACATGGTCACGAAAGGTTGACTGGCACGACTTCCAGCCAAATGAATTGCTTTGGCAAGAGTGGCCTTGCCCGCGCCGCTGGGGCCGACGAGCAGTGCTGGCCGACCTTCCTCACTGATCCGCAGGGCCTGCCGAAGCAGTTCATCCATCTGGACATTTGCAGTAATCAGGCCCTTCCGCCAGCGGGCATTGGCGCGCCCGGAATCCAGTGTCGGCGATACACGGATGGCATCCATGACCCGCCGCATGAGTTCCGACCCCTCGAAAGGCTTGGTGAGGAAGCTGAAAACCCCGCGCTGAGTGGCCGAAACGGCATCAGGGATCGTGCCGTGCGCCGTCAAGATAATGACGGGAAGCGTGGGCGCGTCGGCCTGCAGATGGTCAAAAAGTGCCAGGCCGTCCATTGCCCCCATGCGCAAATCCGTGATGACCAGTTGCGGACGAGTTTCCCGAAAGCTTACGAGTGCTGCCTCTCCTGAAGCCGCTTTGGTGACCTGGTAGCCAGCTGACGTTAGTCGCAGTCCAATCAGATGGAGCATGTCCAGATCGTCATCGACAACCAGAATCCGAGCGCCCGGCGTCATCAATTGCCTTTTCCACGAGTGCGAAGTTCGCGGTCAATAGCCAGCAGGGAATCAAGTTTCTTCTGTAACTCGTCGCTACGCTTTTGATTTTCCCGGAGTGCCTGTTCCAATCGGTTCTTGTCTTCGAGACATTGGCGCTGACGCTCGACAAGTTGTCGTTCCAGTTCCCGAATCCTCTGTGATTCTGGGGTCGGCGTCTTTTTGGTTTCGCCTCCCGGCCTTGCTGGAACTGGCAACGACTCGCCTTCCATCTCGACCTGCATCTCATTCTTGGTGGCGCAACCTGTCATTCCAAGACTAATCGCGAGAAAAATCCACGCTACAGGAAGGTGCAGGCGGGCAATGGCTCTAAGCATCATGATTCCTCAGACATCTTGTTCAACTCTCAGGTGAGGTGCGTGCAACGGAAGCAGGACGCGGAAATGGGCGCCATTTGTCGATGGCATTATTCGCAACTCGCCTCGAAGGGCAAGCACGAACTCGCGTGTAATCGCGAGACCGAGTCCGACCCCAGCGACTTCTCGCAAAGTCTGGCTCCGAAAAAACGGCTCAAAAACCTGCTTTCGATCATTTTCTGCCACGCCCGGGCCCTGATCAATGACGTGGAAAAATGCAGATTCCTTGGTCGGTTGCAGAATTACCTTGATGGTGCCGTTCTCAGGAGAGAACTTCACCGCATTTGAAATCAGGTTATGGACGATGGTGATGAGGGCTTCGCGGCCGGCAACGATCTCGGTTGCAGCCAGCGAGCAATCGAAACTGATGTTGCGCTCGCCGGCAAGTAACCGGTGCGTATCAAGCACCTGTTCGATCAGCCTGGTCGAAGCGCAGCGTCTCATACCCGATACGCTCGGCAGCGTGACCTGCTTGCTGCAGGCGCAGCAGGCCATCGATCAATTCCTGCAGTCGTCGCGAGTTGCTCTGCAGGATGGTGACGATCCGGCTTTGCTCAAGTGTTAAAGGGCCCGGAACTTTTTCAGCGAGGAGTGACGCGCCTTCATGCAGTGCCGCCAGCGGGGTCTTGAGTTCATGGGAAACATGGCGCAGAACCTGGGCACGCTCCTCTTCCAGGGAAAGCAAGCGTCGCCGCAGCCACTCAAGCCAGCGCCCAAGCCAGCGCAAATCACCGGGGCCGTCCAGAGCGATCGATTTTTTCAAGTCGCCCTTGCCAAGTCTAAGCAGCGCTCCCTCGAAGCGGCCTATCATGCGTGCCAGCAGGCGCCGAATCAGCCATAGGCACACCAGGGCGATCAGCGCCGCGAAGACTGCGGCCAGCAATAGGCGTATGCGCAAGGAGTCGGACTTGCTGAGAAATTCCTCCTGCTCACGATTCAGAATCGTGCGCGCTTCGCCGAGCGTTTTTTCCGACCGCAGCCTGATTTCGTCGATGACCAAACGCAGCTGCTTGGCATTCCCGGTCTCGCGCAACGTCCCGTAAGCCAGCCTCTCAAGCTCAATCTGCGCCTGCAATTCATCGATCATCTGCCGGGGCAGCGGTGGGAGGCGGATGAACGCCTCGACGTTCGCCTGCCACTCGCCGCGAACCTGGACGTAATCGCCTAACGTATCGGCATCCTGCAGCACTTCATAGCGGCGCAGATTGCGCTCCATGTGAAGCAGGTCTTCTGTCAGTTCGCCACTCAAGCGCGATGAAACTGACGTGTGCTCGATTGCTGCCCGGTATTGCTTATTCTGGGCGTCTAGCGTGACGAACACATAAACGGCCGCGACCAGCAGGGGCAGTGCAAAGAGTAGGTAGCCAAACGTGACCAACTGCAGGAACGAGCGCGGATAGCGTTTCATGGGCGCCATCGTATGCCAGGGCGCTGCCCAGCGAAAGTGTCGGGTGTGGACGACAGCAGCCAGGATGATTTCAAACGTGGATTATCCGCCCTGCGTGTCCGGCCAGGGGCAACGCATTGCTGCAATCCTACCCTTCAACATTTGCGGAGGTTCTCCATGAATCCAAACAAATTGCGTTTGCGGGCCCTGATCGGGCTCCCGTTCGCCCTGGCCAGTTTTTACGCGGCTGCCCAGACCACCTCAACCGAACCGCCCGCGGGTCGTCTGCTGGCATCCAACTGTTTCCAGTGCCATGGCTACAACGGCAAATCCAGCATCGGTTTCGAGGATCTGGCCGGCGAGTCTTCATCGGAAATCTACAAGGAGTTGCTCGAGATGCGCAGCAAGATGCCGCCCAAGATGATGGATATGCATGCCCGTGGCTATTCGGACGCGCAAATCCGTCTGATTGCCGATTACCTGTCAAAACAACGCTAAGCGCGAGCGAGGAGCCTTATCATGAATCGTCGTGATTTTTTCCGTCTGGCCAGCATGGCCGGCATCGGCTACCTCAGCCATCAGCTGGTCACGTCTTGCCAGCGCGGCCACGCCTCCCCAACTGGGCACCGTTCCCACCAACACCGGCATCAGCGGCCGCGTTGTCGTCATTGGTGGCGGCATGGGCGGTGCCACGGTAGCCAAGTATTTGCGTCTGTGGGGGGGTACCGGGGTTTCGGTTACCCTGGTCGAGCGTGACAGCGCCTATACCTCCAACATCCTCAGCAATCTGGTCCTGAACGGCCAGCGCACAATAACCTCGCTGCAATACGGTTACAGCAATCTCGCCACCCGCTATGGCATCCGCATGGTCAAGGGCGATGTCACCGCCATCGACCCGGTCGGCCACAGCGTGATCCTGGCCGATGGCAGCAAGCTGCCCTATGACCGGCTGGTCATCGCTCCCGGCGTCGAGTTCGACATCTATCCCGGCCTCGAAACCGCCGCGGCTCAAGCCAAGGTGCCGCACGCCTGGAAGGCCGGCGTGCAGACCACCCAGTTGCGCAACATGCTGGTCAACATGAAGGCCGGTGAAACCTTCGTCATGACCATCCCGGCCAAGCCGTACCGCTGCCCGCCGGGTCCGTACGAGCGCGCTTGCGTCGTCGCCGACTGGCTGAAGAAGAATCGTGCCGGTTCCAAGGTGATCGTGCTTGATGCCAACCCGGGCATCACCGCCGAGCCGCTGGCCTTCACCAATGCCTTCGATGTCGTGCACAAGGGCGTAGTCGAATATCACCCGGGCGTCACGATCAACAGCATCGATGCCAGCACGATGACGCTCAACACGAACCTCGGCAACCTCAAGGCCAAGGTGATCAACGCGATTCCGCCGCACAAGGCCGGCAAGGTCGTGATCAACAACGGCCTGGCCAATGTTGGCGGGCGCTGGGCAGGTGTCGATGTGCTGACCTATCAGTCACACCGCGGCACCGGGCATCCACGTCATCGGCGATGCCTCGGCCACGACCCAGCCCAAGGCTGGCCACATCGCCAACCAGGAAGCCAAGATTTGTGCCGATGCCATCGTTCGCCTGTTGGCCGGACGCAGCCCCGATCCATCGCCGATCACCAACTCGGCCTGCTATTCACCGATTACGGCGGATACGGCCTCGTGGCTGACGGCGGTCTTCGCCTACGACCCGGTGAGCCGCACCATGCTGCCGGTGCCCGGTGCGGCAGGAGAAGCAGCGGCCCGTTCGCAGGACAACTACAACGAAATGTTCAAGTGGTTTAACACCTTGATGGAAGACAGTTTCGCCTAAGTCGGCCAGCCGGGTTCGTGGCTGCGCCAACTACGCCACGCGCCCGGCTCCGAAGCCAAGGAGTCCAGATGTTGTACAAAACCCATGCCCTCCGGATTTCAGCCGGATTCACCCTGCTCGAACTGCTGGTCGTGGTCGCCATCATCGGCCTGCTGGCAGCCTACGTCGGGCCGCGCTACGTGTCGCAGCTCGGCAAATCCGAAGTTACCGCCGCCCGCACGCAGATCGAGGCGCTTGCCCGGGCGCTCGAATCGTACCGGCTTGATAACGGCAACTACCCATCGTCCGAGACCGGGCTGAACGCCCTGCGTAACCGTCCGACCAACCTGCCGCGCTGGAACGGGCCCTATCTCCAGAAGGATGTTCCGGTCGACCCTTGGGGCCACCCCTATTTCTATCGACTGAGCCAGTGCCGCCGGTAGCGGTCGCGACTTCGAACTGCTCTCCTTCGGGCGTGACGGACGCCCCGGCGGCAGCGGCGAAGACGCCGACATCCGCTTCTAAAGCCGATCATGAACTTCGCAATCCGTGCCATTGGCCCGAACGGTGTGGAAACGCTCCACGTCGAGGCCGCAACGCAGCAGGAAGCCATCCGGCAACTGGCTACCCGAGATCTGCGCCCGCTTTCGGTGAAAACGGGTGGCCAGTCGGCATGGCAACAATGGATTGCGCGCAGCAAAAGCCATGCATCATTCGATCTGCCCCTGTTCAGTCAGGAACTGCTGGCCCTGCTCGAAGCCGGGCTGACGCTGACGGAATCGCTCGATGCCTTGCGTGAAAAAGAACGCCGACCGGCAGTCAGCGCGATTCTTGCCGGCTTGCGCGGTCGACTCGCCGAAGGTCAGCGTTTTGCCGCTGCCCTTGCCGCCCAGCCTGACATATTCCCACCCCTCTATTGCGGCCTGATGCGCGCAGCTGAACGGACGGCCAGTCTCGACAATTCGCTGGCCCGCTACGTCGAGTATCGCGGCCGGGTTGATCATGTGCGCCAACATTTGACGCAAGCCATGATTTATCCGGCCATTCTTTGCTGTGTCGGGCTGCTGGTCAGCCTGTTCTTGCTCGGCTACGTGGTGCCCAGCTTCTCCAGCGTCTATCAAAGCTCGGGCCGCGACATTCCACTGGCATCGCAACTGCTGATGCACTGGGGCCGCTTCGTTGCCGAAAATGGCCGCCTGCTTGGCGCCATCGGTGTACTCGCTTGCACCGCCGTCGCCTGGTTCATGCGCAAGCCACAGACCCGGAAGGCCCTGCGCGCCGGAGTCTTCGATTACCTGCATCGCCTGCCACAGGTCGGCGACCGTCTGCGAACCTTCGAGCTGGCGCGCCTGTACCTGGCGCTCGGCACTTTGCTGGAAGGTGGTCTGCCGATACTGGCGGCCCTGGAACTTTGCGACGGGCTGGTTTCGGCAAAGACACAGCTTGCCTTGCAACAAGCGATGCGGCGGATCGGCGAAGGCCAACCCACCTCGACCGCCTTTGATGAGGCCGGCTTGTGCACCCCGGTCGCGCTGCGTCTGATGCGTGTCGGCGAGCGCACCGGCCAGTTGGGCGACATGCTGGCCCGCGCTGCCCGCTTCCATGACGGCGAAATCGAACGTTTCATCGCCCGCTTCACGCGCAGCTTCGAACCGCTCCTGATGGCAGCCATCGGCATCGTCGTCGGGGCTATCGTAGTCCTCCTCTATATGCCGATCTTCGATCTGGCCGGGAGTTTCCAATGAACGCGCGACTGCCTGTCGAAAAATCTGCGGCCTGGCCAGACGATTATCCGCCCGCCACGCTGCCCATGCTGCACCGCCTGACACCAGCGTTCGACCGGCTGCCGCTGGCCGAGGCGATGGCCCGCTGTTGCCTTCTGTTTCGCAACAATGCTGCGGACGACCGCTATATCGGGGTGATTTCTGATCCGCTGGACAGCAACCTGCAGCGCTGGGCCGAGGCACGCGCTGGCGATCCCGTCATCTGGCATCTGGCCTCTGCCGACGATCTCGCGGCGTGGCTAAACAAGCAGGCGGAAAGCACCCGGCTGCTCGCTTCGTCCGATGCAACGGACCAGCTCCACTCGGGTGAAAACAGCGTCAAGGAAGCCTTGTCAGTAACCCCGGTCAGCCAGCAAAGCAGTCCCGTGGTTCGACTCGTGAATGCCACGCTGCACGATGCCTTGCGTCTGGGAGCGAGCGATATCCACCTGGAGGCTACCGGCCGTGGACTGGATATCCGCTACCGTATCGACGGGGTGCTGGAGCACATCCGCAGCGCCCGCGGCGCGGACATTGCACCACAGGTCATCTCGCGCCTGAAGGTGCTGGCTGAACTTGACATTGCGGAAACCCGCATCCCGCAGGATGGCAGGTTGGCGGTTCGCATCGGCGAAAGTGCCCGGCGCATAGATCTTCGGGTGTCGATCATGCCCAGCCTGCATGGCGAGGACGGCGTGCTGCGTATCCTCGACAAGAGCCGTCTGATGCAGGACAAGTCAGCGTTGACCCTGGAAGGGCTTGGCTTTGCAAGCGGCGACATGATTCGCCTGCGCGAGCTGGCTGCCCAACCCTACGGCATGCTGCTGGCCAGCGGCCCGACCGGCAGCGGCAAGACCACCTCGCTTTACGCGGTGCTCTCGGAAATTCACGATGGCCGTGAAAAGATCATCACGATCGAAGACCCGGTGGAATACGAATTGCCCGGTGTCCTGCAAATTCCGGTCAACGAGAAAAAAGGGCTGAATTTCGCGCGCGGCCTCCGTTCCATTCTGCGCCATGACCCCGACACCATCATGGTCGGTGAAATCCGCGACCGCGAAACGGCAGAAATCGCCATTCAGTCGGCGCTGACCGGGCATCGCGTGCTGTCGACGCTGCATGCCAACCATGTCTTCGATGTCTTCGGGCGCTTCAACCACATGGGGATCGACCCCTACCTGCTGACTTCGGCGGTCAGCGGTGTCTGGGCCCAGCGCCTGGTGCGCAAACTCTGTCCGGCGTGCGCCGACGCGCACACGCCAACACCGCAGCAGATTGATGAATTGCAAATTTCCGGTGACGACTGGCCCCACGGCTTCAAGAAGGCAGTGGGTTGCGAGGCCTGTCGCGGTACCGGCTATCAGGGACGCAGTGCGATTGTCGAGATCCTGGCCCTCGATGACCAGCTGCGTACCCTGATAGCCCAACGGGCGCCGATCAACGAAATTCGTAACAGTGCACGCCACCAGGGCACGCGCAGCCTGCGCGACGCCGCGCTTGAACTGGCCCGACAGGGGCAGACCACGCTCGAGGAGGTGCGCCGTGTCACGGCTCGCCATTAAGGGGTTTTCGTTGCCGTGGCTGCAGGGCAGCACCGTTCATTTGGACATTGGACGGACACGCCTCATGGTGCAGCACGGCCAATCGCTGAACCGACACAAATTGCCATCGCCAATCAAATCCGGCACACCCGGTACCGACGCGCTGGCAGAGCTTGGAGCTGTGCTCGAAGCCTTGTGTGCCGGGCTTCCGGAAGGCAAGAAAACCCTGGAGATCACCGTGAGCGACGCCCTGGCGCGTTGCTGGATACTCGAGCGCTTGCCCGGCCTTGCATCGCCGCGGGAAATCGAGGGGCTGGCGTACGATCGAATGCAACAACTCTACGGCGACAACCCTGCCGAGGCTGCCCAATGGGCAGTACGGGTGGATGCCACCCCGTTTGCCAGCCACTGGCCAGCCATCGCCCTGCCCAAGTCGTTACTCGATCTGCTGCTCGAAAAATTCGGCGCTCACGGTTGCCGGATCGGCAAGATCCAGACGCGCTTTGTGCGCAGCTTCAACACCCAGTCCGGCAATTCGATCCACCCGCCGAAACATGCTGTTTATTCACTCGAAACGGCGGACGGACTGACCATCGGTATTCGCAATGCACGGGAGTGGCAGGCACTGCGCACGCATCCGCCACTGAGTTTGCTCGGCACGGATCTCCCGGCGATGCTGCGCCGCGATTGTCGCGCCGTCGACCTGCGGATCGAGGACTGCCACCTGCAGGCCCTGCGCTGGCCAGTCAAGGGACAAGGACTATGAGCTTGCGGATCGATTTTGCACCGGTTAGAGGGCGCAAGTCATCCCTGCGGGTGGGGATCGGCTCTGCCGTCATGGCGCTGATCCTCGCCTTGGCTTGGACGATTACCAGCGAAACGGAGGCCGGTTTGCCGCATTACCAGTCAGCGATACCGACCGAAGAAGAAATCCGGGCGATCAACAACGCCATCGATGAACTGAATTTCCCATGGCTTCAGGTTCTGGTGCTGGTTGAAGGAAGTGTCGATGACTCGCTGCGCATTGTCCAGTTCGATGCCAATGCGCGCGATGGTCGTCTTAATTTGCAGGGCGAGGCCCGCGACAGCCGTTCGGTACTTGAGCTACCGGCGCGGCTGCGCACCAGCCAGGTGGTTGCCGACGCCCGAGTCATGAGTCAGAACCCCGCCAGCAACTTTGAGGCGGGCAGTTTCCCGATCCGCTTTGCGCTTGAAGTGAGCTTTCGCGTCACCGAAGGGGTTCAGCCATGAAAACCGGCACCTTCACCGCGCTTGATCTGCGTCTGATGTTTTCCCGTCAGCCGGGTTTGATGATCCTCCTTGGCGGCTCTGGTCGTACTGATCGTCGTCATTCTTGCTCGCCCGTCGCAGGCAAGACAGGTCACCACCGCGCCAGCTATCGACCCGGCGCGCATTGTCGCGGCCCAGCGTAATTTCCGTAGGCTGCTGATTCCATCGGCGGACTTGGCCGCTGCACAGCAAGCAGTTCTCGATGTCGCGGCCAGCCACCATCTGCGCATCGGCAGGGTCGACTACACCCAGGAAGCTGATACCGAAGGACGTTTTGTCCGCGCCAGCATGCGACTGCCGATCAACGGCCGCTACGCCGATATTCGCGCCTTCCTTGAAGGTTCGCTGGCCGGCCAGCCGGCCATGTCGATTCGCCATTTGAGCATTCAGCGTGAAACGGCGACCGAGCCTAATTCAGTCCTGACAGCGACGTTGACCGCGCAATTCCTGGTTGGCGAGGCGCTGCGATGAGAACGCCGTTGCTCCTTCTCGTGGTGGCCGCGATCGTCCTGGCCATCATCGTCGGCGCGGAACAGCCCGTGGCAGCCGGAATCCTGACGCCTCCCATGACGGAGTCCGGTAACGCTCCGGTCATACGTGTCTTGCAGCGCCCATCAAAAGCCGAGTCTGCCTTCAGTACAGCGCTACGCGACCCATTCTTTGCCCAGGATCGTGCGCCCGTGGCGACCAATGCTTCCCCTACTCGTACGCCACCGGCAGCCGCTCCGTCCTTTCCCGCTTACCGCATTCTGGGCAAGCAGCAGAGTGACGAAGGCTGGTCTGTATTCATCAGCTCTCCGGGCAATCAGGGGCAGGTCTGGGTCGTTCGTGAAGGAGAAGCTTTCGACGAACATTTTCGCGTCAGCAAGCTCGCGCCACCCGTGCTTATCGTCAAGAACACGCGAAACAGCCAAATCCGGACCTTCGATATCGGAAAAGACGAAGAATGAAAAACCACTCACCAAAGCGACTGATCAGGAGTCTGGCCGGTGCTCTATGCCTGTCCACCCTGTTGGTTGCCTGCGCCACCCCTTCACCTGTGGCCTTGCAGGAGAGCCAGAATCTGTTCGCACAGGGTCGCCTCGACGAAGCCCTGGTCCGCCTGGAGATTGCGCTGAAGGAGAATCCAAACAATGCGGAGCTGCGTCTTGCCTTGGCGCAAACCCGCGAGAAAATCATGGCCCGTGAGCTTAGGGAGCTAAGGGAGGTAAGGGAACAGACGCAGCAGGAGAGCAACAAGCGCCAGCAGGAGGAAGCGCAGCGCCCGCGCAGCCCTGAGAAACCGGGAAATCCGGGTCTCGACAAAGCGATCAACGTAGACTTCAAGGACGCCACCTTGAGTCAGGTCTGTCAGGTACTTTTCAAGACTGCTGGGCTCAATTTCGTTTTCGACAGGGATGTGCGAACCGACCAGCCGATTAGCATAATCTTGCGTCGAACGCCTATCCGCGATGTGCTCTCACTGATCCTGCTCTCGCAGCAACTCGAACAACGTTACGTCAATGCCGATACAGTGCTGATCTACCCGAATACGCCGGGTAAGGCCCGGGACTACCAGCCACTTACCGTTCGCAGTTTCTATCTGACCAATATCGAAGCCAAGACAGCGGTGGCAACCTTGCGCACGATCCTCAAGGCGCGCGATCTGATTGCCGACGACAAGCAGAACGTGGTGGTGATGCGCGATACGCCGGAAGCCATTCGGATGGCGGAAAAGCTGCTTGCGGTGCACGACATGCCAGAGCCGGAAGTCATGCTGGATGTCGAGGTGCTGGAGATCAAGCGCAGTCGTCTTCAGGATCTTGGTCTGCTCTGGCCAAGCTCGCTGATACTGACGCCATTATCCAGGGTGGCCGGTGGTCCGGTCACCTTGAACGACCTGATCAACGCCACCTCGTCCAGTCTGCAGGTAAACATGACGCCCTTTGGTGCCGTCGCCCTGGCCACCAGCGGCGATACCAACCTGCTCGCCAACCCTCGCATCCGCACCCGCAACCGGGAAATTGCCAAGATCATGATCGGCGACCGGGTTCCTAACATCACGACCACATCAACTTCGACCGGCTTCGTCGCCGAATCGGTACAGTACATCGACGTCGGCTTGAAGCTCGATGTACAGCCGACCATCTACCTCGACAACGAGGTGGCAATCCGCATTAATCTCGAAGTCAGCAATATCGTCAATCAGGTTCAGACCAAATCGGGGACGCTGGCTTACCAGATCGGTACCCGCAACGCTTCTACCATTCTCCGTCTCAAGGATGGCGAAAATCAGGTTCTGGCCGGCCTGATCAGCGATGAAGAGCGTTCAGGCGGCACCAAGGTTCCCGGGCTCGGCGAACTCCCCATCCTCGGGCGGCTTTTCGGTACCAAACGTGATGAGGGTCAGAAAACCGAACTGGTGTTGTCCATCACGCCGCATCTAGTCCGCAACAATCGGCGTCCGACCATCGATCAGACCGAATTCAGCATCGGCCCCGAGTCGGCCTTGCGGCCTTCTGGCCCAGATATGTCCTCGTTCACCGAAGTTGTGCCGGCCCCGATGGCACAGCAGCAGCCGGTTGCTCCGCCTTCAGGTGTGAGTCAGTGAAATCCCGGCAAGGCTTCACGCTGATCGAAATGATGGTGGCGCTTGCCATCATCGCTGTGCTGGCCATGCTTGTCGTACCCGTCGCGCAGCTCGGTGTGCAACGGTCCAAGGAACAGGATTTGCGCATTGCATTGCGGGAGATTCGCAATGCGATCGATGCCTATAAGCTGGCCAGCGATGAAGGCCGCATTCCGCGCGACAGTAATTCGAACGGCTACCCGGCATCTCTTCAGGTTCTGGTCGATGGCGTCGGCGACGCCAAGAATCCAAAGCGGCAAAAAGTGCGCTTTTTGCGCCGCTTGCCCCGCGACCCGATGTTTCCTGATAGTTCAGTCGATGCGGGCCAGTCATGGGGGCTGCGCAGTTATGCAAGTGATGCCAGCGAACCCAAAGAGGGATCCGACGTGTATGACATCCATTCCCGATCGCCCCAGCTTGGGCTGAACGGCGTTCCCTACAGTGTGTGGTGATGGGTCGCGGGTTTACGCTAATCGAATTGCTCGTAGTGCTGGCCATCGTGGCTCTGCTTTCAGCCCTGGCACTGCCGCGCTACACGCAGTACGTTGAACGCAATCGCGAAGCAGTTCTCGCCGAGAACCTGCGACTGACCCGCGACGCGTTGGAGCAATTCCATAGCGATCGCGGACGCTACCCTGAAAATCTTGATGAATTGGTGGTGCGGCGCTATCTGAAGCACGTGCCCTTCGATCCGATCATCGAGAGCAACCGCCATTGGCTGGTCAGCGAGCCACTGCCTCCAACCGAAGGGAAAATTGCCGACATCCACAGCGCAGCACCCGGAACCGGGCGGGATGGCCGGCGCTTCTCGGCATGGTAATAGTGGTACTTCACCGCAGACACGGCGGCATGATCTATCTTGCCCTGCTATTGGCGGTGGCGTTGATTGGCGGCATCTCGGCTGTTGGCCTAAAGGTGGCGCAGACAATCCAGATCCGCAACGCGGAGGCCGAGTTACTGGCAATCGGCCGTGAGTTCCGCAACGCTCTTCAGTCCTACGCCGAAGCCACGCCAAACGGCTTTCCGAGCACGCCAAATTCATTATCTGATCTCACCAGGGACCCGAGACACCCCGGTGTGCGGCGCCACCTTCGCCGCGTCTATCACGACCCATTCACCGGCAAGCCGGAGTGGGGCATTATCCGGGGTCCAGACAAGCGCATCGCCGGGATCCATAGTTTGAGTGACAGCGAAGCATTGAAACGAGAAAACTTCCCGTCGGGACTGGAGGGGTTCAGTGGTACCAAACGTCATAGCGACTGGGTTTTTTCCGTAACAACTTTACCCAAAGTTGATGGATCTTGAATGGCCTCATTGTCCGGCGCGTTGGCATCCGTCCATCGTCGACCAGGATCATCGCTCTACAATTGGCAAGACTTCGTACCGAGGACATGCCCGAATGACCTTTCCTTCACTGTTGGCGCCGTTCGCCATGCTGCTCGCGCTGGCGGCCTGCGAGACCCAGCCCAAGGCGCCGCCGGCGCAGTCCAACGCCCAACTCGAGTTGAAGCTTGCCAGTGGTGTCTATCGCTGCGAACAAGGGCTGCGCGTCCAGGTCCAGCGCGAAATGCGCGACCGGGTAAACCACCGCATGAAGATCGGCTGGAATGGCAACACCTACCTTCTCGAGCGCGACTACTCCTACTCCGGCCTGCCGCGCTTCGAGGACACGACGAGCGGGCTGGTGTGGATCGACCTGCCCTGGAAAAGCGTATTGCTGGACGGCAAGACCAGCAAGCCGCTGGCCAGCGAGTGCCGCCCTGCTTGAGAAGGCAGCGAGGATCACGCCGGGAGCGCGCGCAACCGGGTCCATCGCCGATTTTTGATCGAAATTCAGGGTCAACCGCGGCGGCCCTTCTATAATCGCTCCCCATGATCCAGTTTCAGAATGTCGTCAAGAACTTCCGTCGCGCCCGCGTGCTCGACGGCATCAGCCTCGATATCGAACTCGGCGAGCGGGTCGCGCTGATCGGCTCCAACGGCGCCGGCAAGACCACCCTGATCCGCTGCCTGCTCGGCGAATACACCCACGATGGCACGGTCACCATCGATGGCCTCGACCCGCGCGGCAACCGCACGGCGGTGCTCGGCACGATCGGCTTCGTGCCGCAGTTGCCGCCACCGCTCAAGATGCCGGTCGGCCAGTTGATCGACTTTTCCGCCGCGCTGTGCGGCACCGACCCGCAGCGCATACACGGCATCGCCGGGCGTCTCGGGCTCGACGTCGGAGGCATGCTCTCGCGCCAGTTCGTCCGCCTTTCCGGCGGCATGAAGCAGAAACTGCTGATCGCCATCGCGCTCGGCCGCGACGCGCAGGGTGCTGGTGATGGACGAGCCGGCCGCCAACCTCGACCCGGAAGCGCGCAAGATCTTCTTCGATCTGCTGGCCGAGCGCCAGGACGACGCGACGATGCTGATCTCCAGCCACCGCCTCGACGAGGTGTCGTCGCTGGTCAACCGCGTCGTCGAGATGGACATGGGCAAGGTCGTGCTCGACGACAGGGTGGCCGACGATGTCTCGCTGTCCGACACGCTGGCCTGCCGCATCGTCATCAAGCGCTTCGAGCCCGCCTTCGCCAAGGCGTCGCCGCCTGGAAATTCACCGCGCAGCGACGACAATCTGGTCTGGGACGGCAGCGTCGCCGGCCCCGACCGCCTGCGCTTCCTCGGCATGATTTCGCGCTACACCGCGCTGGTCAGCGACATTTCGCTGACCGAGAGCCGGCAACTGAGCGATGCCCGCCAGCGGTCGCCGCGCGATTTCCTCGGCCGCCTGGTCGCCGGCGGCTTCGCCGCTGACGCCGCTGGCGGCGCTGCTCACCGGCCTGCGCCAAGTCAGAGCTGGCCGGAAGGCATGGCCGAGATCAAGTGGGACCGTGACACCTGCGTGCGTTGCAGCATGGTGATCTCCGACCGCCGTTTCGCCGCCCAGGTGCGCGGCGGCCCGAAGGACATGGTCTTCAAGTTCGACGACATCGGCTGCGTCGTCTTCTGGCTCGAAGGCAAGCAGGCCTGGGGCAACGACGCCGGCGTCCGGCTGTGGGTCGCCGACGCCACCAGCAAGCCCGACCGGCTGAACTGGATCGACCCGCGCCAGGCGCGCTACGTACCCGGCAAGAGCTCGCCGATGGGCTACAACTTCGCGGCCTACGCCGAGGCACCGGGCGCCAGCCTGTCGTTCGCCGAAATGCGCGAACAACTGTTGCAGAAGGGCAAGTGATGAAGCAACTGTGGCTGACCGCCCAACTGGACATCGTCGAATCGCTGCGCGCGCGCTGGTTCCAGATCTACACGCTGGTCTTCGGCGGCATCGTCGCGCTGCTCTTCCTCTTCGGCCTGACCGAATCGCGGGTGCTCGGCTTCATCGGCCTGTCGCGCCTGCTCGTCACCTACATCCAGCTGACCATGGCGATCCTGCCGATCTTCGTGCTGATCACCACCGTGCGCTCGGTCGCCGGCGACCGCGAGGCCGGCGTCTTCGAGTACCTGCTGTCGCTGCCGGTGTCGCTCGTCGGCCTGGTTCTGGGGCAAGATCGTCGGCCGCTACATCGTCGTCTTCGCGCCGGTCTTCCTCGCCATGCTCGGTGCCGTCGATCTGGGCGACGATCCAGGGCATCGAGGTGCCGTGGGACATGTTCGCCTACTACACCGCGCTGCTCGCCGTCATGGCGCTGTGCTTTCTCGGCATCGGCATGCTGATTTCGGCCATCGCGCGCAGCACCGACATCGCGCAGGGCGCCGCCTTCATGGTCTGGCTGACGCTGCTGCTGTTCCTCGACCTGATCCTGCTCGGCGTCATGATCCAGGGCAAGGTCGCCCCCGAAATCGCCGTCGGCATCGCGCTGGCCAACCCGCTGCAGGTCTTCCGTACCGCCGCGCTGGCCCTGTTCGACCCGCAACTGATCGTCCTCGGGCCCTCCGCCTACGTCATCCTCGATACCTTCGGCGTCGCCGGCTACAAGGTCTTCGCACTCGCCTACCCGGCCGCGCTCGGCCTGGTCAGCGCGACCGCCGGCTACTTCATCTTCCGCCGCGGCGACCTGCCATGAGAAAGCTGTTCGCGACCCTGGTTTTCGCCCTTGTGGCGGCGTTGACCGCAGCCGACGAGATGCCGTCGTCCGCGCCCCTGTTCGCGGCGACGCTCAACGACCTCGACGACAAGCCGGTGGCACTCGAGCGCTACAAGGGCAAGCCGCTGATCGTCAACTTCTGGGCGCGCTGGTGCGGCCCGTGCCGCACCGAGATCCCCGAGCTGATCCGGGTCCGCAACGCCCACAAGGGCAAGCTCGAAGTGCTGGGCATCGGCATCGAGGACAAGGCCGACGCGGCGAAGGAATTCGCCAGGGCCTACGACATGGACTACCCGGTCTTCGTTGCCGCCGCCAAGGGGATTCCCCTGATGAAGGCGCTCGGCAACAACCGGGGCGGATTGCCGTTCACGGTCGTCATCGACCGCAACGGCCAGGTGGTCCAGGTCAAGATGGGCCTGATGAAGAAGGCCGACCTCGACGCCGCCGCCGAACTGGCACTGAAAGCGCGCTGAACGCCGGCGCGGTCGCTCAGGGCGCCGTCTTCGTTGCCGGCGGCTTGCGCCGCGCGGGCGCCTTGGTGGCCTTGGCGGCAGCCGACTTGGCCTCGCGGTTGAACTCCAGCGCCATGTCGAAGGCGGTCTCGACGAAGCGGCGCACCCGCGCGAATTCCTCGTCGGTCAACTTGCGCGCCTCGTCGCGCGCCCGGTAGATGCTGATGAACTCATGCTCGCGCCCGGCGTGTTCGAGCAGGCGGCCGATGCCGAGCGCCTCCAGGGTCTGGAAGGTTCCCGGGCTGTGCGCCTTGGCCAGGTTCAGCACGAACGGCACCGGATCGTTGCGGGCCAGCACCGACGCCAGCCGCAGGATGACCTCGAAGGGCAGCGCCATCTTGCCGTTCTCGGCCAGTTCGAGCAGCGCCGCATCCTTGAGGTTGATCGCCTTGCCCAGGTCATCGAGCGGAATGCCGGCCGCCTCGCGCATGCTGCGCAGGAAACCGCCCGCCTTGACCAGCGCCTTGGTCGATGCGACACCGCGCGGGAACAACCCGGAGGCCGCGGCGAGCGACGTGTCGACGGCAGCGCCGGCCATGCCGACGACTTGCTCGGTCAGGCCGCGCAGCGTCTTGGTCAGGCCGCCGACCGCCTCCAGCGCCTTGGAACCGCCGGCGGCACCCTTGCCGGCGCGGGCCGCGGAAGGCTTGCCGGAACGGCTTGTCCTGGTCGTCATGATCGTCTCCTTCAGCCAAGTTGTGCAGGGAATTCTAACCGATGACGGCCGCGCGTCGGCCATCCGTCCGCCTGTCCCGGCGTGGAATTGATATCGCTCGACAAGCATTCACGGCGGGAGAACACGGAGTGTGCGTGACCGGGGCGAACTCGCTTCGCGCTCTTGTTACAATTCGGTTTCGCCGTCAATTTCACCGCGTTTTTTCCACAGATCGAGGCCAAAGCTGTCCGTCCCCCTCGTTGAATTGCAATCCATCCCCGATCGAGCGCGCTCGATCGGCTTGCTGATCCTCGGATTCACCCTGTTGCGGCTGCTTCTCGCGGCCGTCGTGCCGCTGTTGCCGCAAGAGGCCTATTACTGGACCTGGAGCCGTTACCCCGACTGGTCCTACTTCGACCACCCGCCGCTTGCCAGCTACAGCATCGCGCTGACCACGGCGTTGTTCGGGCAGACCGCGTTCGGCATCAAGTCGGCCGCCGTGCTCTGGTCGCTGGGCTGGAACATCCTGTGGGCCCGGCTGATTCTCGACATGTTCGGCGACCGCCGGCTGGCTTTCTGGTCACTGGCCGCGCTCAATTTCACCATCGTCTTCCAGGTTCTGGGATTCGGGCCGACCCCCGACGGACCCCTCCTGTTTGCCTGGGTCGGCACCATCTGGGCGATATGGCGGCTGAGTGCCAGTGGTGACGGGCGCTGGTGGTTCGTCGCCGGAGCCTTCCTGGGCATCTCCTGGCTGGGTAAATATACCGGGGCATTGCTCGGCCCGATCGTCCTGCTCTATCTGCTGACGACGCCGCGACTGCGTTTCTGGCTGGCAAGGCCGCACCCTTACCTGGCTTTCATCCTGGCGATCGCCGTCTTCTCGCCGGTGCTGATCTGGAATTCCCAGCACGAATGGGTTTCCCTGGCTTTCCAGAGCAGCCGGCGGGTGGGGGAAATGAGCGGCTTCAAGCCGCAATATTTCCTGATGCTGGCGGCCCAGCAGTTTCTCATCGTCACGCCCTACCTTTTCGTTCTGGCGATTGCCGCGCTGCTGCGCGAGTCGCGGGCATGGTTCGCCAAAGGTATCGACGATCCGACGCGCCTGTTGTTGATCAGCGCCGCATTTCCCTTGTTGTTGTTCACCGCCTTCAGCTTCCGCTCCATCGTCAAGATCAACTGGCTGGCGCCGGCCTTCTGGCCGCTGATCATCCTCGGCATCCGCCACACCCTTCTGCAGGGCGGGCGCGAGCGGCGCATGGCCTGGGGGCTGGCATCGTCTGCGGTCGTGCTGGTCATAGCCATTGCTGTTTCCGCCATTCCGAACCTGCCGGTTCCCGGCGACCTCAACAGTTGGAGCGGCTTCAAGGAGGCGGCGGCACGGGTCGATCGCCTGGAGGCTTCGACAAGTGCCGAGGGCAAAGACAGCTTCGTGTTCTCGCCGCACTACAAGGTCAGTTCGCTGATCTGGTTTTATCGCAAGGGACAGGCAAGAACATACGCCCAGGATATCTACGGCGAAAAGGCGCTCGAGTACGATTATTTCCCGGACGACCGTGACCTGACGGGCGCGACCGGCATTCTCGTCATGTCGAACCAGAAGCAATCGAAGCTCGATCTCGAGCGGCTGAAGCCCTACTTCGATACGGTTGAACTGGTTAACTCCATCGCCACGGCCTCTTCGGACAAGGTCGTTCGTCGCCTGGAAATCTACAAGGCGACCAACTACAAAGGCCGGCCACCGCGAGCGGGTTCGGCGGCCGCGCGCTAGGGCGGCGCCGCGGCTCCAACCACTGCTACGAAAAGATCTCATGCCACAGTTGTCCATTGTTGTGCCGACCTACAACGAGGCCGGAAACGTCGTCGAACTCAGGGATCGGGTTGCCGCCGCGCTGCCCGGGCTGGACTGGGAGATGATCTATGTCGATGACGACTCGCCCGACGGCACGTCGGCAGCGGTCCGCGAACTCGCGCAGCGCGACAGCCGGGTTCGCTGCATCCAGCGCATCGGCCGGCGCGGGCTGTCGTCTGCCTGCATCGAGGGCATGCTGGCTTCCTCGGCGCCGATCGTCGCGGTCATCGATGCCGACCTGCAGCACGACGAGCGCCTCCTGCCTGCCATGTTCGACGTCTTGCGTGGCGACGACATCGACGTCGTGGTCGGCAGCCGCTACACCGAAGGCGGCAGCATGGAGGGCTGGGACCGTTCCCGCGCGGCGACCAGCCGCTTCGCGACCAGACTCAGCCGCCTGGTGCTCAAGGCGGACCTGCAGGACACCATGAGCGGGTTCTTCATGATCCGGCGCGAGGTGGTCGAGCGCTGCGCCAAGGCGGGCATGTCCGGCGTCGGCTTCAAGATCTTGCTCGACCTCTTCGCGACCTCGCCGACGCCGCTGCGCTGCCGTGAACTGCCCTACCAGTTCCGCAACCGCTTCTCCGGCGAAAGCAAGCTCGACACGATGGTGGCGTGGGAATACTTCATCATGCTCCTCGACCACTATCTCGGCCGTGTCGTGCCGATTCGCTTCATCGCCTTTTCGCTGGTCGGCCTGCTTGGCCTGGTGGTTCACTTGCTGGCCCTGAGCATGCTCTTCCGCGGCGCGGGGATGTCCTTCCTCGCGGCCCAGGCTGCGGCGACCATGATCGCGATGACCTTCAACTTCGTCATCAACAACGTCCTGACCTACCGCGACATGCAGTTGCGCGGCTGGAAGCTGCTGCGCGGCTGGCTGTCGTTCACCCTGGCCTGCAGCGTCGGCGCCCTGGCCAACGTGGGGATCGCCTCCTACCTCTTCGATCAGCGTGCGTACTGGGTGCTTTCGGCGGTTGCGGGCGTCCTCGTCGGCGCCGTGTGGAACTACGCGGTGACTGCGGTCTACACCTGGAAGAAGCCGAATTCCGGCTAGCCTGCCTGCTGGCAATCTGGTCAGCGGGTCGGGCGATTCGGGGAAAATACGGGGTAGCCAAGCGGCGACATTTGCGGCTACGCTTATGCCGTAGTGGGGAAACGTGAATCAACCGAAGAGGAGACGCAACATGAAAACACGGAATCTGCTTGGTGCCATCGTCATGGCCTTCGCTGGCACGACCACGACCGTCGCCCTGGCGGCAGACAAGGTCGATATCGGCAAGCGCGAGTACGAGTCGAACTGCATCGCCTGCCACGGCAAGGATCTGAAGGGAGGCGCCTACGTCGACTTCCTGAAGGTGACGCCGCCCGACCTGAGCCAGTTGTCGCGCAAGAACGGCGGGGTGTTCCCGTTCGAACGCGTCTACGGATCGATCGACGGCCGTCAGGAGGTCAAGGGCCATGGCTCGCGCGACATGCCGATCTGGGGCAAGGACTACCAGGTCAAGGCCGGCGAGTACTACGTCGATGTGAACTATGACCCGGAAGCGTTCATCCGCGCCCGCATCTTTGCGCTGATCGACTACCTCAACCGGATGCAGGCGAAGTAAGGAACGGCGACGCGCCCGATCGCGGGGAGGTCGTCACGACCTCCCCGTTTTCGTTTCAGGCCGCGTCGGCAAGGCACTTCATCATCGCCGCCGCCAGTACGGACGGATCTTCGGCGCCGACGACGAGCGTCCCGCCGGGCAGGATGAAGGTCGGGATCATGGCGATGCCCAGCGCACGAACCCGGCGCTCCTGCTCGCGGACGACATCCTCGTCCTGCGTGGAAGCGAGATAGGCGGCCGCCGCCCCGGCGTCGTAGCCGCATTCGCCGGCGATGGCGGCGAGCAGCGCGGGATCGCCGACCGCTTCGCCACGCTGGAACTGCGCGACGAACAAGCGCTCGACCAGCGCATCGGCGTTGCCCGTCCGCTGCGCCCAGTGGATCAGCCGGTGCGCCCGCAGCGTATTGGCGCGCAGCGCGATCCTGTCGAAGGCGTAGTCGATGCCCCAGCCCCGTCCGGCCGCCTGGACCCTTGCGAACAGCGCCTCGACCGCGGCGCGGCTGCCGAACTTGCGTTCGAGGAAAGGCAGGTAGGGTTCGCCAGCCGGCGGCGTGTCGGGATTCAGGAAGAACGGCAGCCAGCGCGTGCGCCACGTGCAATCGGGGTCGATCCCGCCGGACCATGGCGACGGCGGCTTCCAGCCGGCGCTTGCCGATGAAGCACCAGGGGCAGACGATGTCGGAAACGATGGCGATGGTCGGCATGGCTGCCATCATAGCGCCGCCGCCCGCCGCGTGGCGCGCAAAAAAACGGGGCCCGCAGGCCCCGAAAGGTCGAGAAACCGGGCGCTGTTCTCCCGAAATCTCTCCCGCAGAGTGACTTTGGCGTGCCTCAGAAGATCTCGTCGCCCAGCCCGGCCAGCGCGGCGTCGCCGGCCATGACCGTCTCGGCGCAGGCGGCTGCCAGCGGCAGCATCTGGTCGGCGTAGAAGTGCGCGCTGGCGATCTTGGCGCGGAAGAAGACCTGGTCGCCCTCGCCGCTGTCGAGATGGCCGGCGGCGGCGAGCGCCGCCCTGCCCATCAGCCAGCCGCCACTGACCGCCACGGCCAGGTTCAGGTAGGGAACGGCTGCGGTCAACACGCCGGAAAGGCCGGTTTTCGCATTGGCCGACAGCCATTCGGTCGCCCGTACCCACGCTTGCAGGCTGTCGCCGAGCCGCCTGGCGATTGCCTGCAGTTCGGGGCGGCTGGCAGCGCCGAGCGCCTTGACGGTGGCCGCCACTTCGCCGAAGACGTAGCGTGCGGTAGCACCCTGGTCGCGCATCAGCTTCCTGAAGATCAGGTCGTTGGCCTGGATGCCGGTGGTGCCCTCGTAGATGGTCGTGATGCGCGAGTCGCGCCAGTGCTGGGCGGCGCCGGTTTCCTCGATGAAGCCCATGCCGCCGTGGATCTGCAGGCCGAGCGAGGTGACCTCGATCGCCATCTCGGTGCCACCGCCCTTGACGATCGGAATCAGGAACTCGGCCAGGTACAGGTTGCGCTGCTTTTCGGCGGGATCCTCGATCACGTGCGCACGGTCGAGCAGGCCCGAGGTGTAGTAGGCCAGCGCGCGGCAGGCTTCGACGCGCGACTTCATCAGCATCAGCATGCGGCGGATATCGGGATGGCGGTCGATGGTCACCAGCGCCTCGCCGGTCAGCGCGTCGCGCCCCTGCTTGCGGTCGCGGGCATAGGCCAGCGCCTGCTGGTAGGCGCGCTCGCCGAGCGCGATGCCCTGCAGGCCGACGCCGAGACGCGCCTCGTTCATCATGATGAACATGTACTCGAGGCCGCGGTTGGCCTCGCCCAGCAGGTAGCCGACGGCGCCGCCGTTGTCGCCGAAGGCCATGACGCAGGTCGGGCTGGCGTGGATGCCGAGCTTGTGCTCGATCGACACGCAGAAGGCGTCGTTGCGGGCACCGCGCGAGCCGTCGGCATTGACCAGGAACTTCGGCACGAGGAACATCGAGATGCCGCGCACGCCGGCCGGCGCATCGGGCAGGCGGGCGAGCACGAGATGGACGATGTTGTCCGTCATGTCGTGGTCGCCGTAGGTGATGAAGATCTTCTGGCCAAAGACGCGATAGGTGCCGTCCGCCTGCGGCTCGGCGCGCGAGCGGATCAGCGCGAGGTCGGAGCCGGCCTGCGGCTCGGTCAGGTTCATCGTGCCGGTCCACTCGCCGGTGACCATCTTTTCCAGGTAGATCGCCTTCAGTTCGTCGCTGGCGCAGGTCAGCAACGCCTCGACCGCGCCGGTGGTGAGCAGCGGGCCGAGCGAGAACGACATGTTGGACGACTGGATCATCTCCTTGACGGCGACGGCGAGGGTGTCAGGCTGGCCGTGGCCGGCATGGTCGGGCGGGCAGGAAATGGCATTCCAGCCGGCGTCGCAGAATGCCTTGTAGGCTTCCTTCCAGCCCGGCGGGGTGACGACGCCGGCCGCCGTCAACTGGCAGCCTGCCTTGTCGCCGACGCGGTTGAGCGGCGCCAGCACTTCGCGGGTGAATTTGGCGGCCTCCTCGAGGATGGCGTCGGCCATGTCCGGGGTCGCCTCGGCGAAATCCGGGTACTGGCTCAGCTCGCGAAAGCCGGCCAGTTCGTCCATCACGAAACGCATGTCCTTGACGGGAGCGCGATAGTCGCTCATGGATCTGTTCTCCTGGTCTGGTTTTGGTATTGGTCTGGGTGCTGCGTGCCGGGGCGCCCTGCACAGGCGCCCCGCTTGTTGCGTGTGTCGGTCAGCCGCCTTCCTTCAGGAGGCGACGGAGGATCTTGCCGACGTTGGTACGCGGCAGGTCGGCACGGAACTCGACGAACTTCGGAACCTTGTAGCCCGTCAGGTGCTGGCGGCAGTGCTGGATCAGGGCTTCCTCGGTCAGGTTCGGATCGAGGCGGACGGCAAAGACCTTCACCACCTCGCCGGCCTTTTCGTCAGGCACGCCGATCGCCGCGACATCGCCGACACCCTCGTGCATGGCGCAGACTTCCTCGACCTCGTTCGGATAGACGTTGAAGCCGGAGACGAGGATCATGTCCTTCTTGCGATCGACGATGAAGACGAAGCCGAGCGGGTCGATATAGCCCAGGTCGCCGGTACGCAGGAAGCCGTCGCTGGACATCACGTTGGCCGTCTCGTCGGCACGCTGCCAGTAGCCGGTCATGACCTGCGGGCCGCGGATGCAGATCTCGCCGACCTGGCCGATCGGCACTTCTTCGCCGGCATCGTTGCGGATCGAGACCTCGGTCGACGAGATCGGCAGGCCGATCGAGCCGTTGAATTCCTTCATGTCGAGCGGATTGATCGTCGCTGCCGGCGAGGTCTCGGTCAGGCCGTAGGCCTGCAGCAGTGGCGACTTGGTCACCTTCTGCCAGCGCTCGGCCACCGGCTTCTGGACCGCCATGCCGCCGCCCAGCGAGACCCGCATCGTCGAGAAGTCGAGCTGCCTGAACTGCTCGTTGTTGAGCAGCCCGTTGAACAGCGTATTGACGCCGGTCGCGACGCTGACCGGGTACTTCGACCATTCCTTGACGAAGCCGGGGATGTCGCGCGGATTGGCGATCAGCACGTTGCGCGCGCCGATCATCATGAAGGTCAGGCAGTTCGCCGTCAGCGCGAAGATGTGGTAGAGCGGCAGCGCCGTGATGATGCACTCCTGCCCATCCCGGATGACCGGCTTGATCCAGCTGTAGGCCTGCATCACGTTCGACGTGATGTTGGAATGGGTCAGCATCGCCCCCTTCGACACGCCGGTGGTGCCGCCCGTGTATTGCAGGAAGGCGATGTCGCCGAGCGTGATGCTGACCGGGTCCATGCCGTGCCGGCGGCCGTCGGCCAGCGCCTTGGTCAGGTTGATCGAGCCCGGCAGCGACCAGGCGGGCACCATCTTCTTGACGTGGCGGACGACGAAATTGACCAGCGTGCCCTTGAGCATGCCCAGCATCTCGCCCATCGGCGTGACCACGACATGCTTGACCTCGGTCTTGGCCAGCACCTGCTCGAGGGTGGTGGCGAAGTTCTCGAGGATGACGATCACCTTCGCACCGGAATCCTTGAGCTGGTGCTCGAGTTCGCGCGGCGTGTACAGCGGGTTGACGTTGACCACGACGCAGCCGGCGCGCAGCGTACCGAACAGCGCCACCGGATACTGCAGCAGGTTCGGCATCATCAGCGCGACGCGGTCGCCCTTCTTCAGGCCGATCGCCTGCAGCCAGCCGGCGAAGTCGCGCGACAGGTTGTCGAGCTCGCGATACGTCATCTCGCGGTCCATGCTGATGTAGGCCGTCGTATCGGCATACTTGCGGCACGATTCGTCGAACAGGTCGACCAGCGACGACAGGTGCGCCACATCGATTTCCGCCGGAATTCCGGGCGGGTAGCTTTTCAGCCAGATCTTTTCCATTTCCATCTCCTCCTTGTGAATATCAACCGCCCAGCAACGCCTTCTTGAGCGAGGCGTCCACCGGGTTGTCCCCCAGCCAGACCTTGAGCAGTGCCCTGGCGAACGGCGCGCTGGCGACCCGCCCGCGATTCTCGCCGTTGAAGCCGACGGCAACGCCATCGGCGGCGAAGTCGATGCTGACCGTGTCGCCGTTCTTGGCGTTGCCGATCTTTTTCATGATCTCGCCGAACTGGTCGACCGCCCCCTTCAGCGCCGCCAGCTCGGCCTCGCTGTTGTTGTCCTTGAGGCCGTCGCGCAGCGCACCGAACAGCGCATCGGAATCGACGTCGCGCAGCAGGCGCATGTTCATCCGGCGCGGCGTCGTCGCATCGAGCAGCGGTGCCGGCGTCGTCGCCTTCTGCGTCACGTAGAGCGCGCCGACATAGACCTTGACGAACACCTTGGTGCGCAGCCCGGCGCCGTTGAGCACCAGTTCGCTGCTACCGACCTTGATCTGGTCATCGACCTTGACGCCGGCAACTTCCGCCGCCCGCAGACCGGGAACGACGAGCATGGCGGCGACCAGCGTGGCCGCCCGTACGCTACGTGAAATCATCTTGCCTCTCCTTTGCTGGTTTTCTGCGAATAGTGACGCTTGTCCGCGATGTATACGGTGCGTTCAATCACAGTATGCACCGTTCCGTGGCTGTCCCTCAACTCGACCTGATAGCGTGCGGTCAATTTCGGGATTTTCCTTGTGCGCCGCGCGGATTTCCGCCACTTTTCCGCCGTCCACCGTGAAGTCCGGCGGCACCTTGCCGAGCCAGGCGGGTTTCATCGGCAAGACCCTTTTTCAACGCAAAGGCGCAAAGGTAACAAGCGGGTTGCGCAGAGAAAGACTTGCGATTTTCGCCGTTCTCCGCGTCCCTCTGCCGCCTCTACGCCTCTGCGTTGAAGCTTCATCGTCAAATGCGCTCGATGATGCCGGCCGCGCCCATGCCGGTGCCGATGCACATCGTCACCATGCCGTACTTGCCGCCGGTACGCTTCAAGCCATGCGCGACGGTGGCGATGCGGATGGCGCCGGTGGCGCCGAGCGGATGGCCGAGCGCGATGGCGCCGCCGAGCGGGTTCACCTTGTCGGGATTGATGCCCAGTTCGTTCATCACGGCGATCGATTGCGCGGCGAAGGCTTCGTTGAGTTCGATCCAGTCGAGGTCGTCCTGCGTGATGCCGACCTGCGCCAGCACCTTGGGGATCGCCGCGATCGGGCCGATGCCCATGATCTCGGGCGCGACGCCGCCGACCGCGTAGCCGGCGAAGCGGGCGAGCGGGGTCAGGTTGTATTCCTTCAGCACCTTCTCGGAAACCAGCATCACCGCCGCGGCGCCGTCGGACATCTGCGACGAGTTGCCGGCCGTCACCGAGCCGCGCGCATGGAAGACCGGCCGCAGCTTGCCCAGTCTCTCCAGCGAGGCGTCGGCGCGCGGGCCTTCGTCGTGCTCGACGACGCGCTCGCGCACCCTGACCTGGCCCGTCTTCAGGTCGGGCAGGTGGTCGCGGATCGTGTAGGGCGTCATTTCGGCCTTGAAGTGGCCGGCGGCGATCGCCGCGCAGGCCTTCTGGTTGGAGGCGACGGCGAAGGCATCCTGCTCGTCGCGGCTGATCTTCCACTGGGCGGCGACCTTCTCGGCGGTGAGGCCCATGCCGTAGGCGATGCCGACGTTCTCGTCGGTGAAGAAGGCCGGGTTCATCGCCATCTTGTTGCCCATGATCTGCGGCATGACCGACATCGACTCGGTGCCGGCGGCGATCATCACGTCGGCCAGGCCGAGGCGGATCTGGGCGGCGGCATCGGCGACCGCCTGCACCCCGGAGGAGCAGAAGCGGTTGATCGTCATGCCCGGCACGGTGATCGGCAGGCCGGCCAGCAGCACGCCGATGCGGGCGACGTTCATGCCCTGCTCGGCTTCCGGCATGGCGCAGCCGACGATGACGTCGCCGATGCGCGCCGGGTCGATGCCCGGCACCTGGGCGACGACCGCCTTGATGACGGCGGCCAGCATGTCGTCCGGCCGCACGTGGCGGAACATGCCGTTGCGCTTGCCCACCGGCAGGCGGGTGGCGGCGACGATGTAGGCGTCTTGAATCTGTTTGCTCATGTGGTCTCTCCTCGGCCGATCAGTTGCGGAGCGGCTTGCCGGTTTCAAGCATGTGCTTGATCCGGGCCTGGGTTTCGGGGGTCTTCAGCAGCTCGACGAAGCCGCGGCGCTCGACGGTGAGCAGCCATTCCTCGTCGACCAGGCTGCCCCCCTCGACTTCGCCGCCGCACAGCGCGACGGCAGCCGCGCGGGCGACCTTGTAGTCGTGCGCGGAGATCATGCCGCCTTCCTTCATGTTGACCAGCATCATCTCGAAAGTGGCGATGCCCGTCCGCCCGGCGACCGGGATGCCGCGCGCCATCAGCGGCGGCGCCCAGCCGGCGTCGGCCATGGCGCGCGCTTCGCGGATCGCCACGAAGAGCAACTCGTTGGCGTTGAACAGGATGGTGTCGGAGGGGCGGGCAAAGCCGCTGTCGATGGCTTCGACCGCGCTCTTGGCGACCTTGGCCATGGCGATGGTCTGGAACACCGGCTGCAGGAAGTCGAAGACTTCGCCCGGCGTCGCCGATTGCGCGGCCCACTCGGCGGCGCGCACGGCGAACTCCTTGCAGCCGCCGCCGGCCGGGATCAGGCCGACACCGGCTTCGACCAGGCCGACATAGCTTTCCAGCGCCATCACGCGCTTGCCGGCGTGCATCAGGAACTCGCAGCCGCCACCCAGCGCCATGCCCTGCACCGCGGCGACGACCGGCACCTGCGCATACTTCAGCGTCTGCGACGCGCGCTGGAACTTCTCGACGGTCTGCTCGAGCATATCGAACTGGCCGGCGGCACAGGCTTCGCCGACCTGCTGCAGGTTGGCGCCGACGGCGAACGGGGCTTCATGCCAGATCACGACGCCATCCAGCGTCTTCTCGGCCTGATGGACGGCGGCGATGACGCCGTCGAGCACTTCGTTGCCGATGGTGTGCATCTTCGACTTGACGGAAATGATGCCGATGCCGGCGTCGACCGCAGCCAGCTTCCACAGGCGGACACCGTCGTTCTCGTAGAGCGTCTCGCCCGACTTCTCCGGCGTCGCGCCCGCCTCGCCGAGCACGCGCTCGGGGAACAACTGGCGCTCGTACACCGGCAGCGCCGAGCGCGCCGAGTAGGCGTGGCGGCGCGGCGAATACGAACCTTCCGGCGTATGCACGCCGGTGCGCCCGGATTCGAGCGTCCAGGCGGGCAGCGGGGTGGAACTCATCGTCTTGCCGGCGGCGATGTCGGCGGCGATCGCCTGCGCGATGTCGGCCCAGCCGGCGGCCTGCCAGGTTTCGAACGGACCCTGCGTCCAGCCGAAGCCCCAGCGCATCGCCAGGTCGAGGTCGCGCGCGTTGTCGGCGATGTGTTCGAGCTGGACGGCGGCGTAATGGAAGATGTCGCGGAAGATCGCCCACAGGAACTGCGCCTGCGGGTGCGCCGAGGCGCGCAGCGCGGCGAACTTCTCGGCCGGGTGGCGCATCTTCAGGATGGCGGCGACCTCGTCGGCGATGGCGCCGCCGGAAACGCGGTAGTCCTGCAGGCCGACGTCGAGCACCTGGATGTCGCGGCCCTGCTTGCGGTAGATGCCGCCGCGCGTCTTCTGGCCGAGCGCGCCCTTCTCGATCAGCGCGCGCAGCCAGGCCGGCACGGCGAAGTGGCGGTGCCAGGGATCGTCGGGCAGGGTGTCCTGCATGTTCTGGACGACGTGCGCCAGCGTGTCGAGGCCGACGACGTCGGCGGTGCGGTAGGTGGCGCTCTTCGGGCGGCCGATGCGCGGCCCGGTCAGCGCGTCGACCTCGTCGAAGCCGAGGCCGAAGGCGGCGGTATGGTGCATGACCGCGAGGATCGAGACGACGCCGATGCGGTTGGCGACGAAGTTCGGCGTGTCGAGGGCGCGGATGACGCCCTTGCCGAGGCGCGAGGTCAGCCAGGTTTCCAGCGCGTCGAGCGTGCCGGCGTCGCTGCTGCGCGTCGGGATGATCTCGACCAGGTGCATGTAGCGCGGCGGGTTGAAGAAGTGGATGCCGCAGAAGCGCGGGCGGATCGCTGCCGGCAGCGTGTCGGCCAGCGTGTTGATCGACAGGCCCGAGGTGTTGGAAGCGATGACGGCATTGGCCGACAGGTGCGGCGCGATCTTCGCGTAGAGGTCGTTCTTCCAGTCCATGCGCTCGGCGATCGCCTCGATCACCAGGTCGCATTCGGCCAGCAGCGGCAGGTGCTCGTCGTAGTTGGCGGCGTCGATGAACTTCAGCCGGCCCTTGTTGGCCAGCGGCCCCGGTTCCAGCCTCTTGAGGCCGTCGAGGGCCTTCGTCACGACGCCGTTCTTGTCGCCTTCCCGGGCCGGGAGGTCGAACAGCACCACCGGCACGTTGGCATTGGCGAGATGCGCGGCGATCTGCGCGCCCATCACGCCGGCGCCGAGAACGGCGGCTTTCTTCACGATCAGCTTGTTCAAGCGGTTCTCCTTCAGGTCTTGTTGTTCCGTACAGCCCTTGCTCGCACAATTCAAACGAACGTATGAATTATAGGACAGGGGCTGCCGCGGTCAACGCCTTTTTTAGAGGAAACACTCGAAAAAAAGCCCCGGACTCGCCGGGGCTTGAAGAAACGGTGGCCGTCAGAAGCTCATCGACAACTGGGCGCCGAGGATCAGCCAGCAGCGTCGTCGTAGCTGCCCTTGACCAGGCCCCTGTCCCTGTCGGCAACGCTGGTCGTTGTTGATCTCGGCATCCTTCAGGTAGAGGTAGGCGACACCGAAGTCGACGCGCCATGTTCTTTTCCGGCTTCCACTGCACGCCGGTGCTGAACCAGGTGCGGTCGTTGTCGGGCAGCGAGGTCAGGCGGTACTCGGCATTCGGAACCGGCGTCTGGTCGTAGGCGATACCGAAGCGCAGCTTCCACGCTTCGTTCAGCTTGTAGTTCGCGCCCACCGCGAAACGCCAGGCATCGTCGAACTTGGTATCGAGTCTCTGCGCGATCGAGCCGGCCGCGTACGTCGTCGTCGCAGACGTGCGAATGATGTCCACCTGCGGAATGCTGCTCCAGCCGGTCCACGAAATGTCGCCGAGCAGTTCCCAGCGGTCGCCGATGCCTTGCGACAGGCTGAGGATGAAGGTATCCGGCAGGTCGAGATCGGCCGAGATGCTGCTGCTGGCAGCCTGCATTGACCTGAGCGACTGGGACCATCGCCATTGATGTTACCCTAGGTCTTGTACTTGACCTGGGAGCGGTAGGACAAGACCGATCTTGGTCTGCGGCGCCAGCGTGAACAGCGCGCCGATGTTCCAGCCCCAGGACCGTTATCGTCCAGCGTCATCTTGATGGGCGTATTGCAGGCAGACCGTGCCGCGCGCAGATCAGCCGATGGGCACGCTGCGGTTGCACGCGGAATGCCCGGCAGCGCGGATTGACGGCCACACTCGCCGTCCGCTTGTAGGTCGCATCGATCTTCTGCACAGTTGAGGCCGGCACCGAGCGACATCCATTCGGTCGCGCGCCAGGCGATCGACGGGTTGATGTTGACGTCTTGATCTCGAAGCTGTTGGCCTGCGGCGAGCCGATCCAGGGGTCGTCGTACTCGATCTTCAGGCCGAACGGGGCGCCGATGCCGAGGCCGATGTAGATATCCTTGGTCAACGCCCAGGTACCGTAGCCGTTCGGAACGAAGCCCCAGCCGCCACCGTTGCCGCCGGTACCGCGTTGAAGCCCGGAGTGATCGAACCCTCGTTGGTGAACTCGAAGCTGGTCGTGACAACGGACAGGCCGCCGGAGATCGCGTACTGCGGCAACTGGGTCATGCCGGCCGGGTTGTAGTAGACGGTGCTGGCGTTCTCGGCGACGGCGGCGGAACCGGCGCCGGCATTGCCGATGCCGCTGGCGCTCTGCTCGCCCATAAGTTGGAAGCCGGAGGCGCTGGCGGCGCCGGCGAAAGCGATGGACAGCAGCGCCGGGATCAGGCGCGGGGTGATGATGCGTTGCATTGACGACTCTCCTCTAGTGTTTTGGTTCAATTTGTTACAAACCGTTACTGTTAGAGATTACAACCCAAACAGGCGTTTGAAAGCCAGCACCATCGCACCAAGCCGGATGCCGGTGTTGCTCTGCAGCAACACCTTTACGCGCCCTGGCCTCTGCGGTAGTTCAGCGGCCCGCCGGTGAACGGCGCGAAGCCGGTGCCGAAGATCACGCCGGCGTCGGCAAGGTCGGCATCGGCGACGACGCCGCTGGCCACCAGGTGCGTCGACGCGATCGATCAGCGGCTTGACCAGGCGCGCGGCGAGCCCGGCCGGCGGCGTCCCCGCCGCTCCCTTCTGCGGCCTTGCCGTCGCTCCACGCGTAGAAGCCCTGCCCCGACTTCTTGCCGAGCTGCTTCTTCTCCGCGCGCGCCAGCAGGCAGCGCGGCGGCTCGGCGCCGCCGGCGAGCTGCTGGCCGGCGGCCATGGCGATGTCGAGGCCGACGGTGTCGACCAGTTCGATCGGGCCCATCGGCATGCCGAAGGCGAGCATGGCCTCGTCCACCGTTTCCGGCGCGATGCCCTCGTCGACCGCGCGCATCGCTTCCAGCATGTACGGCGCCAGCACGGCATTGACCAGGAAGCCCGGCTCGCTCCTGACCGGCAGCGGCAGCTTGTCGATCTGCCGGACGAAGGCGCAGGCCGCCTGCACGACGGCGGGATCGCCGCCCTCGGCGGCGACCACCTCGACCAGCGGCATCAGCGCCACCGGGTTGAAGAAGTGGATGCCGACCAGCCGCTCGGGCCGGCTGCAGCACGGTGCGCAGGTCTTCGAGGCGGAGGCTGGAGGTGTTGGTCGCCAGCACCGCGTCGGGGCGCATCACCGCGTCGAGCTGGCGGAGCAGCGCGTGCTTCGCTTCCAGGTTCTCGAAGATGGCCTCGATGACGACATCGGCGTGGGCGGCGCCGGCACCCTCGGGATCGGGGATCAGGCGGTCCATCACGGCGCGCAGTTGCAGCTTGTCGCGGATGCGGCGGCCGATGCGTTCGTGCGCCCGCTTGATCGCCGGTGCGATGCGCTCGATGCCCTGGTCCTGCAGGGTCACGGTCAGGCCGCGCTGGGCGCACCAGGCGGCGATGTCGCCGCCCATGACGCCGGCGCCGATGACATGGACGCGCCGGGCGCGGAAGGTGGCGTCCTTGCCGAAGCCCTTGAGACGCTCCTGCAGGAAGAAGACGCGCACCAGGTTGCGCGCGGTCGGCGAGCGGACGATGCCGTCGACCAGTTCCGGCGCAGCCAGCGCGTTGCCGTTGTGCTTTTCCCAGATATCGATGATCGCGTACGGCGCCGGGTAGTGCTCGCGGCGCGCCTTGGCCGCCACCTGCTTGCGGGCGCCGTTGGCGACGACCCGCTTGAGCGGCCCGGCGAGCATGCGCTCCATGATCGGCAGTTCGCGCCGCGGCTGGCCGGAAAGCACCAGTTGGCGCGCCGCCTGCTCCATGACGCGGGGCGGCACGCAGTCGTCGGCGAGCCCCATCTTCTTGGCGCGCTTCGCGTCGATGGTCTTGCCGGTCAGCATCATGTCGAGCCCGGCCGCCGGTCCGACGCGCTCGGGCAGGCGCAGCATGCCGCCCCAGCCGGGGAAGATGCCGAGCATGACTTCGGGCAGGCCCATTTTGGTGCCCGGCTCGTCGACCGCCAGCAGGTAGCGGCACGCCAGCGCCAGTTCGAGACCACCGCCGAGGCAGTGACCGCGAACCAGCGCCAGCGTCGGGTACCTGACCGCAGCCAGGCGATTGAACAGGTTCCAGCCGCGCTCGACCAGTTCGCGCCCCTTTTCGGCGCTGTCGAGCTGGGTGAATTCCTGGATGTCGGCGCCGGCGATGAAGCCGGCCGCCTTGCCGGAACGGACGATCAGGGCCGCCGGCGGATAGGTGTCGAGTTGGTCGAGAATCTGCGCGAATTCGGCGAGCACCTCGGCCGACAGCGAATTGGCGGACTCGCCCGCCTTGTCGAGCATCGCGACGACGATGCCGTTCTCTTCCTTGTTTACTTGCCAGTGTTTCATGCGCAGGTCTCCACCAACATGGCGCCGCCGAGGCCGCCGCCAATACAGATTGCCGCCATGCCACGGCGACCGCCGCGGGCACGCAGCACGTGCAGCAGGTGCAGCACGATGCGGGTGCCGGAAGCGCCGACCGGGTGGCCGAGGGCGACGGCGCCGCCATCGACGTTGAGCTTTTCCTCGTCGAGCGCGCCGAGCGCGCCGGGCTGGCCGAGCTGTTCGCGGCAGTAATCGTCCGATTTCCACGCCTCGATGCAGCCCAGCACCTGGGCGGCGAAGGCCTCGTTGATCTCCCAGGCGTCGAGGTCATTGAGGCCGAGGCCGTGCCGCTGCAGGATCGGCGTCGCCGCATGCACCGGGCCGAGGCCCATCTGCGCCGGATCGAGGCCGGCCCACTGGCTGTCGGCGATGCGGCCGAGCGGCTTCAGGTTCCACTTCGCGACCGCCTCTTCCGAGGCAAGAATCAGCCAGGCGGCGCCGTCGGTGATCTGCGAGCTGTTGGCGGCGGTGATGTTGCCGTACTTCTTGTCGAAGAACGGCTTCAGCTTGGCCATGCCGGCCATGCTGGCGTCCGGGCGCACGCCGTCGTCCTCGCGGTAGACATTGCCGCGGTCGTCGACCAGCGGCACGATCTCGCCATAATGTCCCGCCGCCCGCCCTGCCAGCACCTTCAGGTGGCTGCGCACGGCGAATTCGTCCATCTGGCGGCGGTCGATGCCGAACTTCCACGCCAGGTTCTCCGCCGTCTGGCCCATCAGCAGGCCGACGACCGGGTCGGTCAGGCCCTTCATCAGGCCGATCACCGGCGACAGCAGCGGCGCCGGCCGCAGCTTGGTGAAATGGCCGAGCTTCTGGCCGGCCGTGCGCATCGACATCATGCCGGCGAACCAGCGCACCATCGTGTCGGAGTAGAGCAGCGGCGCATGCGACAGCGCGTCGACGCCGCCCGCCAGCACCAGTTGTGAACGCCCGCACTGAATATTGGCGATGGCCGAGTCGAGCGACTGCATGCCGGACGCGCAGTTGCGCATCACCGTCCAGCCCGGCACCTTCTCGCCGCAGCCGAGACGCAGCGCGACCATGCGGCCGATGTTGGTCTCGTCCGGCGACGGCGCCGCGCAGCCGAGGATGACCTCGTCGAGGTCGCTCGGCGCGAACGGCTGGCGCAGCAGCAGGCCGCGCCCGGCCTGGGTGGCGAGGTCGGACGCCGCGAACGGCCCCGGCCCCTTCTGTGCCTTGAGGAACGGCGTGCGGGCGCCATCGACGATGTAGATCGGTTTCATTTCAGGACAACTCCTTCAACGCTGGGGCTAATCAGGCGCTGTCATTCCCGCGAAAGCGGGAATGACCCTCGACAGCGTGTGCAGCATCTCACGCCGCCAGCCGGCTTTCGCCGGGCTTGTTGGCGGTCGCGACACCGTAGTCGAACGGGAAGTCGTTGACGCGCACGACGATGTCGCGCAGGTGGTTGCGGCGCTTCATGACCTCGTACTCGGCGGCGGTGATGACGCCGCACTCGGCCGCCACGTTGGCGATGTCGCGCACGTTGGCGAGCGGGTTGTTGACGAAGCGCCCGGCCTTCTCGGCCTCGCGGATCTTGGCCTCGATCGCTTCGGCCTCGATCGTCGCCTTGAGGGCGAGTTCGATGGCGCCGACCGGCTCGTTCTCGGTCTGCGGCAGGAAGCATTCGGCGGTCAGGCGGTCACGCGTCGCGGACGGCGTCGATCAGCAGCTTGGCGACCTGGTGGCCGACGCGATCGGAAGGCACGACGTACGGATGGCCCCACGGGAAGATCGAGCGGTGCAGGAAGGACGCGATGAAGCGGACCGGGAAGTTGGCGATGACGCCCTCGAAGGCTTCCTGCGTCTTGTACATGGCATCCCAGATCGCCCAGTTGGCGAGCGGGGCATCGGCGGCGTTGCGGCCGTCGGTCTCGTAGCGCTTGAGCGTGCACGAGATCAGGTACATCTGCGCCAGGATGTCGCCGAGACGGGCGGACAACTTCTCGCGGCGCTTGACGCTGCCGCCGAGCACGAGCAGGGAGATGTCGGCCATGAAGGCGAAGGCCGCCGAGAAGCGTGTCAGTTGCTGGTAATAGCGGCGCATTTCCGGTGCCGTATCGACGTTGACCGCGGCGAAGTGCGAACCGGTGATGCCCAGCCACAGGGCACGGAAGCCGTTCTTGATGGTGAAGCCGATGTGGCCGAACAACGCCTTGTCGAAATCGACCAGGCCCTGCGCGTACGTCGGGGTTTTGCGCCGCCTGCATTTCGGCGAGCAGGAACGGGTGGCAGCGCAGCGCCCCCTGGCCGAAGATGATCAGCGACCGGGTCAGGATGTTGGCGCCCTCGACCGTGATGCCGACCGGAATCTGCTGGTAGGCGCGGCCGATGAAGTTGGACGGGCCGAGGCAGATGCCCTTGCCGCCGACGATGTCCATGCCGTCATTGACGACCTGGCGGGCACGCTCGGTGACGTGGTACTTGGCGATCGCCGAGACGACCGACGGCTTCTCGCCGAGGTCGACGGCGCCGGCGGTCATCGTCCGCGTCGCGTCCATCATGTAGGTGTAGGCGCCGATGCGGGTCAGCGCTTCCTCGACGCCCTCGAACCTGCCGACCGCCATCTTGAACTGGCTGCGCACGCGGGCGTAGCCGCCGACGGCGCGCGCCGTCATCTGCGCCATGCCGGTATTGGACGACGGCAGCGAGATCGAGCGGCCGGCGGCCAGGCATTCCATCAGCATGCGCCAGCCCTTGCCGGCCATCTTCGGACCGCCGATGATGAAATCGAGCGGCATGAAGACATCCTTGCCGCGCGTCGGACCGTTCATGAACATCGCGTTGAGCGGGAAGTGGCGGCGACCGGTATCGACGCCCGGATGGTCGTAGGGGACCAGCGCGCAGGTGATGCCGATGTGCTTTTCGCCGCCGAGCAGGCCGTCCGGATCGTAGAGGTGGAAGGCGAGGCCGAAGACGGTACACACCGGGGCGAGCGTGATGTAGCGCTTGTCCCAGCTCACCCGCATGCCGAGGACTTCCTTGCCCTGCCACAAGCCCTTGCAGACGACGCCGCTGTCGGGGATCGACGCGGCATCGGAACCGGCCCACGGGCTGGTCAGCGCGAACGCCGGCACTTCGATGCCCTTGGCCAGGCGCGGCAGGTAGTGGCTCTTCTGCTCCTCGGTGCCGTAGTGCAGCAGCAGTTCGGCCGGGCCGAGCGAGTTCGGTACCATGACCGACACCGACAGCGCGGAGGAACGCGTTGACAGCTTGGTCACGATCTGCGAGTGGGCATAGGCCGAGAACTCGAGACCGCCGTACTTCTTCGGGATGATCATGCCGAGGAAGCCCTTGTCCTTGATGTAGCGCCACGCCTCCTGGGGCAGGTCGTAGAGTTCGTGCGTGACCTTCCAGTCGTTGACCAGGCGGCAGGCTTCCTCGACCTCGTTGTCCATGAACGACTGCTCCGCGGCCGTCAGCTTCGGCGTCGGGTAGGCGTGCAGTTTCTTCCAGTCGGGCTTGCCGCGGAACAGGTCGCCGTCCCACCAGACGGTGCCCGCTTCGAGCGCATCGCGCTCGGTCGCCGACATCGTCGGCAGGACCTTGCGGTAGGTCGCGAACAGCGAACGGCTGATCAGCGCGCGGCGCAGCGGCCGGACGAGGACCAGCACGGTGCCGGCGGCGGCGATCGCCGCGAGAACCAGGAGGATGGTGTTGAACATGGTGCTGTACTCCTTAGGAATCTTGTAGGAATGGGTCGTTCAGGCGGCGCGGGAGCCGCATTGTCTCCGGCGGCTGCGAACTGCGGCAGCGGCGCCCGCAGGCCGCCAAGCAGGAAGGACATCAGGCGCGGCAGCAGTCGCTCCGCCGCGTCGGTACGTTCGCTGTCGCCGGTTCCCCAGTTGACACCGACGTTCAGCGCATCGACGCCGGCGATGGCATACGCCGTCGCGCCGAGCATGAAATGGAAGCGCCAGACGATCTCCGCCTTGGGCACGTCGGGCAGCGCCTTGAACAGCGCCGCCTTGTAGCGCTCGCTGAGACCGGCGTATTCGTCGGAAAGGACGGTGCGGATGAACTCCGACGGTTCCGTCAGCGTGCGGCCGAGCAGGCGCAGGAAGGTGATGCCGCCACGACTCTCGTCGCTGCCCATGCGCAGCAGGGTGCCGAAGAAGCCATCGACGATCTGCGACGGCTTCAGCGCATGGCCGGCGGCGGCAGCTTCCATCTCGTCGAGGACACGGAGGCGCTCTTCGTTCAGCCAGCCGAGGCGGCGGCGGAACACCTCCTTCATCAGCATTTCCTTGGAGCCGAAGTGGTAGTTGACCGCCGCCAGATTGACGGCCGCCTCGCCGGTGATCTGGCGCATCGACGTCCCGTCGTAGCCGTGCGCCATGAACAGGCGCTCGGCGGCATCGAGGATGCGCTCGCGGGTGTCGATGTTGCGGACTTCGGCCATGGCGGTCACCAGCTCCCGAAAAATGATTCATACGTTCGTTTGAACGAAGGATAAGGAAGAACGTTCCGCGCTGCAAGCCAAATTTTTAGAGGTATTCGCCCAAAAATCGCGGTCGACCGCGACAGGCTCAGTCCAGCGGCCGAGGATCGGCCTGTTCGTACTGCTGGAAGCGGCAGAGGACGTCGTGCCCGGATCTGCGCTCGCGGAAGGTCTCACGGACCTCGCTGACCAGCGTCCACCGTTCGAGCGGGATGCTGTCGGGGAAGCGGGTATCGCCCGCGCACGGCATCTCGATGCGGGTCAGGTAGAAGCGCCGGCAATACGGCCAGGCCGCCGCGTAGACCGCGGCGCCGCCGATCACGAAGACGTCCTTGCCGGTCGCCACCGCCCGCCGCAGCGCCTCCTCGACCGACGCGCAGGCGATGCAGCCGGGGCGCAGGACCATGTCCGGCCGGGTCGTGACGATGAACGAATCCGGCGGCACGACGTCCATCGATTCGTAGGTCAGGCGGCCGATGACCAGCGCCGCGCCGGCGACGGTGCGCTCGAAGTAGGCCAGTTCCTCGGGAATGTCCCACGGCAGCCAGCCGTCGAGGCCGAGCATGCCGTTGGCGGCGACGGCGCCGATGGCGGCGATCAGCGGCCGAGCTTCTGCCATTCCGCGCGCGTCAGCGCCAGCGAGATCGCCGGCGTACCCTGCCCGTTATAGACATGCGGCTTGTGCATCGCGACGAAGGCGCTGCTCACCACCGGCATCGCGAAGATGGCGTCCATCACCTCGAGGATGCTGGTCTCCAGACAGATCGTGTGCGGGTTGCCTTCGAGCCGACGGATCGCCAGGAAGATCACCTCGTAGTCGATCACCTCGGCAATGTCGTGCGGATTGCGCACCGCCTCGACCGGCGCCCACGCATCGGCATGGACGATCACCGCCTGCGGCCCGTGCTGCTCGAGCGGATTGCAGCCCGTGCGCAACTGGATCGTCGCATCGACCGAAGCACACCACTGATTGGGCACCATCTCCTGAACTCCCGAAAAACCCGCCAATGGCGACAAGGATAGCAGACCGCCGGGTTCCCGGCGGCGCGAGGCTTGCCGCGCGCCGGGCGATACCGCATCATGCCGGCTCGCACCGACCCTTCAGGAGACAGCAATGACGCCGATCAAGCTGCTCGGCATTTCCGGCAGCCGGCGCCGCCAGTCGTGCAACAGCGGCCTGCTGCGCGCCGCCGGCCGAGCGGCTGCCGGACGGCGTCACGCTGGAAACCGCCGACCTCGCGGACTGGACACGGCGGCTGCGAGCCTGACCCGGCTGCGGTCAACGCCTGCTAGACTCCATTTTTCCACCACAAGACCAAGAGAGACACACGCATGAAGATCGAAACCATCGCCGTCCACGGCGGCTACTCGCCCGACCCGACCACCAAGGCGGTCGCCGTGCCGATCTACCAGACCACCTCCTACGCCTTCGACAGCACCCAGCACGGCGCCGACCTGTTCGACCTGAAGGTCGCCGGCAACATCTACACCCGCATCATGAACCCGACGCAGGACGTGCTGGAAAAGCGCGTCGCCGCGATGGAAGGCGGCATCGCCGCGCTGGCCATGGCCTCCGGCATGGCGGCGATCACCTACGCGATCCAGACCATCACCGAGGCCGGCGACAACATCGTCACCTCGTCGCACGCTGTACGGCGGCACCTACAACCTGTTCGCCCACACCCTGCCGCAATACGGCATCGAGGTGCGCTTCGCCGACTACCGCGATCCGGAAGCCTTCGAGAAGCTGATCGACGGCAAGACCAAGGCGATCTTCTGCGAATCGGTCGGCAACCCGCTCGGCAATGTCGTCGACTTCGAAACGCTGGCCGAAGTCGCCCACCGGCATGGCGTGCCGCTGATCGTCGACAACACCGTGCCGTCGCCCTACCTGTGCCGCCCCTTCGAGCACGGCGCCGACATCGTCGTGCATGCGCTGACCAAATACCTCGGCGGCCACGGCAACAGCATCGGCGGCATCATCGTCGATTCCGGCAAGTTCCCCTGGGCCGAGCACAAGGCCAAGTTCAAGCGCCTCAACAAGCCGGACGTTTCCTACCACGGCGTCGTCTATACCGAAGCGCTCGGCCCCGCCGCCTACATCGGCCGCGCCCGCGTCGTGCCGCTGCGCAACATGGGCGCCGCGATCTCGCCCTTCAACGCCTTCCTGATCCTGCAGGGCATCGAGACGCTGGCGCTGCGCATGGACCGCATCTGCGACAACTCGCTGAAGATCGCCAAGTTCCTCAAGAGCCACCCGAAGGTCAGCTGGGTCAATTACGCCGGCCTGCCCGACCACAAGGATCACGCGCTGGTCCAGAAGTACATGGGCGGCCGCGCCTCCGGCATCCTCAACTTCGGCGTCAAGGGCGGCCGCGATGGCGGCGGCAAGTTCCAGGACGCGCTGCAACTGGTCACGCGACTGGTCAATATCGGCGACTGCAAGACGCTGGCCTGCCACCCGGCGACGACCACCCATCGCCAGCTCGGGCCCGAGGAAATGGCCAAGGCCGGCGTGTCGGAAGACATGATCCGCCTGTCGATCGGCATCGAGCACATCGACGACCTGATCGCCGACCTCGACCAGGCGCTCAACGCCGCCTGAGCCGAGCGAAGTTAACCCCAGGGACCCGGCCGCGTGCCGGGTTTTTTCTACCTGCGCCCTGGTATTCCGGCATCGCCGCTGGCCAGCAACTCTTCGAGAAAGGCCCGCGCCGGCAGGGACAGCACCTTGCCTCGCAGGTGCACGACGCTCCACGGGCGACGCAGCGGAAAGCCGGCGACATCGAGGGCGACGAGGTCGCCACGCTCGAGGCTGTCGCCGAGTGCATGCCGCGACAGCACGGCGAGACCCATGCCGGCCGCCACCAGATCGCGAATTGCTTCGTTGCTGGCGAGTGAAAGGCGCACCTTTAGCGGCTCGCCGGTGGCGCGAACATACTCGTCGATGACCTTGCGCGACCCCGAACCGACCTCGCGCAACAGGAAGGACTCACCGGCCAGATCGTCCAGCGTCACGCCGCGCCCTGCCGCCCAGTGCGTCGCAGGCGCCAGTACGACATACTCGTTGTCGAGGAAGGGATAGCTGACGATGTCGAGTTCCTCCGGCGGGTAGGCCATCACGTAGAGATCATCCTGGTTGCCGCGGATGCGCTCGACGATGCGCTGCCGGTTGGCGATCTCGAGTTCGATGTCGATGTCCGGGTAGCGGCCGCAGAAGGCACCGAGCATGCGCGGCAGGAAATACTTGGCGGTGGTTACCAGCGCCACGCGCAACTTGCCGCGGCGCATCCCTTTCAGGTCGGCAATTACCGACTCGAAGCGGTTCCAGACGTCGTCGAGCGCACGCGCCGCGATCAGCAGTTCGTCGCCGGCTGCCGTCAGCGCCACATCGCGCCCGTTCTGCACGAACAGCGGCAGTCCCAAGGTGTCGGCGATCTGGCGAACCTGTATCGACACCGCCGGTTGGGTCAAGTGCAGCGCATCCGCGGCGCGCGTGAAGCTACCCTGGCGGGCGACTTCGGCAAAGGTTTCGAGCTGGCGCAGGGTAATTCGGCGGCGTGTCATTTATAAGTTTTCCTAAATGCCAACAAACAAATACTTTAATTGGATTTTATAATTGATCGCCGCCATAGTCACGCCATACCCGCAACGGCGGGGGACAAACCCAAGGAGAATCGACCATGCGCAACTACCCCACCAACAGCCCGGAAGCCATGGCCAGGATCGTCACCTGCGCGCTGCTGGCCGACGGCGCCATCGACCTCAGCGAGTTCGAGGCGCTCGAGCAGCAGAAGATCGTCGGCCAGATCGGCCTCGACCAGGCTGCGTTCGACCGCGTCGTCCATGAGTTCTGCGAGGACTTGATGACCTGCGCCTACCGGACGATGTCCGGCAGGCTCGACCTCGACCCGGAAAGCATCGAACTGCTGCTCGGCGACATCGAAAACCCGGCGCTGCGCGCGCGGACACTCTGGATCATGCTCGGCCTGGTCAACGCCGACGGCAGCGTCACCGGCGACGAGGGCCGCCTGCTGTCGCAGGCCGCCCGCGTCTGGTCAGACCACACGGCGGCAGCCCATTGACGGTGTCCCGCCAGCTCGGCCGGCTCCTGATGGTTCGGGCCTGAAAGCACCATGCCGGCCGGCACCATCGAGCGATTCGACGCCAACCTGCTAGGGGCATTCGACGCGGCGCGCACGCCAACGCTAGACGCCATCTCCGCCGGGATCACCTGGCTGGGGTCCTTGTGGCTGCTGCTGCCGCTCGCGCTGCTTGCCGGCTGGCGCCTGGCGCCGCGGAACGGGGCGATCCGGGCGGTAATTCCGGCCGCCGCCTTGCTCGCCAGTTCGGGGATCTGTCATGCCGTCAAGTTCGCTGCCGACCGCAGCCGTCCCGGACTGCACGAGGCACTCGTCGCGCTCCCATCCGATGCCGCGTTTCCCAGCGCACATGCCGCGCAGGCCATGGCGCTGGCTCTGGCGCTGGCCCTGCTGCCGCCGCTGCGCCGGCACCCGACCTTGGGGGCGACCCTGGTCCTGCTGGCGCTGACGGTCGGCGTCTCGCGACTCTACCTGCAGGTGCACTGGCCGAGCGACGTTGTCGCCGGTTGGGGGCTCGGCGCAGCCGTCGCGCTCGTCGCGCTGCGCCTGTCGCCCGCAACTGCACGATGAGGAACAAGTTCCTCGGCACTGGCGACGCCGGCTACCACCCGCTACGCAAGCTGCGCACCGTGCTGTCGGGGCTGCGCTACGCCGTGGCCTACGACTTCAGCGTCGCCTACAAGCTGGTCCTTTCGGTTGTCGTGCTGGCGATGATCTTCGCGCTGCGCGCGTGGGTCGACGTGCTGCTCGTGCTGCTGGCGACCGGGCTGGTGCTCGTCGCCGAAATGTTCAACAGCGCGATCGAAGCCCTGTGCGACTTCGTCGAGGAGCGGCACAACGAAAAGATCAAGGTGATCAAGGACATCGCCGCGGCGGCCGTCGGCGTCACTATCCTGATGTGGGTCGTCGTGCTCGCCTTCGAACTGGTGGAAGTCGCCGCCGCGCTGGATTGAGGCGTCGCCGATTTCGTCCTGTTTCAGCGGTTGACCGCGGCATCCTCGGCGTCCAGTTGTCGGCGAGGCTGCGTCGCTCCAGAGTCATACGAAGAATCAGGCCATCAGCCGCATCAGCAGCGCGATCAAGTCGCCGTGGAAAGAGGCGCCTGCTGGCCGATGTGTCGGTTCAGGATCATCTGACTTCCTCCACGCGCAGCCAGACGCTGCCTGCTTCCGTGCTGCTGCCACCACCGTAGCCGGCGATGACGCCCTGGCTGCCCGTCGCCTGCCGGCTGCCGCCGCCCAGCTCGATCCATTCACCGAGCCGGCCCGATACCGTCGTGGTCAGCCGCTGCGAATCGATGCCGCCGTAACCGGCGCGCTCCGCCTGCTGGCTGATGGCGATCGTCACCCGGTCGCCGTTGAGGCGCGGGCTGGCGTAGAAGCCGCTACCGATGTCGTGGTAGACAACTGTCCCGCTGGCCGCGATCGCGCCGCCCGGACCGACCACCACCTGGCGCATCGGCACTGGCAGCGAACGGCCGACGTTGATGTAGGCCTGGCCGCCCTCGACGGTCTGCACCATCTGCCCGGCGCTCTCGCCGCGCGTGCCTTGCGTGTCCCACAGGCGGGCATCGACACGCGCCCGGCTGTCGCTGCCGATGACCACCTGCCCGCCGACGTCGGCGCCACTGCTCGCCATCGCGGCGTCGCGACGGGTGGCGACGCGGATGATCAGCCGGCGTGCCGGCACATCGATGGTCGCCAGCACGCGCTTGATCTCGTCGCGGTTGCGGCGGCTGGCGCGCAGGAAGATCTGGTCGTTCATGCCGGTCAGCGTGCCGCCCGGCTCGACCAGCGGCAGCAGCACCGGCAACACGCTGTCGAGCGTCTGGGCGCGCAGCGGAATGATTTCCATGTCCTGCTGCGCCGCCGCCGGCAGCGCCAGCGCCAGGACGAGCAGCCACAGACAGCGGCGCATCGGCCCTACCCTTCCGCCGCCGGGCACGGGTCACGCTCCCGGCAGAGCGCGATGCGATGGCAGTTGGCGAGATCACCGGCAATCGCCTCGACCACCGTCGCGTCGGCCTGGCCGAGCGCGGCGCGCTGGCGCAGGATGGCAATGATCTTCTCCGGCGGCAGCGGCTCCCGGTAGGGTCGCTGCTGCGCCAGCGCCTGGAAGATGTCGGCGACGTTGATGATGCGCGCCTCGAGCGGCAAGGCGGCACCACCGACGTGGAACGGATAGCCGCGGCCGTCCGGCGTCTCGTGGTGGTACGACGCCCAGCGGCTGATCTCGTCGATGGCATGCAGGCGCTTGAGCACCTGCCGGGTGCCGTAGCTGTGGCTCTTCATGACATTGAATTCCTGCGCCGTCAGCGCCGCGCGACCCTCGATGATCTCGTCGGGGATCTGGAGCTTGCCGATGTCGTGCAGCAGGCCGGCGACCTCGATCTTCTCGCAGACCGCCGCGTCCAAGCCGAGACGGCCGGCGAGATGGCGCGACAGCCGGGCAACGCCGCGCGAGTGCTGTTCGGTGTAGGGCGACTTGGCATCGATGATGCGGGCGAAGATGTCGGCGCAGCGCTTGAACTCGTTCCAGCCGACAATACGCAGTTCGCCATGGCCTTCCATCTCGGCCTGGTACTCGCGCACCGCGTCCGGCTGCAGCGCGAGCCAGAACGCCTCGCCGGCGGAGAGCGCGAGGAAGGCGTCGACCAGTTCCGGCGCGAACAGGTGGCCGCGCTCGGCGGCGAGGCGGGCACGGATCTCTTCGGCATGGGCGAGCACGGTCTGGTCGGCATGGAAGGGCGCCGCCAGCACATCGATGCGGTCGGCGAGGAAGATCAGGTTGGCATGCAGGGCCGTGCCGGCCGCCAGCCACTGCTTCTGCAGCCACGTCCAGCGGCTGTGGTGGTAGCGGACGATCGGCGCGAGATGGGCGAGCGGGGCGAAATCGGCAAGCAGTTCCTCGCCGCGCAGGCAGTGCGCCTTGGCGCCCGCCCATTCGAGGTCGGCGACGAGACGGCGGTGAACGCGTGTTGAACGAGACGCCGCAGTCGTGCAGCAGGCCGGCATCGTAGAGCAGGAGCCGGGTCTGCTCGTCCCAGCCGAGCTGGCCGGCCAGCTCGCGGGCGAGCATGCCAACCCGGCGGCCGTGCAGCAAGTCGTCGACGCCGACGAGGTCGACCGCGTGGGCGATCGTCATGACCAGTTGGCGGAGGTCGATCGCGAGGTCGGCCGGCAGGCTCGGCATGCCCATGGCGGTCAGTTCGCCAGGTGCGGCAGGGCGAGGTAGGCGCGCGAGTTCATCTCGGTCAGCCGGCTCACCGTGCGGGCGAATTCGCGCGCCTGGGTGCCCTCGGTGTAGAGGGCTCCCGCGGGACAGTCGGCGGTGGCGATCAGCTTGACCCGGTGGTCGTAGAAGACATCGACCAGCCAGGTGAAGCGCCGCGCCTCGGAGGCCTGGTGCTGTGTCATCCGCGGAATGTGCGAGAGCAGCACGGTATGGTAGCCGCGGGCGATTTCGAGATAGTCGTTTTGCGAGCGCGGGCCGCCGCACAGGGTCCTGAAGTCGAACCAGATGACGCCGTGGCCGCGGCGGACGGTATCGATGTTGCGTCCGAGCACCTCGATGTGGCCGCCTTTCCTGCCCTCCTCGCCGGCGACCATGCGGAAGTAGTCGAGCATCTTGCGCTCGGCGTCGCCGGAGGCCGGATGATGGTAGATCTCGACCAGCTCCAGCGCGCGCAGGCGGTAATCGACGCCGGCTTCGACTTCGAGCACGTCGAGATGGCGCTTGAGCAGCGCGATGGTCGGCAGGAAGCTGTCGCGCTGCAGGCCGTTCGGGTAGAGGCCATCGGGCGGGTAGTTCGAGGTCATGACGAGGATGACCCCCTTGGCGAACAGCCCGTCAACCAGCCGCCCGAGAATCATCGCGTCGGCGATGTCGGAAACATGGAATTCGTCAAAGCAGAGCAGGCGCACGTCGCGGGCGATCTGCCCGGCGACCTTGAGCATCGGGTCGGGCTCGCCCTTGTATTTTTCCAGGTCGTGGTGAATCTGCTGCATGAAGGCGTGGAAGTGGATGCGCTTCTTGCGCCGGTAGGGGACGGCATCGTAGAAGCAGTCCATCAGGAAGCTCTTGCCGCGCCCGACGCCGCCCCAGAAATAGATGCCGCGCGGGGGTGCGGGCGGTGCCAGCAGGCGCTTGAAGGTGCTGTTACGGTCGACCTTGAAAGCGAGCAGATTTCCGTAGAGCGCCTGCAGCGCACCGGCGGCGGCCATCTGCGCAGCGTCGGCGACATAGCTCCGGGCCTTGAGCAGGGCCTCGTAGGCGTCGAGCATGCCCCGGGGGGGGACATTCAGTTTCTTGTGCGGCATGGGACGAAATGATAACTCAGCCGGCGGGCGGCTGACGCGGCGCAACGAGCGGCACGATGACGCGGAAGGTCGTCCCGTGGCCGGCCTCGCTGGTGAAGGAGATGCTGCCGCCGAGCACGGCCGTGACGGTGCTCCAGACGATGTGCAGGCCGAGCCCGCTGCCGCCGCGCCCGAGCTTGCTGGTGACGAAGGGATCGAAGACGCGGTCGGCCAGCGCCGGCGGGATGCCGACTACCGTCATCGGTGACGGTCAGGCAGACGCGGTCATCGGCAAGCGGCTCGGCGACGATCTCGATCAGCCCGTGGTGCCGGCCCTCGAAACCGTGCGTCAGGGCGTTGTTCAGCAGGTTGGTCAGCACCTGTCCGAGCGGGCCGGGGTAGCTATCCATCTCCACGCCCGCCGGGATCCGCGCGCGCACCGTGTACGGCGTGCGCCGCAGCGTCGGCTGCAAGGTCAGCAGGATCTCGTCGACCACCTCGCCGAGCCGGAAGCGCCGGCGCTGGACGCTGGTCTGGTCAACCGCGACCTGCTTGAAACTGGCGATCAGTTCGTTGGCGCGCTTCAGATTGCGCAGCGCGATCTCGCTGCCGCGTTCGACCCGGTCGACGAAGGCATCCAGCGTCGCCCGCCGCAGCCCCTTGGCAATTTCGCCGCGGAAGCTGCCGACTTCGTCGTGCAGCGTCGATACCGCCATGACGCCGTTGCCGATCGGCGTGTTCAACTCGTGGGCGACGCCGCCGACGATGCTGCCGAGCGATGCCAGCTTCTCGCTGCGCACCAGTTCGGTCTGGGCCATCTTCAGCGTTTCCATCGCTGCCGAAAGCTCGTCGTTGGCGTGCGCCAGGTCGGCCGTCCGCCGCTCTACCCGCTCCTCGAGTTCGAGGTTGAGCTGGCGGACGTTCTGCAGGCTCTGGCGCAGGCGCCCCTCGCTCTGCCTGAGCTCGCTCTGGCGCTCGCGGATCGCCTCGGCCATCGTCTCCATGTCGGTCGCCAACTGGTTGAATTCCCGGATCGGCCCGCGCGTGATGCTGCCGCCGAACTTGCCCGTGGTCAGCGCACGGGTCTCCGCGATCATCGCGCGCAACGGGGAACTCATCCGCGATGCCCAGAGCGGGGCGAGGACCAGCGCCAGCAGCATCGAGGCGAGGAAGCCGCCGAAGACGATCGCCACCGTCGCCCGTACCTGCGGATTCGCCAGTCCGGCCGGCACCGCCACCATGAAGGTCCAGTCCAGCTTGCCCGAGCGCGCGATGCCGGTATCGTGGAGTACGCCGGCAAAGCCGAGCTGGCGGACAGCACCGTTCGCCGCCATCGGCAGTGTCGGGCAGATCACGCAGGTCGGCCGCCCAGTTGCGCAGCCTGTCGCTCTCCGCGAGGTTCCTGCCCGCCACGTATTCCCCGGCGCGATCGACCACCAGCACCGGGTTGGCCCGGCCCTCGGCGCCGCTGCCGATGGCGTACTGCGCGAAATCGGGCGCCACCTCGCCGAGCAGGACATGGTCGGCGAAGGGGATCGCCAGCCCGACGGTCGATTCGCCGGTCAGCGCGGACAGGTAGCGGTCGCTCCAGACCCGGCGGTCGAGATGGCGGGCGGCGCTGAACAGCGGATTGCGCGACAGGTCGGCGCCCTGCAGGCTGGCCTGCGCGTTGGTCCAGCCGGGCGGCAGCGCGACATGCTCGACGCGCCCGTCGCGGCCGAGCAGATAGACAGCCTGAAAGCCGCCTTCGGCGACGACCGCATCGAGCAGACGCCTGCCTTGTTCGGGCGGCAGTCCCGCATCGAGGCCCGCCAGCGCTCCCAGCCGGCCCTCGAGGCCGCTCAGCAACTGTTCCAGATGGTGCGCCAGGCGAACCGCTTCGCTGCGCATGCGCGCGGCATCCTCCGCGAGCGCCGCCGGCACGCGCCAGGCCAGAACGCCGGCGGCGATGACCCCGAAGGTGACGACGGTGGCGACGACCAGCAGCACGACCAGCGAGGTGCGCAGCCGCCACTCGCCGCTCGCGATCCACCCGCCGGGCAGCCTCAAGACGCCTCCTCAGTGCAGAACGACGAAGCGGCCGTCCTGCACCACCGTGATGTGCGGAACGCGACGGCTGTCGCCGGAACTGTCGAAGGTGATGTCTCCTTCGGCACCGGCGAAGGGGCCGCGCTTCTGCAGCGCGTCGCGCAGCGATTCGTTGCCGGTGCGCCGGGCCGCCGCTTCGAGCACCGCGCGCGTCGCATCGTAGGCCGCCACCCCGGCAAACCCCGGCTCGCGCTGGAAGCGCTCGCCATAGGCGCGCCGCAGGCGCTGCAGACCCTCCGCCGTGCTCGCCTGATCGAAGTAGTTGTGCAGCACCATGCCCTCCACGGCCTTGCCGCCCAGTTCGATCAGCCGCTCGGTGGTCGCCCACTGCGACGCGAACAACAGCAGCGCCGGTTCCTGCGCGCGGATCTTCTGGGCGAAGCGCGCCGCATCGACGGCGCTGGTGATCAGCAGCACGGCATCCGGACGGCTGTCGAGCGCCCGCCGGACGATGCCCTGGACATCGGCATCCGGGCTGGATTCGTAGGCAACCGGCACGACGTCGCCGCCGAGCGCCTGGAACGCGACGGTGAAATCCTCGAGCCAGCTTTCCGTGTAGGAGCGGTTGCGCAGGTCGTGGATCGCCGCCACCCGCCGCGTGCCGTTGTGCCGGTAGTGGAAGTCGGCACTCAGCGCGGCTTCTTCCCGGGTGCTCGACATGACGAGGAAGAGATTGTCGTCGAGACCGAAGAACTTGCGCGCAGTCACCGTCGGACTGACCAGCACGACCCCGCTACGCTGGGCGATCGGCAGGACGACGTCGGCCATCGCGCTGGTCATCGGCCCGACGATCGCCGCGACCCGCATCGCCACCAGGTCGTTCACCGCGGCGATCGCCTTTTCCGGGTTCTGGCCGTCGTCGCGCACGATCAGCTCGACGGGAAGACCGTTGATGCCGCCGGCCTGGTTGAACTCCTCGACGGCAATCTGCGCGCCGTTGCGCCCCGCTTCGCCGAGGTCGGCGACACGTCCGCTCAGGCCGCCGATGAAACCGATGCGCAGCGGTTCGGGCGGCGAGCACGCCGCCAGCGCGGCCAGCAGCAGAACGAGGAAGGCGGCCCGCACCATCGCCTGTCAGCGCTCCCGGCCGCGCAGCCAGGGGATGAGTTCGGCGACCGGCAGCGCCGGCGCGTACAGCCACCCCTGCCCTTCGCCGCAGCCCATGTCGACCAGCGTCTGCCACTGCGCGGCGACTTCGATACCCTCCGCCAGCACCCGCATGCCCAGGCGCTTGCCAAGTTGAACCACGAGATCGGCGATCTGCGCCCCGCTCAAGCGCTCGTCGAGGGCATGGACAAAGCTGCGGTCGATCTTCAGGCAGTCGGCCGGCAGGCGGTCAAGGTAACTCAGCGACGAGAAGCCGGTCCCGAAATCGTCGATCGCGATGGTTACGCCGAGCCTCTTGAGGTCGTGCAGGCGCTCGCCGATCTGTGCCCCGCCATGGAGGGCGACCGACTCGGTGATCTCGAGTTCGAGCAGGGCGGGATCGATGGCCAGTTCGGCCACTGCTGCCGCGACCGTCGCGACGAAGGCGGGATGGCGGAACTGGACCGGCGACACGTTGACCGCCATGCGCAGCCGGAAACCCTGTGCCAAGAGTTCGCGCTGCGCGGCAAGTGCGGTACGCAGCACCCAGGCACCGAGGCCGACGATCAGGCCGGATTGTTCGGCGACCGGGATGAAGCGTTCGAGCGGGACGAACTCGCCGCTTTCGTCACGCCAGCGCAACAGTGCCTCGACGCCGAGCGCCCGGCCACTGACGAGGTCGATCTGCGGCTGGTAAACCAGGAACAGGCGCCCGCCCTCGAAGGCGGCGCGCAAATCGTGCAGCAGATGCACGCGTTCGCGCGTCTCTTCACCGACTGCCGGGGTGTAAAACGCTTCGTTGCCCGGCCCGCCGACCTTGGCCCGCTTGAGCGCGATCGCTGCGTTGCGCATCAACTCGGCGCCGCCGGCGTCGGCCTCGCCGGCGCGGACGAGGCCGATCGAGAAGGAAATCGTCTGCGGCCCGGCCTCGCTGTCGAACGCGGCGGACAGGATCGTGCGCAGAGGGTCACGGTCGACCACGTCGGCGTTGCCATAGACGCCGAAAACGTCGCCGCCGACGCGCGCGACATGGACGTCGACCGGCAACAGCGCGCGCAGCCGGGCGGCGACCCCCTGCAATTGCCGGTCGCCGAAGCGGTAGCCGAAGGCATCGATGGTTTCGGAGAAATTGTCGATGTCGACCAGTGCCAGCATGCGCTCGCCGGGCTGCCCCTCGCTCGTCAGGCGGTCGATCGCCTCGATCTGCGCGACGCGGTTGGGCAGGCCGGTCAAATCGTCGACATAGGCAGTCCGGCGCAGACGTTCGACCAGACCGATGTTGTCACCGCACAGCGCGATGTTGCTGCAGAAGATGTCGAGCAGGTGGCGGTCGATTTCCGGCATCGCTGCGGTCGACTCGAAACAGGCGGCGAGTTTCCTTCCCTGCCGCCCGCCGAAGTTGAGGGCGAGACAGCGCCCGCGGCGCTGAATGCCGCCCTCGCGCAGGCAGGCTGCGAGCGCCTCCTGCGCCGCCGGATCGGCTAGCGCCGCCAGCGGCTGGTTCACCAACCCGGCATGGCGCCCGGCAGCTGCCAGGATGACGCATTCCTCCCCGCCATCGCCGGCGCTGTCCGTCGGCGGCGCCGATGCAGACCATGCCGGCCGGCGCCTCGCCGAGCAGCGCCGCGGTCTGGGCGATGATGCCGTCAGCGAAGGTTGCCAGGCCACACTCGGCGTCGAAGCGGTTGGTGCCGTCGATGATCCGCTCGAGCGTCTGGCGGTTCGCTTCGAGCCGCCTGATCTGCGCGTACGAGCGGATCGCCGCCGTCACCGCGGTGACCAGCTTGCTGCGGGTAAGCTCGCTCTTGGTCTTGTAGTCGTTGATGTCGTAGCGGCCGACCGCCTCGAGTTCGGGCGCATAGCCGGGCTGCCCGGTGTGCAGGATGATGCGCACGGCGGCCATGTCCAGTTCGCCGCGGATGCGCTCCACCGCCTGCAGACCGGCATCCTCGCTCTCCATGACGACGTCGAGGAGGACGAGGGCGACATCGTCCCGGCGGGCGAGCAGCGCGATCGCTTCGGCCGCGCTGGCAGCGTGCACGAATTCGAGCGGACGGCCGAGGACGCGCAGGCCATGCAGAGCAAATTCGGTCGCATGGTGGACGTCGTCGTCGTCATCGACGACGAGCAGCGGCCAGCAGGCTTCCCGCTCCGGGTCGGCGTCCGGTTGCGTGACATCGTCGAGAAGGGCGAATCGATCACCGTCGCTGCGCATTCCGTTCGCCTGCCAATTGGTCATTGCCGATGGAACTCAGTATCGCCCGAAACACTGAAAAAACAAAGAGCCCCGCAGGACTCTTCGTGTACTTTCCGAATTTCGTGCGGCGCGTCCACGCGCCGCTATGGCGTACCGGCCGCTCAGAAGTTCAGCGCCCGCTTGTCGCAGGCCAGCGCCGCTTCGTGTACCGATTCCGACAGCGTCGGGTGGGCGTGGCAGATGCGGGCAAGGTCTTCCGAAGCGCCACCGAACTCCATCGCCACCACGCATTCGGAAATCAGCTCGGAGGCGTTGGCACCGATGATGTGGACGCCGAGGATGCGGTCGGTCTGCGCGCAGGCGAGCATCTTGACGAAGCCGGACGGATCACCCATGCCCAGCGCCCGGCCGTTGGCCAGGAACGGGATCTTGCCGACCTTGCAGGCGATGCCGTCGGCCTTGAGCTGCTGCTCGGTCTTGCCGACCCAGGCGATTTCCGGTGCGGTGTAGATCACCCAGGGGATGGTGTCGAAATTGCAGTGACCGGCCTGGCCGGCGATCAACTCGGCAACCATGACGCCCTCTTCATGCGCCTTGTGCGCCAGCATCGGCCCGCGCACGACGTCGCCGATCGCCCAGACACCCGGCAAATTGGTCTTGCAGTGGCCGTCGACCGCGACAAAGCCGCGCTCGTCGAGTTGCAGGCCGACCGCCTCGGCGTTGAGGCCGTCGGTGTTCGGGATACGGCCGATCGACACGATCAGACGGTCAGCATCGAGCTTCTGCGCGTTGCCATCGACGTCGTCGTAGGCGATCGAAACGCCCTTGCGGGTCGTCTTGACGTCGCCGATCTTGACCCCGGTCTTGATGTTGAGGCCCTGCTTGGCGAACAGCTTGGCGGCTTCCTTGGCGACATCGTGATCGGCCACCGCGAGGAATTCCGGCATCGCCTCGAGGATGGTCACCTCGGCGCCGAGGCGCCGCCAGACCGAACCCATTTCGAGGCCGATGACACCGGCGCCGATGATCGCGAGCTTCTTCGGCACGGATTCCTGGTCGAGCGCCCCGATGTTGTCCATGACGATCTTGTCGTCGACCGGCAGGTTCGGCAGGTGGCGCGCCTTGGAGCCGGTGGCGACGATGACCTGCCTGGCCAGCACCTCCTCGTCGCCGACGGCGACCTTCCACAGGTCGCCTTCCTTGCCGACGAAAGCGCCGTGCCCGGCCAGGAAGGTCACCTTGTTCTTGCGCAGCAGGCCCTTGATGCCGGCGGTCAACTGGTTGACCACGCCATCCTTGCGTGCCTTCATGACCGGCACGTCGATGGTCGGCGCGGAGATGCCGATGCCCTGGCCGGCGAAGCTGTGCGCGGCCTCCTCGAACAGGTGCGAGGTATGCAGCAGCGCCTTGGACGGGATGCAGCCGACGTTCAGGCAGGTGCCGCCGAGGCGCGGCTCACCCTTCGGGTCGGCATACGGGTTCGATTCGCAGCAGGCGGCCGAGAAGCCGAGCTGCGCGGCGCGAATAGCCGCGATATAGCCGCCGGGACCGCCACCGATAACGAGCACGTCGAATTGCTTGGACATGTAGAAACTCCGAGAGTAATTAGCAAACAGGATCGAGGATCGAGCGAAACCGCTCTCTCACTCGATCCCAGGCAACTGGATCCTGATAACTGGATCAGACGCCGAGCAGCAGGCGGGTCGGATCTTCCAGCGCTTCCTTCATGGTCACCAGACCGAGGACGGCTTCGCGGCCATCGATGATGCGGTGGTCGTAGGACATCGCCAGGTAGTTGATCGGACGCACGACGACCTGCCCGTTCTCGACCACGGCGCGGTCCTTGGTGGCATGGATGCCGAGGATCGCGGATTGCGGCGGGTTGATGATCGGGGTCGACAACATCGAACCGAACACCCCGCCGTTGGAGATGGAGAAGGTACCGCCGGTCAGATCCTCGATCGACAACTTGCCGTCCTTGGCCTTGTTGCCGAATTCGGCGATCTTCTTCTCGATCTCGGCGACCGTCATCTGGTCGGCGTTGCGCAGGATCGGCACGACCAGGCCACGCGGCGAACCGACGGCGATGCCGATGTCGATGTAGCCGTGATAGACGATGTCGTTGCCGTCGACCGAGGCGTTGATGACCGGGAATTTCTGCAGCGCGGCACAGGCGGCCTTGACGAAGAAGCCCATGAAGCCGAGGCGGACGCCGTGGGTCTTCTCGAACTTCTCGCGCGTACTGCTTGCGCAGCGCCATGATCGGACCCATGTTGACTTCGTTGAATGTGGTCAGGATGGCATTGGTCGCCTGCGACTGCAGCAGACGCTCGGCGACGCGGGCGCGCAGGCGGGACATCGGCACGCGCTGTTCGGTGCGGGGAGCAGCATCGACGCCGGTCGGCGGCATCGGCAACGACACGGTGGCAGCGGCCGGCGCGGCGACCGGACCGGACGGCGCCGCTGCCTTCGGCTGGGCGGCGACGGCATCTTCCTTGGTCACACGACCGCCACGACCGCTACCGGCGACGTCGGCGGCGGCGACGCCTTTCTCGTCGAGAATCTTGCGGGCGGCCGGGCTGGCCGTGCCAGCCGGCGCTGCCGCCGCCGGGGCGGAAGCGGCAGCCGGCGCCGCAGCCACGGCCTTGGGCGCTTCGGCAGCCGGGACGGCGGCACCGGCCTTGGCTTCGCTGTCGATACGGGCGATCAGTTCGCCCGAGACGACCGTCTCGCCGTCAGCCTTGACAATCTCGACGAGGACGCCTTCAGCGGGCGACGGCACTTCGAGGACGACCTTGTCGGTCTCGATGTCGATCAGGATCTCGTCGCGGGCAACCGCGTCGCCGATCTTTTTCTTCCAGGAGGCCAGCGTGCCTTCGGCAACCGACTCGGACAACTGAGGTACTTGGACTTCGATGATCATAGGGACTCCACTCTGCTGTAGTTATCAGTACTCGATCTTGCCCAGGGCGGACTCGATCAGTGCCTTTTGTTGCTCGTTGTGCTTGGCCAGATAGCCGACCGCCGGCGACGACGAGGCCGGCCGCGACACCAGCAGCAGGCGCTGCTTCGCACCGAGCTGGGTGTCGAGGTGGTGACGCGACGCGATCCAGTACCAGGCGCCCTGGTTGCGCGGCTCTTCCTGGCACCAGACGATTTCGGTCGCCTTCGGGTACTTCGCCAGTTCCTTCTCGAGGTGCTCCTTCGGGAAGGGATAGAGCTGCTCGACGCGGGCGATGGCGATGTTGGCGATCTTCCTCTCGCGGCGGGCCGCCACCAGGTCGTAGTAGACCTTGCCGGCGCAGAGGACGACGCGGGTGACCTTCTTGGCGTCGACCTTGTCGACTTCGCCGATCACCGGCTGGAACTGGCCGTTGGCCAGTTCGTCGAGCGACGAGCAGGCATCCTTGTGGCGCAGCAGCGACTTCGGCGACATGACGATCAGCGGCTTGCGCTGCATGCGCAGCGCCTGGCGGCGCAGCATGTGGAAGACCTGGGCGGCCGTCGTCGGCACGCAGACTTCCATGTTCATCTCGGCGCACAACTGCATGTAGCGTTCGATGCGGGCCGACGAGTGCTCGGGCCCCTGGCCCTCGTAGCCGTGCGGCAGCAGCATGACGAGACCGCAGGCACGTCCCCACTTGGCTTCGCCGGAAGCGATGAACTGGTCGATGACGACCTGGGCGCCGTTGGCGAAGTCGCCGAACTGGCCTTCCCAGATTACCAGCTCGTAGGGATTCGCCGAGGCGTAACCGTAATCGAAGGCGAGCACGGCTTCTTCGGAGAGGACCGAATCGAAGCACTGGAAGCGGGCCTGCTTTTCCTGCAGGTGCTGAAGTGGAAAGTAGGTGCCCTCGTCCCAGTTCTCGCGGTTCTGGTCGTGGAAGGCGGCATGGCGGTGGAAGAAGGTGCTGCGACCGACGTCCTCGCCGGAGATGCGCACGCCGTAGCCGGAAACCAGCAGCGACGCGTAGGCCAGGTTCTCGGCCATGCCCCAGTCGACCGGCAGCTTGCCCTCGCCCATCGCGGCGCGGTCCTCGACGATCTTCTTGACCCGCGAGTGGAGCGCGTAGCCCGTCGGGCATCGTGGTCAGGCGCTGCGAGAGGCGCTGCAGTTCCTTGACCGGCACCGTCGTATCGCAGTTCTCGATGTAGTCCTTGGTCAGGAACGGCATCCAGTCGATCACGTTCGGGTGCAGGTAGCCGGCCAGGACCGGGTTGTAGAGCAGCTCGCCCTTGTCGAGGTGAGCGCGGTACTCGGCGATCATCTGGTCGGGACCGTCGGCTCCCAGGACGCCCTCGGCGATCAGCTTGTCGCCGTAAAGCTTGCGGGTACCCGGGTGCTTGCTGATGATCTTGTACATCAGCGGCTGGGTCACCATCGGCTCGTCCTGTTCGTTGTGGCCGAGCTTGCGGAAGCAGATGATGTCGACGACGACATCCTTGCTGAACGTCTGGCGGAACTCGATCGCGAGCTGGGTGACCAGCGCGACGGCTTCGGGATCGTCACCATTGACGTGGAAGATCGGCGCATCGGCCATCTTGAAGATGTCGGTACAGTAGTGGCCGGAGCGGTAGTCGCGCGGGTCGCTGGTGGTGAAGCCGATCTGGTTGTTGACGACGATATGCAGCGTGCCGCCCGTGCCATAGCCGCGCGTCTGCGCGAAGTTGAGCATTTCCTGGTTGACGCCCTGGCCGGCCACCGCGGAGTCGCCGTGGATCAGGACCGGCAGGACCTTGGCCCTGCCCTCGGCGCCACGCCGCAACTGGCGGGCATAGACCGAACCCTCGACGACCGGGTTGACGATTTCGAGGTGCGACGGGTTGAACGAAAGCGTCAGGTGGCAGGGACCGCCCGGGGTGGAGACGTCGGACGAGAAGCCCATGTGGTACTTGACGTCGCCGGCTGACAGGTCGGAAGCCTTCTTGCCCTCGAATTCGGCGAAGAGCATCGACGGCGCCTTGCCCAGCGTGTTGACCAGCACGTTGAGACGGCCGCGGTGGGCCATGCCGATGACGACTTCATCGACACCGAGCACGCCGCCGCTGCGGATCGCCTCGTCCATCGCGACGATCAGCGACTCGCCACCCTCCAGCGAGAAACGCTTCTGCCCGACATACTTGGTGTGCAGGTAGCGCTCGAGGGTCTCGGCTGCGGTCAACCGCTCCAGCAGGCGCTTTTTCTGATCGGCGCCGTAGGTGGGGCGCGAGCGGATGGTCTCGAGGCGCTCCTGCAGCCAGCGCTTCTCGGCATAGTCGCTCATGTACATGTACTCGACGCCGACCGAACCGCAGTAGGTCTCCCGGAGGGCGGCAACGATGTCGCCAAGCTTGGCGTTCTCCGGCGTGCCCCTGAACGACCCGACATTGAAGGTCTGGTTCAGGTCGGCATCGGAAAAGCCGTAGAAGGACAGTTCGAGTTCATGGATCGCCGGGCGCGGCATCCGCTTGAGCGGATCGAGCTCCGCCCAGCGCGTACCGAGAATGCGGTGGGCATTGATCAGTTGGAGCACCGAAACCTGCTTCTTGCCATCGCCGCCGGCAGCCTGCGCCACCGGACGGAAACCGCCGTCCCTGGCCAATTCGGCAAAGGCGGCGACCACCGGCGCGTGGGCGACGTCGCGGGCGACATAACCCGGCATCTGGGCCAGGCGGTCGAAATAGTCACGCCATTCCGCGGGGACGGCGGTCGGATTCTCGAGATAGTTCTCGTAGAGCTCTTCGACGAATGGCGCATTGCCACCAAAAAACATCGTGCTGTCGAAGAGTTGATTCATCGTGGTCATAGGCTTCCCCTTGAGGGTATTGTCTTTTCTGCGAGTGCGGTTTCTGCGGGTAAAAAAGGGCGGCCGGAGGCCGCCCGTTTTCCGACTCAGCCGCGCTGGGCCAGCGGCACGACGTTGCGACGGGCAGCGCCGATGTAGAGCTGGCGCGGACGGCCGATCTTGTATTCCGGATCGCTGATCATCTCTTCCCACTGCGTCATCCAGCCGACCGTGCGGGCCAGCGCGAAGATGCAGGTGAACATCTCGGTCGGGATGCCGATCGCCTTCTGGACGATGCCCGAGTAGAAGTCGACGTTCGGGTAGAGCTTCTTCTCGACGAAGTAATCGTCTTCCAGCGCGATCTTCTCCAGTTCCATCGCCAGCTTGAACAGGCGGTCGTTCTGCAGGCCGAGTTCGTTCAGCACGTCACCGCACACCTTGCGCATCAGCTTGGCGCGCGGGTCGAAGTTCTTGTACACGCGGTGGCCGAAGCCCATCAGCTTGAAGGAATCGTTCTTGTCCTTGGCGCGCTTGATGTATTCGCCGACGCGCGAGACGTCGCCGATCTCTTCCAGCATCTCCAGGCAGGCTTCGTTGGCGCCGCCGTGCGCCGGACCCCACAGGCAGGCGATGCCGGCAGCGATGCAGGCGAACGGGTTGGCGCCGGAGGAGCCGGCCAGGCGCACCGTCGAGGTCGAGGCATTCTGCTCGTGGTCGGCGTGCAGGGTGAAGATGGTGTCGAGCGCATTGACCAGCACCGGGTTCGGCTTGTACTTCTCGCACGGCGTGCCGAACATCAGGCGCATGAAGTTGGCGGTGTAGTCCAGTTCGTTGTCCGGGTACATGAACGGGGCGCCGGTGTTGTACTTGTAGGCCATGGCGACGATGGTCGGCATCTTGGCGACGAGACGGTTGAAGCTGATGTTGCGGTGCTCGGCGTCGGAGAAATCCATCGCGTCGTGGTAGAAGGCGGACAGCGCGCCGACGACACCGACCATGACGGCCATCGGGTGGGCGTCACGGCGGAAGCCCGAGTAGAACTTGGTCAGTTGCTCGTGCACCATCGTGTGCTGCTTGATGGTCGTTTCGAAAGCAAACTTCTGCTGAGCATTCGGCAGTTCGCCATTCTTCAGCAGGTAGGTGACTTCGAGGAAGTTGCAGTTCTCGGCCAGTTGCTCGATCGGATAACCGCGATAGAGCAGTTCACCCTTGTCGCCATCGATGAAGGTGATCCGCGACTTGCAGCTCGCCGTCGACAGGAAGCCCGAGTCGTAGGTGAACAAGCCCGTCTTGCCGCCCAGCGTACGAATGTCGATGCAGTCGTTGCCATGCGTCGGGGTCATGATCGGAAATTCGACGGGCGCTTGTCCGTCAATCGCCAGCGTTGCCTTGCGTTCGGTCGTCATCGTGTTATCCCTTTACACGTATCGGTTATCAGTGCACTGCAAAAAAAACCAGAATGATCAAGCTAGTACATCCACCTTACTCAACTCTTACGCAGCATCGCCACCACGGGTTCGAGGCGTGGATCGTCGCATTCGGCCTGGCCGCTGATCAGGTACCACAGATCATGATCCTCCATATCGGCAAGTTCCACAAATGCCTGCTGCCCTTGCTCGTCGAGGCCGTCGAAGCGCTCGTCGAGAAACCGGGTGAGCGCGATGTCCACTTCCAGCAGGCCGCGACGGATACAGCGCCAGCGCAGGCGTTCGTAGTCCTCCCGCCGCATCAAACGGCGCGCCGCACCATCATGTCCTTGATCTTGCCGATCGCCTGCGTCGGGTTCAGCCCCTTCGGGCAGACGTCGACGCAGTTCATGATGCTGTGGCAGCGGAACAGGCGATACGGATCCTCGAGGTTGTCGAGGCGCTCGCTGGTCGCCTGGTCGCGGGTGTCGGCGATGAAGCGGTAGGCAGCCAGCAGGCCAGCGGGGCCGACGAACTTGTCCGGGTTCCACCAGAACGACGGGCAGGAGGTCGAGCAGCAGGCGCAGAGGATGCACTCGTAGAGGCCGTTCAGTTCCTCGCGGTCTTCCGGCGACTGCAGGCGCTCGCGCTCCGGCGGCGGATCGTTGTTGATCAGGTAGGGCTTGATCGAGTGGTACTGCTTGAAGAACTGGGTCATGTCGACGATCAGGTCGCGGATGACCGGCAGGCCGGGCAGCGGGCGCAGGACGATCGGCTGCTTGAGGCTGTCGATGTCGGTCAGGCAGGCCAGGCCGTTCTTGCCGTTGATGTTCATCGCATCGGAACCGCAGACGCCTTCACGGCAGGAGCGACGGTAGGAAATGGCGTCGTCCTTGGCCTTCAGCTTGGTCAACGCGTCCAGCAGCTTGCGGTCAGTCGGCTCGAGTTCGACCGAGATCTCCTGCATGTACGGCGCGTCGTCCTTGTCCGGATCGTAGCGATAGATGCTGAATTGAACCATGCGTTTGCTCATTCTGGACTCCAGTTAGTACGAGCGCGTCTTGAGGGCCACGGCCTCGACGGTCAGGGGTTGCATGTTGACCGGCTTGTAGCTGATCGAGTTGTTCAACCGCAGAGAACAGCGTGTGCTTGAGCCATTCCTTGTCGTTACGTCCGTTCGGGAACTCGGCGGTGTCCGGCGCATCGTCGCGGACGTGCGCACCACGGGATTCCTTGCGCGCCTCGGCGGAGATCATCGTCGCCTTGGCGACCTCGATCAGGTTTTCCATCTCGAGCGCTTCGGTACGGGCCGTGTTCCAGGCCATCGACTTGTCCTTGATCTCGAGCTGGCGAGCTGCCTTCTCGACTTCGAGAATCTTCTCGACGCCCTGCTTCAGCATGTCGCCGAAACGGAAGACGCCGGCGTGATCCTGCATCGTGCGCTGCATGGCCAGGCGGGTTTCGTGCACGCTGGCACCACCCTTGCGGTTGTCCAGTGCGCTGATGCGGGCCAGGGTCTTGTCGGCCACGTCCTTGGGCAACTCGCGGTGGGCGCAGCCGGCCTTGAGATCCTCGACGGCGGAGTCGCCGGCGGACTTGCCGAAGACCAGCAGGTCGAGCAGCGAGTTCGTACCGAGGCGGTTGGCGCCGTGCACCGGAGGCACAGGCGCATTCGCCGACCGGCGTAGAAGCCGGGCACGACGGCCGACATGTCGCCGCCTTGCGGCATCACCACGCGACCGGAGTAATGCGTCGGGATACCGCCCATCTGGTAGTGGCAGGTCGGGACGACCGGCAGCGGCTCCTTGAGGCAATCGACACCGGCGAACTGGATGCCGATTTCGTGGATGCCCGGCAGGCGCTTCATGATGGTGGCCGGGTCGAGGTGGGTGATGTCGAGCAGGACATAGTCCTTGTTCACACCGCAGCCGCGACCTTCCTTTATTTCGGTCGCCATGGCGCGGGAAACGACGTCACGCGAAGCGAGATCCTTGGCGTTCGGCGCGTAGCGCTCCATGAAGCGCTCCTTGCTGCTGTTGCGCAGGATACCGCCTTCGCCGCGCACGCCTTCGGTGATCAGGACACCGGCGCCGGCCACCCCGGTCGGGTGGAACTGCCAGAACTCCATGTCTTCGAGGGGAATGCCGGCGCGTGCCGCCATGCCGAGGCCGTCACCGGTATTGATGAAGGCGTTGGTCGACGAGTAGTAGATCCGGCCGGCACCGCCGGTCGCGAAGATGGTGGCGCGCGAATGGAAGATCACGATCTGCCCGGTTTCCATTTCCATCGCCGTGACGCCCAGGACATGTCCTTCCGCGTCGCGGATCAGGTCCAGCGCCATCCACTCGACGAAGAACTGGGTGTTGGCCTTGACGTTGCGCTGGTACATGGCGTGCAGCATGGCGTGACCCGTACGGTCAGCGGCAGCGCAGGAACGGCGCACCGGCTTTTCGCCGAAGTTGGACATGTGGCCGCCGAACGGGCGCTGGTAGATCTTGCCGTCGTCGGTACGGTCGAACGGCATGCCATAGTGCTCGAGCTCGACCACCACTTCGTTGGCCTTCTTGCACATGAACTCGATCGCATCCTGGTCGCCGAGCCAGTCGGAGCCCTTGACGGTATCGTACATGTGCCACGTGCCAGTGATCTTCCTCGGAGTTGCCGAGCGAAGCGGCGACGCCACCCTGCGCGGCGACGGTATGCGAGCGGGTGGGGAATACCTTGGAAAGCACGGCGGTCTTCAGGCCGGCTTCGGACAACTGGATCGCGGACCGCAGGCCGGCGCCACCGGCGCCAACGATGACCGCATCAAATTTGAGAACAGGAATACTCACGCTTACAGCCTCCAGAGAATCGCAGCAGCCCAGGCGGTGTAACCAACCAGCGCGCAAATGGTCAGCACGTGCAGGGTCACGCGCAAGCCCGTCGGCTTGATGTAGTCCATCCAGATGTCACGCACGCCGATCCAGGCGTGGTAGAAAAGGCTGACGAAGAACAGGAAAGTCACGAACTTGACGAAGCCGTTGGCGAACACGCCCTGCCAGGCCTCGAAGCTGGCCGGACGCACGACCAGCAGGATGGCGCCCAGGATGAAGGTATAGACCGCCATGATGACGGCCGTCGCGCGCTGCGCGAGCCAGTCGCGCAGCCCGTAATGGGCGCCGACAACGGTGCGATTGATCACAGCAGGACCCCCCAGAAGATCAGCGTCAGCGGAATGCTGACCGCCAGAACTCCGACCGCCGACTTGTTCGCGGTTTCCTTGTCGATGCCGATGTGCAGGTCGAGCAGAAGGAAGCGGACGCCGGCGCAGAAGTGATGGAGGTAGGCCCAGATCAGGCCGGCCAGGACCACCTTGACGGGCAGGCTGGCGAACACCGACTTGAAGGTGGCAAAGGTTTCCGCCGAACTCAGGCTGGCGGAGAACAGCCAGAGAATCACCGGCAGACAGATGAACAGACCGGCACCGCTGACGCGATGCAGAATCGATACCTTGCCCGGCAACGGCAACTTGATGGTGGTCAAGTCCAAGTTCTTTGGACGTTTCTTGATGGTCATTTCTGCCATGAACGTCATCCCTCGCGAAAAGATGCGGTTTTACCGCTTTTACGTGGTTTGGAAAGAGCGAAATTATACATTCAATAGCACGCTGGCGAGCGCCACAGATGCCATTTTGGGCGATAGCATCTCGGATCCAGCTGCTAGCCGAGATCGTTCCGGTAATGGTGCCGTGTCGTGCAGTAGAGGCCGCGCCGCCACTCGACCGCCTTGTCGCCATAGGTGTGCGCGATCCGTTCGACCAGCAGCAGCGGCGCCCCCACCGGCACACCAAGCAGGCCGCCGCTGTACTCGTCGGCCGCCACCGCCCGCAGGCGCTCCTCGGCCCGGATCATGCGCACGCCGAACTCGTTTTCGAACAGGCTGTACAGGGAACGCTCCCCCCCGTTCAGCCGCTCCAGCGTCAGCCCGGCGAAGAGGTCGGCCAGCAGGTAGATGCGGTCGAGCACCACGTTCTCGCCGTTGAAGCGCAACAGGCGCTCGACATGGATGACCGGGTCGCCGACGGCGATGCCGAGAATCGCCGCCACTTCCTCGTCGGCCTCTTCGGTCATGCAGGAAAGCGGAACGCTGACCGCATGCATCAAGCGGCCATCGTCTGGCACCAGGCGGAGAAAGCGGTAGAAGGAACGCGGGTCGTCGTGCGTCGCGACGAAGGTGCCCTTGCCCTGGCGGCGGACCAGCAGGTTCTCCGCGGCCATTTCGTCGATGGCCTTGCGCACCGTTCCCTGGCTGACGTTGAAACGGGCAGCCAGTTCGCCTTCGCTGGGAATGGCGTCGCCCGGGCCCCACTCGCCCACCTCGAGACCGCGGATCATGAAGTCCTTGATCTGGCGGTAAAGCGGGCTGAAAGTCGGCGACGCGACGCGCAACGCGGGTCGGGCTGGATCACGATTCATGGAGAGAAATTTCAGCACATTTCACGCCGACCGTCCACGAAAAGTTGTCTTATATAAGACACATGATGAATTGACAGCGCCACGCCGAACTTCTAACATTCTTCCGTTCCGGCGCCCGACAATGCATCAGCTTCCAGGGCGGGCGACCGAGCAGACACCCGCACGATTTCAACCACGCTGTCTCTACAGGAGCGACTCATGTCCAAAGCCCCCATGCGCGTTGCCGTTACCGGCGCCGCCGGCCAGATCGGTTATAGCCTGCTGTTCCGCATCGCCTCCGGCGAAATGCTCGGCAAAGACCAGCCGGTCATCCTCCAGTTGCTCGACCTTCCCCAGGCTCAACAGGCCGTCAAGGGCGTCATGATGGAACTGGACGACTGCGCCTTCCCGCTGCTCGCCGGCATGGTCGCCACCGATGACCCGAACGTCGCCTTCAAGGATGCCGACGTCTGCCTGCTGGTCGGCGCCCGTCCGCGCACCAAGGGCATGGAACGTGCCGACCTGCTGACCGCCAACGGCGCCATCTTCACCGTCCAGGGCAAGGCCATCGCCGAAAACGCCAGTGAAGACGTCAAGGTTCTGGTCGTCGGCAACCCCTGCAACACCAACGCCTACATCGCCGCTGCCGCTGCCAGGAAAGTCGGCCGCACCAATCCGCGCAACTACACCGGCATGGTCCGCCTGGACCACAACCGCGCGCTGTCGATGGCGGCTGCCAAAGCCGGTCGTCCGGTGTCCAGCCTGAAGAAGATGGTGGTCTGGGGCAACCACTCGCCGACGATGTACGCCGACTACCGCTACACGACCTCCAACGGTGACAGCGTCAAGGCCCTGATCAACGATCACGCCTGGAACAACGACACTTTCCTGCCGACCGTCGGCAAGCGCGGCGCCGCGATCATCGAAGCCCGTGGCCTGTCGTCTGCCGCCTCCGCTGCCAACGCCGCCATCAACCACATCCATGACTGGGTCCTCGGTTCGGACGACTGGGTCACCATGGGCGTGCCGTCCGACGGTTCCTACGGCATCCCGGCCGGCATCGTCTTCGGCTTCCCGTGCGAATGCAAAGACGGTTCCTACAAGATCATCCAGGGCCTGGAAATCGACGACTACAGCCGCGAGAAGATCAACATCACGCTCAAGGAACTGACCGACGAAGCCGACGGCGTCAAGGACATGCTGTAAGGCGAGCTATTGGCTGCTAGTCGTTAGCAGTCAGCAAGACCAGAGGCCGCGGTAAAATTACCGCGGCTTTTTCGTTTGCAACTCAAACCCCTGACAACTCGATCCTGATAGCCAACCATGCGCCATCCGAAAGTCGTCCTCTTTGCCGGCGAGAAGCCCTTCCCCGTCCTGCCCGCGGTCGACCACTACGCCGGGTCGGAAAAGCTGATGCGCAAGGCCCTGCAATTGCAGAAGGAACTCGGCCCGATCTTCGACATCACCTGCGACTGCGAGGATGGCGCCCATGCCGGCGCCGAGCGTGAGCATGCCGAGATGGCCGCCAGCGTGATCATGAGCGAGGACAACCTGTTCGACCGGGTCGGCGCCCGCGTCCATGACGTGACCCACCCGCACTGGCGCCAGGACATGGAAATCCTCGTGCATGGCGCCGGCGGCCGCCTGCCCTTCATCACGCTGCCCAAGCCGTGCAGCGCCGGCGACGTCCAGGTGCAGATCGAGACGCTGCGCGAAATCGAGCGCCACTGCGGCGTCAACCGCAGGATTCCCGTGCATGTGCTGATCGAGACGCACGGCGCGCTGCGCGAGGTCTGGGAGATCGCCGCCCTGCCCGGCGTCGAGAGCCTCGATTTCGGCCTGATGGATTTCGTCTCCGGCCACCATGGCGCCATCCCCGGCAGCGCGATGATGAGCCCCGGCCAGTTCGAACATCCGCTGATCGCCCGCGCCAAATGCGAGATCACCGCTGCGGCGCTGGCCAACGGCATCGTGCCGTCGCACAACGTGACGACCGAACTCAAGGACATCGAAACCATCCGTGGCGATGCCCGCCGCGCCCGGACCGAGTTCGGCTACCTGCGCATGTGGAGCATCCACCCGATCCAGATCGTGCCCATCGTCGAAGCCATGCGCCCCGATTTCTCGGAAGTGCAGGCCGCCGCCGAAATCGTCATGGCCGCCCAGGACAAGGACTGGGGGCCGATCCAGCACGCCGGCAAGTTGCACGACCGCGCCTCCTACCGCTACTACTGGGAATTGCTCGACCGCGCCCACGTCACCGGCATGGAGATTCCGGCCGCTGCGAAGCAGCGCTTCTTTGCCTGAAGAACTCGTCATCCTCCATCGCGACGAGCACATCGTCGTCATCGACAAGCCGCCGAACCTGCTTGTCCATCGCTCCGAGATCGACCGTCACGAGACGCGCTTCGCCATCCAGATCCTGCGCGACCAGATCGGCCAGCGGGTCTGGCCGGCGCACCGGCTGGACCGCGGCACCTCGGGCGTGCTGCTCTTCGGACTCAGTCCGGAGATCGCCGGAATCCTGGCCCGGCAGTTCGCAGCCGGGCTGGTCGGGAAATGCTATTGGGCCGTCGTGCGCGGTCACCCGCCGCTCGCCGGAACGATCGACCATGCCTTGTCGCGCCAGCGCGACGCCTATGAATTCTCGGGCGAGCGCAGCAGCCAGGACGCCCAGCCCGCGCTGACCCATTATCGAAGACTCATGCACATCGAACTGCCGGTCGCCGTCGACCGCTACCCGACCAGCCGCTACGCGCTGCTGGAACTCGAACCCGTCACCGGCCGCCGCCACCAGTTGCGCCGCCACCTGAAACATATCGCCCACCCGATCATCGGCGACGCAACCTACGGCAAGGGCCGGCACAACCGCTTCTTCGCCGAACACTTCGGCTGCCGCCGGCTGCTGCTGGCGTGCACCGCCCTCGCCTTCGACCACCCGGTCAGCGGCGAGCGCGTGCACGCAAAAGCGCCAGTGTCCGGCGAATTCGCCGCGACACTGGCGCGCTTCGGCGGGTTGCAGCCGGATCAGTAACCGATCGAGCCTTCGATCTCGTCCTTGAGACGGAGGCTGCGCTCGAGGTCGGCGATTTCCTCGCCGAGGGCGTCGCGCGCCGAAACCATGCCAACCGGGTTGCCCTGGCGCGTCGACCACCGGCACATGGCGGAAGCCGCCCTCGACCATCATGTGCAGCGCGTGCGCCAGCGGCCGGTCAGCGCTGATCGTCTGCGGATCGGCGACCATGACCGCGCCGAGGGTCGTCGTGTCGGGGTCGAGACCGCCGGCCAGCACCTTGTTGAGTGCGTCGCGCTCGGTGAAGATGCCGGCGATCCGGCCGCCCTGCATGACCAGCAGGGCGCCGATGCGGTTGTCCACCATCATGCGGCTCGCCGCCCGCACAGTCAGTTCGGGCGTGGCGTTAACCACGGCCCGTCCGGCGATGATGTCGTTGATCATTCTTCTCGGCATGTTCTTCTCCTCGATTGGTTGGGACGCCCTATGGTCGCCCGAATGGTGCAGTGATGCAAGCATCGCCAGAGACTATTGCGACTTGATGACAATGTCAGCGATCGCCGCGAAGATGATGACGATGCCGGTCAGCTCGAAATTTGCCCCCCGCCGCCCCACCGGTTCTCAGCAAGGCTTGCCGGCCCGGCACCCCTTCAGTATCCACAGCGAGATGACGCCGGAAGCCTCGTTGGCCATCGCCTTGCGCGCCATCGAAGTCGGATCGCGGCCGGCATTGGTCTTCGCGTACGGATCGGCGCCGGCCTCGAGCAGCAACTGGGCGTGCCTGGCGTTCTGCGTATAGGCCGCCAAGTGCAGCGGTGTCGCACCGTCGCCGTCGCGCGCGTTGGGATCGGCCCCGGCCGCCAGCAGCGCCTTGAGCGCGGAGAGATCGGGATTGGTCGCCGCCAGGTGCAGCGGTGTCGAACCCTGCGCGCGTGCGGACATCGCGCGCCGCCGGTTGCGCCTGCAGCAGGTCGGTCACCTGCTGGCCGCTGCCGATGCGCGCCGCGTCATGAATCGGCTGGTCGCCGGCACCCAGCACCTGCGCCGCGACCGGCGCGACAAGCGCCAGCCAGGCGGCCAGTGCGGCAACGAGTGCATTTCCGCTACGCATGTCCGGTTTCTCGTCGGTTCCTGCCGGGCGGGCGAACGCCGCCAGGACTATCCGGCAACGTGGACCGCTGCGACTTCAGGAAGTGCAATCTTCTGGTCGCTGCTGAACTGATAGTCGCGGAACACGTGTTCGGCGGTAAGCAACTGGAAGCTGCCGTCGTCGAGGCGTCGCGTCGTATCCTTCAGGCGCGAGGTCGTCTGCCCGCAGGTCCAGATGTCGAAGTTGCGCATATGGGTGCACAGGCAGGTCTTGTCCATCACCGACACCTTGCGCGCGCCGGGGTGGGCGGCCACCTCGCGGTTGTAGGCAGCGACGTAGGCGCACTTGCCGTTGGCGTCGAGCAGGTAGCCGTAGGCTTCGCAGTTCGGGCGGATGCCGTCGCCGATCCCGGGACTGCCCAGGATCATGCGCATCGGATAGCCGGTCGGGGAGATTTCGTTGACGACGATGTCGTCCTCGTTGGCCTTGAAGTATTCCTGCTTGATCTTGGCCGGCAGGCCGCACTCCTCGGTGACCGTGAAGCGGGTCGCGACCTGGACCGCCCCCGCACCCTGCTCGAGAAAGGCCGCGGCATCGCTGCCGGTGAAGATGCCACCGGCCGGAATCACCGGGATGGCGAGATTCTCCGCCTTCAGGAAGGCGATGACCTCGGCGACGATGGTCGCCAGGTCGTACTGCGCCCAGTCCATGCCGAAGCCGAGGTGGCCGCCGGCGAGCGGGCCTTCGACGACGACGTAGTCGGGCAGGCGGCCGGTGCGGGCGCTCTTCTTGAGGAACAGCGACAGGGCGCGCACCGACGAGACGATGATGCCGAGCTTGGCATCATGGAAGCGCGGATGATCCTCGATCAGCGCGAAGGAACCGAGGTGCAGGCCGGCCGCCAGCGTGATGCCGTCGATGCCGGCATCGAGCGCGGCGGACATGCGGACCTTGAGCGTCTCCTTCGGCGCGTTCATGGTCAGCTTTTCCATGCAGTTGATGAAGACGAGCCCGCTGCCCTGCTTGCGGCGCATGGTCGCTTCGACGTGCAGGCGGGTCGCTTCGACGAGCCGGCCGAGGTCGAACTTGACCGACGACTTGTCCTCGTTATGGACGTTGTACTTGTAGAAGGCGAGCTTTTCCTTGACCTGCTTGGTGTCGTAGCGACGGTCGGCGACGGTGTTGATCATCGCGTCCGAGATGTGCCCGACGCCACCGAGGCGGGCCGCCTCCAGCGCGAGGTCGGCGGTCGAAATGTCGACCCCCATCCCGCCGACCATGATCGGCACCAACTCATGCTTGCCCAACCGCAAGCGGAAATCGTCAACACGCTTCATAGTCGTCCTCGACAGGCGCGCCCGACTTTCGGACGCTACGTACATCGCCCGGATTCTACGTCAATGCTTCCGTTCCTGCGTGCCCGCCAACCGATAAATGTCGCAACGGCGCGGCCGTGTTCCGCATCCCGGCCCGTTCCGTGGGATACTCGCCGGCCCGGAGAATCCGCACTGGCCAGCCATGAACATCGCGCCCCAAAAACCTGGTCTGCACCCGCGCAACCGCAACGCCGCCGGCTATGACTTTGCCGCCCTGACCGCCGCTTCCGCCGGGCTGGGCCGCTACCTCGTCACCACCCCGGCCGGCACGACCAGCATCGACTTCGCGAACCCGGCCGCGGTCAAGGCCTTCAACCGCGCGCTCCTGTTGCTGCACTACGGCGTCCACGGCTGGGACATCCCCGCCGGCTACCTGTGCCCGCCGATTCCCGGACGCGCCGACTACATCCATCATGTCGCCGACCTGCTGGCCAGTTGCAACAAGAAGGTCATCCCGACCGGACCAAACGTGCGCGTGCTGGATATCGGCGTTGGCGCCAACTGCGTCTATCCGCTGCTCGGCCATGCCGAATACGGCTGGTGCTTCCTTGGCGTCGACATCGACCAGGCGGCGCTGGCCAACGCCCGGTCCATTCTCGGCAAGAACCCGGCGCTGGCCGCGGCGATCGAACTGCGCCACCAACCGGTCTGGGAAAACATCTTCGTCGGACTGCTGCGCTCGGGCGAGAACTTCGATCTCAGCATCTGCAATCCGCCCTTCCACAACTCGCCGGACGAAGTCATCGCCGTCAGCCAGCGCAAATGGAACAATCTCGGCATGCCGGGCGCGAAAAAGGGCGGCGCCCAGCCCCGCCTCAACTTCGGCGGCGGCGGTACCGAGCTGTGGTGCAACGGCGGCGAGCGCGCCTTCGTCAAAACGATGATCGAGCAGAGCGCAACCATCCCCAAGCGCTGCCTGTGGTTCACCAGCCTGGTCTCCAGGGCCGAGCATCTGCAACATGTCGAGGCCGCGCTCAAGAAGGCGCGCGTCGTCGAGTCGCGGGTCATCCCGATGGCGCAGGGTCAGAAGCAAAGCCGGCTGGTCGCCTGGACCTTCTGCGGCAACGGCGAGCGGGAAAAATGGCGCAAGGCCCGGTGGGCAGCCGCCACCGCGGATGGCGTTGAAGCCGCCGCGCCCGAAACCGGGTAGCGCACAAAAAAGCCCCTGCCGGTTTCCGACAGGGGCATTGTTGCGGTTGAACGCCTGGAAAGCGTCGAATTCTGCGGCTTAGGCTTCGACCGTTTCGGCGACTTCGACGAACGCCGGAATCTGGTCGAAGTTCATGTAGCGATAGACTTCAGCCGCCTTGGCATTGACCAGCTTGATCTGCTCCATGTATTCCGCAACCGTCACGATGCGGCCGGCCAGCGCGCACATGGCGGCCAGTTCGGCGGAACCGAGGTAGACCTGGGTGTCGATACCGAGGCGGTTCGGGAAGTTGCGGGTGGAGGTGGAGATCGCCGTGGAACCCTTGCGGATCTGGGCCTGGTTGCCCATGCACAGCGAGCAGCCCGGCATTTCCATGCGCGCGCCGGACTTGCCGAGGACGCCGTAGTAGCCTTCTTCGGTCAGGATCAGCGCATCCATCTTGGTCGGCGGCGCGATCCACAGACGGGTCGGGATGTCGGACTTGCCTTCGAGGACCTTGGCGGCGGCACGGAAGTGGCCGATGTTGGTCATGCAGGAGCCGATGAAGACTTCGTCGATCTTGGCGCCGGCGACTTCGGAGAGGACCTTGACGTCGTCCGGATCGTTCGGGCAGGCCAGGATCGGCTCGGTGATTTCGGCCAGATCGATTTCGATCACGGACGCGTATTGTGCGTTGTCATCCGGCTGGAGCAGGACGCCGTTGGCGATCCAGTCTTCCATGGCGGCGATGCGGCGCTTCAGGGTGCGGGCATCCTGATAGCCTTCGGCGATCATCCACTTCATCAGGGTGATGTTGGAGCGCATGTACTCGACCATCGGCGCCTTGTTCAGGCGCACCGAACAGGCGGCGGCGGAACGTTCGGCGGCGGCGTCGGAGAGTTCGAATGCCTGTTCGACCTTGAGGTCGGGCAGGCCTTCGATTTCGAGGATGCGGCCGGAGAAGACGTTGATCTTGCCCTTCTTCTCGACGGTCAGCAGGCCGGCCTTGATGGCGTAGAGCGGAATGGCGTTGACCAGGTCGCGCAGGGTGATGCCCGGTTGCATCTCGCCCTTGAAGCGGACCAGCACGGATTCCGGCATGTCGAGCGGCATGACGCCGGTGGCGGCGGCGAAGGCGACCAGACCGGAACCGGCCGGGAAGGAGATGCCGATCGGGAAACGGGTGTGCGAGTCACCGCCGGTACCGACGGTATCCGGCAGCAGCAGGCGGTTCAGCCAGGAGTGGATGACGCCGTCGCCCGGACGCAGCGAGACGCCGCCGCGGGTCGAGATGAAGGACGGCAGTTCGCGGTGCGTCTTGACGTCCACCAGTTTCGGATAGGCGGCGGTGTGGCAGAAGGACTGCATCACCAGATCGGCGGAGAAGCCGAGGCAGGCCAGATCCTTCAGTTCGTCGCGGGTCATCGGGCCGGTGGTGTCCTGCGAACCGACGGTGGTCATCTTCGGCTCGCAGTAGGTGCCGGGCAGGATGCCGGCGACGCCGCAGGCCTTGCCGACCATCTTCTGGGCCAGCGAGTAGCCCTTGCCGTCGTCAGCCGGGTTCTGCGGCAGACGGAACAGCGTGCTTTGCGGCAGGCCGAGGAATTCGCGCGCCTTGGTGGTCAGGCCACGGCCGATGATCAGCGGGATGCGGCCGCCGGCGCGGACTTCGTCGAGGATGACCAGGGTCTTCAGTTGCGAATCGGCGATCACGGTGCCGTTCTTGAGGGCGGTGACCTTGCCGGTTGCCGCATCGACCTTCAGTTCGATCTCGTCGCCCATGTCCATCTGGTCAGCAGCGATTTCGATCGGCAGCGCGCCGGCATCTTCCATGGTGTTGAAGAAGATCGGGGCGATCTTGGAGCCGAGGCAGACGCCGCCGAAACGCTTGTTCGGGACGAAGGGAATGTCTTCGCCGGTGAACCACAGCACGGAGTTGGTGGCGGACTTGCGGGAAGAACCGGTACCGACCACGTCACCGACGTAGGCGATCAGGTTGCCCTTGGCAGCCAGCGCTTCGAGTTGCTTGAACGGGCCACGCGCACCCGGCTCGTCGGCTTCGATACCCGGACGCGGGTTCTTGAGCATGGCCAGCGCGTGCAGCGGGATGTCAGGACGCGACCAGGCATCCGGCGCCGGCGACAGGTCGTCGGTATTGGTTTCGCCGGTGACCTTGAAGACGGTCAGCTTCTGCGACGCCGGGACTTCCGGACGCGAGGTGAACCACTCGGCGTCGGCCCACGACTGCATGACGGCCTTGGCGTTGGCGTTGCCGGTCGCTTGGCCAGTTCGGCGACATCGTGGAAGAAGTCGAAGACCAGCAGGGTCTTCTTCAGGCCTTCGGCGGCAACGGCGCCACAGCCTGCGTCGCCCAGCAGGTCGATCAGCGGCTTGACGTTGTAGCCGCCGAGCATGGTGCCGAGCAGTTCGGTGGCCTTTTCCCTGGAGATCAGGGCACAGGCTTCTTCGCCCTTGGCGACCTTGGCCAGGAACTCGGCCTTGACCTTGGCGGCATCATCGACACCGGCGGGAACACGGTAGGTGATCAGTTCGACCAGGGTCGCCTCCTCGCCGGCAGGCGGGTTCTTCAACAGGGCGACCAGCTCGGTGGTCTGTTGCTTGGTCAGCGGCAGCGGGGGAATTCCGAGGGCGGCACGTTCGGCCACGTGGGCACGATAGGCTTCAAGCACGGCGACTTCCTTTCGTAAAGGGTTGCTCTGGGGAAACGATCATTTTACGACAACGGCGGCGGCCGAATGGTTCGGTTTGCAGCTTCCCGGGGCCGGCCAGCAGGTCTTGTATATTTTATATGACGCGGCCCACGCTTCGCCAGTAGTGCACTGCACAATTCAGGGGACGGACAATCCGTGCCGCCGCCGGGCGCGCGCGCAGGCTTCATGGCCCGCTTCGAACTCGCGGCACGGCGACGGCCGGGCATCGTAGAGGGTGCAGGCGACCTCCCTGCCGATGTCGCCGGCCAGCGCGACGCAGCGAGGCGTGGCGGCGTCGGTGCCGGCCATGCGGACAATCGCCGGCGTCACCGGCAGGGTCATTTCCGGCGGTACCCCCGTCTCCCAGGCATAGGCGCCGCCAGCCAGTTCGGCCGGATGGAAATCGACGCGGAAAGCTGCGCAGCAGGCGCCGCAGGTCCGGCAGTCGTTCATCCGAGCGCGACCCGGCAGCGCCAGAGGTCGTGGCCGGAAGCGAGATATTTGGCCTCGAACGGCGTCGTCGGGTCGTCGGTCGCATAGGGCTCGACGTCCACCGGCTGGCCGGCGAGGATCGTCAGCGCCTGTGCCATTTCCTCGATGTAGATGCGCCAGTTGCTGCGGCACTCCAGCACGCCACCGAGTTCGCGCCAGACCGGGAACACCGCGTGCCCGTGCCAGCGCCGCGCCAGATGGCCGATCTTGGGCCACGGGTTCGGATAGAGGTTGTAGTGGCGGGCGAGACGGATGCCGTTTTCGGCGAGCAGGCGCCAGAAATCGACCAGGTCGGCACGGATCAGCACGGCATTCTCCGGCAGCGGCAGCGGCTTGCCGCGAGCGATGCGGTCGACCGAGCGGTCGACGCCGACAACGAAATGATCCGGGAAAGCAGCGGCGATGCGCTGCGTGCTCCAGCCGACGCCGCAGCCGGCGTCGAGGATCAGCGGCGCCTGCGGGTTCCAGCCAGCGCGGGCCGCCAGCGCGGCGGCGAAGGCTGCCCGGTTGAAGTCGAGGATGGGTTTCCTGAACGGCTGCGCGAGATGGCGACGGAGCAGCGTCTCGACATCGCGGTGCGGGCCGGCCTGTGCGCTGGCAATGAAGCGCGAGTTGCCTGCCATCACGCCGCCAGCGGCACGGTTTCCAGGATGCCGGCGGCGACCAGCAGGCGGTCGATGTCGGCGGCCGCCGCGACCGGGCGCAGGCGCTGGTAGAGTGCCTCGGCCTCCGGGTAATGGCGGCGCAGCAGCGCCAGCCATTGCTTGATCCGGCCGCCGGCCTGTTCCGCCCGCACCTTGCCGCGGACGCCGATCCAGTAGGAGGCCAGCGCCGGCCGGATATCCTCCCAGCCGCCGGCCGGCTCGCCGCGCACGCGGCGCGCCAGCAGCGGGTCGGCCAGTGCGCCGCGGCCGAGCATGATGTCCGGACAACCCGATTCCTGCTGGCAGCGGCGGAAATCATCCACCGTCCACACCTCGCCGTTGGCGATCAGCGGGATGCCGACCGCCGCCCGCACGCGGTCGATCTGTCCCCAGCGCGCCGGTGGCCGGTAGCCGTCGGCGCGCGTCCGGCCATGCACGATCAACTCGTCCACGCCGCCGGCCTCGATCGCCTGCGCGCAATCGACGGCAAGCGCGTCGTCGTCGATGCCGAGGCGCATTTTGGCGGTAAACGGGATGTCGACCGCAACCGCCGCACGCACCGCGGCGACGATGTCGTACAGCAACTGCGGCTCGCCGAGCAGCGCCGAACCACCGCGATGACGGAAAACGCCCGGTGCCGGGCAGCCGAAGTTGAGGTCGATGCCGGCCGGGTTCAGGGAGGCGACGCGGCGTGCGTTCTCGGCCATCAGATACGGGTCGGAGCCGAGCAGTTGCACGCGCATCGGCGTGCCGGCCGCGGTCCGGCTGCCGCTGCCCAGTTCCGGGCAGTTGCGCAGGAAGACGCGGTCGGGCAGCACGTTGCCGGAAACGCGGACGAACTCGCAGATACCCCAGTCGTAGCCGCCGATGGCCGTCAGTTCGGCACGCAGCAGGTCGTCGGCAAGTCCTTCCATGGGAGCGAGCAGGATGCGCGGCATCGGGTTCCGGTCGAGGGGTCGGGAAGCCGCGCATTATAATCCGCGCCATGCTGCGCCTCGTCCTCGACACCAATGTCGTCCTCGACCTCGTCCACTGGGGCAATGCCGAAGCCGCGCCGATCCTGGCGGCACTGGAAGACGGCTGGATCGAATGCCTCGCCGACGAACGCACGCTGGAAGAACTGCAACGGGTGCTGGCCGGCGCGCAACTCGGCCTGACGGCGGACGCCGCCGGCGCCCGCTACCGGCGCTACCGGGCGCTGGTCCGCGCGCTGCCGTCGGGCGACGCACCGCCGCTGCCGCGCTGCAAGGACCGCGACGACCAGAAGTTCCTCGAACTCGCCGCGCGTGCCGGCGCCGACCTGCTGGTCAGCCGCGACAACGCGCTGCTGCGGCTGCGCGGCCGGACCCGGCTCGCCTTCCGGATCGTCGCGCCGGCCGCCGCCGTCGCGCTGCTGCCGCCCCCGGCTACGGCAACCGACGCGCGATCACTTCCTTCATGATCTCGTTCGTCCCGCCGTAGATGCGGGCGACGCGGGCATCGGCCCAGGCCCGCGCGATCGGGTATTCCCACATGTAGCCGTAGCCGCCGTGCAGTTGCAGGCAGGCATCGAGCACCTTGCATTGCAGGTCGGTGCACCAGTACTTGGCCATCGAGGCGGTCGCCGTGTCGAGTTCGCCGGAGAGGTGCAACTCGATGCAGCGGTCGACGAAGACGCGCGCGATCTGCACCTCGGTCAGCGCCTCGGCCAGCGTGAAGCGCGTGTTCTGGAATTCGATGATCGTCTTGCCGAAGGCTTCGCGCTCGCGGCAGTAGCGGCTCGTCCAGCCGATCGCCGCCTCCATCTGCGCCACCGCGGTGATGGCGACCTGCAGCCGCTCCCAGGGCAACTCGTTCATCAGGCAGGCGAAACCCCCGTTCTCCTCGCCGAGCAGGTTCCCGGCCGGCACGCGCACGTTGTCGAAGAACAGTTCGCCGGTGTCCTGCGCCTTGAGGCCGATCTTCTTCAGGCGCCGGCCCTTGGTAAAGCCGGCCATGCCCGTGTCGACGACGAACAGGCTCATCCCCTTGGCGCCGCCGCCCGGCGCCGTGCGGGCGACGACGATGACGAGGTCGCAGTGCGAGCCGTTGGTGATGAAGGTCTTCGACCCGTTCAGCACGTAGTCGTCGCCGTCGCGCACCGCCGTCGTGCGGATGCCCTGGAGGTCGGAACCAGCTCCCGGCTCGGTCATCGCGATGGCGCCGATCATTTCGCCGGCGGCCATCGGCGGCAGGTACTTGCGCTTGAGATGGTCGCTGCCGTAGTGCAGCAGGTAGGGCGCGACGATCTCCGAATGCAGGCTCCAGCCGAGCAGCCCCTGCACCGCGTTGCGCGCCGGCTGCTCGAAGAGGACGACGCTGTAGAGCTTGTCGGCGGCGACGCCGCCGTACTCCTCGGGCATCGACGAACACAGGAAACCGGCGGCGCCCGCCTTCAGCCAGACCTCGCGGTCGATATGGCCCTGCTCCTCGTAGCGCTCGTAGTGCGGCGCCACCTCGACGGCGATGAAGCGGTCGACCGCCGCGGCAAACTGGCGGTGCTCCTCGGCGAAAATCGTGCGGGCGATGGTCATCGATGCGTTCCCTTCGGTTCAGATGCGCAGGCCGCCGCTGCATACCAGCAGCTCGCCCGAGATGTAGTCGGATTCCGGATAGCACAGCAGCGCGATGGCGCCGGCCGCTTCCGCCGGGGTTCCGGCGCGGCCGAGCGGGACCATCGCCGCGACCTGGCGGAGCAGGTCGGGATTGACGCCGGCCTTGATCTGCCGGCCTTCGATTTCCAGCGTCGCGCTGCCGTCGGCCGGCGCGCTGGTCAGGCGGGTGTCGACGAGGCCGAAGGCGACGCAATTCACATTGACGCGGTAGCGCCCCCATTCCTTGGCCAGCGTCCGCGTCATGCCGACGATGCCGGCCTTGGCCGCCGCGTAGTTGGCCTGGCCGGCGTTGCCGCCGAGGCCGGCGATCGACGAGACGTTGACCACCTTGCGGAACCGCGCAGTGCCGGCGGCCGCCTCCTCGCCCGCCGCCGTCCGGATGAAATCGGCGGCGGCGCGCAGGATGCGGAACGGCGCCGTCAGGTGGACGTCGAGCATTGCCTGCCACTGTTCGTCGCTCATCTTGTGGACGACGCTGTCCCAGGTGTAGCCGGCGTTGTTGACGATGATGTCGAGGCCGCCGAAGCGGTCGATCGCCATCTGCACGAAGCGCGCGGCGAAATCCGGCGCGGTGACGCTGCCGATGCAGGCGACGGCCTCGCCGCCGGCGGCGACGATGTCCGCCACCGTCTCGGCGGCCGGCGCGGCGTCGAGGTCATTGACGACGACGCGCGCACCCTCCGCCGCCAGCTTGAGCGCCACGGCGCGGCCGATGCCGCGCCCCGAACCGGTGACGATGGCGACCTTTCCGACCAGCTTGCCCATGTCCTGTTCCTTGTTCGTCGCGCGCGCGCCGCGTCAGTCGGCGCGCTGGTAAAGGGTGACGACGCAGGCGCCGCCGAGCCCGAGATTGTGCTGCAGCGCGAGGCGCGCGCCGGGCACCTGGCGGGCGCCAGCCTCGCCGCGCAACTGCTCGACCAGTTCGGCGCATTGCGCCAGCCCGGTGGCGCCGAGCGGGTGCCCCTTCGACAGCAGGCCGCCGGACGGATTGGTGACGATGCGCCCGCCATAGGTGTTGTCGCCGTCGGCGACGAAGCGCTCGGCGCCGCCGTCGGGACACAGGCCGAGTCCTTCGTAGATGATCACCTCGTTCTGCGCGAAGCAGTCGTGCAGTTCGACGACATCGATGTCCGGCGGGCCGATGCCGGCCTGCTCGTAGACCTCGCTGGCCGCCGCGCGCGTCATGTCGTCGCCGACCAGCGCCATCATGCTGCGCTTGTCGAAAGTGCCGGGGCGGTCGGTGGCCATCGCCTGCGCGGCGATGACGACGCGGCGGTCGAGATTCATCCGCTCGGCGAAGCGGCGCGAGACGAGGATCGCCGCCGCCGCGCCGCAGGTCGGCGGGCACGCCATCAGCCGCGTCATGCCAGCTTCGGGGAAGATCATCGGTGCCGCCAACACCTCCTCGGCGCTGACCACCTTGCGGAACAGCGCCAGCGGGTTGTCGGCGGCGTGCCGGCTGGCTTTGGCGCGCACCTGCGCGAACAGTTCCGGGCCGGCGCCGTAGCGCTCCATGTATTCCTTGCCGGCGCCGCCGAAGTAGCGCAGCGCGATCGGCACCGGGTAGGGGCAGATCGCGTCGCACAGTTCGTCGAAGCGATCGAACGGCGACGGGCGGTCGGTCCAGTGCTCGCTCAATGCCCCCGGCTGCATCTGCTCGAAACCGAGCGCCAGGACGCAGTCGACCGCACCCGCCTCGACCAGCTGGCGGGCGAGGAACAGCGCCGTCGCGCCGGTCGAGCAGTTGTTGTTGACGTTGGCGATCGGGATGCCGGTCATGCCGACCCCGTACAGCGCCCGCTGGCCGGAAGTCGAATCGCCATAGACGTAGCCGACGATCGCCTGCTGCACCGCGTCGTAGGCGAGGCCGGCGTTCGCCAGCGCCTTGCGCACGGCGGCACCGGCCATCACGTCGTAGGGATCGCTGGCACCCGGCTTGACGAAGGGCACCATGCCGATGCCGGCGACGATTGCCTGGTTGTTCATCGCTGTCTCTTCCTCGACGGGGTCACGGCGCGGCCGCCCGCGTCCGCGGAGCCTTCTGCCAACCGGGTCATTCTGCGCGCAGCGCAGCGATCCGTCAGCCCCCCGGACTAGAGGAAACTACCTAACTCCGCCGCCGGCGGAACACCCACGACTTCTCGTCCGATGCTTCCGCCGCGAAGACGTAGCCGTCGGCGTCGAAGTCCTTCAGCCCTTCCGGCTCGTCGAGGCGGTTCACCACCGCGTAGCGCGTCATCAGCCCGCGCGCGCGCTTGGCGAAGAAGCTGACGATCCGGTAGCGGCCGCCGCTCCAGTCCTCGAACACCGGCTGGATCACCTCGCCGCGCAGCTTGCGACCGACCGCCGCCTTGAAATACTCCTCGGAAGCGAGGTTGACCGCGACCGGGCGCGGCATCGCGGCGAGCTCGGCGTTGATCGCGGCGAGCAGCGTCTCGCCCCAGAAGGCGTAGAGATTCTTGCCGCCGGCGTTGGCGAATTTCGTGCCCATCTCCAGCCGGTAGGGCTGCATCAGGTCGAGCGGCTTGAGGATTCCATAGAGGCCGGAGAGGATGCGCACGTGCTGCTGGGCGAAGTCGAGATCGGCAGCGGACAGCGTCTTCGCTGCCAGCCCGTCGTAGACGTCGCCGTCGAAGGCGAGCACGGCCTGCTTGGCGTTTTCCGGCGTGAAGGGCTGGGTCCAGTCGGCGTAGCGGTTGAAATTGAGCAACGCCAGTTGGTCAGAAAGGTCCATCAGGTTCGCGATGTCGGCCGGCGACAGCGCCCGCAACTGGCTGATCAGCGCCGCCGAGCGGTCGAGGAAGGCCGGCTGCGTGTACGTGGCGACGTGCGGCGGCGTCTTGTAGTCGAGCGACTTGGCGGGCGAGAGAAGGATCAGCATGGCGACGAACCCCGGTGAAATTTGTGCATGGCGAAGCGCGTCATTTTAGCGGCTGGTAGAATCGCGTTCCTTCCATTTTCCGGAACACCGATGAAACGCACCCGCTTCGGCTCGCGCGACCGCCTCTCGCGCGACGGCGCCGAACTCCAGCGCCTGGCCAACGGCCTTTCCGAATCCGGCGGCAAGCTGGAAGACGCCTACTGGGAAGCCGAGCTGTCCGAACTGGTCGACAGCCTGCTGAAGAACGGTGCTGAGGACGACATCAACACCGCCCTCGACCGCCTCTTCGAGGCGAACCCGAGCGCCCACGACGAACTCGCCGACATGGTCGAGTCGCGCGCCGAAACCAGCCGGCTCGATTTCAAGGGCCAGGAATTCGACATCCAGCTCTTCGCGGCGCCGATCCTCGCCTGGTCACGCTTCTCGATCCCCGCCGGCACGCTGCCCAAAGGCACGCTCGAGGCGCTCGCCGTGCATCTCGGCGCGCACGTCTTCGGCGCCGGCACGCGCGTCGCGCTGGCCGATTTCCTCTTCAGCCCGGACCAGTTGCCGCGCAGCTTCTGCGACACCTGGCAACTGGCCCAGGCACTCGGCCAGGCGACGCTGGCCGGCGAGCATCTCGCGGTCGACAGCGACGGCATGGCGGAAACCAACCGCTTCCTGTCCGACGTCCGCTACCTGGTCGGCACCGTCGCGGTACCCCGCGGCAAGGCATTGTTCCGCTGGAACGAAAAGGACGGCAGCCGCGACGGCGCGCTCAAGGAATGGCTCCGCCAGGGCAGCCCCAACCTCGAACCGCTGCTCACCGGCTGCGCCTGGCAGCCGCTGCTGCCCGACGCCTACCACGCCGCCTGCCGCAACGCCGACCGCCTGTCGCGCCCGTATTCGCTGAAGGCCTCGGTCGCCTTCCTGCAGACCATGCTCGGCCTGATGCCGGCCGACATCCGCGCCGTCGTCGGCCCCTGCTACGACCGCCAGATGGAGGAATACCGCGTCGGCCTCGGCCCCAAGGACAAGGAAGAGACCTACCACGGCATCGTCTGGCCGCTGCTCGGCGCCGAGGACGAAGCGACCGACGCCGCCGGCGAGATCGAAACGGTGCTGCGCGAAGCCGGCGTCAAGGACGTGCTCTTCCTTGACCACCACTTTCCGCTCGAATTCTGCGACGACTGCGGCGCCCCGCTCTACCCGAACGCCGAAGGCGAAATGGTGCACGCCGAAATGCCGGAACAGCAGGCCAACGGCTCACAAGTGCTGCATTGATCAGCAAGTTGGCGAACCGGGACTGGCTGGCGCGCAGCCAGGCCGCCGTCTGGCACCCGTGCACGCAGATGCAGCACCACGCGCAGACGGGCTCGCCGGCCCACCTGCCGCTGGTGCCGATCGCCCGCGGTAGCGGCGCCTGGTTGGTCGACTTCGACGGCAATCGCTACCTCGACGGCATCAGTTCGTGGTGGACCAACCTCTTCGGCCACGCCAACCCGCGCATCAACGCGGCGCTGCGCGACCAGTTGGAAACGCTCGAACACGTCATGCTCGCCGGCTTCACCCACCAGCCGGTGGTCGAGCTTTCCGAGCGACTCTCAGCCTTGACCGGCGGCGCCCTCGGCCACGCCTTCTACGCCTCCGACGGCGCCTCGGCGACCGAGATCGCGCTGAAGATGAGCTTCCATTACTGGCGCAACGTCGGCCGGCCGGAGAAGGCGGAATTCCTGTGCCTGGCCGGCAGCTATCACGGTGAAACGGTCGGCGCGCTTGCCGTCACCGATGTCGCCATCTTCAAGGATGCCTACGCGCCGCTGGTGCGCGCCGCGACGGTCGTTCCCTCCCCTGATTTCCGCCTCGCCGAAGCCGGCGAAACACCGGCTGACGTCGCCCGCCGCGCCGCCGCCGCGCTCGCAGCCCATCTCGAACGTCACGGCGAGCACATCGCCGCGCTGATCGTCGAACCGCTGGTGCAGGGCGCCGCCGGCATGGCGATGTACGACCCGGAATACCTGCGCCTCGCCCGCCAGCTCTGCGACCACCACGAAGTACACCTGATCTGTGACGAGATCGCCGTCGGCTGCGGCCGCACCGGCACCTTTTTCGCCCACGAACAGGCCGCCATCCGCCCCGATCTGATGTGCCTGTCGAAAGGCATCTCCGGCGGCTATCTGCCGCTTTCCATCGTCCTGTGCAGCGACACGATCTACGACGCCTTCCTCGACGACTCGGTCGCCCGCGCCTTCCTGCACTCGCATTCCTACACCGGCAACCCGCTCGCCTGCCGCGCCGCGCTGGCGACGCTGGACATCTTCGAGTCCGATGACGTGGTTGCGGTCAACCGCCAAAAAGCGGCAAAAATCGGCGCCGCCATCGCCCCGCTCGCCGGCCACCGGCAAGTCAAGCACCTGCGCCAGCGCGGCATGATCGCCGCCTTCGACGTCGCCACCGACGACCCCTATTTCTCCCGCAAGTTCTACCGCGCCGCGCTCGCGCGCGAGGCGCTGATCCGCCCGATCGGCAACACCATCTACCTGATGCCACCCTACATCGTCAGCGACGACGAAATCTCTCATCTGGCCCGCGCCATCGCCGGCGCATTGGAGATCGCGGCCTAAGCTGCCACAGTCACGATAACCCGCAGGCTTACGCTACAATCAAGGTGGCAAACACCGGGGCACTGATCGACATGCACACTCTCAAAATGCTCATTTGCCGCTCATTTCATTCCCCTTGGCGATGTGTGCGCCCCGGTCTCCCCGGGTCCGCCGGGGCGGCTGCACTTGCCTGGATCACCCTTATCGTATTGTTGCTCGCCGGCTGCGGGACACTCCCGCGCAACGCCGTTCCGTCGGCAATGACCGCCGAGGCAACAATTCCGCACCTGCCCGACATTCGCGCGGCGGCCGGGCGACCGAGTCCGATCATGGAGCGCGATCTGGCAGATTCCTTCGCCCAGGAGCGCGCCGAGGATTTCCCGCGCGCAGCCGACGGCCTGATCCACTACGCACACCTTGCCCTGTCGGGCGGCGGACCGCGCGGTGCATTCGGCGCCGGATTCCTGAAGGGCTGGTCCGCCAGCGGCCAGCGGCCCATGTTCAAGATTGTCACCGGCGTCTCAACCGGTGCCCTGATTGCGCCCTTCGCCTTCCTTGGCTCCGCCCATGACGACGCACTGCACGAGTTCTACACAACCACTGCCACGCAGGACATCTTCCTTTTCCGGATGATGTCCCTGCTGCCGCGGCTCCTTGCCGGCGAGTCGCTCGCCGATACGAGACCCCTCGTCGCAATGATCGAGCAGTACGTCGATGGCGCGCTGCTCGAGCAAATCGCCGAAGCGCACCGGCGCGGCCGACGGTTGTATATCGGCACCGTGGATCTCGATGCGCAGCACTTCATGGTGTGGAACATGGGACTGATCGCCACCAGCGGGCACCCTGAGTCGCTGGCGCTGTTCCGCAAGGTGATGCTGGCGTCCTCCTCGGTTCCGGTCGCCTTTCCGCCGGTCCTCTTTCCGGTCGAGGCCAATGGCCAGCGCTACGACGAGATGCACGTCGACGGCGGCGTCGGCGCGAGCATGTTTTACAACGGCGGACTCTTCGAAACCTCGAAAATCCGGGAACACGCAGGGCGCGGCGGCGGCCGGGAGGATATTTTCGTGGTCCACAACGGGCAACTCACGCCCACTCCTCAGGCAACCCCGCGAAGATTGAGCTCAATTGCTTTGCGCACGTTCGAAGCCGCCGGGAGATCCGCCACGGTCGGCGACCTGTTTCGCATCTATACCCAGGCACAGCGCGAACAGGCGGGGTTCAACTGGATCACGATTCCCGACGGGGTTGACATCTCGGGCGCCGAAGTATTCGATCCGCTGGCGATGCGTGAGCTCTACGACACGGGCTATCGGCAAGCACTCAAGGGCCCGCACTGGAACAGCTACCCGCCCGGAATCCAGGGAGACCCGAGGCGCTGAGCGGGGCTGACAAGGACGTTCGGCACCCGTCCACGAACTGCACATCCGCACCCGCGCACATCGATTCCCACTTCGTGCCATACCTTGCTTGATTCCATAGTCGCTCGGTCGAAGACGCAGCATGCCTCTATTTGCATGTTCCAGTGCCGCCGGCGCAACCTTGAGAAGATGGCCGAGACCGCGCCAGGCCGTCAGTGTCATTCTTCAGATCACGATTTCAAGACACAGGAGAGATCGAACCGAAACACCCGGAATGGGCCACGTTTGCAGAGCTCAGAAGAGTGATTGATGAAGCGTGGCGAAGGCTATTGCCCGCCCCGACCCGTGCCCGCCCGACCCGTGTTGCCAAATTTTGCCAAGCGCTCTACGATAAAGCCCATGAGCACGATGAACATTTCCCTGCCCGATTCACTGAAGAGCTTTGTTGACGATCAGGTCCGCCAGCGTGGTTACGGCACCAGCAGCGAGTATGTGCGCGAGTTGATTCGCAAGGATCAGGACCGACTGCAGTTGCGCGGACTGTTGCTGGCGGGCGCCGCCTCGCCACCGGCGGCACCGGCCGATACCGCCTATTTTGCGGACTTGCGGGCTCGCCTTGCCCAACACACCGGGCGGTGAGGGCAAAACAGCTCATCCCGCGCGAACAAGCCAATCGGGATATTGACGGAACACTGGGCCATTACCTGAGCGAAGGAGCCGAAGCGGCAGCCCTCGGCTTCATCGATATCCTGAAACATGCTTACACGCATATCGCCAGCCACCCGGGTACAGGATACATTCACTACGCGCACGAACTGAATCTTCCCGGCCTGCGGTTCTGGCCGCTGAAGCACTTCCCTTATCTGGTCTTTTACGTCGAGAACGAATCCCATATCGATGTCTGGCGCGTCCTGCACGGGAAACGCGACATTCCCGCCTGGCTGCAGGACGACGAAAAATGACAACATTTCCGCTTGAAGACCGCCTGACCGCCGAACTCGCCGACATCGCGGCCGCCGGCCTGACCCGTCGCCGCCGCGTGCTGGAATCTCCGTGCGGGCGCATTGCCGCGGTCGACGGGCGGGAAATGCTCAATTTCGCCAGCAACGACTATCTCGGGCTGGCCGGCAATGCGGAGATCGCCGCGGCGCTGGCCGACGGGGCGTGACGCTGGGGCGGGGGCAGCGGCGCTTCGCACCTGGTCAGCGGCCACCTCGCACCGCATGAAGCGCTCGAAGCGGAACTCGCCGCCTTCACCGGCTTCCCGCGCGCGCTGACCTTCTCCACCGGCTACCTCGCCAACCTCGCGGTGGCGCCGACCTTCGCCGGCCGCGGCGACGCGGTATTCTCTGACCGCCTCAACCATGCCTCGATCATCGACGCCGTGCAGTTGGCCAAGGCGCACGGTGCCGTCGTGCAGCGCTATCCGCATGGCGACGTTGACGCACTTGGGCGCCTGCTCGCCGCCAGCGCGGCGCCGAACAAACTGATCGTCACCGACGCCGTCTTCAGCATGGACGGCGACCTCGCGCCGCTGCCCGCCCTCTTCGCGCTGGCCGAGCGCCACGATGCCTGGCTGGCGGTCGACGACGCGCACGGTTTCGGCGTGCTCGGCCCGCACGGCGCAGGCAGCCTCGCCCACTTCAACCTGCTGTTCCATCCGCGGCTGCTGCTGATGGGCACGCTGGGCAAGGCGGCCGGCGTCGCCGGCGCTTTCGTCGCCGGTTCGGAGACGACCATCGAGTACCTGCTGCAGCGCGCCCGCAGCTACATCTTCACCACCGCCGCGCCGCCCGCCGTCGCCTGCGCGCTGAGCAAGAGCCTCGACCTCATCCGCCACGGCGACGCGTTGCGTGCCAACCTGTTCGCCAACATCGCCCGGCTGCGCGACGGGCTGGCCGGCCTGCCGTGGCGCCTGCTGCCGTCGGCGACGGCGATCCAGCCGCTCGTCGTCGGCGAGAACGATGCGGCGGTCGCCCTCGCCGGGTCGCTCTGGCAGCGCAGCCTGTGGGTGCCGGCGATCCGCCCGCCGACGGTGCCGCCGGGCACGGCACGGCTGCGCATCTCGGTTTCCGCCGCCCACACAACTGCCGACATCGACCGCCTGGTGACAGCGCTGAAGGGAGTTGGCATGAGCGCTCCATTCGTCTTCTTGCCCGGCTGGTGCCTCGGCCGCGGGCCGCTGGCGGCTACGGTCGCCGCGCTCGACGGGCAGTTTTTCGACCTGCCGGGCTATGGCACGGCGCCGCTGACCGGCGATTTCGACGCCGCCGCCGACGCCATCGCCGCCCGCCTGACGCAGGGCACGACGCTGGCTGGCTGGTCGCTCGGCGGGCAACTGGCGCTGGCCGTTGCCGCCCGCGCGCCGGACAAGGTCGGCAAACTGGTGCTGGTCGCCAGCACGGCGTCGTTCGTGCAGCGTGACGGCTGGCCGCAGGCGATGCCGCCGGAGATGCTGGCCGAGTTCATCGCGGCCGTCACCGCCGATGTCGAGGCCATGCTGCCGCGCTTCGTCGGCGGCTTCAACCGCGGCGACGCGCGCAGCAAGGAGGTAACCCGCGCCATCCTTGACCTCGCCGACCCGCGCCCGCCGGCGGCGACGCTGGCCGCCGGCCTCGCCTGGCTGCGCGATGTCGATCTGCGCGACGTCGCCCCGCGGGTGCGGACACCGACGCTCCTGCTGCACGGCGCCGCCGACCCGCTGATGCCGCTGCCCGCCGCCACGGCGCTGACCGCGCTGATCCCCGGCGCACGCCTGGAAACCTTCACCGGTTGCGCGCACGCACCGTTCATTTCGCAGCCGGCCGACTTCCTCGCCCGGCTGCGCGCCTTCGTGCATGACTAGGCCGGCGAAGGGCGACATCCGCCGCAGCTTCGAGCGCGCCGCGGCCACCTACGACGACGCAGCCGCCGTCCAGCGCGCGGTCTGCGAGCGCCTGGCGGCGGCGTTGCCCGCCGCCCCGCGCGACCCGCATCCTCGACGCCGGCTGCGGCACCGGTTACGCGCTCGGCCTGCTGCGGGCGCGCCATCCGGCCGCCGAGGTGCTCGCCCTCGACCTGGCGCCCGCCATGCTGCAGCGCATCGCCCCGCCCTGGCGGCGGCTGGCCGGCGATGTCGAGCACCTGCCGCTGACGACGGCGTCGGTCGACCTCTACTGGTCGAGCCTGACCGTCCAGTGGTGCGACCTCGCGCGGACGCTGGCGGAAGCCCGCCGCGTGCTTTCGCCCGGCGGCCGGCTGGCACTCGCCAGCCTCGGCCCGGCGACCTTCCACGAACTCCGCCACGCCTTCGCCGGCGTCGACGACTATCGCCACACGCTGTCCTTCCACGCCGCCGGCGAATGCGCGCGCACGGCGGCGGCGGCCGGCTTCGTCGCGGTCGACGTGCACGAAGGCCGGGAAATCGCGCATTATTGCGACTTCCGCACGCTGCTCCAGGCGGTCAAGGCAATCGGCGCCAACCGGGTCGGTGCCGGCCGCCGCAGCGGCCTGCTCGGCCGTGCCGCATTCCGCCGCGCCGAGATGGCGTGCGAAACGCTGCGCACGCCGGCCGGCCTGCCCCTGACCTACGATGTGATCACTCTCTACGCCCACGCATGAATACAGCTTATTTCCTGACCGGAACCGATACCGAGGTCGGCAAGACCTTCATCACCTGCGCGCTGCTCCGCCGCGGCGCCCAGCGCGGCCTGCGGGCCGCCGGCGTCAAGCCGGTCGCCGCCGGCACCGACGCCGACGGCCACAACGAGGACATCGAGGCGATCCGTGCGGCGAGCAGCGTCGCGCTACCGCCGGCGATCATCAACTCGTACTGCTTCCGCGACTTCGTCGCGCCGCACATCGCGGCGGCGCAGAAGGGAGTCGTCATCGACATCGACGCCATCGTGACAGCCTGCCGGACGGCGCAGGAGGCGACCGACCTGCTCATCGTCGAAGGGGTCGGCGGCTTTCGCGTCCCGCTCGGCGTCGACCGCGACAGCGCCGACCTTGCCGTCGCCCTCGGCCTGCCGGTGATCCTCGTCGTCGGCCTGCGCCTCGGCTGCATCAACCAGGCATTGCTGGCCGGCGAGGCGATCGCCCGGCGCGGCCTCGAACTGGCCGGCTGGGTCGCCAACTGCATCGACCCGGCAATGACCCACCAGGACGAGAACATCGAGGCGCTCGCCAGCCGCCTCGCCGGGCCCCTGCTCGGCGTCGTCCCGCACGTGCCGGGCGGCGACCCCGGCCTCGCCGCCGGCCATCTCGTGCTGCCCGCGGTCGCGGGCATATAATCCGCCGCCATGAAGCTGCTCTTCGACCTCTTCCCCGTCATCCTGTTCTTCGCGACCTTCAAGTACTCCGAGAAGAACCCGGAAGCCGCCGCCGGCTGGATGAACGCGCTCCTCGGCGGCGCCGTCGACCTCAAGCAGGCACCGATCCTGCTCGCCACCGTCGTCGTCATCGCCGCCACCGTCGCCCAGATCGCCTGGGTGCATTTCCGCCATGGCCGGGTCGACAAGATGCTCTGGGTCAGCCTCGGGCTGGTCGTCGTCTTCGGCGGCCTGACGCTGGTCTTCCAGGACGAGACCTTCATCAAGTGGAAGCCGACCATCCTTTACTGGGTGTTCGCCGGCAGCCTGGCTTTCGCCGCGCTGGTGCTCAGGAAGAACCCGGTGCGTGCCATGCTCGGCGAACAACTGACGCTGCCCGACGCGGTGTGGGGCAAGGTCAACTTGCTCCTGGATGGCTTTCTTCCTGTTCATGGGCGCGCTCAACCTGTTCGTCGCCTTCAATTTTCCGACCGACACCTGGGTCAATTTCAAGCTCTTCGGCGGCATGGGGCTGCTGCTTGCTGTTCGTTCTCGGACAGGGACTCCTGCTGTCGAAATATGTCGAGGACAAGTCATGATGCTTTACGCCATCGTTGGTGAAGACCGCCCGGGCACGCTCGCCCAGCGCCTCGCCGCCCGCCCTGCCCATGTCGCGCGCCTGCAGGCGCTGCAGGCCGACGGCCGCCTGATCCTGGCCGGCCCGTTCCCGGCGATCGATTCGCCCGACCCCGGCCCGGCCGGCTTTTCCGGCAGCCTGATCGTCGCCGAATTCGAGTCGCTCGTCGCCGCGCAGGCGTGGGCCGACGCCGACCCCTATGTCGCCGCCGGCGTTTATGAGAAGGTCACGGTCAGGCCGTTCAGGAAAGTCCTGCCGGCTTGAGCGCGGAAACCGTCGAACTGCTGCGCCAGCGGCTGGCGGCGCTGCACCCGGAATCACTCGCCATCGCCGATGAATCGCACCGCCACGCCGGCCATGCCGGCGCCCGGGAGGGCGGCCACTACCAGGTGACCATCGTCGCCGCCGCCTTCGCCGGCCACAACACCGTCGCGCGCCACCGGCTCGTCTATGCCGCGGCCGGCGACCTGATGCGCGGACACATCCACGCGCTCGCGATCCGCGCATTTGCGCCGGGCGAAGTATAATCGCGGGGCTTTTATCCCCACACCCAAGGAAAACCCAATGACAAATCTCTCCCGTCTGGCCGCTCTGCTGGTGGCTGGCGCCATCATCTCCGCCTCGGCCATCGCCGCCGACAAGGGCCAGGCTTTCGCCACGGTCAACGGCCAGCCGATCCCGCAAAATACCTACGACGCCTTTGTCGCCGAGCAGAAGGCCCAGGGCGCGCCCGATTCGCCCGAGCTGAAAAATGCCGTCAAGGAAGAACTGGTCCGCCGCGAACTGCTCGCCCAGGAAGCGAAGAAAAAGGGGCTCGACAAGAAGCCCGAGGTTCAGGGCCAGATCGAGCTGGCCAAGCAGGCCGTCCTGATCCGCGCCTACCTCGCCGACTACGTGCGCGCCAATCCGATTACCGAAGAACGGCTGAAGAAGGACTACGAAGGCATCAAGGCCGGCCTCGGCAACACCGAGTACAAGGCGCGCCACATCCTGGTCGCGACCGAAGACGAGGCCAAGGCGATCATCGCCAAGCTCGACAAGGGCGAGAAGTTCTCCGAACTGGCCAAGCAGTCGAAGGATCCTGGCTCCAAGGACAACGGCGGCGACCTCGGCTGGAGCTCACCGGCCAGCTACGTCAAGCCGTTCGCCGAGGCCCTGACCAAGCTCAAGAAGGGCGAATACACCAAGACCCCGGTCAAGACCGACTTCGGCTACCACGTCATCCAGCTCGAGGACTCCCGCCCGCTGACGCCGCCGACCTACGAGCAGGTCAAGCCGCAGCTCCAGCAGCGCGCCCAGCAGCAGCAAGTCGAGCAACTGGTCAAGAAGCTGCGCGAGAACGCCAAGGTCAACTGACCTGTCGCCTCCCAGGAATGCAGAAGCCCGCCGTTTGGCGGGCTTTTTTTGGCGTTCCGGGCTCGATGATCCCCAGCGGCGTGCAGTTTTTGGCTGCCATCGGCCACCCGGGCGGCCGAGGAACTGCACCTGGCCCAGCCGGCGAGGAAATGCTGGCCACGGTGCACGATCGGGATGACGTCTGGAACCGCTTCGCAGCCGTGACCGCCTGTGAGGCCGCAAGATGAAGCGCCGCGGCAATGCCGGATGTGATCCGGGGCAAGCACGATGCCATCGATCGCCAGCCGACCAGCCCGTCGGCCAGGCTGCCTACAAATCCTCGATCCCGGCCCGAATTTCATCCGCCCTGCCCTGCGCGGCAGCCAGGGCTGCCGGGCTCATTTTGGCGAGCTGGCGATAGACCATCCCCAGCCTTGGGTTGGCCGCCAAGCGTTCGCCGTTGCGGGCGAAAAAATCCCAGTACAGCGCATTGAACGGGCAGGCCCGCTCGCCGACGCGCGCCTTTTTGTCGTAATGGCAGCCCTTGCAGTAATCGCTCATGCGGTCGATGTAGGCGGCGCTCGACACGTAGGGCTTGGTCGCCAGCTTGCCGCCATCGGCGAACTGGCTCATGCCGACGGTGTTGGGCAGCTCGACCCATTCGAAGGCATCGATATACACGCCGAGATACCAGCCATGCACCGCCGCCGGATTCAGCCCGGCGAGCAGCGCGAAGTTGCCGATGACCATCAGGCGCTGAATGTGGTGGGCGTAGGCGTGTTCGAGCGACTGGCCGATGGCGTGCGCCAGGCAGCGCATTTTTGTCTCGCCGGTCCAGAACCATGACGGCAGCGGCCGCTGGTGATCGAAGTAGTTCTGCGCCTCGTAGCCGGGCATGTTGGCCCAATAGACGCCGCGCACGTATTCGCGCCAGCCGAGAATCTGCCGGATAAAACCTTCTGCCGCCGCCAGCGGCACGCGACCGGATTCATACGCCTCGGCGGCCTTGGCGACGACCTCGCGCGGATTGAGCATTTTGGTGTTCAGCGCAAAGGAGAGCAGCGAGTGGAAAAGCCGCCAGGCGCGATACGGTCAGCGCATCCTGAAAATCGCCGAAATGCGGCAGGGCTTCGTCGATGAAATCGTCGAGCTGCTGCAAGGCTTCGGCCCGGTTCAGCGGCCAGCAAAAGCGCTGCGCACTCGGCTCGCCAAAGCTGGCAACACCGGCCTGCTGGATGCTTTGCCAGAGCGCCGAATGATCGTGCTCGCTGCGCCAGTCGGCCGGCTCGCGCGGCAGGCCGGGCCAGGGCTTGCGGTTGTCGTGATCGAAATTCCACTGGCCGCCCAGCGGCTTGCCGGGGCCGGCCATCAGCACGCCATGACGAATCCGCATCTGGCGGTAAAAATGCTCCATCAGCCATTGCTTGCGCTCGGCGAAAAGCTGCGCGGCCTCGTCGCGGCGGCTGTAGAAATGTTCGCTATCGACCATCCGGCCGGGGATGGCGAGCTGGCTGGCGTAGTCGGCGAGTTGCTGATCAAGCCGCCATTCGTCGGGCGCCTGGTACTCGAAGGCGCTGGCCGAATATTGGGCGATCAGCGCATCCAGATTGGCCGGCAGCGATTGGCGGTTGGCCGGGTCGTCAATCGCCAGGTAATGCACGCGATGGCCCGAGAGCCGCAGTTGCCGGGCGAAGTCGCGCATGGCGGCGAAGATGGCGATGATTTTCTGGGCGTGGTGCAGGACGTAATCGGTTTCCTGACGGACCTCCATCAGCACGTAAACCGCGTTGTCATCGGGCGCCGAGAACCAGCTATGTTCCGGATTGAGCTGGTCGCCGAGGATCAGGCGGAGCGTGGTCATGATTTTCCCTGGCGATTTCGCCGGCAGCGCTCGGAGCAATATTTAACCTCTGCCCAAACTGCGGCCCATTTTTTGCGCCAAAAATACGGTTGACCGCAGCAAAGGCAGATTTTGCTCGGCAGATCGGATTTTTTCGGGGAACGCATTCAAGAAAGCCGGCTGGCTCAATTCGTATCGGCCCGCTTTTGCTCGACCCAGATCAGCTTGTCGGTGGCAAAGCCAAGCGCCCGCGCCTGACTGAGCAGTTGCTCGCGGACCTCGGCCGGCAGCGTCTTGTCGCGAGCGAGAATCCACAAATAGTCGCGATCCGGCCCGGCGACAAGCGACCAGCGATAGTTCTGCTGATCGAGCGCAATCACGTGATAGCCGCCGTAGAACGGGCCGAAGAACGACACCTTCAGCGACCCGGTGCTGCTGTCGCCGATGAACAGGGCGCGGCCGATGGCTTCCTTCCACGCCTGCCGCTGCGTGTCGTAACCCCGGTTGATGACCTTGACGCTGCCGTCTTCCTGCAACTGGTAGGTGGCACTGACGTCGCTCATGCCGCGCTCGAAAGAATGGTCGAGCCGGGCGATTTCATACCACTGCCCGAGGTAGCGATTGATGTCGAACGACGTGACCGGGCGCAGGCCTTCGGGCGGCGCCGTCGCGCAAGCAGCCAGCGTCAGGGCGAAAAACAGGGCAAGGATGGCAGAGCGGATGGACGACATGGGCAGGCTTTCGGAAGGCATTTCAGGAAACATTCAGAACGGCATGAATTTATTTTGTCCTAGACAAAACAAGCAGCACAGTCGCAATAATAAGCGCAATTCGCCATCAACCATGCCAATCAATATTTTTCGTTCAGGACGAAATCAAACATCCACCAAGGAGCCCACATGAACAAAATCGCACTGGTCACCGGTGCCGCCGGCGGCGTCGGGCGTGCCGTGGTGGCTAGACTTGCAGCCCAGGGTTGGCATCTGATCGTCACCAGCCGCCAGGCCGAACACCTGACGGCAGCCTTCGGCGACCAGCACCTGCAAGTGGCCGCCGACTGCTCGACGGTGGCCGGCGCCCGGCAGATTCTGCAGGTGGCCAAAGATCATCAGATGCTGCCCACCGCGCTGGCCCATTGCGTCGGCAACATTCGCCTTGGCGCCATGCATCGCATGAGCGAGGTGGATTTCAACGAGTGCCTGAGCGCCAATCTGATCAGCGCCTTCCACACGCTGTCCGCCTTCGTCGGCGCCCTGCGCGAGGCACGCAGCCCCGGCGCCGCCGTGCTGGTTTCATCCGCCGCAGCACGCATCGGCACACCCAACCACGAAGCCGTCGCCGCCGCCAAGGCCGGGCTTGAAGGTCTGGTCCGTGGCGCCGCCGCAAGCTATGCCGCCAACGGCATCCGCATCAACGCCGTGGCGCCCGGCATCATGGATACGCCGGCCTCGGCCGGCGTCATCGCCAGCCCGGCCGCTCGCGAAGGCGCCGCCCGGCAGTACCCGCTGCCCGGCATCGGCTCGCCGGACGAACTGGCCGAGCTGATGGTCTGGCTGCTTTCCGATTCGGCCGCCCGCGTCACCGGGCAGGTCTGGTCGCTCGATGGCGGATTTTCCAGCATCCGCCCCTTGGTCAAGTGAGGTCCACCATGGCTGACGAAAATCCTGTTGCACTGCCCCGTACCGTCGCCTGGCTCGGCTACGGCGGCCTGCTTCCCTTTCTGGTGCTGATGCCGGCCAGCCTGCTCGATCACCATCATGGCGCGGTGTGGAGCGATGCGCTCTACGCTTATGGGGCGATCATCCTCAGCTTTATCGGCGCGCTGCACTGGGGACTGGCGATGAGCCTGCCCGAACTCACCGAACGCCAGCGCTCGGCGTGGTTTGCGTGGAGCGTCGTGCCGGCCCTGATCGCCTGGCCGGCCGTCCTCTTCTCGCCACCGCTCGCCGCGCCGCTGCTGGTTGTCGGCTTCATCGCCCACTACCTGCAAGACCGGCGGCTGGCCCGCCAGGCGACGCTACCCGGCTGGTACCTGCCGCTCCGCCTGCGCCTGAGCAGCGTCGCCGTCGTCTGCCTGGTCGCCGGCGTTCTTGCAACCTGTGTTTAACGACGGAAAACACCCGGAGGTCGCACCATGAACCTGTTCAATCGTTTGCCCGGTTTCACCCGCACACCGGCCGGGAAGGAACGAGTCGTCCTCCGTCAGCTCCCCCGGGCATTTCTGCTCGGCACCCTGCTGCTCGCCATCCCTTCGCTAGTGGCCCGCCTGATCGCCAGCCCGGAAGATGCGCTGGCGGTCATGACCACCGACATTTACGTGATCAGCCTGGTCATCCTGCACTGGACGGTTGTGTTCACCGTGGGCATTGCCGCCTTCATCATCATGATGATGAAAGGCCCGGCCTACGTCGCCGATGCCTATCCGCTGCAGGAAGCGGAAACGCTTGATGCGCCGCCCAAATGGAAGCCGCATCGCCGATGAATGGGGCGACGGATGGCGCGATCAGCGCGAGGGACTGAACTGATTGGTCAGAATGTCTGTCTGAATTGAAACAAGACAATTCGAGCAGCAGCATCTCCTGTTTCCAGTGGTTGAAACAGAAAGGAGGTCGTGCATGGGCTCTCTGGGTATTCAGAAACTCAAGGTCATCGCGTTGGCTGTTGCGGACCTGCCGCGCGCAATGCACTTTTACGGCGAAACACTGGGCTTGCCTCCCGCATTCGAAGGCGCGCGTCAGGTTGGCTTCAGTCTGGGCAATGTCATCGTGATGCTGAAGTCCGCAGATGACGGCTGGTATGCGCTCCCCACGGACCAACTCAATCCGCGCATCACCCTGGCAACCGATCATGCCCCCGATACGGAGCGCGAGCTCAGGGCGCGCGGCGTGACCATTGCCAATTCCGTGCAGCCGTACCCCGCGGAAGGCTTCTACGTAGGGAGCTTCCTTGACAGCGAGGGCAACAGGATCTGGTTCTGCTCGCCGATCGAAGGTGCGGTAACCGAGCGAACATGACGGTTGGGCCGGCGTTTTCGGGACCGTCGCCGGCCTGGTCGATGTCTGAGGTCCCGGTATTCATGAGGAGATCGACCATGGCCACTTACATTGCACTGATGAACTTTACGGACCAGGGGCTTCGCAGCGTCAAGGACACCACGAAACGCGCCGAAGCCGTGATGGAGGCGGCAAGGAAATTCGGCGCCAGCATGCCGCAGATCTACTGGACACTTGGGCAATATGATCTGGTTGCCGTCATCGAGGCGCAGGATGAAGAGTCGGCAACCGCGTTCGCGCTGGCGATCGGCGCCGCGGGCAATGTTCGCGGGCAGACCTTGAGAGCCTTTTCCAAGGACGAAATGAACGGAATTCTCGGCAAGATGGGATAGAAGCCATGCCGGCCCAACCGTCCCATGGGCGTGCAGCCAATGGACGGGGAAGCCGGAGTCTGTCGTTCTATCGGGAACGGGTTGGCCGAATTATTCTGCCCCAGCGATGGCGCGATAACTGACCGCAAAATCCGGGCAATTTTCAGTTGCCGACCGAGATCACGGCCTCGTCGTCGCCCGTTGCAGTGTGCCCGATAGTTTCCGTGTGGACCAAGCCGGTTGGACAACTCGGGCTGGCGACGGCAACGATGCTGACCACTTCTTCCTGATTGACCGGCATCGCCAGGCATTCGCGGCCGTGCAACACTGCGCCGCCGAAATAGATCGCCAGGCCATCGGCCAGGCTGCCGTCGGCGCAAAGCAACGATTCACCCAGGGCCGGATACTCGTGACCGACCGCCTCCAGGACCTCGCCGACGGTCTCGCCGCTGGCCATGATTTCGTCGCGGCCTTCGGCAAGGGGGCGCAGGATGGGGGGAATGTGGACCGAGACGACGGGGTACTCGCTCATCAACATGGCGCACCTCCTTTCAATCGTTCATGTTTGACAGGCGGCGCGGCGAAAGTTCACGAAAAACGGGAGGAAGGATAGGAATTTCAATGCCAATTTCCGATTGATCGGACGTTTAAAGCGGCGGTTTTGCCGTGGTTTGTGCGGCAGGAGGCG
>CAVTQL010000021.1:0-121666 GCA_963736845.1 uncultured beta proteobacterium
TGCTGTTCAAGTTCCTGAACGGCCTTGAGGTAGCCGGACTTGCCGCCAAAGGCGGCAACCAGTTCGGGCGCCGTCCCCAGCCGTGAGAACGGATCGAGCGTCAGGATCTTGATGTCCTCGATGCTTTCGATGCCGGTGTCGGCGTACTTGTCGAGCAGGGCGTCGAGGACGGCGCGGGCCTGGTCGCCGTACTTGGCGAAGACGTCGCGCTTGCGGACCTGCTCGGCGCGCTCCTTGCGCGAGAGCGGCGGGCGGTCGAAGGCGACGTGGCAGATCAGGTCGAAGGGGTCGAATGTCTTGCCCTGCTTCTTGCCGACTTCCTCGGCCAGGGCTTCGAGCAGCACGCCCTGCGCTTCCAGTTCGTCGATGACCGCCTTCTTGCGTTCGGCGCCGGTCCAGCGGCGCAGGAAGTCATCGACCGAGGCGTATTCCTTGCGCACGGCCTTGCGCGTGTAGTCCTTGAGCGATTCGGTGATCAGCTTGCCGTCCGGGCCGTAGTACTGGACGCGCTCGGCGACGACATAGACGGTGACTTCGCCGCCGACGACGTACTTGATGCGCTTCTCGCCCGGTTCGTCGGGCGGCAGGGGTGGCTCGGGTTCCACGTCGGGCGGCAGTGGCTCACCTTCCGGCGGTTCTTCGTCCGGCGGGACGGGCGTTTCGTCGCCGACCGGCTCGTAGATCTGCACCGGATCACCGTCGAAGTCCGGATCGGCAAACAGCTCGGTGGCCTTCTTGAAGTCCATGATGGTGAACCAGAACTTGTCGTAGTCCTCGTTGATGCGGGTGCCGCGGCCGATGATCTGCTTGAACTCGGTCATCGACTGGATGCGCTGGTCGAGGACGATGAGCTTGCAGGTCTGGGCATCGACGCCGGTGGTCATCAGCTTGGAGGTGGTGGCGATGACCGGGTAGCGGCTCTCGGGGTCGATGAAGTTGTCGAGTTCGGCCTTGCCTTCCTGTTCGTCGCCGGTGATGCGCATGACGTACTTGCGGTTCTCGGCGACGCGCTCGGGGTTGACGTTGACCAGCGCCTGGCGCATGCGCTCGGCGTGGTCGATGTCCTCGCAGAAGACGATGGTCTTGGCGAAGGGGTCGGTGGCCTTGAGGAATTCGGTGATCTTGCGCGGCGACCAGTTCGGTGCGCTTCTCCAGCACCAGCGTGCGGTCGAAGTCCTTCTGGTTGTAGATGCGGTCTTCGATCAGGTTGCCGTGCTTGTCGGTCTGCCCCTGGCTGGGCCGCCAGCCCTGCAGGTCCTTGTCGATGTCGATGCGGACGACCTTGTAGGGGGCGAGGAAGCCGTCGTCGATGCCCTGGCTCAGCGAGTAGGTGTAGACCGGCTCGCCGAAGTAGTGGATGTTGGAGACGTCCTTGGTTTCCTTGGGCGTGGCGGTCAGGCCGATCTGGGTGGCGCCGGCGAAGTAGTCGAGGATCTCGCGCCAGGCCGAGTCTTCGGCGGCGCTGCCGCGATGGCATTCGTCGATGACGATCAGGTCGAAGAAATCGGGCGAGAACTGCTTGTAGATGTTCTTCTCTTCCTCGGTGCCGGTGACCGCCTGATAGAGCGACAGGTAGATCTCGAAGGCCTTGTTGACCTGCCGGTTGACGATCTTGGTCATCGCCTCGCCGAAGGGCTTGAAGTCGTTGGTGCGTGGTCTGGTCGACCAGGATGTTGCGGTCGGCGAGGAACAGGATGCGTTTTCTGGCCTTCGACTTCCACAGCCGCCAGATGATCTGGAAGGCGGTGTAGGTCTTGCCGGTGCCGGTGGCCATGACCAGCAGGATGCGCTGCTGCCCGCGTGGCGATGGCCTCGATGGTGCGGTTGATGGCGTTGATCTGGTAGTAGCGCGGGGTCTTGCCGCTGCCGTCGTCGTAGTAGGGCGTTTCGACGGTGACGCGCTTTTCGGGGCCGGCGATGCCCTTCCAGGCGCAGTAGCGCTGCCAGAGTTCGGCCGGCGTCGGGAAATGCGTCGAGCGCCAACTTGCTGCTCGATGGGGGTGTGCTGGCCGGTGCGGTCGTGGATCAGGAAGGCGTCGCCGTTGCTGCTGAAGACGAACGGCACGTCGAGCGTCTCGGCATAGTTCAGCGCCTGCTGCATGCCGTCGCCGACGGTGTGGTTGTTGTCCTTGGCCTCGATGACGGCGATCGGGAGGTTGGGGGCGTAGTAGAGGACGTAGTCGGCGCGCTTCTGCTTGCCGCGCGTGTGCAGCTTGCCGCGCACGATGACGCGGCCCTTGGTGAAGGTGACTTCCTCCCGTACCTGCGTGGCGAAATCCCAGCCCGCCCGTTGCAGGGCGGGGGTGATGTACTGGGTGCAGATGTCGCGCTCGGAGAGGTTTTTCTTGTCTGGCACTTGGGAGCGGCCGGTACGGTTTGGCGTAAGCGGCCAGTTTAACCGGGCATGGCCCGGGGTGATAGCGCCGGCTCGGCTTTCCGATGTCGGCAGGGCGGAGTCCTCGCGGCATCTCGCCTCGGTCGGCCGGCGATCCGGCCGTCTTGTTGCGTGGGCCCGTTACAAGAACGCCACACGGATGACGTCAACAGACTGTCTCGCCAGGCGTTACTCGGACATGGATGCACTTACTACAGGAGAGCAAAATGTTCGTTAATCAAACAGAATCCGCATCGTTCATTCAATCGCTGAAACGCGCCGGCATCGCGATCGGCAACGAGCAGGCAGTGATCGAACGCCTCGCCGAGGCTCGCGAGTGGCATTACGCCTTCACCACGCTCGTCAAGCATGGCAACCGGATCGGCATCTGGTTTGCCGCGGCGACCAGGACCCGTTCAAACCAGCTCAAGCGCTTGTTCGCCAAGTACCACTTTTCGGGAAACGCCGAGGCTGCCTTCGAGGCCTGCCTGCAGCGGTGAGGGGGCGGCCGCCTTGCGGTCAGTTCGCCCGTTCGGTCAGCCCTTGATCTGACAGGTTCCCGTCTTGCCGGCTGCGGATTGTCAGATCAAGCCCGAGCTTCCACGGATCAAGCGCCCGTTTCCCTGCTTTCGGCCCACAGGGCCTTGGCGAAGGATTTCCAGGCCGCCCCGCCGTGGCTCTCGACACCAACGCTGGCGCTTTCCTCCATGGTCTTCAGCATGATCCCGGCCAGCCCGAACAGGTCCAGCTTGGCCATGAGTTCGTGGTCAACGGGATTCGTGGCAGAAATCCGTCTCTTCGCCCGACGCATGGTCGAGCGCTTCGCGGGCCAGCCTGCGTACCTGGACCTCATCATCCCAGTCGATGCCCAGAACGATGCCCTTTCGCTCGATTTCCTGTTCGATCTCGCGAACTTCCTCGGTGTAGTTCTCAAACCCTGCCATGATCGGTCTTTCGGAAGGAGTGGCGACGATTCACACGGACGTCGAATTTACCGCAAACAGCCGTTAAGTTCATCGATGACCCCGGCCCAGTCGGCATCTTCGATGATTTCCTCCTTGAGGAAGGCTCTCTGCGAAGGGGACCAGAAAGGGGCCCGATAGAGAGCGATGCCATCGTCCAGCGGACGGTGGGCGGCGATGAAGTCTTCGATGGCAGCTGCATCCGAAGGCAAGCCGAGTTGGGCGAACAGACTACTCATCGAGTGCAGGTGGGTTTCCATGAAAGGCTCCATTCTGTTGGTTGCGATGACATCGACGGCGACAGGAACACGCGATCCGTCACGGATCGAAGCAGGTATCCGGTTCGGCCATCGAGATTCACATCTGCCACGTCGGCACGATGCTGAGCACTTCTTCCAGCGCGACCGGAGTCGCCAGTCCCTCCCGCTCAGCTTCGACCATGGCAACCCGCCAAGGGGAGTTGCTCATGAGACAGCCGGACGCAATGATGGTTCGACGGCGTATCAGGTTCCAGCGTGGGGGGTATCAGAGGACATTGCAGAGGCGCACCGGGCGTAGCGGGAATCTCACGCACACAGCCGGAAATGCTGGATTCCCCCTGCGCGGGAATGACCGAGGCTCGGGCCAATGGGTGCCGGTCAAGTCATGAACGAGGCCGGTCGCCCGGCCTCGTTCGCTCACCGTCTTCCCTTCTTCAGCCGAAGGCGCCGGCCTGCATGAAGGCCATGACGCTGTACACGCTGCCGACGCCGCCGAGCAGCACCATCAGCCCGTAGAAGCTGTTGCGCATCCGCCTGCCCTTGATGATCAGGCTGATCGCGCCCATCACCAGGCAGATCTGCAGGAAGAAGGTGGCAGTGTCGAAAGTGTCGCCGACCGCGCCGAGCGTCACGGTCTCCGCTTCCCATTCGCGCGCGCCCTTGACCTGGCCCAGCTCGCCGCCTTCGTCGAGCACCCAGTTCTCCTTGCCGACGCCACGGGAGCCGAGCATGATTTCCTTGCGCTCCTTCTTGTAGCGGCCGATTTCGGCATCGAGACCGGCCACCATGCTGCCCATCTTGTCGCGGTTCTCGGCGGCGACCACCCCGGCGTCGAGCATGATCCGGATCATGTCGCGCTGGCCCTCGACCAGCGACTGCTTGATCCCTTTCGCCTGGTACCACTGGAACGCATTCGCCTTCTGGTTGTGGGCGATGATCTCGTCGTCGCCGTACTTGCCTGCCCCGAGATCGGTGACCGCCAGCACCGCCGCCAGCACGGCCAGGGTCAGACCGCAGATCATCTCGAAGCCGCTGGATTTTTCGCTGTTGTCCTCTTCGCTCATCGCATGCCTCCATTCGTTATCGGGTTTGCAACGGGGCGGATTCTAGCCGAGCGGCAAGCTTGCGGAAAGCCGGTTGGCGCCGGCCGCTCAGGCCGGAAACCCGCCGATGCCGCCCTCGGCACCGAAAAACTCGGCGGGCGCCGGGACATCGATGCTGCCGCGCAGCAGCAGGGCGGTGAGGGCTTCGGGCGGTGCGGGCCGGGCGACCAGGTAGCCTTGCACCTCATCGCAGCCGAGATCGTGAAGCAGTTCCCACTGGGCCACCGTTTCCACCCCTTCGGCAATGACGTGGAGCCCGAGGCTGTGCGCCAGGGCGATGGTGCCCCGGGCGATCGCGAGGTCGTTGCCGTCGACCGCGATGTCGCGGACGAAGGTGTAGTCGAGCTTCAGCGCTTTCAGCGGCAGGCTGCGCAGGTTGGCGAGCGACGAGTAGCCGGTCCCGAAATCGTCGAGGCTCAGGGTCAGCCCCATGTCCGCCAGTTTGCCGAGCAGCCGCAGGGCAGATTCGGGGTTTTCCATGGCCGCCGTCTCGGTGACTTCGAACTCGAGCAAGCGGGCCGGGATGCCGGACTCGACGAGGGTCAGCGCCACTTTTTCGGGGAAGCTGGCCAGCCGCAACTGGCGCGCCGACAGATTGACGGCCACCCGCGGCGCATCGATGCCGGCCGCGCGCCAGTCGGTGAGCTGGCGGCACACGGCGCTGACCATCCAGTCGCCAAGTTCGTTGATCAGGCTGGTTTCCTCGGCGATCGCGATGAACACCGAGGGATCGACCGCCACCCCGTTCTTCATCCGCCAGCGCGCCAGCGCTTCCAGGCCGGTGATGCGCCCGCCCATGTCGACCTTGGGCTGGTAATGGACCTCGATGTGGCCGGCGGCGAGCGACTCGCGCAGTTCGGTTTCGATGTGGAGGCGCTTGGTCGCCGCCAGGTTCATGTCCGGGGCGAAGTAATGGAAGCAGCCGCCGCCCTGGGCCTTGGCGGAGTACATCGCGGTATCGGCATAGCGGATCAGCGTTTCGACGTCTTCGGCGTCCTGCGGGCAGACGCTGATGCCGAGCGAGGGCGGCGTGCGCAGTTCGCGGCCGTCGATCACGAACGGCTGCGCCAGGCTCTCGACCAGCCGGCCGGCGACCGTGGTCACGTCCGGCGACGTCAGGCGCGGCATGACGATGACGAACTCGTCGCCGCCCAGGCGGGCGGTCGCGTCCGCCCCGCGCACGCACAGCTTGATGCGCGCGGCGACCTCGATCAGCAGCCGGTCGCCGACGTTGTGGCCGAGCGAGTCGTTGATCATCTTGAAGCGGTCGAGATCGAGCAGGATCACCGCCACCATGCAGCGCGCCCGGCGGGCGTCGGCGATCGACTGTTCGAGGATGCTTTCCAGCGCCGTCCGGTTGGACAGCCCGGTCAGCGTGTCGTGGCGCGCCTGGTGGTGCTGTTCATGCAGCAGGCGCAGGTAGCGCTCGTTGAGGCGGCTGACCTGGCTGAGTACCAGCCAGGCGACCGCGCCGACCGTGACCACCGCCGCCAGCCAGGTGTAGGGGTTGCTCATGAAGGCCGCCGGATCGACACGCATCGCCAGGCGGCCGTCGAGAAACAGGAAGGCGACCCCCGTGAAGCTGGCGAGGCTGGCGAGAATGGCGATGGCGCCGCCGCGGGTACCGAACAGAATGGCCGAAACGAAGCAGAACCCCATGTAGACCGCCGCCGAATTCCCGGCCAGGCCGTACAGAAAGAGGCCACCGGTGGCCGCCAGGTAGAGCAGGCCGGCCGTCAGCCAGGCGATGCGCTCGGGGCCGATCCGTTGCCGCAGCAGGTAGGTCGCCAGGAGCACCGCGTACAGCGCAGGATGGAGGAAACTGAGCGGATTGCCGAGGTGCAGGTTGCGCACCATGTTGCCGGCGAGCAGAACGGCGCCGGCCACCAGCGTGGTGGTCAGCGTGCTCATGATGACCTCCTCGCGAATCTGGCGAATCCTTGCGTCGAGTTCTTCGGACATGTCGGCAGGCAAACTCCGGTTGGCGATGCGTCGTGCCGCCAGTCTACTATTCCTCGGGGTGCAGCGGGGCTTCATGTCCGCGACATCCTGCCGGGCCGCAGCACGGATGCAACTGCCCGGATGCGCCGGGCTTCACGCCGGTGCGCGGCGCGCACTGTCGCCGCCGCCCCTTTGGTAAGATGCCGGTCCTGACTCCCGATCACCGGCGCCATCCTTGTCCTCCCTCCCGGAAATCTTCTCCCCCGACGGCCCGCTCGCCCGCACCATCGACGGCTACCGCGTGCGCGCGCAGCAGGTCGAGATGGCCGAGCGCATCGCCGGCGCCATCCATCGCCACGACGTTTTCATCGCCGAGGCCGGCACCGGTACCGGCAAGACCTTCGCCTACCTGGTGCCGGCGCTGCAATCGGGCGGCAAGGTGATCGTCTCGACCGGCACCAAGACGCTGCAGGACCAGTTGTTCAACAAGGACCTGCCGATGGTGCGCGAGGCGCTCAAGGCGCCGGCCCGGATCGCGCTGCTCAAGGGGCGCGCCAACTACGTCTGCCCCTATCACCTGAACCGCGCGCTGGCCGACGGCCGCTTCCTGTCCCGCGAGGATGCCGCCGACGCGCGCCGCATCGCCGCCTTCGCGCGCACCACCCGCGAGCGGCGACAAGGCCGAATGCGTCGATGTCTCCGAGAACTCGCCGGTGTGGAACCACGCCACCTCGACGCGCGACAGTTGCCTCGGCCAGGACTGCCCCGACTACAAGGACTGCTTCGTCATGCAGGCACGCCGCGAGGCGATGGCGGCCGACCTCGTGGTGGTCAACCACCATTTGTTCTTCGCCGACGTGATGCTGCGCGACGAGGGCATGGCCGAGCTGCTGCCCGCCTGCAACACGGTCATCTTCGACGAGGCGCACCAGTTGCCGGAAGTGGCGACGCTGTTTTTCGGCGACAGCCTGTCGACCGCGCAGGTCCTCGACCTCGCGCGCGACGCCCGCGCCGAGGGGCTGGCCGCCGCGCGCGACTGCCTCGACCTGCAGACTGGCAGCCGGGCGCTGGAAAAGGTGGCGAAGGACCTGCGCCTGGCGGTCGGCCTCGAGGCCGGGCGCTTCTCGCACGGTCAACTGCAGGAACGGGCCGAATTCGAGCCGGGACTGCGGGCGCTCGAGGACGCCCTGGCGAGTTTCGCCGCCATCCTCGAAACCCAGGCGCAGCGTGCCGAGGGGCTGGAAAAGTGCTGGCAGCGCGCGCTCGAACTGCGCCAGCGCCTGGCGCTTTGGCAGAACCCGGCCGATCCCGGCTTCGTGCGCTGGGCCGAGGCGTTTACCCAGTCGCTGCAACTCAACTCGACGCCGCTCGATGTCGCCGAGATATTCAGGAAGCAGATCGGCGGCCACCCGCGCGCGTGGATCTTCACCTCGGCGACGCTCGCGGTGCAGGGCCAGTTCAACCACTACTGCAGCGAACTCGGGCTCGGCGAGCCCGATTCGAACTGCTGGGACAGCCCCTTCGACTACGGCGAGCAGGCCGTGCTCTACGCGCCGCTCGGGATGCCCGACCCGAACGCCTTCCACTACACCGAGGCCGTCGTCGATGCCGCCTTTCCGGTGCTGCGCGCGGCCGGCGGCGGCGCCTTCTTCCTGTGCACCAGCCTGCGCGCGATGCGCCGCACGCACGAGCTGCTGCAGGCACGGCTGGCGGACGAGGGCCTCGACATGCCGCTGCTGGTGCAGGGCGAGGGCAGCGAAGAACGAACTGCTCGAACGCTTCCGCCGCCTCGGCAACGCCGTGCTGGTCGGCAGCCAGAGCTTCTGGGAGGGCGTGGACGTGCGCGGCGAGGCGCTGTCGCTGGTCGTCATCGACAAGCTGCCCTTCGCGCCGCCCGACGACCCGGTGCTCGCGGCACGCATCGAGCAGATGAAGCGCGAGGGGCGCAACGCTTTCATGGAATACCAGTTGCCGCGCGCCGTCATCAGCATCAAGCAGGGCGCCGGCCGGCTGATCCGCGACGAGCGCGACCGCGGCGTGCTGATGATCTGCGATCCGCGACTCATAGCAAAGCCCTACGGCCGCCGCGTGTGGCAAAGTCTGCCGCCGATGAAGCGGACGCGCGAGCTGTCCGTCGTCCTTGAATTTTTCGCCGAGCGATGAACCACACTTTCGACCAGGTCTGCACCGATTACCCGCGCTTCTTCGCGGCGACGCCCGTTACCGTCAGCCCGGCGGAGATGGAGGGAATGGCCGCCGTCATCGCCGCCGTCGAAGCGGTCGTCGCGCTGCCCGCCTTCGCGTCGCGCGTGCTGGCGCAGGCGCCGGAAATCGCCCGGCGGCCGGTCGCCGCGCGCGGCGCGTTCATGGGCTACGACTTCCACCTGACCCCGGCCGGGCCGAAACTGATCGAAATCAACACCAACGCCGGCGGCGGCCTGCTCAATGCCTGTGCGCTGGTCGAACACGGGCGGGCGGCGGAAGGGGCGCGCGTCCGCGCCGAATTCGTCGCCATGTTCCGCGCCGAGTGGCGGCTCGAAAGGGGCGACGCGCCGCTGACGCGCATCGCCATCGTCGACGACCACCCGGCCGCGCAGTTCATGGCGCCGGAATTCGACCTGTTCCGCCGGCTGTTCGAGGAGGACGGCATCGCCGCCGTCGTCGCCGATCCCGGCGACCTCATCCGCGACGGCGACCGGCTGACGCACGCGGGGCTGCCGGTCGATCTCGTCTACAACCGGTTCACCGACTTTTCCCTGGCGGCTGCGGTCGACGCCGACTTGCGGGCCGTTTTCGCGACCGGCGGCGTCGTGCTGACGCCGCACCCGCGCGCCCACGCGCTCTACGCCGACAAACGCAACCTGATGCTGCTGTCGGATGACGCGGCCTTGCAGGAACTCGGCGTCGACGCGGCGACGCGGCGAGTCCTGCTCGCCGGCATGCTGCGCACCGTCGCGGTCGACCCGGCCGAGGGCGAGCGTTTCTGGAACGAGCGCAAGCACTGGTTCTTCAAGCCGCCGGCCGGCTTCGGCGGCCGTGCCACCTATCGCGGCAGGAACGTCACCCGGCGCGTGTTCGACGAGATCCTGCACGGCGGCTACCTCGCCCAGGAACTGGCGCCACCGTCCGAGCACGCGGTCCGGCTGGCCGACGGCAGCGAAACGACGATGAAGGCCGACATCCGCTGCTACGTCTACGCCGGCCGCATCCAGCTCGTCGCCGCGCGCCTCTACCAGGGCCAGGTGACCAACTTCCGCACGCCCGGCGGTGGCTTCGCGCCGGTCTTCGTCGCCTGAGCGGGTAGAATCCGGCCATGAAAGTTTTCGGCATCGCCGGCTGGTCCGGCTCCGGCAAGACGACCCTGCTGGAACGACTGATCCCGCAGTTCACCGCGCGCGGCCTCACTGTCTCGGTGATCAAGCATGCCCACCACGGCTTCGACATCGACCGGCCGGGCAAGGATTCGTACCGCCACCGCGACGCCGGGGCGACCGAGGTGCTGCTGTCGTGCCACGACCGCTGGGCGCTGCTGCACGAACGGCGTACCAAGGCCGAACCGACGCTGGCCGAATTGCTCGGCAACCTGTCGCCCTGCGACCTGGTGCTGATCGAGGGCTTCAAGCAGGAGCCGGTGCCCAAGCTCGAAGTCTGGCGCCCGGAAAACGGCAAGCCGCCGCTTTTCCCTGGACGCGCCGACATCGTCGCGCTGGCCACCGACGCCGACATCGTTACCGACCTGCCGCGCATGGCGCTCAACGATGCCGCCGCCATCGCCGATTTCGTCATCGCTTACCTTCAATTGCGGGAACACCCATGCTGAGTTTCGAACAAGCCCTGGAAAGCCTGCTCGCCGCCGCGCAGCCGGTCGAGGAAATCCGGCACGTGCCGCTGACCGCCGCCGCCGGCCGCGTGCTGGCCGCCGCGCAGGAGTCGACCGTGGCGGTGCCGCCGCTCGACAATTCCGCCATGGACGGCTACGCCGTGCGCTGCGCCGACGTGCCCGCCGCCGGCACCTGCCTGCCGGTCGCCCAGCGCATCCCCGCCGGCACCGTCGGGACGACGCTGCGGCCGGGCAGCGCCGCGCGCATCTTCACCGGCGCGCCGGTGCCGGCGGGCGCCGACGCGGTGGTCATGCAGGAACTGTGCGAACACGGCGACCACGGCGTCGTCATCAACTACGTGCCGCGCCCGGGCGAGAACATCCGCCGCGCCGGTGAAGACATCGCTGTCGGCGCCGCAATCCTCGCCGCCGGCATCCGCCTGCGCCCGCAGGAGATCGCGCTGGCCGCCTCCGCTGGCCTGCCGGAGCTGCCGGTCTATCGCCGGGTTCGCGTCGGCGTCTTCTTCACCGGCGACGAACTGGTGCAGCCGGGCGAGCCGTTGCCGCCGGGCGCCATCTACAACTCCAACCGCTACGCGCTGCGCGCGCTGCTCGAAGGGTTGGGTTGCGAGGTGCGCGATCTCGGCATCGTTCCCGACAACTTGCCGGCGACGCGCGAGGCGCTGCGCCGGGCGGCCGCCGACAACGACCTGATCGTCACCAGCGGCGGCGTCTCGGTCGGCGAGGAAGACCACGTCAGGCCGGCGGTCGAGGCCGAGGGCAGCCTCGACATGTGGAAGATCGCGATCAAGCCGGGCAAGCCGCTGGCCTTCGGCGAGGTCCGCCGCAATGGCGACGGCGGCGGCAAGGCGTGGTTCATCGGTCTGCCGGGCAACCCGGTGTCGGCCATCGTCACCTTCCTGGTCATGGTGCGGCCGTTCGTGCTGCGCCTGCAGGGGGTGGCCGACGTGGCGCCGTGCGCCTTCGACCTGCGCGCCGATTTCGACTGGCCGCGCCCCGACGCCCGCCGCGAATTCCTGCGCGCCCGCCTCAACGGGCTGGGCGGCGCCGAACTCTATCCGAACCAGGGTTCCGGCGTCGTCACCTCGCTGGTCTGGGGCGACGGGCTGGTCGTCAATCCGCCGGGGCAGGCCATCGCGCGCGGCGACACCGTCCGTTTCATTCCGTTTGCGGAGCTGCTGTCGTGAGCGTCCGGGTTCTCTATTTCGCCAGCCTGCGCGAAGCGCTTGGCGTGCCGGGCGAGACGGTCGACCTGCCGCCCGGCGTCGTCACTGTCGGCGGCCTGCGCGACTGGCTGGCCGGTCAGGGCCGCGCGCGCCTCGCCAGCGCCAGGAACCTGCGCTGCGCCGTCAACCAGGACATGGCGGGGTCGGACACCGCTGTCAGGGATGGCGACGAGGTCGCGTTCTTCCCGCCGGTGACGGGGGGCTGACCGTGACCGTGCGCGTGCAGGAAGCGGATTTCGACGTCGGCGCCGAGTTCACCGCGCTCAGGGCCGGCGACGCCCGCGTCGGCGCGCTGGCCAGCTTCGTCGGCCTGGTGCGCGACATCAACGACGGCGCCGGCGTCGCCGAAATGACGCTCGAGCACTATCCCGGCATGACCGAAAAGGCGCTCGATGCCATCGTCGCCGAGGCGAGGGCGCGCTGGGACATCTACGCCGCGCTGGTCATCCACCGCGTCGGGCCGCTGCGGCCGTGCGACCAGATCGTGCTGGTCGCCGTGACCAGCGCCCACCGCGGCGAAGCCTTCGCCGCCTGCGAGTTCATCATGGACTACCTGAAGACGCGCGCCCCGTTCTGGAAGCGGGAAGCGACGCCGGACGGCGCGCGTTGGGTCGACGCGCGCGAAACCGACGACGCGGCGGCGGCGCGCTGGGAAGGCTGACGCGCTTCTCCGCCACCGGTTGAAATCCCGGCGGGCGGCCTCATCTGTGGGGTATCGAAAAATCCCGCCGCGAGGACCCCAATGCGCATCGACAAATTCACCACCAAGTTCCAGCAGGCGCTGGCCGACGCCCAGAGCCTGGCGGTCGGCAACGACCAGCAGTTCATCGAGCCGCCGCATCTGTTGCTGGCATTGATCAACCAGGACGACGGCGGCACCCGCTCGCTGCTCTCCCGCGCCGGCGTCAATGTGCCGGCGCTGAAGAAGGATCTGGAACAGGCGCTGACCCGGCTGCCCAAGGTCGAAGGCCATGGCGGCGACGTTTCCATCGGCCGCGACCTGGCCAACCTGCTCAACATGACCGACAAGGAAGCGCAGAAGCGCGGCGACCAGTTCATCGCCAGCGAGATGTTCCTGCTCGCGCTCTGCGACGACAAGGGCGAAGCCGGGCGCCTCGCCAAGCAGCACGGCCTGGCGCGCAAGTCGCTGGAAGCGGCGGTCATGGCCGTACGCGGCGGCGCAGGGCGTCGATTCGCAGGAAGCCGAGGGCCAGCGCGAGGCGCTGAACAAATACTGCATCGACCTTACCGAACGCGCCGCGCAGGGCAAGCTCGACCCGGTGATCGGGCGCGACGACGAAATCCGCCGCGCCATGCAGATCCTGCAGCGGCGCACCAAGAACAACCCGGTGCTGATCGGCGAGCCGGGCGTCGGCAAGACGGCCATCGTGGAAGGACTGGCGCAGCGCATCGTCAATGACGAGGTGCCGGATACGCTGAAGGGCAAGAAGGTGCTGGTGCTCGACATGGCCGGGCTGCTGGCCGGCGCCAAGTATCGCGGCGAGTTCGAGGAGCGCCTCAAGGCCGTGCTCAAGGAGGTCTCGCAGGACGAGGGCCGCATCATCCTGTTCATCGACGAACTGCATACGATGGTCGGCGCCGGCAAGGCCGAAGGCGCCATCGACGCCGGCAACATGCTGAAGCCGGCGCTGGCGCGCGGCGAGCTGCACTGCATCGGCGCGACGACGCTGGACGAGTACCGCAAGTACATCGAGAAGGACGCGGCGCTCGAGCGCCGCTTCCAGAAGGTGCTGGTCGACGAGCCGAGCGGTCGAATCGACCATCGCCATCCTGCGCGGCCTGCAGGAGAAGTACGAATTGCACCACGGCGTCAACATCACCGACCCGGCGATCGTCGCCGCCGCCGAATTGAGCCACCGCTACATTACCGACCGTTTTCTGCCCGACAAGGCGATCGACCTGATCGACGAGGCCGCCGCCAAGATCAAGATGGAAATCGACTCCAAGCCGGAGGCGATGGACAAGCTCGACCGCCGCATCATCCAGCTCAAGATCGAGCGCGAGGCGGTCAAGAAGGAGAAGGACGAGGCGTCGATCAAGCGTTTCAGCCTGATCGAGGACGAAATTGCCAAGCTGACCAAGGATTATTCCGACTTCGAGGAAGTCTGGAAGGCCGAGAAGTCCGCCGTCCTCGGTTCCGCCCAGATCAAGGAGGAAATCGACCGCATCAAGGCGCAGATGGCCGACCTGCAGCGCAAGGGCCAGTACGACAAGCTGGCCGAACTGCAATACGGCAAGTTGCCGCAACTCGAAGCGCAGCTCAAGGTGGCCGAGAAGGCCGGTGATGGTGAAGGGAAGAAAAACAAGCTGCTGCGCACCCAGGTTGGCGCCGAGGAAATCGCCGAAGTGGTGTCACGGGCGACCGGCATCCCGGTCAGCAAGATGATGCAGGGCGAGCGCGAGAAGCTGCTGAAAATGGAAGAGCGCCTGCACAAGCGCGTGGTCGGCCAGGACGAAGCCGTGCGCCTGGTCGGCGATGCGATTCGCCGTTCGCGCGCCGGGCTGTCCGACCCCAACCGTCCCTACGGATCCTTCCTCTTCCTCGGCCCGACCGGCGTCGGCAAGACCGAACTGTGCAAGGCGCTGGCGGAGTTCATGTTCGATTCCGAGGAGCACCTGATCCGCATCGACATGAGCGAATTCATGGAGAAGCACTCGGTCGCCCGCCTGATCGGCGCGCCGCCGGGCTATGTCGGCTACGAGGAGGGCGGCTACCTGACCGAAGCCGTGCGCCGCAAGCCCTACAGCGTGATCCTGCTCGACGAGGTCGAGAAAGCGCACCCGGACGTCTTCAACGTGCTGCTGCAGGTGCTCGACGACGGCCGCATGACCGACGGCCAGGGCCGTACCGTGGATTTCAAGAACACGGTCATCGTCATGACCTCCAACCTCGGCAGCCAGATGATCCAGCAGATGGCCGGTGACGATTACCAGTTGATCAAGCTGGCGGTGATGGGCGAGGTCAAGAGCTACTTCCGGCCGGAATTCATCAACCGGATCGACGAAGTAGTCGTCTTCCATGCCCTGGACGAGAAGCACATCGCCGGCATCGCCAGGATCCAGCTCGGCTACCTGGAAAAGAGGCTGGCCCAGCTCGAAATGGGCCTGGTCGTCGATGACAGCGCGCTGGCCGAACTGGCCCAGGCCGGCTTCGACCCGGTCTTCGGCGCCCGGCCGCTGAAGCGCGCCATCCAGCAGCAACTGGAGAACCCGCTGGCCAAGAGCATCCTCGAAGGCAAGTTTGGGCCGAAGGAGACGATCAGGGTCGCTTGCGAGAACGGGATCATGCGCTTCGCGAAGGGCTGAAGTCAATTGGCGAGATGAAAACGGCGAGGATGCACTCCTCGCCGTTTTTCTTTGGTGCGGCCAGCTTCAGATTATGTTGCATAGGTGCTCGGCGCCAAGTATTGTTTTGCTCAAGTTGAGAAGCAGGATCGATTATGAGCATCGAACGTAGAGACAGCTTGGATAGACGAGTGTTGGATGTTGGTTCGCCTCCTGGGCGGAATGAACGGCGCACGCGTACCGAGCGCCGGCTCCCAGGGGTGGAGGAAGCCGAGATATCAGCCGATGACTTCGCGAAGTATTTTGGTTCGGCTCGCAAGTGGGCGACGGCTGATAGACAGCTGCATGACTATTTTTCCGAAGTATTTTCTCGAGCGCGTGACCGCCATTAGCATTTGATCTGTTCGGAGGGCTTCGCTGCGCATGGTGACGCATGCCGGTCCGGACATCGCAATGGACATCGCCGATTGACTGCGGCACCCGACGTCGGCCATACTCACCGACGGCCCTCTGGATTTCCTTTCCGTTTCCTTTGTTGTCAGGGCTTCTCACAAGTTGTTCGCGAGCGGCCTTGGCCCGGTGCGAGAAAGGATCGAGCGTGGAGAGTTACAAGGCAGATGTGGTGATCGTGGGCGGTGGCGGCGCTGGCCTGCGGGCGGCGATTGCCGTGGCGGAGTCTGATCCGGCGCTGAAAATCGCGCTGGTCTCGAAGGTCTACCCGATGCGCAGCCACACGGTTTCCGCTGAAGGGGGATCGGCCGGCGTCAAGCTGTCGACCGACAGCCTCGAGTACCACTTCAACGATACCGTGGGCGGTGGCGACTGGCTGTGCGAGCAGGATGTGGTCGAGTACTTCGTCGCGCATTGCACCGAGGAGTTGACCCAGCTCGAACACTGGGGTTGCCCGTGGAGCCGCACGCCGGACGGTCACGTCAACGTGCGTGCTTTCGGCGGCATGAAGATCGAGCGAACCTGGTTCGCCGCCGACAAGACCGGCTTTCACATGCTGCACACGCTCTTCCAGACGTCGATCAAGTATCCGTCGATCAAGCGCTTCGATGAGCATTTCTGCGTCGATCTGGTGGTCGAGGATGGGCGCGTCCAGGGTGTCGTCGCAATCGAGATCGCTTCCGGCGAGTTCTCGCTGATCGAGGCCCGCTCGGTGATCATCGCTACCGGCGGGGCCGGCCGGGTCTTCCGCGAGAACACCAACGGCGGCGTCGTCACCGGCGACGGCATGGCGCTGGCCTACCGGCACGGTGTGCCGCTGCGCGACATGGAATTCGTCCAGTACCATCCGACCTGCATGCCCGGCACCGGTCTGCTGTTCACCGAAGCCTGTCGTGGTGAAGGCGGCTTCCTGGTCAACAAGGACGGTTACCGCTACCTGCAGGATTACGGTCTCGGTCCGGCCGAGCCGACACCGCGCAACAAGGCGATGGAACTTGGTCCGCGCGACCGTCTCAGCCAGGCTTTCTGGTATGAGCAGCAGAAGGGGCGCACCATCGAAGGGCGATTCGGTTCTGTCGTGCATCTGGACTTGCGCCATCTTGGCGAACAGAAGCTGCGTGAGCGTCTGCCGCAGATCTACGAGCTGGCCGAGCAGTTTCTCGGGGTCGATCCTGCGCATGAGCCGATTCCGGTGCGGCCGGCGGTGCACTACACCATGGGCGGCATTCTCGTCGACGGCCTCTGTGCAGCCCCGCTGCCGGGTCTCTATGCGGCGGGTGAATGTTCCAGCGTCGGCATCCATGGCGCCAACCGGCTGGGCTCCAATTCGCTGTCCGAGCTCCTGGTCTTCGGCAAGGTGGCGGGTGTCGAAGCCGCCCGCTTCGCCAAGTCGGTGGCACCGGGGAATTCGGCCACGCTGCTCAGGCAGGCACAGGCCGTCGAGCAGCGGGTGCTCGGCCTGAAGACGAAGACCGGCGGGACCGAAAGGATCGCCACGCTGCGCAAGGAGATGGCGCAGACCATGGAGGACGGCTGCGGCATCTATCGCCTCGCCGACACCATGCAGAAGACCTGCGACAAGCTCGACGAACTCAAGGATCGCTTCAGGAACGTGAATGTCGAGGACCGATCGAGTGTCTGGAACACCGAGTGGCTGCTCGCCATCGAGCTCGATTACCAGCTCGACGTTGCCCGGTCGATGGCCTATTCGGCCCTGAATCGGCGCGAATCGCGCGGTGCCCATCAGCGGCTCGACGGTTTCGAACAGCGCGACGATGTCAATTTCCTGGCGCATTCGCAGGCGCACTACGTCGCCGACGGCCCGCCGCGCATCGACTACGGCCCGGTCAGGATCACCAAGTCGCCGCCGGGTACCCGCGCCTATGGTGCCGCGGGCGAAAAAGCCGAGCAGGAAAGGAAGGCGTCCAATGTCTGAAGCCCAGAAAAAAATCGAGATCGAGGTACTCCGCTACAACCCTGAGACGGATAGCGAGCCGCATACGCAGGTCTTCGAAGTGCCCTTCACCGATGACATGTCGGTGTTGCAGGGCGTGCAGTATATCAAGGACTATCTCGACGGCTCGCTGAGCTTTCGCTGGTCGTGCCGGATGGCCATTTGCGGCAGTTGCGGCATGATGGTCAACGGTATCCCGAGCCTGTCGTGCCAGACCTTTCTGCGTGATTACTATCCGGCGCGGGTGCGCGTCGAAGCGCTGTCGCATTTTCCGATCGAGCGCGACCTGGTCGTCGATATCGGCGGGTTCATCGGTAAGTTGGAGAGCATCCAGCCCTACATCATCCCGAAAGAACCGCGCACCCTCGCGCAGGGCGAGTATCTGCAGACCCCCGAGCAGTTGCACGCCTACGAGCAGTTCAGTTCATGCATCAACTGCCTGCTTTGCTACGCCGCCTGCCCGCAGTACGGTCTCAACGCCGATTTCATCGGCCCGGCCGCGACGGCGCTGCTGCATCGCTACAACATCGATTCCCGGGACGGCGGCAAGGCCGAGCGCATGGAACTGATCAATTCGGAAGAAGGGGTGTTCCATTGCACGGCAGTCGGTTACTGCTCCGAGGTGTGCCCGAAGCAGGTCGATCCGGCCAACGCGGTCAACCAGAACAAGACCAACGCCGCAGCAGACTATTTCCTCCGTTTCCTCAGGCCGAAGGGGGGTGCCAAATGAACAAGCGTCGTCCCTATGTTCGTTCGATGGACGGTTGGTGGCGGAAGAACCCGTTCTTCGTCGAGTACATGATCCACGAGGGCACGGCCCTCTTCGTTGCAGCCTACGCCGGGGTATTGTTGGCTGGGTTATACCGCCTGTCTCAGGGTGAGGCCGCCTGGAATTCCTGGCTGACCGCCTTGCGGAACCCGTGGTATATCGCCTTCCACGTGCTGGCCCTGGTGGCGCTCACCTACCACACGTACACCTGGTTCAAGATCATGCCGCGCACGATGCCGCCGGTGGTCGTCGGTGGCAAGCGACTCTCGGCCTGGGCCATCACCGGCAGCGGACTCGCTGCCGCCGCCGCGGCCAGCCTGGGCTTGCTCGCTCTGGTTTGGGGGATGGCACGATGAAACCGACATTGAAGCGTTCCAACGCACCGATCTTCTGGGCGCTGTTCGGCGCCGGCGGCATGCTCTCGGCGCTGCTGGGGCCGATGCTGGTATTCATTACCGGACTGGCCATTCCGCTGGGCCTGCTGCTGCCGCCGGACACCATGAGCTACGCGAACATGCTCGCCTTCGCCCGGAACTTCATCGGCAAGGGCTTCATCTTCGCCATCATCGCGCTCTTTCTGTGGCATGCCGCGCACCGCCTCTTCCACAGCCTGCACGACATCGGGATCCACGCCGGCACCGGTGCCAAGCTGATGTGTTACGGCGTGGCGATGCTGGGGACGCTGATCGCGGCCTACGCGTTGCTGGTGATCGGCTTCTAGGATTTCAGTTTTTCTTCGGCCAACCAGGCTTCGATTTCCTCGAAGTCCTTCCGGTTCTGACGGATGATCAGGAAGAAGACGAAAACAAGCGCCAGATCAAAGGCGACCACGGCGAATAACTGCCAGCCGGAAACTGCGAGCTGAAGGGGCATTGCTTTCTCCTATCGGTGGTTGCAATTGCTGCAAGCTCTGGCATCGAACTGCTCTTGAGCGACTGAGACCGCGAATCCAGCATGCGGTTCCGGCGCGTCCGACGGCACAGGATCGAGCCTGGTCCCTTTGATTGCCCGGTTGCCCGGTGGCCCTCGCACGGGGATTCGCTGCACGCGCTCGAGGCGGGTGCTTGACCCCACCGTGAGCCGAGGAGTAAAACATCCTCAACCCTTTGGCAGCAGCCGGCTTGCCGGTCGCTGCCCACTCCGAAAGCCGGACACCGAGGCACAGCGCGCCGACGATGAAACCCGCCGACCACCAGCTCTGGAAGCGCTTCTGGGCTCTCGCCTCGCCTTACTGGCGGCAGGACGAGAAATGGAAGGCGTGGGGGCTGCTGGCGTTGCTGGTGATCCTGCTGCTCGGCCAGACGCGCTTCGCCGTGCTCTTCATCGAGCAGAGCGGCGAATTCACGTCGGCGCTGGCAGCGCGCGACGAGGAGCGTTTCTGGAGCGCGATCAAGGTGTGCCTCGGGCTGCTCGTCGCGGCGGTGCCGATCTACGCCTTCTACTACTTCGTGCGCGACACGCTCGGCATCCATTGGCGGCGCTGGCTGACCAACCGCTTCCTCGACGAGCTACTTCAGCCACCGCCAGTTCTACGAGTTGAACGCCATCGTCGGCATCGACAACCCCGACCAGCGGGTGGCGGAGGACATCGCCACCTTCACGCAGCGTTCGCTCTACTTCCTGCTCGTCATCATCGGCTCGACGCTGCAACTGGTCGCCTTCAGCGCTGTGCTCTGGTCGATCTCGCGCGAACTGGTCTATTTCCTCGTCTTCTATGCCAGCGCCGGGACGCTGATCGTCATTTTCGTTTTCGGGCAGCGGCTGATGAACCTCAACTTCAACCAGTTGCGGCGCGAGGCGGATTTCCGCTTCAGCCTGGTCCGCGTGCGCGAAAACGCCGAGTCGATCGCCTTCTACCGCGGCGAGGAGCAGGAGCTGAAGCAGGTCAGGCGGCGCTTTGCCGCGGCGTTCGACAATTTCAGGCGGCTGATCCGCAACCAGCTTTCACTCAATTTCTTCCAGCACGCCTACAACCTGCTGACGCTGGTGATTCCCAGCGCCATCATCGCCTCGCGCGTGCTCTCCGGCGAACTCGAAGTCGGCCGCGCGGTCCAGGCGGCGGGGGCGTTCGCCGCGGTGCTCAGCGCGATTTCGCTGATCGTCGAGAATTTCGAGGGCCTCAGCCGCTTCGCAGCGGGCGTCGACCGCCTCGACACGCTGGCGAGGTTCCTGCCCGGCGAGACGGCCAGCCAGACGGCGGCGGGCAGCGTCATCCGCTCGGTCGAGGCGCCGCACCTGGCGCTCGAGGATGTCACGCTGCACACGCCGAACTACGAGCGCGTACTGGTCCGGAACCTGTCGCTCACTGTCGCGCCGGGCGAGGGGCTGATGATCGTCGGCGAAAGCGGCAGCGGCAAGAGCTCGCTGCTGCGCGCCATCGCCGGGCTGTGGTACGCGGGCAGCGGCACCATCTTCCGGCCGCCGCCCGGCGACGTCCTCTTCCTGCCGCAGCAGCCGTACATGCTGCTTGGCACGCTGCGCAGCCAGTTGCTCTACCCGAACCGCGAACTCGCGGTCTCCGACAACGCACTGCTCGGCCTGCTGGCCAGGGTCAACCTGGCCGACCTGGCCGACCGCTTCGGCGGCCTTGACGTCGAGCGGGACTGGCACAAGGTGCTGTCGATCGGCGAACAGCAGCGCCTCGCCTTCGCCCGCCTGCTGCTGACCCGGCCGCGCTTCGCCATCCTCGACGAGGCGACGAGCGCCCTCGACAGCGCCAACGAGGCCAGCCTCTACCGGCAACTGACGGAGATCGATACGACGCTGGTCAGCGTCGGCCACCGCGCGGCCATCCTGCAATTCCACACCCGCGTTCTCGAACTCACCGGCGACAGCGAATGGAAGGCGCATCCGGCGGCGGGTTTCCATTTCAACCACTGAGCAGGGTTCCCTTTCGCCGGGAGCCGGGAGGGCTGTCGCTACAACGGCGTGAAAAGGAAAAGGGCGGTCACCTACGCGGTAGCCGCCCCCCGATTCGTCGTACCCCGCCGGCGTTCAGCAGTTGCCCTTCTTGGCCTGTCCCGGCGGGCAGTTCTGGCCGGGTGCGCCAGGATTCCCCTTGCCCTTGCCGTGGTGCTTGTCCCAGTAGACCGGGTCGCGCCAGGTGTTGCCATCCCAGTAATAACCGCGCTTGTCGCGGTCGCCGAAGGTGATTGTCGTGTTGCCGCTCTGGATCCTGGTGCCGCCGAGGTTGACGTTCACGTCAGCCGCCTGGGCGAACATTGGCAGGGCGACGAGGAGGGCGAGGAGGAGGGTTTTCTTCATGTCAATCTCCGTTGGTTCGGGTTCAGGTCATTCCGTCATGGTTCCGGCGTGGCGAGTTTCCATCACTTGGGATGTTTTGGCAACATCACCTGCCGACTCGCCGGCGGCAGCCGTTGCTGCCTGAGCGGCTCGCCCGCCCGGCGGGATTCGGATAGTCTGATGAATTCGGGGGGAGGAAGGGAGCATGGACATCATCGCAACGCACCGGCGCTGGCAGGCAGCACGCCACGCCGAACTGGCCGGGCCGGAAAGCTGGCTCGGGCTGGTCGGGCTGTTCTGGCTGGAGGCGGGCGCCAACACCGTCGGCAGTTCCGCCGATGCTGCCGTCCGCCTGCCCTCCGGGCCGGAACGGCTCGGCGAACTGCGTTGGACGGACGACAGGATTTTCTGGGCGCCGGCGGATGGGGCCAGCATCGAACTGGCCAGCGACCGGGACGGCCCGCCGACCGCGGTCAACGCCGGAAACCTGTCGTTTTTCATTGTCGACCGCGACGGTCGCCTGGTGGCGCGGGTGCGCGACCGCGAGTGGGCCGCGAAAAGGCCGTTCGCCGGTGTCAACTGCTTCGCGTACGACCCGGCCTGGCGGATCGAGGCCGACTGGCAGGCGCTCGTGCCGCCGTTGCAATGGAGGTGCCGAATGCTACGGCGACCTGAAGCGGGTCGAAGTGGCCCACCAGCGGTGTTTTCCGGTCGACTGGGCAGCGGGTGACACTGTTGCCGAGTCGGTGGGCGACGACGGGTGTTCTTCGTCTTCCGTGACCGCACCAGCGGTCGCGAGACCTACGGCGCGGGGCGCTTCCTGAAGGTGCCCGCCGGTCGACGGGCGCATCATCTGGATTTCAACTTCGCCTACAGCCCGCCCTGTGCCTTCACGGCGTTCGCCACCTGCCCGCTGCCGCCGCCGGAAAACTGGTTGCCGTTCGCGGTGCCGGCGGGCGAGAAGAAGCCTGGTTGATGCCGTCAGGCAGGCATGAAGTTGGTGTCATGCCGGTGCAGGCCGGCATCCAGCAGCAACACGGATTGGTTTCCTGGACCCCGTCTTCGCCGGGATGACGGCTTCCAGCCTGTTCCGGCCGGATCAGTTGCGCCGCTTCAGCGGCCGTTGCGCAAGGCGTCGAGCAACTTCCCGCCGCCGCGGCCGGTCGCGGGCTGGCCGAGACGGGCTTGTTCCAGCTTGATCGCCGCGCGGCTGCGGTCGCCGAGCGCACCGTCGATCTCGCCGATGTCGTGGCCGCGGGCGGCGAGCAGCGTTTGCAGTTCGCGCCGCTGGGCACGCGACAGCCCGGGATCGTCGGTCGGCCACGGCGTCGCGAACGGGGCGCCGCCGCGCAGCCGGTCGGCGAGATGGGCAATCGCCAGCGCGTAGCTCTCGGCGGCGTTGTAGCCGTAGATCACGTCGAAGTTGCGGGTGACGAGAAAGGCAGGGCCGCGCGCGCCGGCCGGCAGCAGGATGGCGGTCTTCTCGCCGGCGGCGAGGCCGGATTTGGCCAGTGGCAAGCTGTCGACCGCGACGACGCCCAGCGCGGCCCATTCGGCGAGCGGGCGCTTCGCCTTGCGACCGGCCAGCGAGGCGTCGAAGCCAGTTGGCAGGCGCACTTCGAAGCCCCATGGCAGGCCGCTCTGCCAGCCGCCGCGCTTGAGGAAGTTGGCGGTCGAGGCGAGCGCGTCGTCGACGTTGTCGACCAGGTCGCGCCGCCCGTCGCCGTCGAAATCGACGGCCAGGCGCTCGTAGGTGGCGGGCATGAACTGGGTGTGGCCGAAGGCGCCGGCCCACGACCCGTTGAGGCGTTCCGGCGCGACGTCGCCGCGTTGCAGGATGCGTAGCGCGGCGAAAAACTCGCCGCGGAAGTAGCCCTGCCGCCGGCCGAAGCACGACAGCGTGCCGAGCGCCTGCACCAGCGGGTACTTGCCGGTGATCCGGCCGAAATTGCTTTCGACGCCCCATACCGCGACGACGGTTGCCGGGTCGACGCCGTAGGCCACCTCGATGCGCCTGAGAACGTCGCCGTGGCGGGCGAGCGCGGCGTTGCCGTCGGCGATGCGCTCGTCGTCGACCAGGCCGGCGAGGTAGTCCCAGATCGGCAGCTTGAATTCCGGCTGGTAGTCGAGCTTTTCCAGCACGCCGAAGTCGGCCTGCACGCCGCGGGTGAAGCGGCTGTAGCTCGCCGACTGCACGCCGGCCTGCTGCGCCGGGCCTTGCAGCCGCGCCAGGCAGCTTTCGAACTCGGCCTGCGTCTGCCCGCGCACGTGCGAAACGCAGCCCGCCAGCGTGACGAAGGCGGCGGCCAGCGCGAGGCGCGATGCCGCCCGGTCAGGCAATCGCATTCAGCGCCTTGGCGAAGTTGTCGACGGTGCGCTCCGGGTTGTGCAGCTTCTCCAGCCCGAACAGGCCGATGCGGAAGGTGCGGAACTCGGCCGGTTCGTCGCACATCAGCGGCACGCCGGCGGCGGTCTGGACGCCGACGGCGAGGAACTTCCTGCCCGACTGGATATCCGGGTCGGTGGTGTAGCTGACGACGACGCCCGGTGCCTGGAAACCCGCCGCGGCGACGCTCGGAATGCCGCGGCTTTCGAGCAGCGCGCGGACGCGGCGGCCGAGTTCCTTCTGTTCCTCGCAGACGCGGGCGAAGCCGTAGGCCTCGGTTTCCAGCATGACGTCGCGCATCGCCGCCAGCGCGTCGGTCGGCATCGTCGCGTGGTAGGCGTGGCCGCCATTCTCGAAGGCTTCCATGATCTGCAGCCACTTCTTCAGGTCGCAGGCGAAGCTGGTGCTCGTCGTCGCGTCGATGCGGGCGCGGGCACGCTCGCCGAGGGCGACCAGCGCGCAGCACGGCGAACCGCTCCAGCCCTTCTGCGGCGCGCTGATCAGCACGTCGACGGCGCTGGCGGCCATGTCGACCCAGACCGTGCCGGAGGCGACGCAATCGAGCACGAACAGGCCGTCGACCGCGCGCACCGCGGCGCCGACCGCCTTCAGGTAGTCGTCGGGGAGGATCATGCCGGAGGCGGTCTCGACGTGCGGCGCGAAGACGACGTCCGGCCGGTGCTCGTGGATCGCAGCGACGACTTCGTCGATCGGCGGCGGCGCGAACGGTGCCTGCGGCCCGTTGCCGACCTGGCGGGCCTTGAGGACGATGCTTTCAGCGGGAATCCCGCCCATGTCGAAAATCTGCGTCCAGCGGTAGCTGAACCAGCCGTTGCGGATGACCAGCGCCTTCTTGCCGGTTGCGAATTGACGCGCGACGGCTTCCATGCCGAAGGTGCCGCTGCCGGGGATGACGACCGCGCTATTCGCGTTGTAGACCGCCTTCAGGATGCGCGAGATGTCGCGCATGACGCCCTGGAAGCGTTGCGACATGTGGTTCAGGGCGCGGTCGGTGTAGACCACCGAGTATTCGAGGAAGCCGAGGGGATCGGGCTGGGGCAGCAGGGCGGGCACGTTGTTTCTCCGAAAGTTCATGTCCATGGCGGACGCCAAGACGTCAGGATAACCGCAAGGCCGCGGGACGCGCTAGTGCGACTGGCCGTCATCGGGGGCGGGTCAGGCGCGCCGCCAGCCAGGTCAGGGCAAGGGCGAGCACGGGCAGGGCGAGGGCGACGCGGAGGTCGCCGATCTTCTCCGGCGCGACCAGCAGAACCGCGCCGAGACCGAGCATCATCAGCCCGGAAAGCAGTTTCAGCAGACGGCCCTCGCGTTCCGTCAGCCGGCGCGCGCCCATGGTGCGCACGAAGGCGAGCACGATGAACAGCAACGGCAGCACGTAGATCGCGTTGTACAGGGCGAGATACAGGTAGTGCTTGCCGATGCCGCCTCCGTGCAGCGTGAGCAGGCGGGTGAACAGCATCGGAAAGCCCGCCGTGCACAGGAGTTCGTAGAAATTGGCGGCGATCGCGAGGACGAGGGTGGCGGCGAGCATGGCCGGGAGGTTCCCGGCATTGAGGATGTCGCGCCCGCGCCGGAAGATCTCGGCCTTGCGCCCATCCGGGATTGAAAGGGTGACGCCGCGCCGGAAAAAGGCGAAATCCTTGATGTTGACCGCACCCATCACGATGGCGAGCAGTCCGGCCGCGGCGGTGATCCAGGGCAGGCTGCCGATGATCAGGAACAGGTTGAGCCAGGCCGCCATGAAGGCGAAGTACATCAGGCCCGAGACGACGACGAAGACGCCGCCGATGACGAGCATCCGCCGTCGCTGCCGCTGGTGAACGAGCAGCGACAGGAGGAACAGCAGGACGAAGAAGGCGCACGGGTTGAAGGCGTCGAGGCCGGCCAGCAGGAGGGTCAGCGCGGGCAGGGAGAGCGCCGCGGTGTCGACGTCGCCGAGCAGCGGCAGGGTCAGGCGCGGCGGCGTTTCCGGAACGGAATCGGGCATACCGCCGCCCTCCCGGCAGGCTGAAAGCCGGGCCAGGAAGGCTGCCTGGCCGGCCGGGCTATCGTCCCAGCCTTCCTCCATCCTGCCGCAGTAGAAAAGTGTCGGCACCGCCTGCGCTTCTGCGCCGAGTTCTGCGGCCATGGTCGCGAAGAGTTCAAGGTCGGCCGGCGACCGCGTGATCTCGTGGTCGTGCAGTTGTAGCCAGGGATGGGTGTCGGCGAGCGCCTGGATTTGCGGGCGGGCTGTGAGGCAGTGCGGGCAGCGCAAAGACCAGAACAGATGGAGGTGAACTTCGCTGGCGGCGGCTGTCTGCCGCCGCCAGCGCCACGCCCGGCATGGCGGAAAGGACCAGGATCAGGCGCAGGAAGTACGCCAGAAGCGCCCTGCGCATGGCGGAATGGCAGAACGCTGGGGTAGCGGCCGAAGCGGTCATGGATCTGGCGTTCGCCGCTGCCGAGGCACTGGTAGCAGCCGAATTCCGGTCAGTTCGGCTGCCGTATGCAGTGTCAGGTAAAGCCGGCCGCCCGGGCTGGGGAAGACGACTTCCTGGGTGTTCCCCGGGCAGAAGGCTTCATCGAGGACGGGCTCGAAGCGCTCGTCGGTGATCTTGAGGCGTCCTTGCGAAGAACCGGAGAGCGAAAGATGAAGGCGATAGCGGCCCGCCTGGAGTGCGCCGAGCGGGACGAAATAGCCTCCCTCGCGGGAATTGCGCCATGCGCTCAGGTCCGCTGGCCGACCAGATGCCGCCAGCGGGGACAGCCGCCGGTACCGGGTAATGGGCGCAATGTTCCTTCGTGTAGCGGAGAAGGTCGAACAGGGACTCGGCTTCCGGGGCGGTGACGCTGCCCAGGTAGCGCTGCATGTGTTCCCGCGCGGCCTCGGCGCCCGACGAGAAGGTCAGGCGGCCGCTGCATTCGCCTTCGTGGCAGTTGGCGCAGACGGTGTTGAAGTCGCACGATCGCTGGCACGGGAATTTCGTCACCGCTGACTTCGAGGGTCGCCAGCAAGAGCGTGAGGGCCAGGATCCGCAAAGCTGTCGGGCGTGCTGCCAGGACACCGTTCGTCACCGGCGCGTTCGCCGTCCGTCCTTCTCTGGTCAGGATGCGCGCGATGGCACGCATGATGCGCTGCTACCTGTTGCTCGGCGCACGGCCACCCTCGGCCACCGAGTGTTCGAGGAAGCCGAGGGGATCGGGCTGGGGCAGCAGGGCGGGCACGTTGTTTCTCCGAAAGGTTATGTCCTTGGCGGACGCCAAGCCGTCAGGATAACCGCAAGGCCGCGGGACGCGCCAGCCTTCCCGGCTGTTGCGGTCAACCGGCGGAAAGGGCGGAAAACCGCCGTCCGCCGGCTTCGGCGCTCAGCGGGTGATGATCACCTTCTGGTAGAGACCGCCGAAACAGGTGGTCTTCTCCAGTGCGGCCGGTTGCGGGACGGCCGGCAGGAAGTCGGCGATCTCGTTTTCCCAGAGGTCGTTGGCGAAGGGTTCGAGCGACTTCAGCACGCCCTTCATGACGTAGCGCAACGGGTTGCTGTGGCGGGGATTGTGGTAATCGACGATGATCACCTTGCCGCCCGGGCGCGTCACGCGCAGGGCTTCGGCGAGGGTGGCGCGGCGCACCGCTTCGGGCTGTTCGTGGAGCAGGAAGAAGAGCAGGGTGGCGTCGAAATCGCCATCCGCGAAATGGAGCTGGCTGGAATCCTGGCGGTGCAGCCGGACGCGCGCATCGGCCGGCAGCTTGGCGCGCAGGTTGGCGAGTTGGATCGGCGCGACATCGACGACGTCCAGCATCGCGTCTGTGCCGAGCCGGTCGCCGATACGCTGCGTGAAGTCGCCGTAGACGCAGGCCACCTGCAGGATGCGCTGGTCGGCGCTGGCGTCAAGTTCGGCCAGGGCGGAATCGCGCAGGCGGCTGAAGTTGCCCCAGAGGATCAGGTTGACCAGCCATTCCCGCTCGAAGAGACGCACCGCGTTCGGGTGCAGGTAGGCCCACCAGTAAACCTGCTGCAGATAGGCCGGAATCTCCGGATCGGCAGAGGGCCGCGCCACCGTGTCCGCGGGAAATGCGGCGGCAACGCTTTCAGCGCTTTGCGTCATTGAATGGCTTCCCGTTGTCTTGATATGCCGAGCGGCACGCAGATTCCGTGCCGCCCGATATTGTTGTGTGCAACCGTGTCGAAGCCGGATCAGCTTATTTCGCGACTTCCTTGTGTCCCTCTTCCCAGCCGGTGATCATTGCCTTCAGGTGGGCAGTGACCGTTTCGCCGGTGGTAATAAGGTACACATGAACGATCAGAAAAGCCAGCATCATGAAGGCGCCGATGGTGTGGGCGAGCGCGACCGTGGCCAGGTCGAGACTGTGTCCGGCTGCCGCCAGTTCGTTCCAGTACAGGTAGAGCAGCCCGGATATCCAGATCAGCGGATTGATCAGCACCTTGACGGCAAGGTAGGCCTGCGCCTGCATCGGGTTGTGCTTGCGCGCGCGCGTCACCTTGAACGGATGCGGTTCGCCGTGGAAGATGCCCCAGGCGTAATGGCGGACGATCTTGTCGACGTTCTTCATCGTCGGGATGTACTGCCGCCATTCGCCGGTCGTGAAATGCCAGAAGATGGCGAAGACCCACAGGGTGATCAGCGCCCAGGCGGCGAAGGTGTGTACCTGGTGGGCCGTGGCGAAGCCGAGCAGATGGTAGGTGCCATGAATCTCGAAGCCGGTGACCAGCATGCCGATGATCAGCAGGGCCTGGGACCAGTGCCAGAAGCGCTCGAAGCGGGTAAAGATGTAGATGCGTTCCATGATGGATCCCCGAAATCAGTTCTTGCGGCGCAGGATGCGGAGCAGTCCGTGCAGCGTCACCGCGGCGAGCGCGGCGCCGGCGGCCAGCCAGCCGAGCAGGTTGACCAGAGGGTTGGCGTCGCGGCCGGGAATATAGACGCCCTCGATCTTGTCCATGCGGCCGCCCCTGGTGTGGCATTCGTTGCAGCCGACGGCCTTTTCCTTGGGCGCGACCATGTGCGTGATCGGCCAGTACATTTCGGTCTTGAGGAAATCGACCTTGCCGGAGAAGGGTGCGTTGACGGACTGCATGCCGGTCGTGATGGCCTTTTCCCAATTGAAGTTCTTCCAGAAGGCGGTGTCGTCGTTGCCAGCCACGTGCGGCTTGACCAGGGTCTTATTGACCGGGTCGTAGGGCTGGCTGCCGCGCATGACCTTCATCGGCCAGATCAGCGAGCGACCGTCGCTGGCGCTGCCGCCGAGGGCATTGATCAGCGTCACGCCATTTTCCTTGCTGACGGTGTCGCCGAGCAGGGTGTAGGTCACCTCGCCGTTGAACCAGCCGTATTCCGGCGTGACGTTCTCGGCAACCACGAAATCGCCCTTGCGCGAGTCGTAGATGACATGGCCCTTGGCATCCGTCTTCAGCATCGGCTTGCCTTCCGGGCTGAGCTTTCCGGCGGTTGACCAGTCCCAGTGCATCTTCGTCGGCACGCCGCCACGGGCGAATTGGGGGATGTGGCAGGTCTGGCAAGCCAGCTTGTCGGTATGCTGGTTCAGCTTGGCCGTCTGGGCGCCGGCCTTGTGCGGCGTCTGGCCGTGGCACGACTGGCAGGTCGCCGGGTTGGACTTGTTGACCTTGCCGCGCATGTGTGCATCGCCTGCATCCTTGCCGGTCGGCGTGTAGCGGCTGCCGACCACGTCGTGGGCGGGCGCCTTGTGGCAGGTGCTGCAGGTGAAGTCGAGGCCGGTGGCGTCCATGTGGACGTCCACCTCCTTGTCGGGCGAGGCGAGCGAGGTGTCCATGTCGCCGTGCTTGACGCCGTCGCCGCCGCCGCCGAAGAAGTGGCAGGCACCGCAGGTGTCGCGGCTGCTCTTGCCGACCTTCTGCGCGATTTTGGTGAGGTCGATCGCCTTGACCATCTTGCCGGATCCGGGCGGGTTCTCGGTATCCTTGACCGGCGGCTGGCCGCCGCCGGGGAGCTTCTTGTAGCTGCCGCTGGTGTCATGGCAGACCAGGCAGTCGACGTTTTCCTGAGACTTGAAGTCGAAGCTCGAATTGACCATGCCGTAGCCGACGTGGCAGGTGGCGCAGGCGCCGAGGTTCGTTGCCGTCGAGATGCAGTAGTTGTTGATGACGTTCTTCTTGCCCAGGCGCTGCTGGTTCAGCGGATTGATGACTTCCCAGGTCCAGTGCTTGGTGCGGTGAATCTGCAGGGCGGCTTCGGTGTGGCAGGTGAGGCAGGCCTTGGTGACTTCGGGCCCCGAGGTGAATTCACGCTGCAGTTCCTTGAACTTGCTATGGTCCGCGGTGGTGTTCAGCTTCACATCGGAAGCGTGGGCCGCAAATCCGGGCAAAGCGAGGGCGATTGCGGTCAACGCCGCAAACAGTCTTGATTTCAGCATGATGCGCTCCGCTTACTTCTTCTCGACGATGGTGTAACTGCCGTCCTTCGTCCACTTGATGTCGGCATCCGGGAAGTAGGTCTTCAGCGCCGGCTTGTAGAGCTTCGCCATGTCGTGCGCCTCGCCGCTGCGGGCGCCTGTGCCGCAGACGAAGACGATCGGCTTGTCGGTCGGCAATTCATCGATTCGCTTTTCGAGCGAGTTGATCGGGACATTGCGGGCGCCCTTGAAGGTGCCGGTCTCGAATTCCTTGGGATCGCGGACGTCGATGATGTAGATGCTGTCCGGTGCTTCCTTGAGGATTTTCTCGAACGAGGCGACGGTGATCGTGCCGCTTTCCTTGCCGGCCTGGATGGCGGCGGGTTTCGCCGCTGCCGCCGGGGCGCCGGCGGTCGGGCCGGGGCCGTAGAGCTTTTCCCATAGCGGATAGCCCTCGGGAACGACCATGACCTTCTTGTAACCGAGCTTGACCGCCTTCTCGGCGGAATTCGAGCTAAGTGGGCAGGCGAGGCCGCCGCAGTAGAAGTAGAGCGGCGTCGCCTTGTCAGCCGGCAGGCGGTCGGTCATCTTGTCGAACGCCGAATCGGGAATGCTGATCGCGCCGGGGATGTGGCCCTTGTCGTACTGGCGCTCTTTCGGGCGCGAGTCGATCAGGACCATCGGGGCCTTTTCGTCGAGCAGCTTCTTGATGTAGGGCACGCTGACGGCGCCGATATGGCCCTTCTGGATCCACTCAGGGTAGCCCTCGGCATAGACGTGGATGTTCGTGTAGCCCAGTTTTTCTGCCTTGTAGGCCGAGTTGTGGCTGAGCGGGCACTCATGGCCTTCGCAGTAGAAGATGAGCAGGGTGTTCTTGTCCTGCGGCAACTGGTCGACCATCTTCTCGAACTGGGTGTCCGGGATGTTGGTCGCGGTCGGGATGTGGCCCGGATCGAACTTGCGCGCGGTCGGCCGCGAGTCGATGAGCAGCACGCCGTCCGGCTTGGGCAGGACGGCGTAGCGGGCGACGAAGGCGTTGTCGACCAGCTTGGTGTACCAGCCTTCCTTCGGCTGGACAGTGGCGGCATCGGCGGCGAGGGCCACGGAAGCGTAGGGCAGGGGGGCGGCAAACAGGGCTGCCAGCAGGCCTGCGGCAGCAATCAGACGTACAGGTTTCATGTTAACTCCTGAATTCGGCGCGGGTTACGGTCAACGCGGAATAACGAAGAAAATTCGGGCCGGATCAGCTGCAACTGGCCGGCGAGTCACCATCCTTGGCGCCCTTGATGACGAAGGCCTTCAAGTCTTCGAGCAGTTCGTCTTCAGGAACGTCGGCGAATTTCTCCGCAGCCTTGTTCTGCGCCTTGATGCTGGCGCGGTAGGCCTTGCTGAGGTATTGCTTCATGGAGTCCTTGCCCTTGGCGTGCTTGTCTGCCTTCAGGTAAGCGGCCCACTCGGCCTTGGTCATCGTGCTTGGCGCGATGGAACCGCCGGCCTGGGCGGCGTGGCAGGCGGTGCACACGCTGCGGTAATAGACCCGGCCGCGCTTCCAGTCGGCATCGTAGGCAACGGCCAGCGTCGAGGCGCCGAGAAGGCCGGCGGCAAGGAAGGCGGAAAGGGCGATTCGCATTTTCATGGCGTACTCCAGAAGCGTTGTTCGGACAGGTTGGCTCGCACGGGCCGCAATACCGCCCGGACGCTGCACGAACGGGCGTTCCGACCCTTGGCGGAACAACAGTGATGATACGCCGGCTATATTAGCGGTTGATTACGTTTGTCTGATCTGGATCAATAGTCGTGCGAATATTCCGTTGCCCGGTCGCATGCTAGAATCCGCCCATTGGTCAGGTCATCAGGAGGAAGACAGCAATGGGCGAGGTGAATACCGGTTACGTGTCCGATCACACCAGGTGGATCGACGAACAGTTGGCCAAGCACCCCGAGTGGGTGGAAGACCAGAAGGCCGGCCGCGCGCTGTGGTGGGACAAGAAGCAGGAAGTCGACACCAGCGAGCGCTATGCCGCCGCGACGGTGGCGCAGAAGCCCTATCCCTACGACGTCCTCTTCTACGGCGAAGGCAAGTAGCCGTCGCGCTTCGCTTCGTGCCATGACGGCCGGTCGCTGACCGGCCGTTTTGCTTTGCCGTTTGCGCGGAAATAGCTGACAAATTCAGTCGAGTATTCTAGAATTCGCCCTGTCATCGACAGGGGAATTAGTGCTTCCATGTTCCGGCATCTGCGTGAGGATATCCGTTCGGTCTTCGACCGCGACCCGGCGGCCCGCTCTTTCTGGGAGGTGCTGACCTGCTATCCGGGTATCCATGCCCTGATCCTGCACCGCTTCGCGCACTGGCTCTGGGGCCATCGCCTGCGCTGGCTGGCGCGCTTCGTCGCCCACCTGTCGCGCTTCCTGACCGGTATCGAGATCCATCCCGGCGCGACGATCGGTCGCCGCTTCTTCATCGACCACGGCATGGGCGTCGTCATCGGCGAGACCGCGGAGATCGGCGACGACGTCACCCTCTACCACGGCGTCACGCTCGGCGGCACTTCCTGGAACAAGGGCAAGCGTCACCCGACCCTGGAGGAGGGCGTCGTGATCGGCGCCGGCGCCAAGGTGCTCGGGCCGATCACGGTCGGCGCCGGCGCCCGGGTCGGCTCGAACGCGGTGGTGACCAAGGCGGTGCCGGCGGGCGCGACGGCGGTCGGCAATCCGGCGCGGGTGCTCGATCATTCCGATGAAAGCCGGCAGCGCGAGGCGCAGGCCGAGAAACTGGGATTTTCCGCCTACGCCGTCGGGCGCGACCAGGACGATCCGCTGGCCAAGGCGATCCACGGCCTGCTCGACCACGCCGCCGAGACCGACCGCCGGCTGGCGTCGCTGCTCCGGGAACTCGAGGCGGCGGGCGTCAAGTGCGACGAGGATGTCCAGCCGGCCGACCGTTTCGATCCGCAATACCTGGGGAAAATTGTTAACTGATTTACTCAACATTGTATATAGTTGAGCTGCAACAGTAGGTTAATTGCGAGGTGCGGGAATGCGACTGACGACCAAGGGACGTTTTGCGGTAACCGCGATGATGGATCTCGCGCTGCGCGGCGACGACGGGCCCGTGGCGCTGGCCGGGGTCAGCGAACGGCAGAAGATCTCGCTGTCCTACCTCGAGCAGTTGTTCGGCAAGCTGCGCCGCTTCAAGCTGGTCGACAGCGTGCGCGGCCCCGGCGGCGGCTACTGCATCGCCCGGCCGCTGGATCTGGTGACGGTTGCCGACATCATCCGCGCCGTCGACGAGCCGCTCGACGCGACGCAATGCGGCGGCCGCGAGAACTGCCTGGACGAGCAGCGCTGCATGACGCACGACCTGTGGGCGACGCTCAACGCCCGGATGTACGACTACCTGTCGTCGGTGACCCTCGCCGAACTGGTCGAGCAGCAGCGCCGCAAGATGGCCGGCCAGGCGCTCCTCGCCGACCGTCGGCTCGGCCCGCAGCCGCGCCCGCGCCCGGCGCGCCTCAAGACGGTGGCGGCGGCCTGAAGGGAAGCTGACGTGTCCCTGCCCGTCTATCTCGACCACAACGCGACGACGCCGCTCGATCCGGCCGTGCTGGCGGCGATGCTGCCGTGGCTGGAGAGCCGCTTCGGCAATCCGTCGAGCCGGCACGGCTGCGGCCGCGCTGCGCGCCAGGCAGTGGACGAGGCGCGGCAGCGGGTGGCGGCGGCAGTCGGCGCGCATCCGACCGAGGTGGTCTTCACCAGTGGCGGCAGCGAGGCGAACAACCTGTTTATCAAGGGCGCCGCGGCATCGCTCAAGCCGGGCGGCATCGCCTTCGGCGCTGGCGAGCATCCCTGCGTCCTCAAGCCGGCGGCCCAGCTCGCCCGCCAGGGTTGGCGCCTGTACCCGGTTGCGGTCGACGCCCAGGGAAGGGTGGATTCCGCCGCCTATGCGGGTGCCCTGGCGGCGAAGCCCGCGCTGCTGTCGTTCATGCTGGCCAACAACGAAACCGGCGTGCTCTCCGACGTCGCCGCGCTCGCCGTACAAGCGCGGACGGGTGGCGGCTGGTTCCACAGCGATGCGGTGCAGGCGCTGGGCAAGCTGCCGCTCGATTTCCGCGCGCTCAACGCGGCCGGCGTGCATGCGCTGACGATCTCGGCGCACAAGGCGGGTGGCCCCAAGGGCGCGGCGGCGCTGGTCGTCGACAAGCGCGTCGAGCTGCAACCGCTGATCGCCGGTGGCGGCCACGAGCGCGGCCTGCGCTCGGGCACCGAGAACGTGCCGGCGATCGTCGGCTTCGGCGTCGCGGCGGAAATGGCGGCGCAGCGCGTCGGCGAACGCCCGCGCCGCCTGCTGGCGCTGCGCGAGCGCCTGGAAACCGCTCTGGCTGCGCTCGGCGCGACCATCTTCGGCACCGGCGCCGCGCGCCTGGCGAACACGAGCTATTTCGCGCTGGCCGGCATCGACGGCGAAACACTGGTCGGCAAGCTCGACCGCGAGGGTTTCGCGGTGGCCAGTGGCGCCGCCTGTTCGAGCGCCAATCCGGAACCGTCGCATGTGCTGCAGGCGATGGGCGTGGTGCCGGAAATCGCCCGCGGTGCGGTGCGCATCAGCCTCGGTGCAGGCAACACGGAAGCCGATATCGACGAATTCATCAACGCCTTGCGGGTCACGGTCGGACGCCTGCAGGGACTGGCGGCAGTTGCTGCCTGAACAACCCGACGAATCTGCGAGAATGACGATGAAACTCCCCATCTACCTGGACTACTCGGCGACAACTCCGGTCGATCCGCGCGTCGCGGAAAAAATGATTCCCTACCTGTGCGAGCACTTCGGCAACCCGGCTTCGCGTTCGCACAGCTTCGGCTGGGTGGCCGATGCGGCGGTCGAGGAAGCGCGCGAGCAGGTGGCGGCGCTGGTCAATGCCGACGCCAAGGAAATCGTCTGGACCTCGGGCGCCACCGAATCCAACAATCTCGCGATCAAGGGTGCCGCACATTTCTACGCCGGCACCAAGGGCAAGCACATCATCACGGTGAAGACCGAGCACAAGGCCGTGCTCGACACCGTGCGCGAGATGGAGCGCCAGGGTTTCGAGGCGACCTACCTCGACGTGCTGGACAGCGGCCTGATCGATCTGGATGCCTTCAAGGCGGCGATTCGCCCGGATACCGTGCTGGCGTCGGTGATGTTCGTCAACAACGAGATCGGCGTCATCCAGCCGATCGCGGCGCTGGGCGAAATCTGCCGCGAGAAGGGCGTGATTTTCCACGTCGATGCGGCGCAGGCGACCGGCAAGGTCGATATCGACCTCGCCAGGCTGAAGGTCGACCTGATGAGCTTCTGCGCGCACAAGACCTACGGCCCGAAGGGCATCGGCGCGCTCTACGTCCGGCGCAAGCCGCGCGTGCGGCTGGAAGCGCAGATGCACGGCGGCGGCCACGAACGCGGGTTCCGTTCCGGCACGCTGGCGACGCACCAGATCGTCGGCATGGGTGAGGCCTTCCGTATCGCCAGGGAGGAGATGGTCGATGAAAACAATCGAATCAATGCCTTGCGCGACAAACTTCTGAGTGGACTTCAGGATATCGAGGCCACCTACGTCAATGGCGACCTCGAACACCGCGTCGCGCACAACCTGAACATCAGCTTCGCCTATGTCGAGGGCGAGTCGATGATCATGGCGATCAAGGATCTCGCGGTGTCGTCCGGCTCGGCCTGCACCTCGGCCAGCCTGGAGCCATCTTATGTCTTGCGTGCCCTGGGCCGTGACGACGAACTGGCGCACAGTTCGATCCGCTTCACCCTCGGACGGTTCACGACGGACGAGGAAATAGAGTATGCAATCAAATTGTTGCACAACAAAATTGGCAAACTGCGTGAACTTTCCCCGCTGTGGGAAATGGTTCAGGAAGGCATCGACCTGAGCACCGTGCAGTGGGCGGCACACTGAGGAAGTAAAGGAGAAACAACATGAGCTATAGCGTAAAACTGATTGATCATTATGAGAATCCGCGCAACGTCGGTTCCTTCGCGAAGGAAGACGAAGGGGTCGGCACCGGCATGGTCGGCGCGCCGGCCTGCGGCGACGTGATGAAGTTGCAGATCAAGGTCAACAAGGCCGGCGTCATCGAGGACGCCAAGTTCAAGACCTACGGCTGCGGCTCGGCGATCGCCTCGTCGTCGCTGGTGACCGAGTGGGTCAAGGGCAAGACGGTCGACCAGGCCATGACGATCAAGAACACCGATATCGCCGAGGAACTGGCGCTGCCGCCGGTCAAGATCCATTGTTCGATCCTGGCCGAGGATGCGATCAAGGCGGCGGTCGCCGACTACAAGAAAAAGCACGGAGAATAAGCATGGGCGTCACCTTGAGCGAAAAGGCGGCAAAGCATGTCGCCAGCTACCTGAACAAACGCGGCAAGGGTATCGGTCTGCGCCTCGGGGTGCGGACCAGCGGTTGTTCCGGGATGGCCTACAAGCTCGAGTTCGTCGACGACACCAACGCCGAGGACATCGTCTTCGAGAGCAACGGCGTCAAGGTCTTCGTCGATGCCAAGAGCCTGCCCTACCTGGACGGGATGGAACTCGACTTTGCGCGCGAAGGATTGAACGAGGGGTTCAAGTTCAATAACCCCAATGTCAAGGATCAGTGCGGTTGCGGCGAATCGTTTAACGTCTGATGGATCTCCGATCCGATCACTTCGCCCTGTTCGAACTGCCGCGTGCCTTCCGCCTCGACGTCGCGGAACTGGATGCGCGCTACCGCAACGTCCAGGGGCAGGTGCATCCCGACCGTTTCGCGCATGCCGGCGCGGCGGAGCGGCGGCTGTCGATGCAGTGGGCGACGCATGCCAACGAAGCCTACCGGGCGCTGAAGAAGCCGCTGGAGCGGGCGAAGTACCTGCTGCACCTCGCCGGGCACGACGTGCAGGCGGAGAACAATACCGCGATGCCGGCCGATTTCCTGATGGAACAGATGGAATGGCGGGAAGCGGTGATGGAGGCGCGCGGCGGCGGTGACCACCACGAACTCGAACGCCTGCACAATCGCCTGCGCGCCGACCTCGACCGCCGCTACGCCGAACTGGGCGAACTGTTCGACGTCGCCGGCGATCTCGACGCGGCGACCGATCGTGTCCGCCGCCTGATGTTCCTGGAAAAACTCCTGCACGAAATCGACGACGCGCTGGCGTCGCTGGAAGAATAGCAATGGCACTGTTTCAGATCGCCGAGCCGGGCGAGTCGGCGGCACCCCACGAGCACAAGCTGGCGATCGGCATCGACCTCGGCACCACCAATTCGCTGGTTGCCACGGTACGCAGCGGCATCGCGGTGGTGCTCAACGACGACCAGGGCCGCCCGCTGCTGCCGTCGATCGTCCGCTACCAGGCCGACGGACGGATCGATGTCGGCTATGGCGCGCATACCCGGCAGGCGGTCGACCCGAAGAACACCATCGTTTCGGTCAAGCGCTTCATGGGGCGCGGGCTGAAGGACATCGCCCACGTCGAGGCCATGCCCTACGACTTTGTCGAGGCGCCGGGCATGGTCAAGGTGCGGACGGTGGCCGGGGTCAAGAGCCCGGTCGAGGTGTCTTCGGAAATCCTGAAAAGCCTGAAGGCCCGCGCCGAAGCGGCGCTCGGCGGCGACCTGGTCGGGGCGGTCATTACCGTGCCGGCCTATTTCGACGACGCCCAGCGCCAGGCCACCAAGGATGCCGCCCGCCTGGCCGGTCTCGACGTGCTGCGCCTGCTCAATGAACCGACCGCCGCTGCCATCGCCTACGGGCTGGACAACGGCGCCGAGGGCGTCTACGCGGTCTACGACCTCGGCGGCGGCACGTTCGACATCTCCATCCTCAAGCTGACCAAGGGCGTCTTCGAAGTCATGTCCACCGGCGGCGACTCGGCGCTCGGTGGCGATGATTTCGACCACCGCATCTTCTGCTGGGCGATCGAGGAGGCCAGGCTGCAGCCGCTGTCGCCGGAAGACGGGCGCCTGCTGATGATGCGCTGCCGCGAAGCCAAGGAATTCCTGACCATCAACCCGGAAGCGCCGATCACCGCGCGCCTGGCGACCGGCGAAATGGTGGATATCAAGCTCGACGTGGCAACCTTCGCCGAAATCGCCCAAACGCTGATTTCCAAGACCATGCAGCCGGTCAAGAAGGCGCTGCGCGATGCCGGCCTGCGCGTCGAGGACGTCAAGGGCGTGGTCATGGTCGGCGGCGCGACGCGCATGCCGCAGGTCCAGAAGGCGGTCGGCGACTTCTTCCGCCAGGAACCGCTGACCAACCTCGATCCCGACAAGGTGGTCGCCCTCGGCGCCGCCACCCAGGCCAACCTGCTGGTCGGCAACAAGACGGGCAAGGACGAGTGGCTGCTGCTCGACGTGATTCCGCTCTCGCTCGGGCTGGAAATGATGGGCGGGCTGACCGAAAAGGTCATTCCGCGCAATTCGACCATCCCCACCGCCCGTGCCCAGGAATTCACGACCTTCAAGGACGGCCAGACGGCGATGGCGATCCATGTCGTCCAGGGCGAACGCGAACTGGTCGCCGACTGCCGTTCGCTGGCCCGCTTCGAGTTGCGCGGCATTCCGCCGATGGTGGCGGGCGCCGCGCGCATCCGCGTCACCTTCCAGGTCGATGCCGACGGCCTGCTGTCGGTCGCCGCGCGCGAGCAGACGACCGGCGTCGAAGCGAGTGTCGTGGTCAAGCCGTCGTACGGGCTCAGCGACGATGAAATCGCCGGCATGCTCAAGGATTCGCTGGAACATGCCAAGGATGACGCGCTGGCCCGCGCGCTCAAGGAGGCCCAGGTCGAGGCGCAGCGCATGATCGAGGCGACCGCAGCGGCGCTCAAGGAAGATCCGCACCTGTTGAGCGTGGCCGAGGCGACCAGGATCGGCGAAGCCATCGAGAAGTTGCGGGTCGCGACGGCCGGCGACAACCGCCGCCTGATCAACATCGCGATGGACGACCTCGGCTTCGAGACGCAGGAATTCGCCCACCGCCGCATGAACCAGAGCGTCAATCGGGCACTGTCCGGGCGCAAGGTGGATGAAATCAGTTTGGGAGAGGAAGCATGACGCAAGTCATCGTGCTGCCGCACGTCGAGGCCTGCCCCGACGGCGCCGTCATCGAGGCGGAAGCGGGCAAGTCGATCTGCGAGAACCTGCTGGAACACGGCATCGAACTCGAACACGCCTGCGAAATGTCCTGCGCCTGCACGACCTGCCACGTCATCGTCCGCGAGGGCTTCAAGTCGCTCGACCCGGCCGAGGAGGAGGAAGAGGACCTGCTCGACAAGGCCTGGGGACTCGAACCGAACTCGCGCCTCGGCTGCCAGGCATTGGTGCGGTCAACCCCGCTGGTGGTCGAAATTCCGAAATACAGTATCAACATGGCGAAGGAGGGCCACCGCAAATGAAATGGACCGACATCAACGACATCGCCATCGAGCTTGCCGATGCCCATCCCGACAAGGACCCGCTGACAGGTCAACTTCGTCGACCTGCGCGACTGGGTGATGGCGCTGCCCGGCTTCGCCGATGACCCGAAGCACTGCGGCGAGAAGATCCTGGAGGCGATCCAGCAGGCCTGGATCGACGAGGTCTCGTGAAGGCGCGCGACTTTCCCGGACGCGGCAGCCAGCTCAACGTGCTCGGCGGCCCGCTGCTGACGTGCAGCGATGCGCCGTTGACCGGGTTCTTCCGCGATGGCTGCTGCAATACCTCTGAAGACGATCTCGGCAGCCACACCGTCTGCGTCGTGCTGACCGCCGAGTTCCTCGAATTCTCGACGTCGCGCGGCAACGACCTGTCCACGCCGCGCCCAGAGTTCGATTTCCCCGGCCTGCAGCCGGGTCAGCGCTGGTGCCTCTGCGCCGCGCGCTGGCTGGAGGCGTATCGCGCCGGCAAGGCGCCGCGCGTCTCGCTCAATTCGACCAACCAGGCGGCGCTGGAAATCGTCCCGCTCGAACTGCTCAAGCAGCACGCCATCGACCTGCACTGACGGCGCGCTGCGGCGCTTGGCCTTTCAGCCGCCCACCCAGAGGATCCAGGGCGTGCCGACGACGAGGAAGACGAGGGTGCAGAATACCGTGGTCAGCAGTCCGAGCCGGTAGAGTTCGCTCTGGGTCAGGTAGCCGCTGGCGACGAAAATGACGTTCTGGCTGCCGCCCTGCGGCGTCAGCGTCGAGAAATAGCTGCTCGCGAAGAGCAGGGCGAAGGCCATCAGGTGCGCAGGCACGCCGGTCTGCACGCCGACGTCGAGAAAGACGCCGAGCAGCGCCAGCACCTGCGCCGACTGGCTGACGAACATGTAGTGCATCGCCACGTAGAGCAGCAGCAGGACGACGTAGGCGGCCGGCCACGCCAGCCCGGTGAGCATCGATGCCAGCCGTTCGCCGACATAGCCCATGAAGCCCATCTCGTTGAGCTGCCCGCTCAGGGCGAAGAGCACCGCCAGCCAGAGGAAGGTCGCCAGCGTGCTGCCCTGCAGGTAGATGTCGTCGAGGGTCAGCACACGGACGGCGAGCAGGAGGCCGAGTCCGGCGATGGCGACGCCGGCCAGGCTGAAGTTGAAGGTTCCGGCGAAGATCCAGGCGAAGATCATCAGGCTGAAGACGACGGCCGTGATCCACTCGTCGCGCGACAGCGGCCCCATCGCGCGCAGCGCCTCGCGTGCCACCCGCGGCGCATCGGGGGTATCGGTCACGCCGGGCGGAAACAGGCGGTAGAGCAGGGCGGGCAGCAGCGCGATCGTGGCCAGCGCCGGCACCGCCGCGACCAGCAGCCAGTTGCCGAAGCCGACCTGCAAGCCCTTCTCGGCCGCCAGCGAGACGCCGATCGGGTTGGCCGAGGTCGCGGTCAGCCACAGCGCCGACGAGACGCTGAGGCTGGCCATGCCGCAGAACATCAGGTAGCCGCCCAGCCGGCGCCCTTTTTCGTCCTCGGGCCGCGACCCGCTGCCCTGGGCGAGCGACAGGATGATCGGGAAGAGGACGCCGCCGCGCGCCGTGTTGGACGGGAAGCCCGGCGCGATCAGGGCGTCGGTGATGAAGATGCTGTAGGCCAGCCCGAGCGTCGACTTGCCGAAAACAGCTACCACGCACAAGGCGATGCGCTGGCCAAGTCCGCACTTGACGACCGCCTGCGCGACGAGGAAGGCGACGACGACGAGAATCACGCTCTGGTTGGCGAAGCCCCCGAAAACCTTGGCCGGGTCAACCGTTTCGCTCAGCACCGCGAACGAACCGGCGAGCAGCGCCGAAGTCAGCAGCGGGAAGGCGTTGATGATGACCGCGAAGATGGCGGCGGCGAAGATCGCGAACAGGTGCCAGGCCTCGCGCGTCAGCCCCTCGGGGATCGGCGTCAGCCAGAGCGCGACGCCGAGCGCGAACGGTGCCAACGTGACGAGGGTTGCCTTCAGGCGGGAAGCCGGCGCGCTCATCGGGTTCCTCCGGGTGTCTGCGGGTTGGTGGCCGGCGCGGCGAGGCGGGCGCGACCCTTGAAACCGGTGACGCGCCCGCTGAAGCCGCCGTCCTCGGTGTCGACCAGGGTCTGCCAGCGGAAGCTGTATTCCCCGGTGACCCCGGCGTAGCGGCCGGTACCGCCGACGAAGCGGCCCTCGATCAGCCGGCCGGTGCTGTCCAGTCCGCCGCTCAGTTCGCTGAACGCCTTGTCGCCGTGCTCGTCGGTCCACACGCTGCGCGCCTGTAACCCCGTCACATTGTCGCGGAAGCCGATGATCTCCGCCTTGAACGCGGCGTGGGGCCGCTCCTTGCCGGTCAGCACCAGCGCACCGCTGAGGCGGAAGATCTCGGCGCGGTTTCCCGCCGCCAGGTCGAGGCCGCTGCGCATGCCGGCGGCGGACCAGTGGCCCGCGAAGAAGCTGTCCGCCGTCGCCTCGGCCGTCGGTCCCGCTGCTGGCGGCGGCGTGCGGTCGCAGCCGGCGGTAGCGAGCAGCAGGACGGCTGCCGCAACGCGGACAAGAACACCGGCGCTGGCCGGAACAGGTTGACGGCGCATCGTCATGGCTCGCCTCGCGAGTGGGTGGTATCGACGTCCCGCCGTAGCCGGGTTGCCAGACAAAGGCGGGAGGGTTCGCAGGGGGCCATTCTTTGCCGCGTCCGCAGCCCTGTCAATGCCGCATTCCGGGAGGGGTGGCATCCCCCTTTCACGCCGCGGCCGGCATGAAGGCCCAGTCGAGCCGCTCGGCGACGAGCGGCGGCACCAGCGCCGCAGACGACGAGATCCATCAGGCGATGACGTGCGACACCAGTCCGTCGGCCAGCTTGGGTTCGAACCAGGTCGACTTGGGCGGCATCACCTCGCCCGAGTCGGCGACCGCCATCAGGTCGTCCATCTGCGTCGCGTGCAGGGCGAAGGCGACCGCCATCTCGCCGCTGTCGACGCGCCGCTCGAGTTCGCCGAGGCCGCGGATGCCGCCGACGAAATCGATGCGCTTGTCGCGGCGCAGATCGCCGATGCCGAGGACGGGCGCCAGCAGGTGGTCGGACAGCAGGCTGACGTCGAGCCGGCGCACCGGGTCGGCGGCGGGAACCCGCGCCGGGTCGATCGCCAGCCGGTACCAGTGGCCGCCGAGGTACATGCCGACGACGCCGGGCTGGTCGGGATGCACGGCGGTGGCCGCCGGCGTGACGGTGTAGCGCTCGCCGACGCGGGCGAGGAATTCCGCCGGCGCCAGGCCGTTGAGGTCGCGCACGACGCGGTTGTAGTCGAGGATGCGCATCTGGTTGGCCGGGAAGAGCACGGCCAGGAAGTACTCCGCGTCGTCGGCTCCGGGCCTGCCCGCGGCGGCTGGCGGCGACGCGCGAGGCGGCCGCCGAGCGGTGGTGGCCGTCGGCGATGTAGAGGGCGGGCATGCGCGTCGATCGCCGCGGTGAACCCGGCGACGGTCGCCGCATCGTCGATCACCCAGACCGTGTGGCGGACGCCGTCCGCCGTCACGTCGGCGACCGGCGCGCCGCCGGTGGCACCGGCGATCAGCAGCGTCGGCCGCCGGCGCCTCCGGGTAGGCGAGCAGCACCGGCCCGGTCTGCGCGGACAGCGCCTCGATCTGGCGGACGCGGTCGTCCTCCTTGTCCGGGCGGGTGAACTCGTGCTTGCGGATGCGGTTGCTGTCGTAGTCGGCGACCGACGCGGCGGCGACGATGCCGGTCTGCACGTGCTCGCCCATGGTCAGCCGGTAGGCGTAGTAGCACGGCGCCGCATCGCGGATCAGGACACCGTCGGCGATCAGGCGGCGCGAAATTCTCGGCGGATTTGGCGTAGACCGCGGGCGCGTAGGGGTCGGTATCCGGCGGCAGGTCGATCTCGGCCTTGGAAATGTGCAGGAAGTTCCACGGCTTGCCGGCGGCACGCTCGCGGGCTTCCTCGCTGGACAGCACGTCGTAGGGCGGCGCGGCGACATCGGCGGCGCGCCCGGTAGCCGGGCGCAGTCCGCGGAAGGGCTGGATGAGGGGCATGACGGAGGATTCCTGATTCAGGTCGTGCGGGCGTCGGTCCGGTGAAAATTGGGGTCAGACCCCTGTTTCTCCGTTTCTGGCGCGGACTCCGGTAGGGGGAAGGCAGTCCATTGTGCATCAGCGTCCGCCTGTGGATCAATGACTTGTCATTCGTCCTTGAGGCGTTCCGGCAGCACGTCGCGCAGCAGCACGGCGGCGTCGCGGATCATCTTCTCGGTGGTTTCCCAGTCGACGCAGGCGTCGGTGACCGAGCAGCCGTACCTGAGCTGCGCCAGATCGGCCGGGATCGGCTGGTTGCCGGCCGCGATGTTGGATTCGACCATGACGCCGACCAGCGAGTGGTTGCCGCCGCGGATCTGGTTGACCACGTCGGCCATGACCAGCGGCTGCAGTTCGGGATTCTTGAAGCTGTTGGCGTGCGAGCAGTCGACGACGATGTTGGCCGGCAGCTTCGCCTTCCGCATCGCCTGTTCCGCCATCGAGACGGACACGGTGTCGTAGTTCGGCCGCCCGTCGCCGCCGCGCAGCACGATGTGGCCGTAGCCGTTGCCGGTGGTGCGCACGACCGCGACGCGGCCCTGGCCGTTGATGCCGAGGAAGGAATGCGGCTTCGACGCCGACAGGATCGCGTTGATCGCCACCGTCGAGGTCGCCGCTGGTGCCGTTCTTGAAGCCGACCGGCGTCGACAGCCCGGACGACATCTCGCGGTGCGTCTGCGATTCGGTCGTGCGCGCGCCGATCGCGGTCCACGTGATGAGGTCGCCGTAATACTGCGGCGAGATCGGGTCGAGCGCCTCGGTGCCGGTCGGCAGGCCGATTTCGGCGATGTCGAGGAGGAACTGGCGGGCCTTCTCCATGCCGACGTCGACGCGGAAGGAATCGTCCATGAAGGGATCGTTGATGTAGCCCTTCCAGCCCACCGTCGTGCGCGGCTTCTCGAAATAGACGCGCATGATGATCTGCAGCGTGTCGCCGACCTCGTCGGCCAGCGCCTTCAGGCGCCGCGCGTAGTCGATGCCGGCGACCGGGTCGTGGATCGAGCACGGGCCGACGACGACGAACAGGCGATGGTCGCGGCGGTCGAGGATGTCGCGCAGCACCTGCCGGCCCTGCGTGACGGTGTCCGTCGCCGCGACCGAAATCGGCAGGCGGGCGTGGATTTCCTCCGGCGTCGGCATCGCGTCGAAGGCGGCTACGTTGATGTTTTCGATGTTCTGGGTCGTCATGTTCAGGTCGTGAGCTGGCGAATCATGTCCTTGACCGCGGCCACCTTGTCGCCGAGGGCCGGGCAATGGCGCAAAAGCGCGATTTTATCCTGCCCGGCCAGCTTGTAGGTCCGGTTTTTCTGGATCAGCGCGATGATCCTGGCCGGGTCGACCGGCGGATTGCGGGAGAACTCCGGGCCGAACTGCAGCGTGATCTGGTCGGCCGTGGCGTCCAGCTTCTGCACGCACAGCGGCTTGACCAGCAGGCGCAGGCGGTGGGTGGCGAGCAGCGACTGCGCCTGCAGCGGCAACTGGCCGAAGCGGTCGATCAGTTCCTCCTGCATCGCGTCGAGTTCCTCGCCGGCTTCGCAGTTGGCGAGGCGCTTGTACAGCGTCAGGCGTTCGTGCACGTCCGGGCAGTAGGCGTCCGGGAGCAGGGCGGGGGTGCGCAGGTTGATCTCGGTGCTGATTCCGAGCGGCTGCGTCAGGTCGACCGCATCCACCACCTTGCCCTGGCGCAATTGCGCGACGGCGCGGTTGAGCATCTCGGTGAACAGGTTGAAGCCGACTTCCTGCATCTCGCCCGACTGGTTGTCGCCGAGCACCTCGCCGGCGCCGCGGATTTCCAGGTCGTGCATGGCGAGGAAGAAGCCGGAGCCGAGTTCCTCGGACATCTGGATCGCTTCGAGGCGCTGCTTCGCCTGCTTGGTCATCGCCGCGTCGTCGTGCACCAGCAGGTAGGCGTAGGCCTGGTGGTGCGAACGGCCGACGCGGCCGCGCAGCTGGTGCAACTGGGCAAGGCCGAACTTCTCGGCGCGGTTGATCAGGATGGTGTTGGCGTGCGGGTTGTCGATGCCGGTCTCGATGATCGTCGTGCACAGCAGCAGGTTGGCGCGCTGGCCGGTGAAGTCGCGCATGACGCGTTCCAGCTCGCGCTCGTTCATCTGGCCGTGGCCGATGACGGTGCGCGCCTCGGGCACCAGCTTTTCCAGCTTTTCACGCATGTTGGCGATGGTGTCGACCTCGTTGTGCAGGAAATACACCTGGCCGCCGCGCTTCAGTTCGCGCAGCACCGCCTCGCGGATGATGCCGTCGGAGAACCGGGAAACGAAGGTCTTGATCGCCAGCCGCTTCTGCGGCGCGGTGGCGATCACCGAGAAGTCGCGCAGGCCTTCCATGCTCATCGCCAGCGTGCGCGGGATCGGCGTCGCGGTCAGGGTCAGCACGTCGACCTCGGCGCGCATCGCCTTCAGCGTTTCCTTCTGGCGCACGCCGAAGCGGTGCTCCTCGTCGATGACGACGAGGCCGAGGCGGCTGAACTTGACGTCCTTGCCGATCAGCTTGTGCGTGCCGATGATGATGTCGATCTTGCCCTCGGCCAGTTCCTGCAGCGCCTGCGCCGATTCCTTCGCCGTCTTGAAACGGGAGATTTCGGCGATCTTCACCGGCCAGTCGGCGAAGCGGTCGACGAAAGTCTGGTAATGCTGTTCACAAAGCAGCGTCGTCGGGCACAGCACGGCCACCTGCTTGCCGCCGGCCACCGCGCAGAAGGCGGCGCGCAGGGCGACCTCGGTCTTGCCGAAGCCGACGTCGCCGCAGACCAGCCGGTCCATCGGCTTGCCCGAGCGCATGTCGTCGATCACCGCGGCGATGGCGGCGGCCTGGTCGCTGGTTTCCTCGAAGCCGAAACCGTCGGCGAAGGCTTCGTAGTCGTTCTCGTGGAAGCTGAAGGCGTGGCCCTCGCGGGCGGCGCGGGCGGCGTACAGCGTCAGCAGTTCGGCGGCGGTGTCGCGCGCCTGCTCGGCGGCCTTGCGCTTGGCCTTTTCCCACTGGCCGGAGCCGAGCGTGTGCAGCGGCGCGGCTTCCGGCTCGGCGCCGGAATAGCGCGAAATCACGTGCAGCTGCGCCACCGGCACGAACAGCTTGGCCTCGTTGGCGTAGTGCAGTTCGAGGAATTCCTGCTCGCCCAGGCCAAGCTCCATGCGCACGAGTCCGCGATAGCGGCCGATGCCGTGGCTTTCATGGACCACCGGATCACCGACCTTGAGCTCGGTGAGATCCTTCAGCCAGTTGTCGAAGCTCGCCTTGCGCGCTGCTTCGCGGCGGCTACGGCGCGGCGCGCCGGCGTACAACTCGGTTTCGGTGATGAAGGCGAGGCCGGGCAGGGCGAAACCGGCATGCAGCGGCCCGACGCCCAGCGCCAGCGGCGCATCGCCCGCCGCGAAACCGGCGAAGTCGGCTGAGGCAGCCGGGCGCAGGCCGTGTTCGGCCAGCATCGCCGCCAGCGTCTCGCGCCGGCCGGCCGATTCGGCGAGCAGCAGCACGCGGCCGGGATTCGTGGCGAGGTAAGCCTTGAGCCGGCCCAGCGGATCGTCGGCACGGCGATCGACCGCGACATCGGAAACCGTACAAACCGGGGACAGACCACGGTTTTCGTCGTTAAAACCGTGGTCTGTCCCCGGTTGGTTCGGTTGTTTGGCCGAAATGACCAGTCGACCGTAGCTTTTGGCCGCCGCGAAGAACACCTCGTCGGACAGGAACAGTTCCTCGGGCGGCAGCAGCGGCCGCGCCTTGTCGCCCTGCAGCAGGTTGTAGCGCGAGCGGGTGTCCTTCCAGAAGGCGGCAATCGCGCCCGGCGCGTCGCCGTGGGTGACGAGTACCGCATCCGCCGGCAGGTAGTCGAACAGCGTGGCCGTTTCATCGAAGAAGAGCGGCAGGTAGTACTCGATGCCGGCGCTGGCGATGCCGGTGGAAACATCCTTGTAGATGCCCGACCTGGCCGGGTCGCCCTCGAAGACCTCGCGGAAGCGCTGGCGGAAGTGCGTGCGGCCCTTGTCGTCGAGCGGGAATTCGCGCGCCGGCAGCAGGCGCACGTCCGGCACCGGGTAGATCGTGCGCTGGGTATCGACGTCGAAGGTCTTGATGCTCTCGATCTCGTCGTCGAACAGGTCGAGCCGGTACGGCACCGGCGAACCCATCGGGAAGAGGTCGATCAGCCCGCCGCGGATCGAGTATTCGCCCGGCGACACCACCTGCGTCACGTGGGCGTAGCCGGCCAGCGTCACCTGGCCGCGGAATTTCTCGGCATCGAGCCGTTCGCCCTTCCTGAAGGCGAAGGTGTAGGCGGCGAGGAAGGCCGGCGGCGCCAGCCGGCACACCGCGGTCGACGCCGGCACCAGCAGGATGTCCAGTTCGCCTGCGCATCGCCGCCCACAAGGTGGCGAGGCGCTCGGAGACGAGATCCTGGTGCGGCGAGAAATGGTCGTAGGGCAGCGTCTCCCAGTCCGGCAGCAGCCGCACGCGCAGCCCCGGCGCGAACCACGGGATCTCGTCGAGCAGCCGCTGCGCGTCCGCCGCGCTCGCCGTCACCACCGCCAGTAGCCGCCCGCCGGCACGCCCGGCGATCTCCGCCAGCGCCAGCGCGTCGGACGACCCGGCCAGCGTCGGCAGGTCGACACGCATGCTGGCCCGGGGCAGGGCGGGGAGGGAAAGGAGCTGGGTGGGGGCGGACACGGATGCGTGGGGATGGTGAAGCGAGGGCGGCATTATAGCCGCTGGCTCATCGGCCGCCGTTGCGCGGGAGCGCAATGCCGAAGTTCCAAATGCCCCGGCGGTTCCCGCTCCCGACCCCCAAACCTAGACCAAGGTCGAATTGCCTATTTCCGCCGGACGGGTAATCTGGCACCACATTCATCTGTATCCAACGGAGGCACATCATGGCAAACACTACGAGCGTCAAGGGTTCCGCGGCGGCGAAGGCAGTCGGTACCGTCAAGAACATCATCGGTTCGGCCACGGCCACCGACACCAGCGGCGTCACCCGCACCCTGCACGTCGGCGACAAGGTCTACGCCAACGAAGTCATCAAGACTTCCGAAGCCGGCGCCATCCTGATCGAGTTTGCCAATGGCAACAACGCCAACCTCGGCCGTGATTCCAGCATGACGCTGACGGGCGACATTTTCGGCGTCCAGTCGGCGCTGGCACCGGCAGGAGCCGAGAAGATGAGCGCCGCCCAGAAGGCCGCCGTCCAGGATGCCCAGGCCAAGATCGCCGCCGGCCTCGACCCGACGCAGGTCACCGAAGCTGCCGCCGCCGGCCCGAACGCCGCCGGTAGCGCCACCGAAGGTTCCGGCTACAACTTCGTCGTCGTCGACCAGCTTGCCGCCCGTGGTGAGGTCACCAGCGGCTTCCCGACCGGGCCGATCAGCGTCGTGCTGGAGCAGCCGCCGGCCGAACTCGGCTACATCGAACCTGAAGTGCTGCCGGTGAATCCGCCGGTCGTCAGCATCTCCGTCAGCGTCGATGTCAATGTCGGCGTCCCCCCGGGTGGTGGCGGCGGGAACAATTTCCCCGAGAACCCCAACGATCCGAGCCTGCCCTACATCAGCGGCAGCAATGCCTACATTCCTGAAGGCACCGAGGGGGCCAACGAATTCAACGAAGTCACCTTCCTGCTGACGCTCAGTGCGCCCTTCGCTCAGGACGTCACGGTCAGCTACGAGATCCGGCCGGGCACGGCCATCCAGGGTGTCGACTACTTCGATGGCCCGATCCTTGCCGGCACAGTCACTCATCCCGGCAGGCTCGACGCAGTTCCCGGTAACGATCCAGATCGTCCCGGATCACCTCGATGAAGGCCCGAACACGTTCGACAGTGCGGAAAGTTTCTACATCGTCCTGACCAGTGCGACCAACGCCACCATCAACCCGGCCGCCAGCACGGCGACGGGCTGGATCGTCGATGACGATACCACCCCAGTTGCCAACAACGACAGCTACACGACCCAGGAAGATCAGGCACTGACGCTTTCACCATCCATCCTTGAAAATGACACGGATCTTGATGGTGACAGCCTGTCGATCGTCAGCTTTACCCAACCCGCCAACGGGACCGTCACGGTCGTAAACGGCGAACTGGTTTACACCCCGACCGCTGACTACAGCGGCACCGACAGCTTTACCTATGTCGCCACAGATGGTTATCAGAATTCCAACACCGCAACCGTCACCATCAACGTGACGCCGGTGGACACGATCCTCCGATCGCGGTGCAATGATGTCAACAGCCTGACGGAAGATACGGGTTCGGTGGGCCGGGACACCAAAGTATCCGGTGTCTGGGCAATGACACCGACGTCGATGACGTCCTCGCCGACTTCTCGGTGACCTCGATCCGCACCGGCGGCACGGAAGGCAGCGGCACGGCAGGGACGCTCGGCACGCTCTCAACGGCACCTACGGCACGCTGCTGGTCAGTGCCGACGGCACCTACACCTACACGCTCTATACCCAGGCGCAGAATGCGTCCGCGTACAACACGGTACAGGCGGCTGGACGACGGGTTGACGCTGCTGAGCGACGTCTTCAACTACACGGTGCATGACCGACGGCACGGGTTCCAACGACACGGCCGGAGCGCGTGACCATCCCTGCTCGATGGCGACGGGGCGGCGCCAATGGCAGGGCACCGATCGCGGGTGAATGATGTCGCGAATGATGTTCAGCCTGACGGAAGATACGGGCTCGGTGGGTCAGAACACCAAAGTGACCGGTGTGCTGGGCAACGATACCGATGTTGACGACGTTCTCGCCGACTTCTACGGTCACCTCCATCCGCACTGGCGGCACCGAAGGCAGCGGCACGGCAGGTACGCTGGGCACTGCTCTCAACGGTACCTACGGCACGCTGCTGGTCAGTGCCGACGGCACCTACACCTACACGCTCTATACCCAGGCGCAGAATGCGTCCGCGTACAACACGGTGCAGGCGCTGGACGACGGGTTGACCGCGCTGACCGACGTCTTCAACTACACCATGACCGACGGCACGGCCAACGACACGGCCACGCTGACCATCTCGATCACCGGCGCCAATGACGCACCGATCGCGGTGAATGATGTCAAACAGCCTGACGGAAGATACGGGCTCGGTGGGTCAGAACACCAAAGTGACCGGTGTGCTGGGCAACGATACCGATGTTGACGACGTTCTCGCCGACTTCACGGTCACCTCCATCCGCACTGGCGGCACCGAAGGCAGCGGCACGGCAGGTACGCTGGGCACTGCTCTCAACGGTACCTACGGCACGCTGCTGGTCAGTGCCGACGGCACCTACACCTACACGCTCTATACCCAGGCGCAGAATGCGTCCGCGTACAACACGGTGCAGGCGCTGGACGACGGGTTGACCGCGCTGACCGACGTCTTCAACTACACCATGACCGACGGCACGGCCAACGACACGGCCACGCTGACCATCTCGATCACCGGCGCCAATGACGCACCGATCGCGGTGAATGATGTCAACAGCCTGACGGAAGATACGGGCTCGGTGGGTCAGAACACCAAAGTGACCGGTGTCTGGGCAACGAGACCGATGTCGACGACGTTCTCGCCGACTTCACGGTCACCTCCATCCGCACTGGCGGCACCGAAGGCAGCGGCACGGCAGGTACGCTGGGCACTGCTCTCAACGGTACCTACGGCACGCTGCTGGTCAGTGCCGACGGCACCTACACCTACACGCTCTATACCCAGGCGCAGAATGCGTCCGCGTACAACACGGTGCAGGCGCTGGACGACGGGTTGACCGCGCTGACCGACGTCTTCAACTACACCATGACCGACGGCACGGCCAACGACACGGCCACGCTGACCATCTCGATCACCGGCGCCAATGACGCACCGATCGCGGTGAATGATGTCAACAGCCTGACGGAAGATACGGGCTCGGTGGGTCAGAACACCAAAGTGACCGGTGTGCTGGGCAACGATACCGACGTCGATGACGTTCTCGCCGACTTCTCGGTGACCTCGATCCGCACCGGCGGCACGGAAGGCAGCGGCACGGCAGGTACGCTGGGCACTGCTCTCAACGGTACCTACGGCACGCTGCTGGTCAGTGCCGACGGCACCTACACCTACACGCTCTATACCCAGGCGCAGAATGCGTCCGCGTACAACACGGTGCAGGCCCTCGATGACGGGTCGACCACGCTGACCGACTTCTTCAACTACACGATGACCGATGGCACGGCCACGCACCGCGACGCTGACCATCACCATCATCGGCGCCAACGATGCGCCGGTGGCGTCAGTCAATGCGAGCGGTGTGGGAGAGATGGTTGGAAGAAGCCGGGCTTGCAAGCGGCGGATCGCAGGCCCAAGGCAATGGCGAGTTTGCATTCGGCAGCATCACCCTCTCGGATACGGACGGATTGGACGACCTGCAATCGGTCACCATAACCGGCATTCCGAGCTCGGTTACCCTGTCCCTCAGCACGATTGTCGGCCAGTCGTTCAGCACCGGCGAAGGCACAGTCACCTTCACGAGTTACACCAGCGGTGTCCTGTCCTACACCTATCAGTTGACCAGCGCGCAAAATCACAGTGGTGGTGCCGTGTCCGATAGCTTCAGCCTGACAGTCTCGGACGGTACGGCGTCCAGCAGCCCCGCCGTCACGGTCAACATTGCAATCCTGGACGATGCGCCGTCATTCACCGTGGTTCGTGACGGTACCGATGCCAATACCTCGGTCGATATTTCCGCACCTAACGCCGCAACAACCTATACCGGCGAAAACATTGCAGACTGGGTCTATGGGGCAGACGGTGCCTCCGGCACTCCGACCCTGTCGGGCATTACCTCAAATAGCGCGGGCAGTGCCTTTACGGTCACCGGCGGTGCGGTTTCGCTCAACACAGCATCGACGACCGGCGTAGTGGTCATCGATCTCAAGGACTCTTCTGGCGCCGTGGTGGGCAAATTGACCCTGAACTCCGGTGGCGTCGATTCCCTGCAGGTCTTCGACCGTCCGCCGACACTGGTCGAGGATACGTTGCTTACCGGTGATGTGACTGCCGGAGGCCCCGAAACCACGAAGATCATCAACAGCACCATTTCCGGATTGGTTGTAACGGTTACCGCTGAGGATAATGGCGTCGCTGATCTGGTCAACCCGAGTACTCAGGGCTGGGCCGTCGGCAACAACACGATCGAGGAAGGCGAAGCGATTAGCTTCAGCTTCAATAACGATGTCGCACGCTTCAGCTTCGTCGCCGACGGCTTTACAGGCGGCATGTCCAACGCCGGATTGACCATCCGTGTTTACTACGACGCAGCCAAGACGGTGTATGAGGACTTCAACGTTACCGTCCCGGAAAGTGGTTCCGTTCAGGTTGCTGACCTTGTCGGGTTTGGCACGACCTCCGGAGGGGTGACCTACACCACGTTCTATGAGGTGACCGTTACCAGCGATACCGCGGTTCAGGATGCCAATGACGCGTTCCGCCTCAACAACGTTACGGTCGGCGACTACACGAACGTGGCGGCACCCGATCTCGACTACACGCTCACACTGAACTTGGCAGACACTGACGGCGATACGGCCAGCCAAACCTTCGTGGTTCATCTGGACGGCGACACCACGAGCGGCACGGTAAGCCTGGAATCGATGATCGAGGGCACCTCGGCCAACGACATCCTTACTGGCACCAGTGCAAACGAGTTGTTCATGGGAGGTGCCGGAAACGATACGCTCACTGGCGGAGGCGGAGCCGATACTTTCAAGCTTGGGTATGCATCTGGAAGTGACTCGATCGCGGACTTCAAGGTTGGTGTTCCAGGTATCGACGCGGATGCAGACATATTGCAGATTTCTGATCTGCTGGTCGGTGCTCATGGTGCCAGCGCTGCTGTCCCAATTGATCCGGCTGGTGCTATTGCCGGCGGATACCTGTTTGCACAAGATGACGGGACAGGTCATACCCAAATTGTTCTCGACGTTGAGGGGACCGGTGGGGCCGACGGGACGTTCACCACGGTTGTCACCCTGACAAACGTCGCGTACACCACGGACATTCTCACTACCCTGATGCATGGTGCCGGCACAGGAGACGACCAGATCAAGTAATGCCGTAGTCACTGGATCTCAGGGCGGAATGGCAACATTCCGCCTTTTTCTTGCCAATATCATGAAATACTTCATGGACAGGGATACGCAAAAGTTATAAAAAGACAAAACGCTGATCATGTTCGATAATCAACGAGCGCCATTTCAAAGTCACGTGAGGGTACAACTATGAAGAAACTCCCCAATATCTCAAAAATAACGATGGCGGTTGCCGCTGCGCTGTGTGTCCAGTCGCCCGCTTTTGCCCAGACCCTGAAGGATGCAGTCGACCAGACGGTGCAGACCAACCCGGACGTGCGCCAGGAAGCCAACCAGCGCCTGGCCAACGAGGAGGCGGTCAAGGGCGCGCGCGGCGGCTTCTTCCCCAAGGTCGATGTCGGCGCCGGCTACGGCCGCGAATGGAGCAAGAACGCCACCACCCGCGCGCTTTCCGTCGCCGGGACAGCCGCTACCAACAAGTACTACGGCAACGATGGCTACACGCTCGACCGCCGTGAAGCCAACGCGACGCTGTCGCAGATGCTGTTCGACGGTTTCGGCGTCAGCAGCGAGGTCGACCGCAACAAGGCGCGCGTCGAGTCGGCCGCCTACAAGACGGCGGGGACGGCGGAATACACCGGCCTGCGCGCTGTCGAGGCCTACCTGAACGTGCTGCGCAACCGCGACCTGGTGCGGCTGACCAAGGCCAACGTCGAGTACCACCTGAAGGTGCAGGACCAGATTACCGTCCGCTCCGGTGGCGGCGTCGGCCGCAAGTCGGACCAGGAACAGGTCGAGGCCCGCGTCGGCCTGGCCAGGGCGAACCTGGTTTCGGCCGAGGCCAACCTGCGCGACGTCGAGGTGAATTACCTGCGTACCGTCGGCGCCAAGCCGGGTCCGCTGGTCCGGCCGAACGGCCCGACAGCGGCCGAACTGCCGAAGACGGAAGATGACGCGATCAGGATCGCGGTCGAGAACCATCCGATCCTGAAGTCGGCGACGGCGGACGTCAAGGCGGCCGATTACCAGCGCGAGGCGGCCAAGTCGTTCATGTATCCGCGCTTCGATGTCGAGCTCGGCTGGGGCAACAACGAGGACCTCGATGGCCAGCCCGGCCCGAACGACGAGCGGTATGCGATGCTGCGCGCGCGCTGGAACCTGTTCAAGGGCGGCAGCGACTATGCGCGGATCAAGGAGACGGGCTACCTGACGTCGGTGGCGACGGAGATCGCCAACCGCACGCGTCGCCAGGTCGAGGAAAGCATCAGCCTGTCGTGGAACACGATGTATTCCGCGCAGAACGCGCTGCCCGACCTGCGCCAGCACTTCGAGAAGAGCGTCGCGACGCGCAACAGCTTCAGCCAGCAGTTCATCCTCGGCCAGCGCACCCTGCTCGACCTGCTCGATTCCGAGAACGAAGCCTTCACGGCGGAGCAAAACTACATCAGCCGCAATTACCTGGAAGTGTTCGCGCGCTACCGCCTGCTCGCCGACATGGGCCAGTTGCTTGGCCACCTCGGCGTTACACCGCCGGAAGAATCGCTGGTGGTTGCCGAGCAGCGTTGAGGCTCGCCGTCTAGCCGATGGAGCGCCGGGGAGGGAAACCTGTCCGGCGCTCTTTTTTCGTGTCTCCTTCGGCCGTCGTCCCGGCGCCCATGACAATTGCCGCTGACCGTTTTTTCGCCGGCTTCGCCCGCACCCTCTCCGGCGCGGCGTGCGTCGTCGCGCTGGCGCTGGCGGGCGGGGTGTTCGTCCATTCCCAGACGACCGGCATCCGCGTCGAACCGAAGGTACTGGAAAGCGCCGAGCGCAAGTACGGCGCCACCGCCCGCAAGCGCCTGGAGGACTGGCAGCAGTTGCTCGATACCGGCGGCGCCAGGTCGGAAACGGACAAGCTGACCCTGGTGAACAGCTTCTTCAACCACGTCGCCTGGATTTCCGACCTCGACCACTGGGGAAAGGCCGACTACTGGGCGACGCCGGTCGAGATGCTGGCGTCGAACGGCGGCGACTGCGAGGATTTCGCGATCGCCAAGTACTTCACGCTGGTGGCCCTCGGCGTGCCGATGGACAAGCTGAAGATCACCTACGTCAAGACGCGCGACCCCAACCCGATCAACCAGTCGCACATGGTGCTGGCCTACTACGCCAAGGTGGACTCTGTGCCGCTGGTGCTCGACAACCTGGTGCCCGAGATCAAGGTGGCCAGCGCCCGTCCGGACCTGACGCCGGTTTACTCCTTCAACGGTGACGGGCTGTGGCTGGCCAAGGAGCGCGGGTCGGGCAAGCGGGTGCAGGGCGGCTCTTCCAACATCGCTTTCTGGCGCGAACTGACGGCGCGCATGGGCAAGGAATTCGACTGATGCAAATTCTTGAAAGGTGGTCAAGATGACCCTGTTACGGCAACTCATCCTCGTCATCGTGACGCTGTTCACCCTGCTCTTCGTCGGGACCTTCGCGCTCTCGGTGAACAACACCCAGCAGTATCTTTCCGAGCAATTGCGGACCATCGCCCAGGATACCGCCACCTCGCTCGGCCTGACCCTGTCGCCGCACTTCGTGAACGAGGACCTGATCGTCGTCGAGAGCATGGTCAGCGCGGTGTTCGACAGCGGCTACTACCGCGAGGTGATCATCCGCGACATGGAAGGCAAGCCGATCGTCGAGCGCATCGCGCCGGTGTCGTTCGAGGGCGTTCCCGACTGGTTCGTCAAGATGGTGCCGTTGCAGACGCCGAGCGGCGAGTCGCTGATCATGGCCGGCTGGCAGCAGGCCGGGGTGATCAGCGTGGCGGCGAACCCGGGCCAGGCCTACACCCGGCTGTGGAAGAACGTCGTCGGGGCGTTCTTCTGGTTCCTCGCCTGCTCGGTGTTCACTTTCGGGCTCGGCGTGGTCGCGCTGCATTTCGTGCTGCGCCCGCTGCGCTCGGTCGAGGACCAGGCCAAGGCGATCTGCGACCGCGAGTACCCGGTGCAGAAGAAGGTGCCATGGACGCTGGAGCTGCGCAGCGTCGTCGCGGCGATGAACCGGATGACCATGAAGGTCAAGGACATGTTCCAGGAGCAGGCCGACGCGATGGAGCGCATCCGCGCCGAGAACTTCGTCGACCCGGTGACCGGGCTGGGCAACCGCAAGTATTTCGACATGCAGTTGCGCCACCTGATGGCCGACACCGAGAAGTTCGAGACGGGCGCGCTGATCATCCTCGAGATCAAGGACCTCAAGCGCATCAACGACGAACTGGGCTACGTCAAGACCGACGCCTTCATCGCCGAGGTCGGCAAGCTGATCACCGAGCAGTGCAATGCGCTGGAGGGCATCGAGTCCTTCGCCGCGCACATCGCCGGCGCCGACTTCGCGGTGGTCCTCAGCGACGTGTCCGAGGCCGAGGCGGAGCAGTTCGCCGACCAGCTGATGCAGGCGCTACCCCGCCTGCACGACAAGGGCCTGATCGACACGCTGGAAGTCGCCCACGCCGGCATCGCGATGTTCAGCAGCCAGACCTTCTTCGATTTCCTGTCCGACGCCGACACCGCGCTGCGTGCCGCGCAGGGCAAGGGCGCCAACCAGTGGGCGCTGAACAGCGAGTTCCAGCGCCAGGGCCAGTACAGCTATTCGGCCAGCCAGTGGGGCGACGTGCTGCGCAAGATCATCGGCGAGCGCAAGATCACGCTGTTCATCCAGCCGGTGGTGCATCCGAATGCGGAGCGCACGCTCAACCACCGCGAGATCCTGCTGCGCGTGGTGGACGACGAAGGCAACATGATCCCGGCCGGCATCTTCATCCCGCAGGCCAAGCGCCTCGGGCTGATCCAGGAGTTCGACAAGCTCGTCGTCAGCGAAGTGATGGCACGGCTGGCCAGGGGCAGCGACGGCGTGCCGGTGGCGATCAACCTGTTCCCGAGTTCGATCATGGACACCGGCTTCAACGAATGGCTGATGCGCGAACTGGGTGCGCAGCCCGAGGTGGCGCGCCAGATGGTGTTCGAGATCGCCGAATACGGCGCGGTGGAGGACGTTGTCCTGCTCAAGAGCTGGGTCAACCGCATCCGCACGACCGGCGCACGCACCAGCATCGACCACTTCGGCAAGGCGTTCAAGTCGTTCGGCTACCTGTGCGACACCCGCATCGACTACCTGAAGATCGACGGCAGCTTCATCTCGGGCATCGCCGAGAACAAGGATCACCGCTTCTTCGTCGAATCGGTCATCAAGATCGCGCACGGCCTCGACATCACCGTTGTCGCCGAATCGGTCGAATCACAGGCCGAGATCGACACGCTGACCAGCCTCGGCATCGACGCCCTGCAAGGCTACGGCCTCGCCCGCCCGGCGGCCTGGTAAGAGCCAGCGGCGCTCGTCATTCCCGCGGAAGCGGGAATCTCCGGAACCGCCGCGACTGATTCACCCGGGAAAAAGCAGTTGCGACGCAGATAACGCAGATTGCCGCAGATCAAATCTGCTCTTGCAGGGACTCCGGGCAACGGCCCAGCGCTTGCCTATCTCTCGCGCAGCGCCTCGCTGCGGGCCTTGATGATCGGCTTGAGGAGGTAGCGGAGGACGGATTTGCTGCCGGTCTGGATGTGGACCGTGGTCATCATGCCGGGGATGATCGGCAGGGCTTCCTTCGCCGAGCCGAAGCGGTTGGTGGCGGTGCGGACGCGGACGAGGTAGAAGCTTTCGCCCTTGTCGTTGGTGATCGAGTCGGCGGTGATGGTCTCGACCGTCGCCGCCAGCCCGCCGTAGATCGAGTAGTCGTAGGCGGTGACCTTGACCACGGCCGGCTGGCCGGGGCGCAGGAAGGCGATGTCGGCGGGGCGGACGCGGGCTTCGACGAGCAGGTTGTCCTCGATCGGGACGATCTCCATGACGTCGCTGCCCGGCTGGATGACGCCGCCGACGGTGGTGACCTTGATCGTCTTGACGATGCCGTTGACCGGCGAGCGCACGGTGGTCCGTTCGAGGCGGTCGGCCATCGCGACGTTGCTGGCGCTGGTGCCCTCGAGTTCGGCGCGCGCCTGCGAGAGCTCCATCGAGGCGTCGGCGCGGAATTTTGCCTGGGCACCCTCGACCTTGTTGCGGCCTTCCTGGAGGCTGGCTTCGAGACGCGGGATGGCCAGCCGCGTGGCGTCGAGTTCGCCCTTGATGTCGCTGGCCTGGCGCTCGAGGCGGAGCAGTTCGACGTCGGAAATGACCTTCTGCGCGGCCATCGGGCGCGTCATCGCCACTTCCTGCTGGACCAGGCGGTAGCTTTCGCCGAGTTGGGCGGCCTTGGCGCGTTTTTCGTTGAGTTCCTGGGCGCGCTGGTCGAGCTGGCGGCGCAGGACGCTGAGCGTCGCTTCGTACTCCGCCATGCGGTTGCGGTGGAGCGCCATCTCTTCCTTGAGGATTTGCGGGCTTTCCTCGAGTTCCTTGGGCGGCGTGAACGGCTTGCCGTCGATCTCCGCCACCAGCCGCGTCGTCTTGGCGAGCAGCGCGAGGTACTTGGCGCGCGTTTCGCCAAGCGACGACGAGAAGCGCGTCGGGTCGATGTTGAGGACGACCTGGTCTTTCTGCACGATGTCGCCGACGCGGACGGGAATCTTGCCGACGATGCCGCCTTCGAGGTTCTGGATGACCTGCACCTGGTTCGACGGAATGACCTTGCCCTCGCCGACGGTGACTTCCTCGAGTTCGGCGAGCGCCGCCCAGATGATGCCGACGACGAACAGCGCCAGTGTGCCGCGGATGATCAGGAAGGCGGGGCGCGGCGGGTTCTGCATCAGCGCGGCGATGCGGCTGGGCATGAATTCGGCTTCGTCGCGCGCTTCCGGATCGGCCGCCGCGGGCGGGAAGATGATCCGCTGCCCGAGATCCTTGAGGCGTGCCTTCAGTTGCGAGAAATCAATTCGACTGAACACGGATATTCCCTCCCGACAATGCGTCCAGAACCTGCTGCTTCGGGCCGTCGGCGACGATGCGGCCGCCTTCGAGGACGATCAGCCGGTCCACCAGGCTGAGCAGCGACGACCGGTGCGTGATCAGCACGACGGTGTGGCGCGGCGTCAGGCAGTTGGCCAGGCGGGCCTTGAAGTTTTCTTCCGAGCGGTTGTCGAGCGAATTGGTCGGCTCGTCGAGGAGCAGCAGCGGCGGGTCGGTGAGCAGCGCGCGCGCCACCGCGATGGCCTGGCGCTGGCCGCCCGAGAGGCGTTCGCCGCGTTCGCCGAGTTGCATGTCGAAGCCTTTCGGGTTGTCCTTGACGAAATCCATGACGCCGGCGACCTGGGCGGCGCGCAGCATCGCCTCGTCGTCCTGGAACTGGGCCGACATCATGATGTTGTCGCGCACGCTGCCGAAGAAGAGGTAGACGTCCTGCGGCACGTAACCGACGTTGTGGCGGATGTCGGCGGGGTCCATCTGGTTGAGGTCGAGGCCGTCGAGCCAGACCGAGCCGGAGATCGGCTGGTAGAGGCCGAGCAGCAGCTTGTGCAGCGTCGTCTTGCCGGAGCCGACGCGGCCGATGATGCCGACGCGTTCGCCGGCCTTGATGCTGAACGAGATGTCGCGCAGCGCGCCGATTTCCTGTTCGGGGTAGGAGAAGGAGACGTTGCGGAACTCGATGTCGCCGACGATGTTCTGCCGATGGACGAAGCTCTTGCCGCGCGGCCGCTCGGTCGGCAGGCTCATGATGTTGTCGATGCCGCGCAGCGCCGAGGTGACCTGGTAGTAGCGCGTCATCAGCGCGGCGATCTGCGAGAACGGCATGATCGCCCGGGTGACCAGCAGGCTGCAGGCGATCAGCGCGCCGACCGACATATTGTGGGCGGCGATCTGGTAAACGCCGACGACGACGACCATGACGACGGCGATGTTCTGCAGGAAGGCCGAGACGTTGGATATCAGGGTCGACAGCAGTTTCGCCGCGAGGCCGTGCCGCTCGATCTCGCCGATGGTCTGCTCCCACTGGCGTTGCGCGCGGCTCTCGGCGCGCATTGTCTTGACCGTCTCGATGCCGCTCAGCGTTTCGATCAGGATGGATTGCTTCTGCGACACGGCCATCATCACCTTGCGTACGCGCGACGACAGCGGCCCCTGCAGCGCGAGGCCGACGAAGATGGCGAGCGGGATGGTGACCAGCGGGACGACGACCACCCAGCCGCCAATCCACCAGATGACGGCGAGGAAGAGGAAGGCGAAGGGCAGGTCGATCAGCGTCGCGATGGTCGCCGAGGTGATCATGTCGCGGAAGCCGTCGAATTCCTGGAGCGTGTTGACCAGGTTGCCGACCGAGCGCGGCCGGACTTCGGAGCGGAGCGCGAGGATCTGTTCGAAGATGTTGGACAGGAAGATCACGTCCACCTGCTTGCCGGCGACATCGAGGAAATAGCCGCGCAAGGTGCGCATCAGCAGGTCGAAGCAGTAGGCGATGACGAGGCCGATCGCCAGCACCCACAGGGTCTCGTACGCTTCGTTCGGGACTACCCGGTCGTAGACGTTCATGATGAACAGCGGCGAGAGCAGGGCGAAGACGTTGATCAGGAAGGAGGCGATCAGCACCTCGGAATACAGTGGCCAGGCACGCTGCACGACGCCCCAGAACCAGTTTTCCGGGCGCGGGAGCTCGTAGTTGCCGACCCGCTCGTCGTAGCGGAAGCCCGGCTTGACGTAGATGACGCTGCCGGCATAGCGCGCTTCGAGTTCGTCCTGCGGCAGGGTGGTCTCGCCGCCGCCCGAATCGGGGTCGATGAAGCGCCAGAGGCGCGTTTCGGCATCGCAGCCGATCGCGACGGTGGCCGAGCCGTCGTTGAGCAGCAGGACGGCGGGGAAGGTGTTGGGCGAGATGTCCTTGAGCGCGCGGCGCATGATGCGCGCCGAGATGCCGGCGCGGTCGGCGGCGCGCGTGAACAGTTCGGGCGTCAGGCGCCCCTGTTCGAGCGGCAGCCCGGCCGTCAGCGTCTGCGCCGAGAACGGCCGCTGGAAGAAGCGGGTCAGGATGACGAGGCAATCCGTCAGCGGGTCGGACGCCTGGTAGGCCGCGCGCGGCAAGGTCCAGGGATCCTGCGGGGTGCTCGTTGAGGTCATGGTCGGGGCGTTCTCGCGTTGGACTTGTTCGGACCCTGCGGCGTGCGCGCAGGGCATTTTGAGCGTGGAGCGAAACATACCCTACCGGGGCGCAAGGCGCCACTGCTTCGGGGCATCGGCGGGCGTTTCAGGCGATCAGCGGTCGTTCACAGCAGCGGGCTCATCGTCTGCGCGGCGTTTTCGAGGAGGCGGCGCGCGCGCGGGCGGGAACGCCATTGCGCCAGTTCGAGCACGCCGGAGCGGGATTCGTATTCGCGCTGCAGGGCGCGCATGGCGGCGGCGAATTCGTGGTCGTAGGCGATCAGCGAGACCTCGAAATTGAGCTCGAAGCTGCGCAAGTCGAGGTTGACCGTCCCGAATACGGTGATTTCGTCGTTGACCACCATGCTCTTGGTGTGCAGGAGGCCGTCGCGGAACTGCCGTATCGTCACCCCGACGGCCAGCAGGTCGTCGTGGTAGGCCTCGCTGGCGAGCCGCACCAGGCGCGAGTCGATCCTTTCCGGTACGATCAGGACGACCTGCACGCCGCGCAGGGCCGCTGACCGGAGCGCGGTCAGCAGCGCTTCGCCGGGCACGAAGTAGGGCGTGGTCAGGACGATTTCGCGGCGCGCCGCGTAGATGGCGGCAAGCAGCAGGGCATCGATGCGGACGACCGAGGCCTGCGGTCCCGACGGAAAGATCTGCACATGCCCTGTACCGGGCGCCGGCAGGTCGGGTGGCGAGGGCGGCGCGAAAGGCGTGCCGGTCTGCAGCGAGGTCAGCGTCAGCGAGACGGCTTCGAGCACCCAGGCGGCCGGCCCCTCGATCCGGACCATGGCATCCACCCATTCGCCGACGCCGGCATCCTGCTTGAAGAAACGCGGATCGGCGATGTTCATGCTGCCGGTGTAGGCGATGCGGCGGTCGATGACCGCGATCTTGCGATGGTCGCGGAGGTCGAAGCGGACGAACAGGGCGCGCAGCGGGTTGACCGGCAGGACCTCGACGACCTCGACGCCGGCCTGGCGCAGGCGCTCGACCGCCGTGCTGCGCAAGAACGGCCGGCTGCCCAGGGAATCCATCAGCACGGTGCAGGCGATGCCGCGGCGCGCGGCCCGTGCCAGCGCGACGACGAGGTCATCGACGAAGCCGCCCGGGTACCAGATGTAGAACTCCAGGCGGACCGAGCCGCGGGCGGCGTCGATATCGGCGATGAGCGCGCGCATGATCGCCGCGCTGTCGGCAAGCAACTGGAGGCGGTGGCCGTTCATCGCCGGCATTCCGACGGCGGCGCGGGCCAGCCGGCTGACGCTTTCCGCACCGGGGGAGAGCGCCTGCGGGTCGCTGATGCAGGCCGCCGGAATCCCCTCGGCCCAGCGCAGTATCTCGGGATGGAGGGCAGCCGCCCGCCGCATCCAGGTTCTTCCCAGCCGCCGCTCGCCGATCAGCAGGTAGGCCAGCGCGCCGACCGCGGGCAGCAGGATGACCAGCAGCAACCACGCCACGGCCGTTCCGCCCGTGCTGCGCCGCGCGAAGATGCGCAGCGCGATGCCGGTCAGCACGAAGAAGTGGAGAAAGGAAAGGAGGACAAGCATGGCAGGTGCAGTATCGGATGCCGGATCGACTCCGGTCAATGGTCCGAACCGCCGGTTCGCGCCATCATGCGCCCGGTTGCGGTCGCCGACTGAAATTGAAGCGTTCCGGCACGTCAACCGCAGCGATCCGTTGCAGTGGGATGTCCCGCCAGCGAACCGGCGCGCCGTCGTTGCCGGCCATCAGTGCGAGCAGGGTGTGGTCGTCGGCGACATCGCCGGTCGCGGTCGCGCGGCATTCGCCGAAGAATCGCGCGAGGTCGCGGTCGTCGAGCAAGCCGATGCCGAGGTCGGCTTGCAGCAGGATGCTGCCGTCCTGGTCGAGATGGACGGCCCGAACGCTGCCGGCCGCCGCCCCGGTGTGGCTGACGAAGCCATCGCCTTCGCGCCGGAAAACCCACGGCGTATAGGCGAGTTCGACGAACACCCGCTGCGGCCCGTTCTGCACGAACCAGCAGCCCGAATCATCGCCACCGTACTGGCGGTTCATGAAGTCGATCAGGCCGCGGTGCGTGACGCGCTCGCCCTGCAAGCGCCAGTCGCCGCGCCGGTCGAGCGACAACCAGTCGTAGCAGGCGGGGACATTGGGCCATTTGGCGATGGCGGAGAGATCGACGGCCATCAGTCGGCGTAGTTCTCCATCGGCGGGCAGGCGCAGTTCAGGTGGCGGTCGCCATAGACATCGTCGATGCGATTGACGCTCGGCCAGAACTTGTTGGCCGCGACCCACGGCAGCGGGAAGACGGCCTGTTCGCGGCTGTACGGGTGCTTCCATTCGCCGTCGATGACATCCGCCTGCGAATGCGGGGCATTCTTGAGCGGATTATTGTCGGCCGTCCATACGCCATTCTCGATCTGGCGGATTTCCTCGCGGATGGCAATCAACGCCTCGATGAAGCGGTCCAGTTCAGCCTTCGACTCGGATTCCGTCGGCTCGACCATGATCGTGCCGGCCACCGGGAAGGACACCGTCGGCGCGTGGAAACCGTAGTCCATCAGGCGCTTGGCGATGTCGATCTCGGCGATGCCGGTGGCGGCCTTGATCGGGCGGATGTCGAGGATGCACTCGTGGGCGACGCGGCCGTTCTTGCCGACGTAGAGCACCGGGTAGTGCGCCTTCAGCTGGCGTGGCGACGTAGTTGGCGTTGAGGATGGCGACTTGCGTGGCCTTCTTGACGCCTTCGCCGCCGAGCATGGCGAGGTACATCCAGGAAATGGTCAGGATCGACGCCGATCCGAACGGGGCTGCGGACACCGCGCCCTGTCCGCTGTGCGGGCCGTCGATGGGCGCAACACGTGGTTGGCCATGAACGGTGCCAGGTGCGCCTTGAGGCCGATCGGGCCCATGCCCGGTCCGCCGCCGCCGTGCGGGATGGCGAAGGTCTTGTGCAGGTTCATGTGGCTGACGTCGGCACCGATGAAACCGGGCGAGGTCAGGCCGACCTGGGCGTTGAGGTTGGCGCCGTCCATGTACACCTGGCCGCCGTGCCGGCGTGAACGATGGCGCAGATGTCGCGCACGGCTTCCTCGAAGACGCCGTGCGTGGACGGGTAGGTGATCATCAGGCAGGCGAGGTTGGCGGCATGCAATTTCGCCTTGTTTTCCAGGTCGACCGTATCAACGTTGCCGTTTTCATCGCAATCGACGACGACGACCTGCATGTGGCACATCTGCGCCGTCGCCGGGTTGGTGCCGTGCGCCGATTTCGGGATCAGGCAGACGTTGCGATGGCCTTCGCCACGGCTGGCGTGATAGCGGGCAATCGCCACCAGGCCGGCGTATTCGCCCTGCGCGCCGGAGTTCGGCTGCATGCAGATGGCGTCGAAGCCGGTGACGGTCTTCAGCCATCCGGTCAGGCCGCCGATCATCTCGAGGTAGCCCTGCACCTGGTCGCGCGGGGCGAACGGGTGGATGCCGCCGAATTCCGGCCAGGTGACCGGGATCATCTCGCTGGTCGCGTTCAGCTTCATGGTGCACGAGCCGAGCGAGATCATCGAGTGGTCGAGCGCCAGATCCTTGTTCTGCAGCGACTTCAGGTAGCGCAGCATCTCGTGTTCGGTGTGGTGCGTGTTGAACACCGGGTGGGTCAGGATGGCATCATCGCGCAGTAGCGGGCTTAGCGGGCTGTTGGCGGTGGCTTGCGCGTCGAGTACGGCGAGATCGGGGGACTGGCCGGCGAGGGCTTGCAGCAGGGTGGCGACGTCGGCGGCCGTGGTCGTTTCATCGAACGAAATGCCTTGCATGCCGTTGCCGAGCGGGCGGAAGTTGTAGCCGGCGACCGTCTTGTCGGTCCTGACCTGCACGGTGTCGAAGAATGTTGCGGTTGACACGGAAATTCCCGCCATTTTCAGGCCCTCGACCAGCATCCCGGTCAGGCGGTGGATACGGCTGGCGATGGTCTTCAAGCCTTGCGGGCCGTGATAGACGGCGTACATGCCGGCCATGTTGGCGAGCAGCACCTGCGAGGTGCAGATGTTTGAATTGGCCTTCTCGCGGCGGATGTGCTGCTCGCGCGTCTGCAGCGTCATGCGGTAGGCGGTGTTGCCGCGCGCATCCTTCGAGACGCCGATGATGCGGCCCGGCATCGAGCGAACGAAGGCTTCGCGGGTGGCGAAGAAGGCGGCGTGCGGGCCGCCGAAGCCCATCGGGATGCCGAAGCGCTGGCTGGAGCCGAGGGCGATGTCGGCGCCCATGGCGCCCGGCGACTTGAGCAGCACCAGCGCCATCAGGTCGGTGGCGACGGCGATGGTCGCGCCCCTGGCCTTGAGGCCGGCGATGGTGGCGGTCAGGTCGCGGACTTCGCCGTTGTCGCCCGGGTACTGGAGCAGGGCGCCGAAGAATTCCTCGTCTTTTGCCGTGTTGACCGCGGCAATCACCAGTTCGAAGCCGAAATAGCCGGCGCGGGTCTTGACCACGTCGATGGTCTGCGGGAAACAGGCGGCATCGACCAGGAAACGGTTGGATTTCGACTTGGAGACGCGGCGCGCCATGGTCATGGCTTCGGCGGCGGCGGTGGCTTCGTCGAGCAGCGAGGCGTTGGCGATTTCCAGGCCGGTCAGATCGACGACCATCTGCTGGAAATTCATCAGCGCTTCGAGGCGGCCCTGGGCGATTTCGGCCTGGTAGGGCGTGTAGGCGGTGTACCAGCCGGGGTTTTCCATGACGTTGCGCAGGATGACCTTGGGCGTCAGCGTGTCGTAGTAGCCCATGCCGATGCAGGACTTGTTGACGACGTTCTTGCTGGCGATGGCCTTCAGGTCGGCCAGCGCCTCATGCTCGCGTTGCGGCGCGGGCAGCGGGAGGTCGGCCGGCAGGCGGATGGCGGCGGGAACGGTCTGGTCGATCAGGTCGTCGAGGCTGGCGGCGCCGATGGCGGCCAGCATCGCGGTCATTTCAGCGGCGCAGGGGCCGATGTGACGGCCGATGAACTCGTCGTGCTGTTCCAGCGCGGAGAGCGGTTGGGTGAATGGCATGGGCAATGATCCTGAATAAAGATTACGACGCAGATGACGCAGATAGGCGCAGATCAAGCAAAGGCATTGAATCTGCGTTTATCCGCGCAATCTGCGTCGAAAAAGTAGTCTGCTCTGGCTCAGGCGGCGTCGGCGACGGCCTGGTAGGCGGCGGCGTCGAGCATCTGGTCGAGGTCGGCGACATTGTCCGGGGTCATCTTGAACAGCCAGGCGGCGTAGGCGTCCTGATTGACCGATTCCGGCGCATCGGCAGCCGCCTGATTGACTTCGGTGACGGTGCCGGCGATCGGCGCGTAGACGTCGGCGGCGGCCTTGACCGATTCGACGACGGCGATTTCCTTCTCGGCATCGAAATGGGCGCCGACTTCCGGCAGTTCGACGAAAACGAGGTCGCCGAGGGCTTCCTGGGCGTGGTCGGTGATGCCGACGGTGACGGAGCCGTCAGCGTTGAGCAGCATCCATTCGTGGGAGGCGGCGTACTTGAGGTTGGCGGGGACGTTGGACATGGGGGCTCCTTAAAAAGTGTTGTCGGTTGAAGATGGTTGATGGATAATTCGGCGCAAAGTGGTTTCAGGAGGGCTTTGAGGGCGACGGGTGGGCGTTGGTGAGCGCTGCTTCGTGACTACGGGCGGGTTTGCACCGAGCCACGTTTCGCTTGTCGTGTGCCCCATCGGTTCGGGCGTTTTTGTTGACACCGAACTGTGCCCGGAGCGTTGCCAAGGTGATAGCGACGCCTTGCTTGATGTCGAAAACGTTCACGTCCTCGCGCACCGCCGGGCGGTTGTTCTTTAGTCGAGTTGCCGTGAAGGTCTGAGCACGTCGCGAGGCGGAGTGACAGCAGAGTCGATCTGGCAACCCGCATGCGTCGGGTTGCCAACGAAACGAGTGGCTCGTGATGAGCCCAGACGCGCCGACACCCGAGTCGATGATTGCGCTGCGAGAAGCGCGCGAACTTCACGCAGTCGTCGTTCGAGCCAACTGAGCGCCTGCTCGAATCGCACTCCGTGACGTTGTAGTCTGCCAACCCGCGCGTGCAGTGATGAGGCTCTGGATTGCCGAGAGCCCCGAATACGGCGGATTGCCGATGACGACGGTGAAGCGTTTCTACCGTTTGATCTCGTTGACGGCGCGGCTTCGTGGGCCAGCGCCTCGAAGCCGACGAAGCGCCGAGCTGTCTCGCTCACGGGTTCGAGCGCGTTGGTCAGGTAGACGCGGACGCGTTCGTCGCTGCCGAAGCGGTAGCCGGTCTCGGAGAGCTTGAGGCCGATCTTCATGTGGGCGATGGCGTAGGGCGCCATCATCAGCTCGTAAGCCGTGCAGGCGCGGCAGCAGGTGCTTCGGGCACGTAGTCGTTCCACAGCCTCGCGTTGCTGCTGCGCCTCGGTCGAGCCGCTGCTGTCTTCCACTTGGCCTGATCAGGGTGCGGTGGATCACGTCGATCACTTCGACCAGGAAGGTGGCGGTGCCGGTGGCGGGGTCGAGGATTTGGACGAAGGGTTCGTCGGGCGAGATGGTCGCGCTGTCATCGCGCTGCCTCGTCGGTGAGAGGCGGCATTTCAGGTCCGGGTTGCTTTTGAGCCATCTCGCCCCAGGTGACGGTGGCGGCCAGGCCGTCTTCCAGGCCGAACTCGGTTTGCAGCAGTTCGTGGACGCTGCGCACGATGTAGGAGACCACCGGCTGCGGGGTGTAGAAGACGCCGCGCTGGACCTTCAGCTTCTTGTCGTAGGCGGCGAGGAAGTGCTCGTAGAAGTGGATGACCGGGTCTTCGCCGCGGGTTCTGGTTGCCGAAGTCGCGCAGGATGGCCGGCAGGTCGGTCTCGTCGCCGCGCAGGAGTTCCACCACGTCCTGGATGCCCAGCTCGTCGAAGTCGATGCCGCCCTTGCCGCGCCGCCGGCCTGGAGGAAGGTCTGGAGCATCTCCTTGCAGGAACGGGTTGGTGATGGGCACCATGTCGGTGACGTTGCTCGGCGACGAGGCGGTGCCGTGCGGCCCCGCTCATCTCGGTGCGCGAGATGGCGGCGGTGAGCAGGCCGTAGGTGATGGTCTGGGCGTAGGTGTCGGCGAAGTCTGCCTCGCGTCAGGTCGTGGATCAGCGCGGTCTGGAAGGCCTTGTGCAGCTGGCGCAGCGGGCCGCGCTCGGACTCGTGGTCCATCAGCGTGCGCGCGGCGTCGCGGATGCCGCGCGCCAGCGCGGCCAGCCGCTCGGCCAGCGCGTCGGCGGTGCGGATGACGTGGCCCAGGCGGTGGCGGAAGGCGCGCGACCACTGCTCGCGCCAGGCGTCCGCGTCGGCGGGGTCATCGGGCCAGCGCAGCCGCTCGTGCAGCGTAGCGGCCACGTAGTCGAGCTTGAGGCCGGTGTCGCGCGCCGTCCCAGCCCAGCACGCGCAGGGTGGGCAGGTCGCCCGCCTCCTGGTGGAAGTGGGCGAAGGCGATCTCGCGCTGGTCGGTGGCCTCGTCGCCAAAGGCGGAGATGAAGAGCAGGTCGTCCAGGTGCCAGGCGGCGCGCGTCGGCCCGGTTGGCGCGAGGCGCGCTTCTTGAGCACCAGGTGGCTGAGGATGCGGCGCAGCACCACCACCGGCATGCGTCTTGTTCTCGAACTCGACGAAGAAGATGCCCCACGGCTGGCCGTGCTGCAGCGGGCGCAGCTGGTGGATCGTCTTGACCTTGGCGGCGTCCTCGTCCTTCAGGCCCAGCTCGGCCGGGGCGTACTCGAAGGTGAGCTCGTCGAAGCTCGTACTTCTGCAGCGGCCAGTCGAGCTCGTCTTCCAGGTAGCGCGACCAGGTCGTCGAAGTTCTTGATGGCGCGGAGGCGGTCGGCAGGCGTTGGGCCATGGCCGATGCTCCTAGTTCAGCTCCATCCAGCACTTCAGAATCGGGCGTGACGCCCGACCGGCGCTTGCAGCGGGCGCAGATAGTCGGTGACGACTTGCTTCTCGACCTTTTTCCGCAGCTCGGACAGCGTCTGGCGATCGATCGCGCAGTGGCGCGGCGGTGTCCGGCTCGGAGCGGATCAGGCTGGCGATGGCGCCCGGCTCGGTCGAGGACGCGGTTGCCGTCCAGGTCGTAGCACAGCCAGACGGTGAACCCGGCGCGTCGCTCCAGCGCGGCTGGCCGGTCTCGGTCGTCGATCAGAGTCTGAGGTCGGGCCGCGGGATGCGGTAGCAGAAGAAGACGCGCTCGCGCTGCCGGGCTGCGGGCAGGCGCTGGCCGGAAAAGGCCTTGAGCGGGCAGGTTCGCCAGAGCGCGCCGCCAGCTCGGGATACTGCGTGCCACCAGCGCTGCGTACTCCAGGCGCAGCTGCTCGGCCTCGGAGAGCTGTGCCGTCGCACTGCTCGTTGAGCTCCTTGATCGGGTCGAACTCGTCGTCCGGGGTCAGCAGCGTGCGGCCCTCGATGCCCAGGGTGCGGGAGATGACCAGCATCTTGTTGGTGACCCGCTGGAACAGGCGCAGCAGCTCGTCCAGTTCGTCCGGGCGGCAGGAAGTTCCAGAACGCCACCTTGCCGCGCAGTCCTTGCAGCTCGGGGTGGTCGGCCACGATGCGGGCCTCGACCTCGGGGTTCATGCGCCGGTCCACGCGGCCGATGCGCTGCATCAGGCGGACCGGGTTCCAGTGCAGGTCGTAGTTGATCAGCCGCGTGGCGTCCTGCAGGTTGAGGCCTTCGGAGAGGACGTCGGTGCTGACCAGGACGCGGATCTCCTGCTTGCCCTGGGCGGCCAGCTCGGCCGAAGCTCAGGCCGTTGTAGTAGGGCGAAAAGCGGCGGATGACGTCGCTGCGCTGCTTCTGGCTGCTGCCGCCGTCGATGCGCTGCAAGCCCTCGAATGCCGGCCTGGCGCCAGCTGCTGCTCCAGGTAGCGGGCGGTGTCGGCGAACTCGGTAGAAGATGATGACCTTTTGGTTCTTGAGCACCGGGTCGGTCTTGAGCAGCTTGATCAGCGCCTTGAGCTTGTCGTCCTGCGCCGGCTTGACGTCGGCCAGCTACCGTGAGGAAGTCGGCGAGCTGATCCAGGTCGTCGAAGGTGTCGTCCAGGATGGCGTCGACGTCGAAATGGCCGGGATCGAGCTGCTTCGATCGGCGCTGAGCACGATCTTCGCTCGAGGAAATCCTCGACCTCGTCCTCGTCTGCTTCCTCGCGGCCAGAGCTCCTGCTGGTGGGCCTGGACGTAGCCGATCAGGCTCGGCGTTCTTGATCTTCCAGCGTTCCAGGCGGCGCTTGTCGTGCTCGGCTGCGGCGTGCACCGTGACCCAGGCCAGCAGCTTTCTGCAGCAGGCGCCAGCACGAGCCTTCAAAGGCTCGCGCGGAGCTCTCAAAGCGCTTCAGGAACAGGGTGCGGATGAGCATGACGACCTGTTTCTGGCGGCCTTCGTCGAAAGGACTTGTAGGCGGCTTCTCCTGTCGCCCTTCCAGTAGGCCAGGGGATAGTAGATTCCCAGCACGAACGAGCGGTGCTTCTTTGTGGAACGCCGTGCGCACAGCTGTCCAGCAGCGTGCCGTAGGTGGACTTGAGGCTGTAGGCGACGACGCGCGGGTGCTTCGCGCTCCGGGAAGAGGCGCCTCGCTGCGCGTTCTGCAGGCGCTGGCTCTCCTTGACGTAAGCCCGGCTGCGCTGCACGACCAGGGCGTCGAAGACGCGGTCGGTGCGCAGAGGCTGCTCGGCCTCAAGAATCTCGATCACCGAATTCCAGTTCGAGCTGGTCGGATGCCGGCAGCCTTGCCGAGCAGGTCGCTTGTTCCAGCTGGAATGAAGTGCGCGCGCAGGCTGTGGATGCCCAGTTGTGAGGCAAACACGGTCGTCGGCTTGCCCGAACAGCTCGATCATGTGGCGGAAGTCGTGGACGGAGTTGTTGACCGGCGTGGCGGTGAGCAGAAACACCTGCTTGGGCCGCTCGCTGGATTGCAGGTAGTTGCTGCAACTGCCGGTAGCGCGACGGCTCCTTGACGCCCTCGCCCTTGATGCCGGGGTTGCGGAAGTGGTGGGCTTCGTCGATGATGACCACGTCGGCGTCGCGCAGGGTCAGCTCGATGTCGCGCGGGCCATTGCCCCTTGCGCTGCAGGTCGGTGTGGTTGTAGATGTTCAGGTTGACGAAGCCGCTGAACACCTGCGGCAGGTAGCGCCTGAAGCGCGGGCTCCCAGACATCCTCGCGCGCCGCCTTGGGCGCGAAGAGCACGACCGGCTTGCCTTCCTTGACCACCAGCCGCTCGATGAGCATCAGGCCGACGTAGGTCTTGCCGAGGCCGACGCCGTCGCACAGGAACGCGCCGCCGAAGCGGTCGGCGATCTGACAGCAGATTGCGGTAGGCGTCCTGCTGGTACCGGTCAAGCATCTGGAAGACGACGGATTGTCCTCGTCCCAGGCGTCGGGCGCCAGCTCGCGGCCGCGGAAGAACTCGTCGAGCGCCTTGAACCAGATCTCGAACGGGGTGTATGCGCGGGTGTGGCGCTCGAGGGTCGCGCAGGATTCCGGGGGTGACGTCTTCGGCCTCCTCCCAGTGCTGCTCGTACCACTCCTGCAGCAGGCCGACCTCGGGGCCGCGGATCTGGACATTCAGTTCGACGTTGTCGACGAGGCCGGGGTAGGTGAAGTTGGAGGAGCCGACCAGGGCAAAGGAGCCAACGACCGCCGCGCGACCGTGGGTGAGGTAGGCTTTGGCGTGGAACTTGTCCTTGCGATAAACGCGGCATTGGATCTTGACCTGTGAATGGGCAGAGCAGGCCGATACCGCAGCCCTCGAAATCGCGGGTGTTGCGGGTGACCAGAGTCAGGTTGTGGCGCCTGGGCGGTGGCGGCGATGAGCATGTCAGGTTGGTCACGGATACGATCCCTTTGCGCGAGCAAGATCGCCGCGCATGCGGCCGGCGCGCTCGGCGATTTCTCTGGCGTAACACGGTAAAACGGTGTGGCTGCGCAGATAGTTATGAAGCCAGTTGGTGAGTTGAATCTCCGGACGGCGGGTGATGCCAAACCAGGAGTTCGTCAACGGTCATTGGCGCTAATGACGTTGATCGGACAACGTTTCCAGCCCAGGCAATGACGCCGGGATTTGGGCTTGCGGCGGGCGAGTTCGCTGACAATGTTGGTGTCGAGCAGAAAACTCATGCCTGCGTCTCCGGATACTCTTCTTCCAGCATTTGAACAAAGGCGTTGGGGCGGCCTATGCTGCTACGCGGCGGGAGTTCGAGTCCGTCTTCAAAGCCTGCATCAATCATCAACTGGCGCAACTGGCAAACTCTTCCCCAGCGTCTTTTGCTTGCGCTGTGATTCTTCCAGGCCTGGTATTCCGCCAGGTCGTCAGCCGCGATCATGGCCGCAACCGGCGTGTTGCGGTTGTAGATGATCTGTGGCTCGGCGGCGCCTGTTTGACGACATCCGAGAAGTGCTGTTTGGCTTGAGCGATGTTCCAGTTCATGGGGGCCTCCGTTCATGTCTATATTGGATGTATATTATAGACATGATTTGCGGATTCAAGTAGCCAACTCACTGCTTTGCCGTTGCGGGCGAATACGGGTTTGACGACCTTGGCCTTGAGCAGCTTGCCACGGATGTCAACGTCGACTTCGTCGCCGATGGCGACGCCGAGCGGTAGGCGGGCGAGGGCGATGGATTGCTGCAATGTCGGTGAGAAACTACCTGAGGTAATTTCTCCATTACCATGTTTTGTAATGACAATCTGATGGCCACGCAGCACGCCCTTGGCGAGCAGGATCAACCCGAGAAACTGCTTCTGCTGGCCTGCTGCGGTCAACGCGGATTTGCCGACGAAATCGCGTTCGTCCTTCATGGCGACTGTCCAGGCGAGACCGGCGTCGAGCGGCGAAACCGTCTCGTCCATGTCCTGACCGTAAAGGTTCATGCCGGCTTCCAGGCGCAGTGTGTCGCGGGCGCCGAGGCCGCAGGGGGCGACGCCGGCGGCGTGCAGCTTGTTCCAAAGGGCTTCGGCTTCACGCGGCCGGGAGCATGATTTCATAGCCGTCTTCACCGGTGTAGCCGGTGCTGGCGATGAAGTATTGATCGACTTCGGCGGCGAAAAACGGCTTCAGGCCTTCGGTCGTGGCCTTGGCCTGCGGCAGCACTTGCCAGACCTTGGCGCGGGCGTTCGGGCCCTGCACGGCGATGATGCCGAGGGCGTTGTCGCCGTCACGGCGCTGGGTGATGGTGACGTCCATCGCCCATTCGGCGGCCTTGGCCTGCATCCAGGCCAGGTCCTTCAGCGCCGTGCCGGCATTGATGACGATGCGGAAGCGGGTGTCGGTCAGGAAATAGATGATCAGGTCGTCGATGACGCCGCCGGCTTCATTGAGCATGGCGGAATAGAGGGCCTTGCCGGAAACCGTGAGCTTGGCGACATCGTTGGCGACGAGGCGCGACAGGAATTTGCGGCAATCGGCGCCTGCCAGGTCGAACCGGGCACATGTGCGAGACGTCGAACATGCCGCAGTCGTTGCGCACGGCATGGTGCTCCTCGATCTGCGAGCCGTAGTTGACCGGCATGTCCCAGCCGCCGAAATCGACCATCCGGGCGCCGAGCGAGCGATGGGCGGCGTTCAAAACCGTTTTCTTCAGCATATCAATCCTTTGCAGACGTTTGCTAACGCCAATTCTGGAAACGAAAAGGGGTGAAACGAAAGATCGGATCTTGCGTTTCACCCCTCTGTCCTTGATACCTGAGAGATTTGCCCCATCGGTGGGTGTCGACCACAACAGTTGACACCGCTCTCCAGAGTTACAGTGTAAGCCACTGATTCCGCGGTTCGTTTACCTGAGCGTTTGCGGGTGATTTGCGCCTTCGGCGGCAGCCGGAGCTGCGCTCTCCCACGGAATGCAGGCACTATAGCGGGATGCCGCGGTCTCATCAACCTGCCGCGTCGCGCGGTGGTTCCGGCGGGCGCCGGCCTTTCTGATAGACTAGTCGTTTGCCTTTTCGAACCTGATCGTGTCCCCCGCCAACTTCGATTTTCACTGTCACTCGGCCGTTTCCGACGGCCTGCTGTCGCCGCAGGAACTGGCGCAGCGGGCGGCGGCGAACGGGGTCGATCTGTGGGCGCTGACCGATCATGACGAACTCGGCGGGCTCGAGGAAGCGGGCGCGGCGGCGGCGGCGGCGGGGGTTCAGTTCGTCAGCGGCGTCGAGGTTTCAATCGGATGGAACGGGCTGTCGGTCCATATCGTCGGCCTCGGTTTCGATCCCGCTTTCCCGGCCTTGCGCGCCGGCCTCGAAGAACTTCGCAGCGGACGCGTGGCACGCGCCGGCCGGATGAGCGAAGCGCTCGCCGCCATCGGCATCCCCGGCGTCCTGCAAGGTGCCATGCGCTTCGTCCGCAACCCGCGCCTGATCTCGCGCGCCCATTTCGCCCGCTACCTGGCGATGATCGGCATCGCCAGCGACGTTCCCGGCGTCTTCCAGAATTACCTGACGCCCGGCAAGCCGGGCTATGTCGACCATCGCTGGCCGACGATCGAGGAGGCCGTCGGCTGGATCACCGGGGCCGGTGGCGTGGCGGTGGTGGCGCACCCGGGACGCTACAAGATGGCCGATGCCGCGACATGCGACGTTTCCTCGCCGAATTCAAGGATGTCGGCGGGCGGGCGATCGAGGTGGTCAGCGGCCGCCAGCCGCCCGAGCAGGCCATGAACTTCGCCAGGCTGGCGCGACATTACGACCTGCATGCCTCGCGCGGGTCGGACTTTCACGGGCCGCTCGAAAGCAGCATCGATCTCGGCTGTCTGCCGCCGCTGCCGGACGACGTCAAGCCGGTCTGGCAGTTGTTCCGCTGAGCATGGCCCGCTTCGTCAATATCCACCCGGATTCTCCGCAGCCGCGCCTGCTCGCGCAGGCGGCCGAGGTGATCCGCGCCGGCGGCATCGTCGCGCTGCCGACCGATTCCTGCTACGCCCTTGGCTGCCATCTCGGCGACAAGGCGGCGATGGACCGCATCCGGCAGATCCGGCAGATCGACGAGCGCCACCACCTGACGCTGATGGTCCGCGATCTCTCGGAAATCGCGCATTTCGCCCGCGTGGACAACGCGCAGTACCGGCTGCTCAAGGCGACGACGCCGGGCAGCTACACCTTTATCCTGGAAGGCACCAAGGAATTGCCGCGCCGGGTGATGCATCCCAAGCGCAAGACCATCGGCCTGCGCGTGCCGGACCATCCGGTGGTGCTGGCGCTGCTCGAGGAACTCGACGAGCCGCTGCTGACGACGACGCTGCAACTGCCGGGCGACGAAGCGCCGCTGACGGAGGGCTGGGAGATCGTGGATCGCCTGGAGAACTGCGTGGACCTGATCCTCGATGCCGGACCCTGTGGCACCGAGCCGACGACGGTCATCGACCTGACCGGCCGGGTACCCGAACTGGTCCGTGCCGGGCGTGGCCCGCTGGCGCCGTTCGGGCTGGGTGACTGGACATGGATTTCGAAAGCCTGCTCCAGATGATCGCCGTCGCCGCGCTGCCGGTGATTTTCGCGATCACCCTGCACGAGGCGGCGCACGGCTACGCCGCGCGCCACTTCGGCGACCCGACCGCCTGGCAGCTCGGGCGCATCAGCCTCAACCCGCTGCGCCACATCGACCCGGTCGGCACCGTTCTGATCCCGGCCGCGATTCTGCTGTTTTCCGGCGGCAGCTTCCTGTTCGGCTACGCCAAGCCGGTGCCGGTCGATTTCAGCCGCCTGCGCAACCCGAAGCAGGACATGTTCTGGGTCGCCGCCGCCGGCCCCGGCGCCAACCTGTTCATGGCCCTGGGCTGGGCGTTGCTGCTCAAGCTGGCCTGGCTGCTGCCGGCCAACTCAGTTCAGCGCTGCCGCTCGCGCGAGATGAGCAAGATCGGCATCACCGTCAACTCGTGCTGATGGTCCTCAACCTGCTGCCGCTGCCACCGCTCGACGGCGGGCGCATCGCCGTCAGCCTGCTGCCGCATCGGCTGGCCTGGCAGTTCGCGCAGCTTGGAGCGCTGGGGCTTCCCGATTTTGCTGCTGCTGCTGTTCACCGGTATCCTCGGCGCCATTATGAATCCGCTGGTTGGACTGACTTCCGCGCGGGTCATCGAATCGATTTTCGGTCTTTACTGAGCTCACCATGTACGCAGAACGAGTCCTTTCCGGCATGCGCCCGACCGGCGCGCTGCATCTCGGCCATTACCACGGCGTGCTCAAGAACTGGGTCAGGCTCCAGAACGAATACCCGTGCCTGTTCTTCGTCGCCGACTGGCATGCGCTGACTACCCAGTACGATGATCCGCAGGGCATCGAGCAGGCGAGCTGGGACATGGTGATCGACTGGCTGGCGGCCGGCGTCGATCCGAATCAGGCGACCCTGTTCATCCAGTCGCGCGTGCCGGAACATGCCGAATTGCATCTGCTGATGTCGATGATGACGCCGCTCGGCTGGCTGGAGCGCGTGCCGACCTACAAGGACCAGCAGGAAAAGCTGGCCGGCAAGGATTTGACGACCTACGGCTTCCTCGGCTACCCGCTGCTGATGAGCGCCGATATCCTGATCTACCGCGCCGACAAGGTGCCGGTCGGCGAGGACCAGATTCCGCACGTCGAATTCACCCGCGAACTGGCCCGTCGCTTCAACCACATGTACGGCCGCGAACCCGGTTTCGAGGACAAGGCGCGCGAAGCCGTCAAGAAGCTGGGCAGCAAGAAGGCCCGCCTCTACGACGAATGGCGTGTCCGCTTCCAGCAGAACGGCGACAAGGAAGCCGTCGAGCAGGCGAAGGCCATGCTCAACGAAATTCAGCATCTTTCCGCGGTCGACCGCGAAAGGCTGTTCGGTTTCCTCGAAGGCACCGGCAAGATGATCCTGGTCGAGCCGGGCTACCTGCTGACCGAGGAATCCAGGATGCCCGGTCTGGACGGCCAGAAGATGTCCAAGTCGTACAACAACACGATCACCCTGCGCGAATCCGAGGAATCGGTGGCCAGGAAGGTCAGGAGCATGCCGACCGACCCGGCCCGCGTCCGTCGCCACGATCCCGGCGACCCGGCCAAGTGCCCGGTCTGGCAACTCCACCAGGTTTATTCCGACGAATCGTGCCGGGATTGGGTGCAGCAGGGGTGCCGCACGGCCGGCATCGGCTGTCTCGACTGCAAGCAGCCGGTGATCGACGGCATCCTCGCCGAGCAGGCGCCGATGCGCGAGCGCGCCCGGCAATACCTGGAAGACCCGACGCTGGTTCGCAACATCATCGCCGACGGCTGCGACAAGGCACGCGAACTGGCCCGCGAGACCATGCGCGACGTACGCGCGTCGATGGGGCTCGGCTACCTGTGATGCGCCGCTTGCCGCCGATCACCCGCGCGCCCGGCGGGGGCGCCCGATGAACGCAGCGGTCGACGCGGCGGAGGCACTGGTGCCGACGCGGGTCGCCCGCGTCTATGGCGAGGCGATGGACGCCCTGCCGGCCGATCTCTACATCCCGCCCGACGCGCTCGAGATCATGCTCGACGCCTTCGAGGGGCCGCTCGACCTGCTGCTCTACCTGATCCGCAAGGCCAACGTCGACATCCTCGACATCGCGATGGCGCCGCTGACCCGGCAATACCTCGACTACGTCGAGAGCATGCGCGCCAGCAACCTCGAACTGGCGGCCGAATACCTGGTGATGGCGGCGATGCTCATCGAGATCAAGTCGCGCATGCTGCTGCCGCGGCCGAAGCATGGCGACGCCGAGGGCGTCGAGGATCCGCGCGCCGAGCTGGTGCGCCGGCTGATGGAATACGAACAGATGAAGATCGCCGGGCAGAGGCTGAACGAGATGCCGCAGGCCGAGCGCGAGTTCTTCTGGGTCGAGACGCTGGTCGAGAGGTCGCTTTACGAGCGCCTGCCCGAAGTCTCCGCCGCCGACCTCAAGGATGCGTGGATGACGATCCTGCGCCAGGCCGGACTCAAGCAGCGCCACCGCATCGGGCGCGAGGAACTGTCGGTGCGCGAGCACATGGGCGTCATCCTGCGCGCCCTGCGCGAGCGCGGTGGCTTCGTCCAGTTCGAGACGCTGTTCGACCCGGCGATGGGTGTGCCGGGCGTCGTCGTGCATTTCCTCGCGCTGCTCGAGCTGGCCCGCGAGAAGCTGGTCGAATTCACCCAGGGCGAGCCATTCCAGCCCATTTACGTGAGAGTGCATCAAGGTGGAACCGAGCCTGGTCAAGAAAGTGCTTGAAGCGGCGCTGCTCGCCGCGCGCGAGCCGATGACGCCGCCCGAGCTGGCGAAGATGTTCGACGACGAAGTGGCGCCGGAGGTCCTGCGCAAGCTGCTCGACGAACTGCGCGAGGAATGGACCGAGCGGCCGGCGGAGCTGATCCAGCTCGCTTCCGGCTGGCGCTTCCGCACGCGTGCCGAATACCTGCCGTTCCTCGAACGGCTGAATCCGGAGAAGCCGCCGCGCTATTCGCGGGCGCTGCTGGAAACGCTGGCGATCATCGCCTACCGCCAGCCGGTGACGCGCGGCGACATCGAGGACATCCGGGGCGTTGCGGTCAACACCAACATCATCAGGACGCTGGAGGAACGCGGCTGGATCGACGTCGTCGGCCAGCGTGACACCCCGGGTCGCCCGTCGCTGCTGGCGACGACCAAGAAATTTCTCGACGATCTCGGCCTGCGCAGCGTCAGCGAACTGCCGCCGCTCGAACAGATAAGCCAGACACTGGAGCTGCACCATGAAGACCAAACGCACGCCGTTTCGCCCGCCGTCCAGACCTGACGCCGGCCCCGCCGGAAATCGGCCGGAAAGCGGCGTCGACCGCAACAGCGAGGCGCCGCCCTCGCGCCGGAACCGCCGGGCGCCCGGCGCTGCCCTTGCCGCGTCGGCGCCGGCGCCGCAGGCGCGCCGCCGTCCGGGCGCACCGCCGCCGCCTGAAGGTCGCCCGCCGGGCAGGGGCGGGCGCCGCGCGTCGCCCGCCGAGGAAGCCAAGCCGGAACGGTTGCACAAGGTGATGGCGCAGGCCGGCATCGGCTCGCGCCGGGAAATGGAGGAATGGATCGCCGCCGGCCGGATCACGGTCAATGGCGAGGTGGCGCAGGTCGGGCAGACAGTGGTTTACGGCGACAAGGTCAAGGTTGGCGGCCGCCTGGTCAACCTGCGTTTCACCAGTACCCGGACGCCGCGCGTGCTGCTCTATCACAAGCCGGAAGGCGAGATCGTCTCGCGCGACGACCCCGACGGCCGCCCCTCGGTGTTCGCCGCCTTGCCGCGAATCCGCGGCGGCCGCTGGATCAACGTCGGTCGGCTCGACTTCAACACCTCCGGCCTGCTGTTATTCACCACGTCCGGGGAACTGGCCAACCGGCTGATGCATCCGAGTTCGCAACTCGTGCGCGAGTACGCCGTGCGCGTTCTCGGCGAACTGACCGCCGAGGCGCAGCAGCGCCTGCTGCAGGGTGTCGAACTGGAGGACGGTATCGCCAGTTTCGCCAGCCTCGAGGAAGCCGGTGGCGAAGGGGCCAACCGCTGGCACCGCGCGACCCTCTTCGAGGGGCGCAACCGCGAGGTGCGCCGGATGTTCGAGGCGGTCGGCTGCACGGTCAGCCGCCTGATCCGCGTGCGCTATGGCCCGTTCGTGCTGCCGCCGCAACTCAAGCGGGGCCGCGTGCGCGAACTCGACGAAGGCGAGGTGAAGACCCTGCTGCGCGAACTCGAAAGGCCGGCCGCGGCGCCGCCCCGGCAGCATGAAGGGACTTGAAGGCATACGGATTCATTTACGAAGAGGGGCCAACTCGTTATAATCCGACGGTTTGTTCCTCCCGCCGCTTGTGGCGGGCATCTTTTTCCGAGGTGGGCGTTTCGCCCATTTTTTGTTTGTGGTCATGGATCTGAATTCGCTGCTTGAAACGACCGTGCAGGGGCTCGGCTACGAACTTGTCGACATCGAGATGTCGCCACGCGGCCGCACCATCCGCGTCTTCATCGACCGCTCCGACAAGGACGGCGGTGTCGATGTCGACGATTGCGCCCGGGTCTCGAACCAGCTCTCGCGGCTGTTCGAGGTCGAGAACGTCGATTACGACCGTCTCGAGATCTCTTCGCCGGGCCTCGACCGGGTGGTCAGGAAGGCTGTCGATTTCGAGCGCTTCGCCGGCCAGGACATCCAGATCAAGCTGCGCATTCCAGTGAACAACCGCCGCAACTTCCAGGGCGAACTGCTCGGCCACAAGGATGGCAAGGTCGGCCTGCGCCTCGAAAAGGAAGACGTGGAACTGGAATTCAACAATATCGAGAAGGCACGCCTGGTGCCTCGTTTCGACTGAAGGACTTGGAGGTTATAGCCCATGAGCCGTGAACTGCTGCTGCTGGTCGATGCACTGGCCCGCGAAAAGAACGTTGCCAAGGACGTCGTTTTCGGCGCGCTGGAACTGGCGCTTGCCTCGGCAACCAAGAAGCGCATCCACGACGAGGCCGACGTGCGCGTCTCGGTCGACCGCGAGACCGGCGACTACGAGTCCTTCCGCCGCTGGCAGGTGGTTGCCGACAACGAGTACGTCAATGAATTTCTCCAGGTGCCGCTGTCGGAAGCCAGCAAGGACGACCCCGAGGTCGAGGCGGGCGATTCCCTCGAGGAGCCGCTGGAGCCGATCGACTTCGGCCGCATCGGCGCCCAGGCCGCCAAGCAGGTGATCCTGCAGAAGATCCGTGACGCCGAGCGCGAGCAGATCCTCGCCGACTTCCTCGAGCGCAAGGAGCACATCGTCTACGGGACGATCAAGCGCATGGAGCGTGGCAATGCCATCATCGAAGCCGGCAAGATCGAGGCCATGCTGCCCCGTGACCAGATGATCCCGAAGGAGAACCTGCGCATCGGCGACCGCGTTCGCGCCTACCTGCTGCGCATCGACCGCAGCGCGCGCGGCCCGCAGATCATCCTGTCGCGCACGGCGCCGGAATTCATCATCAGGCTGTTCGAGATGGAAGTGCCGGAAATCGAGGACGGCCTGATGGAAATCAAGGCCTGCGCCCGCGATCCCGGCATGCGCGCCAAGATCGCCGTCAAGTCGAACGATCCGCGCGTCGATCCGATCGGCACCTGCGTCGGCCTGCGCGGCTCGCGCGTTACCGCGGTGACGCAACGAGATCGGCGGCGAGAACATCGACATCGTGCTGTGGTCGGCCGACCCGGCCCAGTTCGTCATCGGCGCGCTGGCGCCGGCCGAGGTGTCGTCGATCGTCGTCGATGAAGACAAGCACGCGATGGACGTCGTCGTGGACGAGGACAACCTCGCCATCGCCATCGGCCGCGGTGGCCAGAACGTCCGCCTGGCTTCCGAACTGACCGGGTGGGCGATCAACCTGATGACGAAGGACGAATCGTCCAAGAAATCCGAGGCGGAATTCGCCGTCACCCGCCTGACGTTCATGGAGAAGCTCGACATCGACGAGGAACTGGCCGACCTGCTGATCGACGAGGGCTTCTCGTCACTCGAGGAGGTCGCCTACGTGCCGCTCGCCGAAATGCTCGAAATCAACGGGCTCGACGAGGAAATCGTCAACGAGCTGCGCAACCGCGCGCGCAACGTCCTGTTGACCGAAGCCATCGTGACCGAGGAGCAGCTCGAGGGCGTCGCCGACGATCTGCTCAATCTCGAGGGCATGACCAGGGAACTGGCCGCCAGGCTTTCCAACAAGGGTGTAAAGACCCGCGAGGACCTGGCCGAGCTGGCGGTCGACGAGGTCGTCGAGATGACTGGCATTGACGAAGAGCGTGCCAAGGAAATCATTCTGAAGGCGCGAGCTCACTGGTTCGAGTGAGCGGGAGGGTGCAAGCATGACCGCAACAACAGTTTCGCAATTTGCCGTTGAACTCAAGATGCCGGTAGTGGCGCTGCTGGAGCAGTTGGGCCGGGCCGGCGTCGGCAAGCAGGACAGCGGCGATGCGCTGACCGACCAGGACAAGGCCAGGCTGCTCGACTACCTGCGCCGGGCGCACGGCGACGAGTCCAAGACCAAGATCACGCTGACCCGCAAGCAGACGTCCGAGATCAAGGCGACAGACGCCCAGGGGCGCGCCCGCACCGTGCAGGTCGAGGTGCGCAAGAAGCGCGTACTGGTCAAGCGTGAGCTCGGCGAACAGGCGCCGGAAGTGCAGCCTGTGCCCGAGCCGGCCGCAGCCGCCGAAGCCGTCACCGCCGAAGCCGTCCGCCGAAGCCGTCGCCGCCGAAGCCGCCACCGCCACCGCCACCGCCGCAGCCCCGTCGCCTCTGCTTGACGAACGCGAGCTCAAGACCCGCGAAGACCAGGACCGCCGCCAGCACAACCTGCTCGAGCGCCAGGCGCGCGAACTCAAGGAAAAGCAGGAGCGCGAGGTGGGGCTCGTCCGCGTCAAGCGCGAAGCGGAGGAGGCGGCGGCCGCCGCGCGTGCGGCCGAACTGGCCACGCAACAGGCGACCACCCAGGCCAAGGCGCAGGAACCGGCCGCCGACAAGGGCACGCTGCACAAGAAGCCCGAGATGCCGGGCAAGGACGCCAAGAAGACCGGCAACGGCCGCGCCGACGACGGCAAGAAGCGGCCGGGCATCAAGACGCGTTCGTCGGATACCGGCAGTGCGTGGAAGGATGGCCGCCACGGCCACCGCAAGCACGGCGGCCATCGCGGCGACGACCAGCAGGGCACCTTCCAGGCGCCGACCGAGCCGATGGTGCGCGAGGTGCACATCCCGGAAACCATTTCGGTCGCCGACCTGGCGCACAAGATGGCGATCAAGGCGACCGAAGTCATCAAGGCGATGATGAAGATGGGCTCGATGGTCACCATCAACCAGGTGCTTGACCAGGAAACGGCGATGATCCTCGTCGAGGAGATGGGGCACAAGGCGGTTGCCGCCAAGCTCGACGATCCCGACGCCTTCCTCGAGGTAACTGCCGGCGGCGAGCACAGGGACGTGCCGCTCGAGCCGCGGGCGCCGGTCGTCACCGTCATGGGCCACGTCGACCACGGCAAGACCTCGCTGCTCGACCATATCCGCCGTGCCAAGGTGGCGGCCGGCGAAGCCGGCGGCATCACCCAGCACATCGGCGCCTATCATGTCCGGACCGAGCGCGGCATGGTCACATTCCTCGACACGCCGGGTCACGAGGCGTTCACGGCGATGCGTGCGCGCGGCGCCAAGGCGACCGACATCGTCATCCTGGTCGTCGCGGCTGACGACGGCGTGATGCCGCAGACCAAGGAAGCGATCCACCACGCCAAGGCGGCCGGCGTGCCGCTGGTGGTGGCGATCAACAAGATGGACAAGCCGGATGCCAACGCGGATCGCGTCAAGCAGGAACTGGTGGCCGAAGGCGTCATTCCGGAAGATTACGGTGGCGATTCGCCCTTCGTGCCGGTTTCGGCCAAGAAGGGCACCGGCATCGACGAACTGCTCGAGCAGGTGCTGCTGCAGGCGGAAGTGCTGGAGCTGAAAGCGCAAAAGGATGCGCCGGCCAAGGGCCTGATCATCGAAGCACGCCTCGACAAGGGTCGCGGCGCGGTGGCGACCATGCTGGTGCTCTCCGGTACCCTCAAGCGCGGCGATGTCGTGCTGGCCGGCCAGGTCTCCGGGCGCGTCCGTGCCATGCTCGACGAAAACGGCAAGCCGATCACCGAAGCCGGTCCCTCGATCCCGGTCGAGATCCTCGGCCTGTCGGATGTGCCGGCCGCCGGCGAAGAAGCGATCGTGCTCGCCGACGAGAAGAAGGCGCGCGAAATCGCGCTGTTCCGCCAGGGCAAGTTCCGCGACGTCAAGCTGGCCAAGCAGCAGGCGGCCAAGCTCGAAAACATGTTCGAGCAGATGAAGGAAGGCGAGGTCAAGACCTTGCCGCTCATCGTCAAGGCCGACGTCCAGGGTTCGCAGGAAGCGCTGGTCCAGACGCTGTCCAAGCTGTCGAACGAAGAAGTCCGCGTCCAGATCATCCACGGCGCGGTGGGCGGTATCAGCGAATCCGACGTCAATCTGGCGCAGGCGTCCGGCGCGGTCATCATCGGCTTCAACACCCGCGCCGATGCCAATTCGCGCAAGCTGGCCGAGAACTTCGGCGTCGATATCCGTTACTACAACGTGATCTATGACGCGGTCGACGAGGTGAAAGCGGCACTTTCCGGCATGCTGTCGCCCGAGAAGCGCGAGCAGATCATCGGTCTGGTCGAAATCCGCCAGGTCTTCCACGTCTCCAAGGTCGGCGCCATCGCCGGCTGCTACGTGCTGGAAGGGATCGTCAAGCGCAGTTCCCGCGTTCGCCTGCTGCGCAACAATGTGGTGCAGTGGGATGGCGAGCTCGAGTCGCTCAAGCGCTTCAAGGACGACGTCAAGGAGGTCCGCAGCAACTTCGAATGCGGCCTGTCGCTGAGGAACAACAACGACATCCAGGAAGGTGATCAGCTCGAAGTGTATGAAATCCAGGAAGTGGCACGCACGCTGAAATGAAGCGGAAGTCGTTTCAGCGCAGCGACCGGATCGCGGAGCAGGTCCGCCGCGACCTCGCCGAGCTGATCCAGGGCGAGCTGAAGGATCCGCGCGTCGGCATGATCAGCCTGACCGAGGTCGAATTGACCCCGGACTACGCTCACGCCAAGGTGTTCTTCACCACCCTCGACAGCGAGCATCTGGAAGAGATCCAGAGCGGCCTGCGCCGCGCCGCGGGCTTCCTGCGCCGCGAACTCGGCAAGCGCATCCATATCCACACGCTGCCCGAGTTGCACTTCATCTACGACAGCTCGATCGAGCGCGGCGCCAGCCTGACGCAACTGATCGCCGAGGCCAACGCGCTTTCCGACCGGACGCCGGACGATTAGACGTTGCCAATGCAGCCGATAGCGAAAAAGACCTGGAAACAGGTCGACGGCGTCCTGCTGCTCGACAAGCCGGTCGGCATCAGTTCGAACGACGCGCTGCAAAAGGCGCGCCGGCTTTTCTCGGCGGCCAGGGGCGGGCATACCGGCACGCTCGACCCGCTCGCGTCCGGCCTGCTGCCGCTGTGCTTCGGCGAGGCGACCAAGTTTTCGGCCGACCTGCTTGCCGCCGACAAGACTTACGAAGCCGAACTGGCGCTCGGCGTCACTACCGATTCCGGCGATGCCGAGGGCAGGGTGATCGCCACGGCTGCGGTCGACGTGGCGGAAGGCGACATTCTGCGGGTGCTGCCGCAATTTACCGGCGACATCCGGCAGGTGCCGCCGATGCATTCCGCCCTGAAGCGGAACGGCCGGCCGCTCTACGAACTGGCCCGGCAGGGCATCGAGGTCGAACGGGAGGCGCGGTCGGTCACCATCCACGCCATCGAACTCCTGGGTTTTTCGGGTGCCCGCCTGGCGCTGCGCGTCTCGTGCAGCAAGGGAACCTACATCCGGACGCTGGCGGCCGACATCGGCGCCGCCCTTGGCTGCGGCGCGCACCTGGCCGCCTTGCGCCGTACCGTCGTCGGCAGCCTCGGGCTGGCCGACGCGCTGACCCTGGCGGATCTGGAAGCCCGCGACGAAGCAGGTCGCCTGGCCTGCCTGCTGCCGGTCGACCATCTGCTCGCCAGCCTGCCGGCGGTGACGCTGGCAGACGAGGCGGTGCAGCGCTTCAGCCACGGCAACCCGGTGGACCTGCCCGGCGGTCCCGGCGGCAAGCTCCGCGTCTATGCGGCGTCGGGACTGCTCGGTATCGGCGAATCCGGCGACGACGGCCGCCTCTGGCCAAAACGACTGGTGCAACTCGCGGGCTGATCTGGTATAGTGATGAGCTTTTCCGTCGCCAACGGGAAAAATGTCCTCAACTTGGCGCTGGCTCTATCAAACCGGGGCGGCGTCGTCATCATGAAAGCGAGTTTGAAATGGCAATCACCACCGAGTTCAAGGCCGGCATCGTCGCCGACTACCAGCGCGCCAAGGGCGACACCGGGTCCCCGGAAGTGCAGGTCGCGCTGCTGACCGCCCGCATCAACGATCTCACCCCCCACTTCCGTGAGCACAAGAAGGACCACCACTCGCGGCGTGGCCTGCTGCACCTGGTTTCCCAGCGCCGCAAGCTGCTCGACTACCTGAAGGGCAAGGATGTCGAGCGTTACCGCACCCTGATTTCCCGCCTCGGCCTGCGGAAATAAAGCAGACAGAAGCTTCGAAAGAGCGGCCCGGAAATCTCCCGGCCGCTTTTTTCATTTGTTGTTGTGTCGTGTGTTGTTCATTGTGATGAGAGTGAAAGGAAATCATGTTTAATGTCGTGAAAAAGACCTTCGCCTACGGGGACCATCAGGTCACCCTCGAAACCGGCGAAATCGCCCGCCAGGCTGGCGGTGCAGTACTCGTTTCCATGGAAGAAACCGTGGTTCTGGTCACCGTCGTGGCCGCCAGGAACGCCAAGCCCGGCCAGGATTTCTTCCCGCTGACTGTCGATTATCAAGAGAAGACTTATGCCGCCGGCCGCATTCCCGGCGGCTTCTTCAAGCGCGAAGGCCGTCCTTCCGAAAAGGAAACGCTGACCTGCCGCCTGATCGATCGCCCGATTCGCCCGCTGTTCCCGGACGGCTTCTACAACGAAATCCAGGTCATCGCCACGGTGATGTCGCTGAACCCGGAAGTCGATTCCGACATCCCGGCTATGCTTGGCGCCTCGGCCGCGCTGGCGATCTCCGGTGTGCCGTTCAACGGCCCGATCGGCGCTGCCCGCGTCGGTTACATCAACGGCGAGTACGTGCTGTGCCCGACCCTGAGCCAGCTCAAGGACAGCCAGCTCGACCTCGTCGTCGCCGGCACCGAATCCGCCGTGCTGATGGTCGAGTCCGAGTGTGATCAACTGTCCGAGGAAGTCATGCTGGGCGCCGTGGTGTTCGGTCACACCGAATCGCGGAAGGCGATCGACGCCATCAACGAGCTCGTCGAAGAAGCCGGCAAGCCCGAGTGGGACTGGACGCCGGCGCCGAAGAACGAGCCGCTGATCGCCAGGGTGCACGAACTCGCCAGGCCCGAGTTCGAGGCCGCCTACAACATCACCGTCAAGCAGACGCGGACCCAGGCGGTCAAGGAAATCTACGCCCGAGTCATCGCCGCCGTTACCGAAGGCGTCGAAAATGCACCGTCGGGCGGCGAGGTCATGGACATCATGTTCGCCCTCGAAGGCGAAATCGTGCGTGGTCGCATCCTGTCGGGCGCCCCGCGCATCGACGGCCGCGACACCCGTACCGTGCGTCCGATCACCATGCGTTCCGGCGTCCTGCCGCGCACCCATGGTTCGGCGCTGTTCACGCGTGGCGAAACCCAGGCGCTGGCCGTGGCCACGCTCGGTACCAACCGCGACGAACAGATCATCGATGCGCTGGCCGGTGAGTACCGCGACCGCTTCATGCTGCACTACAACATGCCTCCCTTCGCTACTGGCGAAACCGGCCGCGTCGGGTCGCCCAAGCGTCGTGAAATCGGTCACGGCCGTCTCGCCAAGCGCGCGCTGCTGGCCGTGCTGCCGAACCCGGAAGATTTCTCCTACTCGATGCGCCTGGTTTCGGAAATTACCGAATCCAACGGTTCTTCCTCCATGGCTTCCGTCTGCGGCGGCTGTCTCGCCCTGCTGGACGCCGGCGTGCCGCTCAAGGCGCATGTGGCCGGTATTGCCATGGGCCTGATCAAGGAAGGCAACCGCTTCGCCGTGCTGACCGACATCCTCGGCGACGAAGATCACCTCGGCGACATGGACTTCAAGGTGGCCGGCACGACTGCAGGTATCACCGCGCTGCAGATGGACATCAAGATCCAGGGCATCACCAAGGAAATCATGCAGGTGGCGCTGGCCCAGGCCCAGGAAGCCCGTCTGCACATCCTCGGCCTGATGCAGGAATCCGCTGCCGGCCCGCGCGAAGAGATGTCGGCCTACGCGCCGCGTCTGTACACCTTCAAGATCAATCCGGAAAAGATCCGTGACGTGATCGGCAAGGGCGGCGCCGTCATCCGCGCGCTGACCGAGGAAACCGGCACCACGATCGACATCCAGGACGACGGCACGATCACCATCGCCGCCACCAGCGGCGAAGCAGCGGCCCATGCCCGTTCGCGCATCGATGCGATCACCGCCGAAGTCGAGATCGGCAAGATCTACGAAGGTACCGTGCTGAAGATCCTCGACTTCGGTGCGATCGTTTCCGTGCTGCCGGGCAAGGATGGTCTGCTGCACATCTCCCAGATCGCCCAGGAACGCGTCAACAAGGTCGAAGACTACGTCAAGGAAGGCCAGGTCGTTCGCGTCAAGGTTCTCGAAACCGACGACCGCGGTCGCGTCAAGTTGTCGATGAAGGCTGCCGCGGCGGAAGAGGGCACCAGCCCGCCGCAACCCGCCGTCCAGCCGCAATAACGGGCATACCCCGGAAAGCACGAAGGGCACCGCGAGGTGCCCTTCCTTGTTGCCGGTGGTCAATTGTGTCAGCGTCGACCGCCGGACTCGCCTTGGCCGGCCTTACTTGGCCATCTGCTTCTCTTTCAGCTCGTCCAGGGTCTTGCAATCGATGCACAGCGTCGCCGTCGGGCGGGCCTCCAGGCGTTTGATGCCGATCTCGACACCGCACTTGTTGCAGAAGCCGTAGTCGCCGCTGTCGATGCGCGCCTGCGTTTCGTTGATCTTCTTGATCAGCTTGCGCTCACGGTCGCGGTTGCGCAGCTCGATGGCGATGTCCGTTTCCTGGCTGGCGCGGTCGTTGGGGTCGGCGAATACCGTTGCCTCGTCCTGCATGGTGTGCACCGTGCGGTCGATATCCTCGCTCAATTCCTTCTTGAGCGTCTCGAGTATCTTGCGAAAATGCGCAAGCTGCTTGGCGCTCATGTACTCCTCGCCCTTCTTGGGCTCGTACGGCGCAAAATGCTTGTGAAGCAGGTCTTCAGCCATTTGATTGCGTGTTCCAGAGACGAAAGAGGCGATTAAATATCAGAAAGCCGGGCGGGCTGCAAGGGAAGTTTCTCGGCCCGTGATACGCCCTTGATCTGGTGCGGGTTTCCGGCCGATGATAGAATCCATTTCCTATGTCGGGGCGTAGCGCAGCCTGGTAGCGCATCTGCTTTGGGAGCAGAGGGTCGTGAGTTCGAATCCCACCGCCCCGACCAATTATTAAAGCGCTTTTCCCCTCGGGTGCCCGTAGCTCAACTGGATAGAGCAGCTGCCTTCTAAGCAGCAGGTCGGGGGTTCGAGTCCCTCCGGGCACGCCACTTTCGGTTCACTTATCTTGTCAGGTCTTCAATCCAGATTGTGGGAACAGAGATGATTCTTGTCACAGGCGGTGCCGGGTATATCGGTTCGCATACCGTCGTCGAAATGCTGACCGCGAACCTTGATTTGCTGATTCTCGACAACTTTTCGAACAGTTCACCCAAGGTGGTCGACGCGATTGAACGCATTGTCGGCAAGCGACCGCTCGTTGTTCGACGACGACATCCGGGACAAGGCCGGGCTGCGCCGGATATTCGGCGAATATCCGATTGATGGCGTCGTTCATTTCGCGGGACTGAAGGCCGTCGGCGAGTCGGTTGAGCGCCCCTTGCACTATTACGGCAACAATGTCGCCGGTTCCCTCGCCCTGTTCGAGGCGATGGCCGAGGCCGGAGTCTACCGGCTGGTCTTCAGTTCCTCGGCAACGGTGTACGGCGATCCGCATAGCGTGCCGATCCGTGAGGATTTCCCGCTGCAGGCGACCAATCCCTACGGCCGCACGAAACTGATGATCGAGGAGATGTTGCGCGATCTGGCGGCCGCTGATCCGCGCTGGCGGGTGGCGCTGCTGCGCTATTTCAACCCGGTGGGGGCGCATCCGAGCGGAATGATCGGGGAAGATCCGCAGGGTATTCCCAACAACCTCATGCCCTATGTGGCGCAGGTGGCTGTCGGCCGGCGCCCCGAACTCTCCGTTTTCGGTGGCGACTATCCGACGCCGGATGGAACCGGGGTGCGCGACTATATCCACGTCGTTGATCTGGCTCGCGGTCACCTCGCCGCACTCAACGTCCTGGACAAGTTGCCGGGAGCAGTGCCGATCAACCTTGGGACCGGTCGCGGTTATAGCGTGCTCGAGGTCGTGGCAGCTTTCGAGAATGCCAGCGGCAGAAAGAGTGCCGTTTCGCATCGTTGACCGCAGGCTGGGTGATATTGCTGCCTGCTATGCCGATTCGTCACTTGCTCAGGACCTGCTAGGCTGGTCGGCTGGCCGGGGGATGGCGACGATGTGTGAGGATTCGTGGCGCTGGCAGTCGACCAACCCGACGGGATTCGATAGGTGATCCGGCTACCGCGATTTCCAATTGGGGTCGGTGTTGAAAGTTCGTGAAATATCTCCTTGTCAGACCAGGCGTAGCCTGTAGAATCGGCGATAAGGAAGGGTCTGCAAGACTGTCGGTTTTCTTTACATTGTCGGCGAGAGTCAGGGTCTGCATTTCAATGGGTCCGAAGGAAATCATTGATTGTTAATTGAAATTCTTTGCTTGCATGAAAATTGCTTTATTATTCGTGCAGATTGTCCGTTGCTATTAGTCAGGTGAAAAGAGATGAGTGACCAATCAAATCAAATCGGTTCAGGCCAAAGCGGGATGAACTCGAAGGCGGCGGGGCGTCGCCGTTTCGTTCGCGGTGTCGGGATTGCGACCCCGGTCATCCTGACAGTCACCTCGCGCTCGGCATTGGCAGCCACTTGCCTTTCCCCTTCGGCACAGGCGTCGATAGCTCTCGACAACAGCAGGCCCGATCGCCGGAGAGGGTCTGAGTGCTTTGGAAGGGGTCCCGAGTTTTGGAAAGAGGCCTCGAATGAAAAGAGTGGTCATCACGGACACTGGAAAGGTTGCGGCGCAGAGCACAGATATTTTTCCGCGTGCTTTGCCGCTCACGATGGCTTTCATGGAAAGAAATTGAAAGAGGTCTTGGCATCGCAAGGCCATGACGACCCCAGCAAACTGGGGGTGTATTTGTGCGCCGCATGGTGCAACCTGAATACGGGAAGAGTGCCTGCTTCCGTACTTAGCCTCGAGACCATGAAGAGAATGTGGGCCGGCCGTAACGGAAGTTATCAGCCGGTTCCCGGAGTCTTCTGGGGTGCGCCTCAAATCGTTGAGTACATCAAGAGCGCAACGATGGTCTGATGTCGTTCGCGAGTGACTCAGAAACGGGGGTTGGCATCGCCAACCCCACTGTTTTTTTGCATTTCTCTTTTCGGCTGGTCGATGACGGCGTGCTTGTGTTTGACGCTGAAACTGGAGACACGTCTCTGCTACCGTTCGACCGGTCGCTTGCGCTTGATTTCTTGCGAAAGCGGATCGCGGATAGCGCCACGGGAGACTGCGAGCTCTCAGGGTTCATTTCCAGGCTAGGGTATTTCCCAGATTGCTGACGGTTCAGGACGTTTCCGGAAGGGACCTTGGGGAGGCGATGCGGCAGGGTCGCTTTCGTCTTGACATCGGACGCCTCAGAATCAAGATCAAGAGCGGTATCCCCCACTTTCCACTAGTATTCAGAACGCTGTATGGCCGGCATTCGTGTGCAGTGAACGGGGGCGAATACGACTTCGATATCTGTATTGCGCCGCCCAACTGGCTTCGTCGTCACATTGCACGCAATGTGGTGTTCGAGCTTTCGGGGGAACGTCCCTTTCTTCCTGTCGATGCGGGGCATGCACACGCCTTGTTCGAGTGGGGATTGAACTGGACCATCGGATCGTTCGCCCATAATTATCTGATACTTCACTCGGCTGTCCTGGAAACCCGGGGCGCCGGCGTTCTTCTCTCGGCAGTCTCGGGTAGCGGCAAGAGCACCCTCGCAGCAGAACTCGCGCTGAGCGGCTGGAGACTGCTCTCGGACGAACTTGCCCTGCTTGACGGGAAGCTCGAACTGATTCCTTGTGTGCGACCGGTCAGTCTAAAAAATACATCCATCGATCTCATCCAGAGCAGGCACCCCGAGGCCGTCTTTGGGCCTCTGGCGAAAAATACGCACAAGGGGAGTATTGCGCACCTGCCCGCGCCCGGCGATTCGATCCGACGGGGCAGCGAGAGTGCCACGCCCCGTTTGATCGTCTTCCCGAAATGGACGGACGGCGCATCGCTGCGCATGCGTGCCGTTGGCCAGGGTCAGGCCGCCATGCGACTGATCGACCAGTCGTTCAATTACTCGACCCTCGGGGAATCTGGCTTTCAGAGACTGGCCGGGCTGGTCAGTTCTGCCGAGGCCTGGGAGATCGAGTACTCCTCGCTGGATGAAGCCAGGAATGCATTGGATGAACTTGTCGGGCACTATGATTGAATCTTCGCCATTGACTCGCTTCCTGCGGGATCGGGGGGTAGCGGACACATTCTCCGCCGAGGAATGGAGCCTCATGCTTGCCGAGGCGCGGCACGCGGGAATGCTGGCACGGATTGCTCACTGGATACCCGGATCGTCAATGGCTGGAAATGTCCCGCCACGCCATCAAGGCAGCCTGGTGGCAGCCTTGGTCCAATCGGGAGCCTTTCGCCGCGATGTGCAGCGGGAACTGCGATCGATCAGCATTGCGCTGGTCCATGTCGAGACGCCGATCCTGCTGCTGAAAGGTGCATCGTATGTGGCTTTGGGTTTGCCTGTTGCGGATGGCCGGAGCTTCAGTGATATCGATCTGCTCGTTGCGGAGAAACAGATTCGCTTTGTCGAGAGCGAACTGATGCTTGGTGGCTGGATTACGGGCCAGCTCGATGCGTACGACGACCGCTACTACAGACAGTGGTCCCATGAGATTCCGCCAATGACTCACACGCATCGCGGCACCACGATCGACCTTCATCATTCACTTGTCATGCCAACATGCCGCATTGCTGTCGATTCCTCCAGAATGGTCAATGAAGCAGTGCCAATTGCCGGGAGCGGGCGTTTCTGGCGGTTGCGGGATGAAGATATCCTGCTGCATGCGGCCGCCCATTTGCTGCTGAACGGGGAGTTTGATCGCGGTCTGCGAGATCTCTGCGACATTGATCTGCTCTTCCGCCATTTTTCATCGGTCTCGGCTGAGTTCCCGAAACGCCTGATCACCCGTTCCGCCGAGGTCGGGCTCGACGCGATTCTGCGGCAAGCGCTCTATTTGGCTCGGCGGTTCTTCTCGACCCCGGTTGATGACCAGTTACTGAAGCAGGAGCCGACCGCCTTCGTTAAGCTGGTCGAAAAGGCGGTTTACTCACGTCACCCTGACACGCGAATTCGGGGACAGGCGATGGCGGACTGGCTGTTGATGGTTCGGGAATTGTCGCTGCGTTTGCCGCCAAACTTGCTTCTGATCCACCTGTTACACAAGATGTGGGTCGGGTTTCAACCGGTCAAGCGGGTGCAGGAATGAGGGAAACGACTGGTTACGGCGACTTGACCAACAGCTCTTTCAGGTAATTCGCCGGTATCGCGTAGGCGATTCCGGACGGCTGACTCAGCGCTGCTTCCTTGCTTCCCTTGATGAACACCATATTGATGATGCCGATGACTTCGCCGCTGCTGGCATCGAATACCGGGCTTCCGCTGTTGCCGGGGTAGGCCGTGGCATCGAGCTGGAAGATGTTGAATGCTCCGCTCTTGAGCTGGCGAACCAGTTTTTCATTAACTTGGCGCGCGTTCGCCGCCGGCAGCGCAATCGGAGTGATCGACGACACCATGCCGCGATGGGTCACCGGCGAGAAGCCGAGCGCTCCCCCGATCGGGAACCCGGTAAATCCCACCAGTTGGCCTTCGCGTACCGATTCGGAGTTGCGCAGCTTGAGGGAGGGGAGGGAAGGACCGTCGATGCGGAGGACAGCGAGATCGTGCTCGCGATCCTTGTTCACGACATGGGCGCGACGAACCTGCGTTTCTCCCGAGCCATTACGCGACTGAATGACCAGCACCGGGGCATCGGGGTCGCTACTGTCTGGAACGACATGGGCATTTGTCGCGATGAGGTTGCCGCTGGCGACCACAAAGCCCGTGCCGCGCATGGCGAACTGCGGGCTGTCGGTCTTCTTGTAGGTGCCGACGACGACGACCGAAGGCTTGACCTGCTGGATGGTGTCGGACATCTCGGCTGACGCCACACTCGAGAACAGGCAGGCAAGGAATGCCAGCAGGAATCGGGGATGGGGCCGGGCGCGAATCACATCAGCCTGCGTGAGGCGATTTTCTGCAGGTCCGGTGAAGGATCGGTCACTGCCGGGTCGTAGGGGTGCTCGTCACGCTTGAAGATTTCGCGGATGCGCTTCACGTAGCCCTGTGTCTCGGCGTAGGGTGGAATGCCGGCATGGCGATTTACGGCGCCCTCGCCGGCGTTGTATGCGGCCGCAACCAGTGCGATATCCCCCTTGAAGTAGGCCAGCAACCAGCGCAGATATGCGAGTCCGCCGCGGATGTTCTGTTCGGGATCAAAAGGCTTCTTGACATTGAAGCGTTCGGCCGTTTCCGGGATGAGTTGCATCAATCCCTGCGCATTTTTTGGTGAGACGGCACCGGGATTGAAATTGGATTCGGCACGGATGACCGCCATCGCCAGCCGCGGGTAAACACCATACTCAGGTGCCAGTCTCAAGACCATTTCCATGACTTTGCGCCGATCGGGGGCGGCCTGCGCGACAATGTCGCGTCCATCGCTATCGAACAGGCACTCCGGTGGCTTGCCGGCGGGGTCGCCAACCTGGCGCAGCATTCTCTGCGACAGCGCATCGCCTTGCTTGGCAGCCATCGCGAAGAAGTAGGCGGCAGTCGCATCGTCGCGTCGAACGCCTCGCCCATTGGCATACATCCAGCCGAGGTTGTACTGGGCCTCGACATCACCCAGGCGCGAAGCTTCGCAATAGAGTTGCACCGCCTTGGCGGGGTCGCGCGTTGCGGTGTTCCCATGCTCGTAGTTGCGACCCTCGATGCGCAGGGCCACCGCTCTCTCACTCTTGAGCGGGTCGGCCATCGCCAGCTTGCTGAAGGGGGTCACGGCAAGCAGGGCACAAAGCACCCAAGGCCCGGGAAGGTGCTGATCAAACCTTGTGTGCTTCATCTTGGACCCCCTTCTTACAGACGCCAGAGTTCAACACCCGATCCGGCAAAGGCTGCAGTTTCGAACATGCTCTTCACATCGGTTATCACACCATCTTTTTCCAGTTTAGACAAGAAATCGCCAACTGGCCGATCTCTGAATTCGCGATGGTTGACCGCGGCAACAATGGCTCCAGCCTTGGGCAGATCGTCCCAGGCACGTAGATCGACTTTATACTCGTGAAACGCCTCCTTTGCGTCCGCCACCGGGTCATGAACAATGACTCGGGCGCCGTAGGATTCCAACTCGCGAATGACGTCGATGACCCGTGAGTTGCGCAGATCGGGACAGTCTTCCTTGAATGTAAGACCCAGAACGATGATCGGGGAGTCCTTGACCGGATGACCTCTCCGCACCAGTTGCTTGATCGTCTGTTCGGCTACAAATTTACCCATGCCGTCATTGATACGGCGACCAGCCAGGATTACTTCGGGATGGTAGCCAAGTTTCTGGGCCTTGTGGGTCAGATAGTAGGGATCGACACCGATGCAGTGGCCACCGACCAAACCGGGGCGGAAGGGCAGAAAATTCCACTTCGTTCCGGCTGCCTGAAGGACCTCGAGCGTATCGATCCCGATCTTGTCGAAGATGATGGCCAGCTCGTTCATAAGGGCGATGTTGAGGTCGCGCTGAGTGTTTTCGATGACCTTTGCGGCTTCCGCCACCTTGATGGAGGAAGCCGGGAATACGCCGGCCTTGATCACGCTTCCATAGATCTCGGTGACCGTTGCCAGCGTCTCGGGCGTGTCGCCCGAGACCACCTTGACGATCTTGGTGACGGTACGTTCCTTGTCACCCGGATTGATGCGTTCCGGAGAATAGCCTACAAAGAAATCGGTCTTCCATTTCTTTCCCGAGTATTGCTCAAGGATGGGAATGCAGACTTCCTCGGTGGCTCCCGGATACACCGTCGAACTCGTAAACGACGATTGCCCCCTGCTTCAGATTCTGACCAACGGCGCGGGAGGAACTGACCAGCGGACTGAAATCAGGCTGATGTGCGTCGTCGACAGGAGTTGGCACAGCGACGATCACGAAATCTGCTTCTCTCAACGCACTTGGGTCGATACCCATCTCGAGCAGGGTGGCAGCCTTGAGGTCTTCGGTGCTTACCTCGCCGGTCGGATCGAAATGCTGTTTGTAGCACGCGACCTTCTCGGCAGACAGGTCGACACCGATGGTACGGAATTTCTTGCCGAATTCAACGGCCAACGGAAGTCCCACATAACCCAGTCCGACAACAGCAATGGTTTTCATCATCTTTCTCGTCTTGTGTTTGAAAAAATCTAGAGTGTCCCCTGCAAGCGCCTTACTTCAGCGTGTTCGGAGAATTTGTTGCCCAGCTTGGCGAGGGCATCGAGTTCCACACGGGCATCATCATTGCGCCCAGCACGGATCAGAATCTTGGCCAGATTAAGGCGAATTTCAGCAGCCTGCGGAGCGAGCTTCAGCGCCTTGAGCAGGAGTTCGATCGCGCCTGCGGTGTCCCCTTGCTCTGCCATCAGCATGGCCTGCGTGTCCATGAATGCCGGCTGGTTAGGAGCGAGTCTGTTGGCCTTTTCTGCGTATTCCAGAGCCTTCGGGGACTTCATCTGCCCTGAAACCCATGCCAGATTGTTGAGGGCGAGCGCATTCTCTGGCTGAATGTCAACTGCTGCACGATAGTAATGCATGGCAGCAGGGTAGTCCTTTCTTGCCGTCGCGAGATCGCCCGAGTAGAGGCGGAATGCAACATCCTTCGGGTGGTCCTTCAGCCAGGAGTTGGCAGCCTTGTCAGCATCGGCAGTTTTTCCGGAGGATAGCAGGGCTCTGTGCAGCTTTATGGCAAGCTCCGACGCGGGTGCATGGCGGACTCCGTTCCTGTAGGCGACTGCGGCATCTGACCAACGCTTTTCAGAGGCATGAATATCACCTTCGAGTATGTAACCAACCGCCTCGTTGGGGCGCTGCCCTTCAATCTCCCGTGCAATGGCAAGCGCGTCGATGGTCTTGCCTTGATCCAGCAGTATCTGGACAAGCTTTCGCTGCGCCTCGAACACATCGGGCCTGATCTCCAGCGCCTTGCGCAAGTTCTTGACGGCCTCATCCGTGTTCTTGTTGTTCAGCTGAATGTCCGCCATGCGCAGATATGGAAGGGGCGAGGATGGCTGCACCGCGGCCAGTTTTCCATAGGTGGCCAAGGCCTTGTTGACTTCTCCGGCTCTTGCTTGGGCGCGCCCGGCGGCATCCAGCAGTTCGGGTTTGTCAGGGATCGCTGCGAGCGCTTCCTGCGCGGCAGAATCGGCCTTCTTTGGTTCGTCGTTTGCCATGTAGAAGTCAATCAATGCCAGTCTGGGGGCCAATACGTCGGGATTTGCGCTGACTGATTTCTTGATCAACATTAGGGAATCGGCAGCGTTGCCGCCCGTCGCCGTGGTCAGTTTGGCCAGTGAGAGCAACGCGGGGATATTCTTTGGATCTGCCGCCAGTACTTCCTCAAAGCGTTTGCGCGCCCGGGCGGGATTCCCTTCAGCCATGTCCATTGATGCCAGGCTGGCAACTGCAGGTAAATAGGCAGGATTGATTGCTACGGCCCTCTCGAAGCTCTGGCGAGCAGCCGCGTTGTCCTTCTTGGCCAGCAGGACACGTCCCTGCAAGCTATAGGTCGCAGGATCGTCAGGCTTCTTCTTCTGGAGGGTGTCTATGGCGCTCAGAGCATTGTCCAGCTCATTGCGATGCAGATGGGAAGCGATGAGCGCCTGATCTGCAGTGATCCCTTCATCGACACGGGATATCTGTTCAAATTCACTTGCGGCTTCGGTGACCCTCCCTTGAGCCATATGGGCAACTGCCACGGCCGTTCGCTTCGTCAGGTCATTCGGATCGAGCTTGCTGGCTCTATGGAGATACTCCTCGGCTTTCTTTGGATCACCAGCTTGCAGGTACACCTCTCCGACCAGCACCAGAAAGTCCGGATCCTCCTCGATCTTGCCCAGTACCGGTTGCAGGGTGGCGAGTGCTTTGGCAGGTTGACCGGCGCGCAGATAGTTCGTTATCAACAGACCGCGCGCAAGCCGCAGGTCCGGTGCCAGTTGCAGGGCCTTGTTGAGGTAGGACTCGGCCTGAAAATACGCGCCAAGTTGATACTCGGCCGCGCCGGCAAGTTGCAGTGCAGTCGGGTCGTTCGGCGCGGACTTTAGCAGTTGCTGCGCCAGAGTCTGCACGGTTCTGTACTCCTTGCGCTGGTATGCCATCTGCGCTTCGAGATAAATCGTCTGGGGATGATTGGGGGCAACCTTCTTCAGAGTTTCCAGTTGCTGTCCGGCATCCTCAGCGGCCCCTTTCTGCATCAGAGCAGAGATTATTGCCGAGTGCGCTGGAATGAAGTCCGGCCGGCTCTGAAGAGCCATCTTGTATAACCGGATAGCGCCATCCTGATCACCCGTGAGGGCGAGTAGAGAACCCTTGAGCATCAGCGCTTCGTGATTTGCTGGTTCTTTCGCCAGTATGCGGTCGACAGTCGCCAGGGAGCCCGAAATGTCCCTGTCCGCTGCCTTGCCTCTGGCTTCGACAATGAGTGCGGGTGCAAAATCCGGCTGGGCAGCCAGCGCGGCGGCCAGCGCGGCCTTGGACGCTTCAACGTTGCCAAGCACCTGGTAGGCAAGACTCAGTGTCGTATTGAGGTTGGCCTTTGCTTGGCCAGGCAGCTCCGTCCGAGAGAACTCGTTGAACAACCTTTTTTGCCTGGCCATTGCGGAGGAGGGCTTGGGCCAGCAGGGGAATTGCCAGCTCGGGGGCATACTTGAGGTCAAGTGTCTTTCTCAACTCGAGTTCCGCGCCTTGAGGATCGCCAGCTGCGAGCAACGCCTTGCCGAGAAGGAAGCGCGCCTCGCCGGAGTTCGGATTCTTTTGCAGCGCGTTCTTGAACTGGATGACGGCAGCTTTGCTGTCGTTCTTCGCAAGGTAGTCCTTTCCTGACGCGATGAGCGAATCGGGATCTCTGGCGTCACACCCGGCAAACAGGGTCGTCACAAGAAGTGCGGCGAGGGTGACGCGAAGGTAGATGGCTGGCTTTTTCAACATTCGTTTTCCGGTATGTCTGCGGGCTATTTGAGCCCCAGGCGATGCATGATGTCATAAAGGGTAGGGCGGCTGACTCCCAGCAACTCGGCGGCACGCACCACATTGCCGTTGGCTCTGCCAAGCGCGGTGACCACGGCACCCCTCTCCGCCTCATCGCGAACGTGGCGTAGATCGATGTAGCCGTCACCATCTTCGGCTGCCATGTCCAAGCCGAGATCCGCGCGGGTGATTTGCTGGCCTTCAGCCATGATAACCGCGCGCTTGATGCAGTTTTCCAGCTCGCGGACGTTTCCGGGCCAGCCATAATCTTCGGTCGCCCGCAGGGCATCTTCGGACAGGCTGATGTTTGCACGATTATACTCAGCCGCGAAACGGCGGACGAACGCGTGGGCGAGAAGGGCCGGATCACCCTTTCGGGCACGCAGCGGGGGAATGGTAATAACGATCTCGGCCAGTCGATAGTATAGGTCTTCGCGGAAAAGCCCCTCCTTGATTAGAGCTTTCAGATCCTGATGTGTGGCCCCGACAATGCGGACGTCGACAGGAATTTCCTGGCGCCCGCCAAGTCGTTCGACGACTCGCTCCTGCAGGAAGCGCAGCAGTTTTGCCTGCAATGCCAGGGGCAGGTCGCCGATTTCGTCCAGCATCAGCGTTCCGCCACCGGCCGATTCGATCTTGCCCTGGGTCGTCTTGCCGGCGCCGGTGAACGCGCCCTTTTCGTAGCCGAACAATTCGCTTTCAAGAAGAGTGTCGGGAATCGCAGCGCAGTTGATTGCCACAAAGCGCTCTCCCTTGCGGTTTGACGCTTCGTGCAGTCCGCGGGCGAGAACCTCCTTGCCGGTGCCACTCTCGCCGAGCAGGAGGATCGTCGCATTGGTGCTTGCGACCTTTTCGATCGTCCGGCACGCACGCAACATTTCGCTGTCCCTGGTCAGCAGGCCGGCGAGAGCAGCCGGCTGCTGCATGGCCTGGAGTCGCCGGTTTTCCTGCTGCAGGTCGAACAGCCTGAAGGCGCGATCAATCGTCAGTGTCAGGAGTTCGGGTTCGAACGGCTTGGCGAAGAAGTCGTAGGCGCCGAGCGCAATTGCACGCAAAGCGTTGGCCTGGTCGTTCTGGCCGGTAAGCACGATGACTTTCGTATCGGGGGCGGCGGCAAGAATCTGCTCAAGGAGCAGAAAGCCCTCGGAGACCGAATCCGCGTCGGGTGGCAGTCCAAGGTCCATGGTGACGACCGCCGGACTGTGACGATGAACTTGCGTCAGGGCGCTTTCGCGGTCGGTTGCGGTCAACGCCTCGAATTTGTCGAAAGACCAGCGCAGCTGCTTCTGCAGCGCCAGGTCGTCTTCGACAATTAGCAGGGGACGCAGCTTTTCGCCGGTCATGCCTGCTCCGTTTCATGCAGATCGGATCTTGTTCCTGCGTCAAGCAAAGGAAGAATCATCGTTACCCGCGTCCCTATCGTTTCCTGGCTTTCAGCCTGCAATTCGCCGCCCACTTCGCGAATGTACTGTGCGCTTTCGTAAGCGCCGATGCCCATCCCCGCCTGTTTCGTGCTCTGGAAGGGCTTGAAGAGGTGTTCCCGAATGAATTCCTCGGTCATTCCATGCCCCGTGTCACCGACTTCAACAACCGCCCGGTCACCTCGCCGCTTCAGCGAAACCCAAACCCTGCCATCTTCGGCTGTGGCGTCCAGCGCATTTTGAACAAGATGACCGATGACGCGCTCCAATCTTTCCTCATGACCGCGCGTCGTCAGCGGTTCGCCTATCCTCGTCTCAACTATGCGCCCTTGCTTCATTTTACTCTGGCGAACACGCTCGATGACATCGGTAAGTTGCACGCCGCATGCCGTTCCCGGCGGCTTCGTGCCTTCACGGAGTTGCATCATCAACTGGCGCATGCGTTCAACCGAATGCTCTACGGTCATCAGCATGTCCTGCTGAAACTCTGGGTTGTCCCGGTGGCGTTCGGCATTGCGCAGCATCAGGGAAAGTTGGGTAACGATATTCTTGAGATCATGCACTACAAACGCCGACATCCTGTTGAATGCATCGAACTTCCTGGCTTCGAGGAGGGCTTCCGTGGCTTGCATCCGCGCCAGAAAACCTGCTGCCTGGCAGCCGGCCGTGCGGAGCAGGTCATTCACTTCCCAATTCACGTCGATGCGTGTTCGGGCGCTCGCAATGATCACGAAGCCGGTCATTTCGTGACTGACCATCAGCGGGACAATCAGCCAGGTGTTCGGAATGCGATACACCCACTCCGGGATTTCCAATCCGGCATAGCGCCCCGGCGCCGTCCGATACTCCTCGAGGTTGATGACCCAGCCCCTGTTGACGAGAAAGCGGCAGAGGGATGAATCGCCGTCTTCGGAGGCGTCAATGGCCGGGATGTTCCATCTTCCGGCCATCCTGTAGACGTTCTGCCCGGCTTCCTTGAGCCACAGGCCGCCTGCCGGACTCTCGACAAGGTTGGCAAGGCCGCGGATGGTCTGCTGCCCAATGGCTCGGGGAGAGTCTTGTGATGACAGGGTTTGTGTGAATCGCAACCATTCCTCACGATAGTCGTAGCGATACCTGAAGAGATGCTTGGCCACCAGGACGCGCAGTTTTGCCCGCATCGAGCCTGAAAAGACCAGCACCCCGAGGAACAGCATCGAGACGAACAAGAGAGAAAACTGAAGTGCGCGTCCCCAGTCGCCACCGAAGAAACGGACGTAATAGCCGACGGAAGCCATGAGCAGAAGATAGAGAGCCGCAAACACAAGGGTGGCCGTGTGGAACGCAGCCTTCTGCGAAAGTTGGATCTTTGTCTTCCAGTCGCGGCTACGAACGGTGGCGACGAGAAGCAGCGGGATGACCAGTGCATGGACGAATCCGCGTATCGCAAAGGCGTCGGCATCGATCCGGCTGAATAAAAGCCCATCCGAATAGAGATAGAGATCGAAGCCGAATTGCCCGAGCAGTGCCAGGCAAAGCGGTTTGACATTCCAGCGCGCATCGTCCGTTACGTTCCGGAAGACCTGCTCCAGAAGAATCAAGGCGACGACGGCCAGCCCCAGCCCCAGGACAAGTTCCGTCCTCACCCATTGGGACGCCTGCAGAAAACGCATGGAAATCGCCAGATGCAATCCGATACCGGCGGTGACCATTGCCCAGCCTGCAATAATCAGCCAGACGGGAACGATCCGATCAGGGCGTCGATCTGTTTCGGGTGGAGAAAGCAGAAGGATCAGGAAGACATACCAGGCGCCATAGCGCAGGGTATCGAGCAGAACGCTCGATACAAACAGAATACTCTTGCCGGTCAGAGCAAACAGAGTGCCAGCGATTGCCCAAAGCGCCGCGAGAACGACGGACGCCAGCATTGCCTGAACGCGCCGATTGCCACGCCAGTCCTGGCCCAGAGAAATGAGGTGGACAGCGAGCAGTCCGTAGCTGACTGCTGCGGTGCCCATACTCCATGCGATGAGCGATGCCGTTTCGTGATTCATGGCTCAGTCAGCAAACGACGCGATGAAAGGCGCCGTGGAACCGTGGTCTATTGTGCACCTTTGCCTGTCAGTACAACTCCGACTGTTTCGAAGATCACGACGAGGTCAAGAAACAGAGAGTGGTTCTTCACGTAGTATAGGTCGTACTGCAGTTTCGCCGCTGCATCCTCGGCAGATGCGCCATAGTGATAACAAACCTGAGCCCAGCCGGTTAACCCGGGCTTGACGCTGTGCCTGACCGCGTAGAACGGTATCTCCCGGGTCAGTTGATCGACAAAGAAGGGCCGTTCCGGGCGTGGGCCAACAAGACTCATGTCACCCTTGAGGACGCAATAGAGTTGTGGCAGTTCGTCGATGCGCAGTTTGCGGATGATGCGTCCAACCTTTGTCACCCGATCATCAGATGATGACGCCCAGACGGGCTTTCCATGCTTCTCCGCGTCCTGGCGCATGCTGCGGAACTTGATGACAGTGAATAAGCGTCCGTTATGCCCGACTCGTTCCTGCCGGTAGAGGAGTGGGAAGCCGGTTTCCAGTCCGATCAGCAACGCGGTGACAACCATCACCGGTGCCCCGATGATCAGCAAAATGAGCGAGGCAATGATGTCAAAGATTCGCTTCACGACTGAGCGAACGACGCCTTGACTGAAGCCCTCACCAAAAATGAGCCAGCCAGCGTAAAGTGAGTCCAGGCGGATCTGGCCGAGCGTCCTCTCGAAATGACTGGCCAGGTCGAGAACGCGGATTCCATTCAGACGGCAATCCAGAAGTTCGCGCATGGGCATGGAACCCCCGCGTCGTTCAGACAAGGCGATGACAATTTCATCTGCTTCCAGTGCGATTGCGGTGTCGAGCAGATTCCCGCCCTGCGCAACCAGACGGCTCCCCTGAATGATTGAGTCGTTCTCATTGGGCCCGGCAAAAAAGCCGACGATAACGGCATTCTTATCCGCTTTCCTGAGTGCGTCCCTGACTTCAATTGCCTTGGAGCCTGTTCCGAAAACCAGTATACGACGCTTGGCGAGTTCTGAATCGTGCGAGCCTGAACTTCCGATGCGTGAGACAAGCACACCGAACACCGCTGCCATGATGGAAAGGTAGAGCAATTCACGATCGAACCGGACGAAGAACAGAACATCGATGAGATAGGCAATCGGAAACGAAAGATAGACCGAAAAGAGTATTTGGGTTCGCGGCCCAATGGCAGTTCGCGGGTTGATGCGCTGATTTATGCCCAGCAGCGCGGTAATCAACATGGCGACAGCCACATAGATCAGACCGAACAGAACGACTTGTCTATGATTGATCGGCAAGCCGCTGCTAGCCCACCCTAAGGCAATGAGGGCACCGACAACGAGGAAGGCTGAATCAAACAGTGCTCGTGCGAGAGGTCGCCAGTAAAGCCAGTGAGTGAACATCCGGTTCATCGTTGTCCTTTGATGCCCTGTTGATCGTACCGAACCCGGAACCCGTCCCTTGTTGCCCATGGCAACGCGACACCTTCCCTGACTACCCGGCTGGAAAGGAGAATTCCGGATCATCTGGGGGTGGGTGGAGTTGGTCAGGTTGTCAGAGTGCTGATAGCAAATTCTATCCAGGTTCACTCACGTCGCCCGTGAACTAATTCACGGTCGTTGGCCGTCTGCTGACTGTTGGCGGAGAGACGCGGAGTGGAGCCGTCGGCCCATTGAAAGGAACGTGAAGTATTGGCACAAAGCGCAAGCAACACAACGTGCAATTCGAGGCAGAAGTGGCGATCGGCGCCTTGGCCCGGGGGGCAAGACCCTGGCGGTGCTGGCTTCTGAGTATGGCGCGAATAGACAAGCCATGACAACGCGTTGCGTTGCGCACCGCCTGCCCACAGTTCGGTAGCCGCCCACAAACTCCATATAGCTTGGGTTGTCAATCTTTAAATCCGGGAAGATCAAAACGATCTCTGCGGCACCCGCCTGAGCCTATTCCGCCCAGGGTGTCGCGGCCACACGGTTCGCAGCGGGGGAAATCAGTCCTGGAAGAGGCGTCACATACCGCATGGGTTTGTGTCTGTCATAGACGCCTCACTGTGGGGTATCTCACGGTCGGCACCACATTCTCCGCCTATAATTGCCCGGGCTAAGCCTGACATCGTTGGACGTGGGCTTGAAAACGAAAACAGCGGTGCTATCCCTTCTGGATGAGATCCTGAGTCGAAGTGGTTGTCTTGCGGAATTCTCTTCGAAGGTACTCCTCTTGGGTGCAGTTTTGGAACTCGATTCGATGGCAGTTTCTGCCGTGATCGCGAGCGGTGAGTAGCGCTTTGGAGAACTTTGGGATGGCTCTCAGGTTGTTTGGGCACGAATTGGAAGAAAAACGAATGATTGTGGAGTCCAACCAATGCATTCTGGCGCGTGCCGACATGTCGCTCACGCGTCAGCGAATCCATTTCTTGCGGGGAGAAGTGCGCCCCGTGAACCGAAAAGTGCATCGAAAGACGCGGATTTGGCTTGGTCGGGAATTAACATGCGCCCAATTTGAATAGTTTCTATGAAGATCCACGAAGATTTGATGGTTGTCCAGAGAATCCTCAGAATCATTGTGTGAACTACAAGTTTGACAGCGTCACGAGAAGGCGACAAGGAAACATGACGGTTAACAGACGGCTCTTGGTGGTGGCCTATCATTTTCCGCCCGTCAGAGTGAGCAGTGGGATCCAGCGCACTTTGAAGTTCTGCACCTATCTTCGTGACCATGGTTGGGAACCTCTTGTCCTGACGATTTCACCGACGGCATACGAGGTATCGAGTCCGGATCAGCTGAAGGAAATCCCTGATGACATGGTGGTCGAACGTGCCTTTGGGCTCGATACATCGCTTCATCTGTCTTTTCGAGGTAAATATTCGAACTTCATGGCTCAGCCTGATCGATGGATCAGTTGGTGGCCTGCTGCTGTCTGGACGGGAATGCGGATGATTGATAAGTATCAGCCAGACGCCATATTTTCAACCTTTCCGATTGCAACAGCACATCTCATTGGCTTGAGCCTGAGTAAGCGGAGTCGATTGCCATGGGTTGCAGATTTTCGAGACGCAATGATTGAAGAAGGCTACCCTCAAGACCCGCTGACATGGAAGGTTCAACGCCGGCTGGAAGTCGCTACGGTGAAGCAATGTGCGAGGGCCGTGTTCACGGCACTGCCAACCAGAGACATGTACGCAGAAAGGTATCCGGAAGTTCCGAATTCAAAATGGGCGGTTATAGAAAACGGCTTTGATGAAGACAACTTTCTCGATGCGGAAACTGGACTGGAACTCATTCCCCTTGGCAAACCGGGTCAATTGACTCTTGTCCATAGCGGGATTCTTTACCCGAAAGAGCGCGACCCACGGGCGTTCTTCGCGGCTTTGAGCAAACTGAAAATTGCAGGCATGATAAATGCTGATCAGCTTCAAATTGTGCTTCGAGCCACCGGAAGTGATGATCTCTACCGTCCGCAACTCGTTGCGCTGAACCTCCAGGATATTGTCCGACTGGAACCCCCTGTTGCTTACCGAGAAGCGCTTCGTGAGATGTTGCGGGCTGATGGGCTGCTGCTTTTCCAGGGAAGTGTATGTGATCATCAGGTGCCGGCAAAGATCTATGAGTATTACCGTGCAGCTAGACCGATACTTGCTTTGCTCGGTCCTGGAGGAATCTCGGCAACGATGCTCAGAGAGGCTGGAGTCGAAGATCACGCCAACATGGCTGATTCACAGCAGATTGCCGACGCGATTTCAATATTTCTCGATAAGCTTCGGAATGGAAGATGCAGCGGTGTCCCTCGCGACTTCGCCATGGCCAATTCGAGGCGTTCACGGACGGGGGAACTTGCGCGACTCCTTGATGAGTTGGTGGCGACCCCCAAGACGCGGTGAGCACTGGTGGCGGTTCAGAGCAGTGGACAAAGTTTGCACCAGAAATCGATTTGGCATATCTGAGGCGTGACGGTTGAAAAATGAAAAGCGGATTCAGCCCTCCAGACTTCAGTCTATCCAGTACCCCTTGCCGCTTCGGTTCCCTCTCGTTCAAGCCGATTCCGTCTGCGCCATCTTCGCTTCCTTCTGAAGCGGTCATTACTGCTCTGCCCGGACCGGATACTGCCGCTTGGGTCTAACGCGTTAGCCCTGATCTGCGTACGTGATAGCCAAGCATGTTCTATACTGATCGTTTTGCGAATTCTGGATATGCTGGTGGCTCCGAATCCTCTTTGCTGGAGGAGGTGGCATCGAGAATCAATTCCCAACAATGGATATGGGAGGCGGAATGAATGTGAAGTTTGCGGCAGTTTGTCGGTTCTTCCTCTTGGGGTTGGGATTTCTGGTCTCGTCGCTAAGCGTAGCCGAAGTCGTCGATTACGCTTGCGGTTCGTTAGCAATGGGGGGAGATGGGCCATACGATTACCGGATCGGTCACTATCGTATGAAACAGATCGAAGGCAACCATCTGTCACCGGAAGTAGTCAATCTGGTTAAGGGAGGACAAACGGGTAGTGTAGGGAAGGATCTGGATTTCGTGCTCCGGTATATTCCCAACCACCATGTGGCCTTGTTTTCCATGCTGAGGCTTGGGGAAAAGGAAAAGCGATCCACGCCAATGGGTGCCAAGTATTCGGTCGAATGCTATTTCAAGCGGGCCTTGATGTTCCGGGGCGATGATGGAGTGGTCAGAACAATCTACGCTTCTTATCTCTATAAGGCCGGAAACAAAACTGAAGCGCTGAATCAGTTGAACCAAGCAATCCAGTTGGGAGAAGATAGTCCAAATGCAAACTATAATATGGGCCTTATCTATTTTGACTTGAAGGACTACGACAAGGCATTGTCATTTGCTCATCGCGCCTATGGTTCTGGGTTTCCATTGCCGGGGTTGCGGGACAAGTTGAAAAAGGCCGGAAAATGGCAGGAGCCTGTCGCACGGAGTGATGGTGGCGGCGGGCGGGTTGTGAGTCCGGAAAATTAGGCGCCTCGTATTCCGAAAGTACAAGAGTCGATTGGCCACTGGATTCTGCGAGCCATTTCATCTCCTGTTGGTTCATAACGCCGTTTTCTTGGTGTTCAAAGGGATAGCCGTTCATGCTGATTGACTCCTCCAGCGCGATATCAAGGATCTTATTCTCGGAGAATTCTCACAAGATTTTCCGAGTGATGGCGCTGACTGCATGTTGTTTCCTTGCTGGGAATTTGCTCGCAGTTCGCTCGGCTGCGGCGCTTGAACCGGGAAGGGTCATTGAAGTCGGCCCGCAGCGCACAGTCAAGACCCTATCTGCTGCATCAAGATTGGCCAGAGACGGCGCTGTTATCGAAGTCGATGGCGGGGACTACGTGGGGGATGTGGCTGTCTGGACGCAGAACGATCTGACTTTGCGAGCAAGGAACGGGCGTGCCCGACTCATCGCGCAAGGAGCATCTGCAGAATCAAAAGGTATTTGGGTTGTACGCGGTGGAAAGGTCACGGTCGAGGGATTCGATTTTGTCGGTGCGACGGTTTCAGACAGAAATGGTGCTGGAATCAGGTTCGAAAAAGGAGACCTGAGGATCGAGAATTGCAGGTTTCTGGAAAATGATAACGGCATCTTGACAGGCAGCAATGCGGACTCGACGCTTGAGATTCTCAATAGCGAATTTGGCAACAACGGATTTGGCGATGGACAGAGCCACAATTTGTACGTCGGGGCCATAGGAACGCTGAAGGTGACCGGGAGTTATTTTCACCATGCTAAGGTTGGGCATCTGTTGAAGAGTCGGGCGGCCAAGAACCTGATTTTCTACAATCGCCTGACAGACGAAACTGGCGGTACGGCAAGTTATGAACTGGAGTTTCCCAACGGCGGCTTGGCTTACGTGATGGGCAATCTGATTCAACAGAGTTCCACGACCGAAAATCCGAACGTGATTTCTTTTGGGGCAGAAGGATATCGGTCCCAAGCAAACCGGCTTTATCTGGTCAACAACACGCTGGTCGATATGCGTCCGCAGGGAGGGCAGTTCTTGCGTGTGAAACCTGGGGCAGAAGTTCATGCCATCAACAATCTGTTGGTAGGAAAGAGCAAACTTGAGGAAGCGGGACCTGGAGACTATCGAAACAATTTCAACGTTGATCTGGATGAGTTTGTGCTGGCCGTCCGCGAAGACTTCCATCTCAAACCCGGTTCGAAGTTGATTGGCAAGGCTGTCATGGTCGACGCGGTTGACGGGATCGCTCTCCGGCCAACGGCTGAGTACAAGCACCCACGTTCCGTTCGGACGCTCAAGGGTGGAGCGCTCAGCCCGGGCGCCATGCAGTAGGCAAATGGCATCGCAGGATATCCTCTATGTTGAATATCAATAACGCTCTCGCCTCGGGCAGCCCGGAGTTCGCATCGCGGGAGATCGGCGCTCTCGCGAAAAGTGAAGGTTGTCTTGCGGCATGGCGGACTCTGATCGGCACTGGCGGCAAGGCCGCACTGAAAGACGTTTCCGGTGATTTCGCCGTTGCCTTCCTCGATGCAGGCGGGCAGTGGCTTTCTCGCGGTTGATAGATTCGCGATTCGAAGCTTGTGCTACCGAGTTATTGATGGCGAACTCCGTTTTGCGACTCGGGCAGACGAGCTGGCGGATTCAACTTCGGAAATCGATCCACAGGCCATTTTTGATTACCTGTACTTCCATGTAATTTCGTCGCCACGGACCATCTTCAAAGACGTGTTCCGTTTGCCGCCGGGACATTGTGCCGTATTCGAGAATGGTTCGATCAGCGTTTCACCCTATTGGGTGCCGCAGTTTTCCGAGTTGGAGAAGCCTTCCTTCGAAAGTTTGCGAACCGAGTTCCGGCAGCTGCTGCGTGATGCTGTTGGGCGGCAGTTCGACGGCGGGAAAGCGGGATGTTTTCTGAGCGGCGGAACGGACAGTTCGACGGTGGCGGGAATGATCGGAGAGGTGTCAGGCCAGCCGCCGGCAACCTATTCCATTGGATTTGAGGCGGAAGGCTACGATGAGATGGAATATGCGCGAATCGCGGCCCGCCATTTCAAGACAGAGCATCACGAGTACTACGTGACACCCGATGATCTGGTCCGCAGCATTCCTTCGGTGGCCCAGTATTACGACCAGCCCTTCGGCAACTCTTCGGCGTTGCCCGCGTATTACTGCGCCAAGATGGCGAAAGAGGATGGCGTAAGCAAGATTCTCGCCGGAGACGGTGGTGACGAGTTGTTCGGCGGAAATACCCGGTATGCGAAACAAAAGGTATTCGGTTATTACGATTCAGTGCCTGGGCTTTTCCGAAATGCCTTGCTGGAACCGCTGCTGCTCAAGACGCCCTTGGGAAAATTGCCTCTGGCGCGAAAGGGGGCCAGCTACATTGAGCAGGCGAAAATTCCGTTGCCCGATCGCGGCCAGATATACAACATGCTTCATCGGTTGGGCATCAGTCAGGTTTTCGACCCGAATTTTCTTGCCCGAGTGGATATCGATGACCCCATCAGGCAGCAGCGAGGGGTCTGGAATTTGGCGCTTGCGCAATCGCAGACGAATCGCGAACTGGCATTCGACTGGCGTTACACGCTGGCGGAATGTGACCTTCCCAAGGTTGTCGGCACGACGAGCCTGGCTGGTATCGAGGTCGGGTTCCCGATGCTGGACAATCGCTTGTTGAATTTCTCGATGCAACTTCCGGCGAGCTACAAGGTGAACGGCTTGAAGTTGCGCTGGTTCTTCAAGGAGGCATTGCGCGGATTCCTGCCCGACGAGATTCTTGCCAAGAAAAAGCAGGGTTTTGGCCTGCCGTTCGGCGTCTGGGTTGCCAAGAACCCAAGATTGAGGAGCCTCGCCGAGGAATCTGTCCGTGGTCTGGTTGACCGAAAGATCCTGCGGCAGGATTTCGTCGACGCGTTGTTCGGTCGATATCTCCACGATCACCCTGGTTACTATGGGGAAATGATCTGGATTTCAATGATGCTGGAGCAGTGGCTTCGTCGAAACGTCGGGGTGTTAGGAGTCAGTGCTGGGAGCGGCTGATCTGACAGCACCACTTCCAGCTTCGGTTCTGCAATGCATGGACTGCGACCGGAACCACAGCATGACTAACGCCCAACCTTATTCCAGACCATTTTCCACATGCTACGCAAGAACGGCTTCGGATCGGCGGGATCCCATACGGCGAACGTGTTGGCGGCGAAGAAGGAGCGCAGGTAGTCGTTCAGCGTCAGGCGGCCGCGCCGTACAGCACCTATGTCACGCGACAGGCATCCGTAAACATCGGCCTCGAAGTTCAACCATCGCAATGGTCGCGGCGATGCCGGCACACCTTGGGCATCGGCTCGGCCCAGGACGAATCCCAGGAAGTCGAGGCCTGCCGTATGGGCAAGCCCGAGCTGGACCCAGGGACGCGCGTTGATCTCAATCAGGAAGCACTCACCGGTGATGTCATCTCGCAGGATCTCCACCTCGGCAATGCCAAAATAGTCCAAGGCCTCGATGGCACGTGTCGCCAACGACAATACGTCGTCTTGGGCAGACAAGATGACATAGGTGCCGCCTGCACACTGCTCCGGAAAAGATCGGAGTTTCTCAGCAACCATTGACCGGATTCGCCCCCTGCGATCGCGCGCAAGTCCGACCGAGTACTGCCGAATGCCTGGGCGCAGGAGCGATTGTGCGATCGAGGGGGTCACCCCCGCAGCAGCAAATTGTTCTAGCCAACGGTCGAGCTCGGCGCGGCTTCTGACTTCTATTGCCTTGGGCACACTTTTTGCCAATTCATGACGCGTTATCTCCGGGCGAAGCAGCAGCGGGCACTCCTGCGACGGCGGCAGATCTGTTGCTGCCTCGAGTCCGTAGCGGCGTGGGGCAGCAAAGCCGTTATCCGTACACCAATCCAGGAACAGGCTCTTATCCAGACACAGTTCGATCGCTCTCGGCCCGGGGTGCAGGACCGATGCGAACATCGACTCCAGCGCTGGCCGGCAGCGCACGATGAAACGCAGCCACCCGTCGCTGTCCGCGATCAGAGCAGTACTCTCTTTGCTTGCAACACCCTCGAGCTGCTGCAGGAGGAATTCGTCGTTCGCACCCGGGAAATAGATTGGGATCGGATGGCGCGAGTCGAATGCGATTCCTCTGCGCGTGTCCAACAAAACGGAAGCAATGCGTAGCGCTTTTGCCGCCCTTACGATCGCCAGCGCGGTCAGCGAACTGCCGAGCACAACGATGCGGTCAAACTCTGCCATCGACCAAGTCTAGGGCATCCAACCGGACGATGTCTGCATACGTTTCCCTGCTGCGAATCTCGCGAATGCTTGCCCCATCGAGCATGATCGCCGAGGGGCGCGGGAATGAGAAGTTCATTTGGTTGGGTATGAAATATGCACCTGCATCCATGATCGATATTACATCGCCGGGTCGCATCTGCGGCAGGAGCTTGTTGCGCATCACGATGTCGCCAGGATGGCAGAGCGGACCGAAGATGTCGTATGCCTCGAGGTGAACCTCATTCAACTTGTTTGCAGGCAGCAACTGGTGTGTTTCCCATTCCAGAGGCATCGTGATGTTCTTGCCACCGTCGAGAATGAGTTTTGGCAGGCCGCTCGCGGGGCGCTTGACCGTCAATACACTAAGCAGTAGCGTCTGGGCACTGCTGGTGATTGCGCGACCGGGCTCGAACAACAGTTGCGGCATCGTCTCATCCGGGCCGGGGTGGAAGTCACGAATCAGACGCGCAATCGGAGCCGCATAGTCAGCAGGCCCAGGGCAGTCGGCGGGAATCGGCATGCGGGCCGGGTAGCCCAGCGAGACCATCCGTCCGTCCCATTCGTCCATTGACCTCACCGTGGGCACGGCAAAGCCGCCTCCAAAATCGTAGCAGGTGATTCGAATGCCGAGTTGCGCCTGAAGTACGCGCGAGAACTCCAGAATCTCCTCGATTGCGCGCACATAGGCATCAACATTCTTTATTCCCGTTCCCAGATGCACGTGAATCCCGCAGGGCAACAGCTCGGGATGCCGGGAGATTTCGGCAAACGCGGCCAACGACTCGCCGGCATCGATGCGGGTCCCAAACTGTGATGACCAACCCACCGAAGTAACTACGCGAAGGCCAACACGCTGCTGACGGCCCCAGCGCTGGACACTTTCCACCACCCAAGGGATCTCGTCGGGGCCGTCGATATTGATCAATCCGATACCGCGGCTGACCGCCAAATCTACACTCTCGCGCCCTTTGCCGGGACCGTTCAGTACTATCTTATCGGGCGGCACCTTCAGTTCAAGGGCTAGCCACAACTCGAACGGCGAGATGACCTCAGCCCAGGTACCTGCCCGATGCAACTCGCTCAGTACGGCAGGGAGCGGATTGGTCTTGTACGACGTCGCCAGTTCCACCTTCGGAAGGTGGCGACGAAAGGCACCGACAAATGCCGAGTAGTCCTTGATCAGGCGAGCCCTGTTGATCACGTGCAGGGGAGTGCCGTACCTGCGGGCCACCTCAACCAGGTCGATTTCTCCACACGCAAGATGCCCGTTGCCAGTAATCGAAAGATCCCAAACGTCAGGCGGCAATCCGTCGAATCGAGATGGCAAGTCGGCACGCTTGCGTCGCTCAACCTCAACCAGCTGGCGAATCCGCAGCAGTTTGACGTAGTGTTTTATTGAATCGAGCATGGCTTTTGTGTGAAGGACAAACGGCCTAAGCCTGCGGCATGCCCAGATTTCCTGGACATTGCGCGTTATGGATGAGCCAAACAATCTCGACGTTCTCCGTATCGAGGCGGTGAGGGAAGCGTTGGAGCTTTTGTTGGTCCACTGCAGCGATGTGATTCTCGATCATCATGCGTCAGAGAGAACGCAACTTGCCGCCTGAGTTGAGGCGATCGCAAAAGGATGAGAAGTTCAACGCCACCGTGTTAAATGTCCTTGGGCTGCGGGTCTGAGTCAATCGGCTCTTTCGTAGCCTCAAGGAGTATAACATTCTGAGGGGAACTCGCATCTCGCCGACCGAACGGCAAGCTGGTGATCACGATCAGTGCGGGACAATCGCCCCGGATGGCGTTGACTTCCCGAGTTCCGCAGTTAGCGGCGCGAGTACCTCAACATCTCAAGCATCTTTCCGGATAAATTGCGACGGAGAGTGCCACAACAATCGGAACGGACGCGAACGCAACGGCGTCTTCAACTCGACGACGACTGCAACAGGCTTCCAGCCCGCCTTTTCGCTGACGCGAATTGACGGCCAGTTGTTCCACCAGATCCGGCTATACACCCTGACAAAACCCTTTGCCGCAAGCTGCCGCGCGCTGAACTGCTTGAGGCACGTCGCCAGCCCAATACCCCGGTGCTCGGGGGCTGTTACAAGTTCCACCGACTTGGCCTCGTTTCGCTCAAGCGGCCAGAAGTTTCGCCGACGGCGATAACCATCGCCGAACCACACCCACTGCAGAGCCACCAACTCGGACCCGAAAAACACGCCAAAGCCCAGCGAGTCGTCGCCGCAATACCAGGCCTCACCTTGTATCGCCGGTTGCCTCGCCTCACGAACCTCGTCTCCGGTGACTTCGGCACAACGATAGCCCGGAGGAAGCGGAGTCGGCTCCGGCAGCGAGTCCAGATCCAGCGAGAACACGCGAAAGCAGCAATACTCGATGCCAAGCGCACGAGCGATTGCTTTGCCAAAGGCGGCAAGTCTTGCTTTCATTTTCCTGACGTTGGGGTGTCCGGTTCGAGCGCCTGCCGGCCGCTGTCAATAGCCCGTGGAACGAGCTTGGTGCGTTCCGCTCGCAAGAAGCGAAGTACCTGAAGCATTTCCAGGGGATACTCGTTATGCGGATCCCAATAGCGATTGGCCTCAATCAGGACCGGACCAGCAGACGTCATTGCAATGTCCCAGCCCAGACATTTCGACGGAAGGAAAGCCAATGCCGCCTTCTTGCCGAGCTTGACTATGTCGTGCCACATCGGGGGTTGCAGCCCGGTGAGAATCTGGCCCGTGACGGGATGCCGTTCCACCTCGTTCAACCCGAAACCAAGAGGGTGACGACTTTTCATGAAGCATTTCTGCATTGTTCCATCCGCTGGATCGATCGTGCAGAAAACATTGTTCTTTCCCGAACCGCCGAAGTTGTCGAACTCCGCTTTCTCGTCCGCCAGACGCCATCCTGCAAGCAATATTGTTACTTTGCGATCTGCTTCAACGTATGTCACCAGACGCACCGTCTGCAATGCCGGCGACGGACTGATCCGCGTCACGTCCTCGTGATTGATCAGCTTCGGCTGAACCAGCCATGAGTCGAAATCGCCATGCCGGTCCAGATGCTCCTTCAATTCCTTGCCCGTATCCTCCGGCGCGCTATCGCCACAGGAAAACACCCGGACACCCCGACCGAGCGCCCCGTCGCGCGGCTTGATTACATAAGCCCCGGGCGGCAATCTTGTGACGAGGGCATTGATTACATCCCCGCCCGCAATCTCGTCGCCGTTCAAGGAGGCACTGAGACAGGGACGGGTTTCAACTACTGCAACAGTCTTGGCGCTTGGCAAGCCGGCTTCTGCGCACAGTCGCTCGAAATCTAGCTTGTTCTCGGTCTGGTTAGTCAGTTCCACCGGATTGAAGCTGCGCTGGAGCCCAACCATGTTCTCCTTGCTGATCAATTCATCGATTTCTCCCCTGGATTTGGAGACATCCAGCAAATCCAGTTCGACAATCTCGGATGGGGAAAAACGTTTCGCATAAACGTCGAGAAAGCGCAAGCCGACGGAATAATAGCTGCCGCCATAGTGCTTGCGAGCCTGCCCGATCATCTCGGCAGCCAACCTGGCCTTCCCGGCGATCGCACCGAGTCGGCGCCAGAAGCGTTGGATTCGGAAATTCATGTCCCGTCACCTCATCGAGTGTTCATTGCGGCTTCGGATCTGGCGCCGACTGACGATTTGTGTCTGAAGCGAAGGAATCTCTTGACTTTGGCCTTGATACCGAATCTGTCCAGCGTATCGCCGAGCCATGCGGAAAAGCGTTCCGTCCGCCAATGGCTATGCGCAAGAATCCTGTTTTTCAATGAATTCTTCAGGAACAGGACATTAGCGCACAGCATTTCGTGCGTGGCAAAAAGGCGCTTGTGCTCGGATTCACCCTCGGTGAAGTCGAAGCGGCGGAAACAGCCTTCAGCGAACATCTGCTCGAGGGCCAGCCATAGCAGGACGGTGCCGACCGACAACTTCTTGTGGTTCGGGTCGTATCCCACATAAGCATAGATCAGCGTTCCCTCGTCGACCGGACAATAGAGATATGAAACAGGGCGTTCGCGGTCGAACAGGATGTAGGCCCGCACATTATCCTGTGCCGCCAGCGACTCCATCTCGCGGACGAACCATTCGCTTTCCGGGATGCCGGCGTCAAGGAGCTTTTCCTGGTAGGTCTTCTTCGCCACGTCGCGTGCCAACGGAAGAAACTCCCTGAGTTCCTCGACCGTCCGGTAGGTCTTCCAGGACAGCGTGCCGCCCGAGTGCCCGGCGTACTTCCTGACCTTGCGATTGATCGTCGACCGGGTCCTGGAGGAAAACTTCTTTTGGTACTCCTCGAACGACGACCGGAAATCGATGATGCAGTGCCGGTACTGGAGTTGAACGTAGCGCAGATAATCTCCCGCCGCCCCGATCGGCGACAAGGCTTCCGCGATCGGCAGAGCGCGCACCAGAAAGCCTTCGCTTCCTTCAGCCAGCGGTGAGTCTGGCGGTCCGGGCTGTCTTTCCGGGGGCGCCCGCTCGGCCACCTTCACCGACGACATCTGCAACGGCAGGCTCACGCTGAACACGGTCCAATCGCTCAACTGATACTTCAGCGCGTAATCCCGGCAGGCGCCCGCCGTCATCGAAACCTCCTGCGACCGGCTTGTTCCAGCACTCTCATGGCGGTTTTCCAGACAGGGGATTTCAAGGGTGCCGGCTGCAGCGTGGCCAGATTGGGCGACAAGCCCTCGAAGCCGCGCACGTTGAACGAGTCGCGGTTGCGGTCGAGGAAGGCGCAGAGCTTTCGAAAACGGGAAATGACCACGGTGTCCGGGCGATCCCTGGTCTTGTTCAGCATTTCGAAGCTGTGGAAAAGGATCATAAACGACCGCCTCCCGGATTCAAGCGCCTGCCAAAGCAACCCCTCCATCTCGCGATGCGAGCAGGCCGTCAACTGGGTATGGCGCAGGTACGTCGTGCCGCCGTCAAAGACAGTCATGGGGTACTCGTAGATGCCGTCGCACTCGAATGCATCCACCATTACCTGTCCGGGAGCCACGCCGCTGTCGAGACCGAAGCGCGTGGCGTTGTAGCTGCTGTCGAAACGAATGCCGTTCGCCGCCAGCGCCCCCAACGTATCCCGATTGAAGGCGAAACTGCCGGCCCGGAACGCCGTGCATTCGCCGCCGCCCGCGTGCGCGATCAGGCGCTTTCCGGCGGCGACGAGAATCTCCTGCTCGGCGCGCGTGTAATAGCGAAGATGCTGCCGCTTGCGTTCGATGTTCTCCAACAGGGGTTCGACCGATTCGTCGACCCATTCGGGGTGCAGATGCAGCTGGATTTCCTGCCCGCCTTCGCGTATCAGTCCGACAATTTCTTCCAGCGGCTGGCTGCCGAATCGCGTCGAGAACAAGGGCTCGACGAAGAAAACCCCTTTCAGCCCGTGTTCGCGGAGTACCTGCACGGTGTAGGGCAGCCCGAAATTGCCGCGTGCCGTCGGGCCATAGACATACCGCCGGAAGGCGTCCGGGGAATTTTTCGTCGAGATTGTCCCAACCGTCGCACCAGATCTCGACATCGACCGAAAAGAAGACGTCAAGCATTCAAAACGGCCCCTTTAATGACGTCGACCGCAATCATGCCTCCCGAACCCCCGAGAGAAGCACGTGGTTGCTGCGGTGGCGGTTCAATCCCTCGACGACTTTCTCGGCAATCGCCAGGCACGAAGTCAGCCCGGGTGATTCAATCCCGAACAGGTTTACCAGCCCACTCACGCCGTGGGCGTCTGGTCCCTGAATGATGAAGTCACCCGCTGCTTGTGTCGGACCCGTCACTTTCGGCCGGATTCCGGTGTAGCCTGGTTGGAGAGAGCCGTCTGGAAGGTCAGGGTAGTAGCGGCGGATTGCCCGGTAGAACTTGTCTTCCAAACCCGCTTCGAATGAATAGTCTGGCGATACAGGCCAGCCGCTGACGTCTGGTCCGAACTTGCACTGGCCACCCAGGTCGAGTGTCACGTGAATGCCGAGGCCGGCATGGTCCGGCATCGGGTAGACGAGGTGCTGGAATGGCGCACGCCCGCTGAGGGTGAAGTAGTGACCCTTGGCGTAAAACGTGGGCGGCACGCATTCGGCTGGAAAGCCCTCGAGGCACCGTGCCAGTTCCTGGGCGTAAAGGCCTGCCGAATTGACGAGCATACGGCAGCGCAATTCGAACGGATCGTCACCCCCGGTGCGCAGCAAGAATCCGTCTGATTCGATCTTTCCGGCGACGACCGGGGTGTGGGTAACCAGCATCGCGCCGGCCTGTTCGGCGTCACCCAACAGCGTGAGCATGAGCTGATGGCTGTCCAGAATGCCAGTTGATTCCGAGTACAGGCCGGCAATCGCGCGCACCGCCGGCTCAAGCCGGAGAACCTCGGCAGCAGTCAGTGGCTCGAGCGGTACGCCATTGCCCGCCGCCCGCTCGGCATAGCTGGCCAGCGCCGCCAGTTCCGACGCGTCGGTAGCGATCAGCAACTTGCCGAGTCGGCGATGCGGGATGTTGCGTTCCGCGCAGTAGCGATAGAGGAGTTCCTTGCCGCGCACGCACAAGGCCGCCTTGAGGGAATCCCTGGGGTAGTAAAGGCCGGCGTGTATGACTTCGGAGTTGCGCGCGGAGGTTTGCGTGCCGAAAGCAGCCTCCGCTTCCAGAACAAGTACCTCGCGACCGGCCAGTGCCAGCGATCTGGCAATCGCCAGGCCGACCACTCCAGCCCCTATCACAATGGTATCAACGGTTTCCAACAGATCCTCGCTGTATCTCAGACATCACTTGGGCCGATTCGCAACGGCACTGCGCAAGCCCATATTTTCGTAGAGAAGCACCTTTCCGTGTTCCCACCCGATCGAAATGATGTCGACATCGCCATCGCCATCAATGTCTACGGCGATGGCGCCATCATGGTGTTCATCGCCGATGTGCAAAACATGCTCACGCCATTGTCGACCGCGACCGTCAACATTTTCAAACAGAAGTAACCGTGCTCTGTCGGGGTGTTCCAGGTTGTGCTCGCCCACCACGACATCAAGATCTCCATCACCGTCGAAATCGGCGACATCAAGACTCATCGGCCCGATGACAGTTCCGATCAGATGCGGTATCCAGGGCTGGGTTGCGACCGGCCCCTGTTCATACCAGATGACCTCCCCTGTCTTGCTGATCGCCTCGAAGCCAACGACAGCGTCGAGTTTGCCATCGCGGTTGATGTCCGCCAGCCGATTCCTGTCCGGATTGGTTCGGCCAGGGTCAATGGTGAAACGGTGCCAACCCTCAGGAGAGTTCCGGAGCCAAACCGTCCCCAGCAATAGATCAAGCCGCCCGTCTCGATCAATGTCTCCGCTGCTCAGTGCTTCATCCTGCGAGAAATCCGAGATTCTTTCGATCTTCCACTCGTCCTTCATGGGCGCGGGAGGAATGGTCATCAATTCGATGCCTTTTCCGGCCATGTGCCATGAGAGGGCAAGCTGCAACTTCGAGGCAGAGGAGAACTGTCCCATCGCGCGTCCCTGAAGAAAGTCACCTGCACCGGCCGGCAGGTCCGTGCGCAACTTGAATTTTCCGCGCCCCTGGTTCTCCGCATACACGAATCGCGAATCCGCCTTGCTTTCGCGCCATCTCGTAAGAATGGCGTCGGTATCTCCATCGCCGTCCAGGTCGGCTAATAGGACGACATCGTTTGCAGGATCGCCAAAGGCGCGCCTTTCCCAGTTTCCGTCGGGCCTGCCCGGGTTCCTGTACCAGAATCCACCGGCGGCTATGTCCACCCGCCCATCGCCATCAATATCGGCAGGGACAATGAATACCGCCTTGCCTGGACGATTGCCATCAATGACATGCCGTCGCCAACCGGGGCAGCCCTTTGCGGGTGAGCAGGTCTGGTTTACCCAAAGCAGAATCTGTTGATCGGGGCCGCTCCAGTTGGCGCCAAACAGGTCGGGATCGCCATCGCCATCGACGTCGAGAATCCTCATGTTGTGCGATCCGACATTGGCGATGGTTCGCTTCGACCATTCTTTGCCGAGTCGATTGTTCAAATACACCTCGATCCCGACGGGTCCGGTACTCTGGTGCATCGTAGCGGTCGCAATATCGAGGTGGCCGTCCCGGTCGAAGTCCGCCAATCCGACAAAATGGCGAGTCGCCTCGACGTTCTCGGCGACTATGTGCTCGGGCCAGCTATCGCGGGGATTCCGGGGGGCCTCGAACCATGAAAGACGATATTTTCCGCCAGCCGGTTCAGAAGGAGACATCACGATGTCGGGTCGGCCATCGCCGTTGATGTCGCCGACATCTATGTAAGTGTCTTGCCATGTCCAATCGGCGGCGAAACGGTACAGCTTCCAGGCCTCCTTTGCTTTGCCGGGATTCCTGAGCCAATGGCCGTTTACGATGATGTCCGTCCAGCCATCCTGATCCAGATCCGCCACCTTGAGACCTTCGCCTTTCGGTACCTCGATCGCCGTACGTTGCCAGTTTCCGCCACGCTGACTGTAGACGTACAAAGTGTGGCCGGTGTTCCTGAACGATGTCTGGCCGCGACCGATGATGTCGGGACGTCCATCGCGATCGAGGTCGGCGATCTCGATGTCATGCAGCCCCACATTGTCGATCGTCGTCATCTGCCACTTGTCATTTCCCAGATTGCGATACCAGACGAGGCCTTCGTTCCTCAGGCTGACGACATCCATCCTGCCGTCACCGTCCAGGTCGGCAACTTCATGATCCGTGCCGAATGAGCCGGACGCGTCTATCACGTGCTTCTTCCAGTTCGGATTTTCGTACCAGACCAACCCTTGTCCACCGTGCCCGCCCACGATCAGGTCCGGCTTTCCATCGCCATTGATGTCCCCGGTTGCTTTTCCCCAGGGGTCTGTCGGACCGTTGCGGTCTACGATGACCTTGTCAAACACCGGGAACTCCTGCGCGGCCTGATTGTTGTTGCATCCATACAAAAGAATGGCCGCTGCGGTCAGGCGGGCG